>NZ_OZ246016.1:659266-1318533 GCF_965230735.1 Motiliproteus sp.
ATCGGGGTGATATGCTTCTCCGCCAACAGGTTAGCCAGTTGAGTGGCTGAAGCGGCCTCCTGCTTGCCGGAGACCAGCTCACCGCTGGCGTTTCGGCCCTTGAAACTAAACTGGGGCATCGCTCGATCCTAGCCCTGATCCCGAATCCAGTGGTTCAAGACTCCAGCCACTGCCTGCGCTGGTTTCAGTCGGCTGCGCCGCCCGGCTCTCGGCGATATCGCTGACGATTCCCTCCATCTGCTCGGTAACGCGGAACACCTCTTCCAAGGTAGTGACGCCCTGGCGAGCATATTCCAGCGCGCTCTGGGCCAGGGTCTTGAAGCCATCGGAGTGCCGCGCGCTGTGGGCGAAAGCGGCGGTGTCGGCAGCCCGCAGCGCATCGCTCATCACATCGTCGATCTCCAACAGCTCGAAAATACCGATCCGACCGCTGTAACCGGTGTTGTTGCAGTAGGTACAGCCCTCGCCGTGGAACAGCTGTAGTTGGGCCCCTTCAACCCCCAACTCGTCCTCGAGCCAACTCTGCTCGCTATGAGTGGGGCAGTAATCCTGCTTACAGTGAACACAGATCCGCCGCACCAGCCGCTGGGCCAAGACCCCTCGCAGGGCGGTGGCCGCCATAAAGCCCTCGATACCGATATCGATCAGTCGCATCGCCGAGCTGATCGCATCGTTGGTGTGCAGGGTGGATAGCACCAAGTGACCGGTCATCGCCGCCCGCATCGCGATGGTGGCGGTTTCATGGTCACGGATCTCACCCACCAGCAGGATATCCGGATCCTGACGCAGGCTGGCCCGCAGAACCGTGGCAAAGTCCAATCCGATCTTGGGGTTGACGTTGACCTGGTTGATCCGATCGAGACGGTATTCCACCGGGTCTTCGACGGTGATGATCTTCTTGGCCGGATCGTTCAGCTCCATCAGCCCCCCGTACAGGGTGGTGGTCTTACCACTACCGGTCGGACCGGTGACCAGAATCAAGCCGTTGGGTTGGTGGATCATCCGGCGGAAGCGCGCCAAAACGTCGGCCGGCAAACCGGCCTTATCGAGCCCGATGGTGCCCGCGGACTGGTCCAGCAGACGCATCACCACCGATTCGCCGTACTGGATCGGCATGGTCGAGATCCGCACGTCGAGGTTGCGGCCCTTGACGTTGATATTGAAGCGGCCATCCTGGGGCAGGCGTTTTTCGGAGATATTCAGCTCGGCCATCAGTTTCAGGCGCAGTACCAGCGCATTGGCGACCCGGCGCTCGTTGACCACATGCTCCTGCAGTACACCATCGATCCGCTGGCGAATGCGCAGCACCTTCTCGTCCGGTTCGATATGGATATCCGAGGCACGCACCTGCACCGCGTCTTCGAAGATCTTCTGCAGCAGCTTGACCACCGGTACTTCGGAGTCATCGGTGGCGGCAATATCGGCGATATCAAACGCATCTTCGGCGATCTCTTCGTCCAGCTCGACCGCCAGGCTGGAGATCTCTTCGGTACGGCGATAGAGCAGATCCAGGGTGCTGAGCAGCTGTGCCTCCGACACCACCGCCTGTTTCAGCGATTTACCCAGCAGTCGCTGCAGCTCGTCAAACGCAAACAGATCCATCGGATCGGCCATGCCGATCAGGAAATGATCCGGGTGCTCCTTCAACACTATCGCCCGGAAGCGACGGGCGTGGGCTTCCGAAAGCCGCAGCACCTCTTTCTGGTCAAACTCGTAACGGCTCAGCTCCACCGAGGGGATATTGAGCTGCTGGGACAGGAATTCGATAAAGCGGTTTTCGGTGACCATCCCCAGCGCGATCAGGGTACGGCCGAGCTTCTGGCCGGTCTGCTTCTGCTTACCCAGTGCCTCCATCAGCTGCGGTTCGGTAATAACGCCGTTTTGAACCAGCAGGTCCCCGATCCGAATTTTCTTTCCAGTAGCCATAGTTAGAGTCTGTTCAATCGCTGGGTGACATATTTTGCCAATGCCGGTTTCAGATCGGGAATCTGAAGCACGTTCTGGTAGGCCTGACGAGCCTGCTGCGGCTGTTCGAGGGCTTCCAACGACAGTGCCAGCCCGATCCACCAGGCCGGTTCATCGGAGCGCACCCGCAGCAGTCCATGGTAGGTCTCGGCGGCCTGTTGGTGCTGGCCGTCGGCCTGCAGCGCCGCCGCCAGAATCTGGTGGTACTCGGCATCGGCATTGACCGCCGGTTGATCCGCCTGAAGCAGTCCAATAGCCGTTTTCAGCGCCTGCGCCTGCATCAACAGCCTTGCCTTGAGTTTCTTCAGTCCCACATCGGCAGGACTCAATGCCAAGCCCTGATCAACCTGTTGCTCCGCCCGGTTGAGCTGTCCGGTGCCGATCAACAGCGTTCCCAGCAGCGCCCGACTGCGATTGGCTTCGGGCTGTTCGGCCACAAAGGTCTGCAGCTGATCGATCGCCCGGCTGATCTGACGGGAGCCGATCAGAGCACGGGCCTTGGCCACCTGGGAGCGATCACGCTGCGCCGGGCTCTGGGGCTGACGTTTACTCAGCGGTGCCACGGCGATCGGCTCCGCCGGCGAAACCTCAGCCTGGTCAGCAGAGGCAACGGCATCCGTGGTTTGCCGCGGTTCTCTTGTCCGACTCGATGGCCGTACCGATTCCACCGCGGTGTTGCTCGGCTGGGCCGATTCAGAGCTCGGTTCAGACGTCGTCGCGATCGGGGCTGGCTTGGGCGGTATCGGCGCGCGGCTGACCATCACCAGCAGACGATATCCTCCCTCGCTTGAGGCGATCGGCTGGGCACTGACCTCGAACTGGGCTTGGGTTCGACTATCCAGCTGCAGTGACAGCTGATCGCCCTGATGCAACTGGGCCCGCAGCCACTCGACCGGCGATGCCGCCAGCACGGAATCCGTCGTTGAGGCGGCAGGCAGATCAATCCGGCCCAGCTGCAACTGCAGACTACGCTCGGTACTTAGCTGGACCTGCTGTCGCGGCGCCTGATTCAGCTCCAACGCCAGTCGAACACGATTCTCCTCGGCCAGCCAACTGGACCTCAGCAGGCGCACCGGTTGTGGTTGATCCGGCGTGGCCACCGGATCAGCCTGAACAGGGGTATGGACTGACGCCGAAGCGGGTTCAGATTTCGATTCAGGTTGGGGTTCAGCTTGCGGCTCAGCCTGGGGTTCAGGCGCTGCGAGCTGAGGCGCCGGTTGCTGCGGCTTAACCGCCTGAGACGGCGTATCGGTTACCGTGCTCGGCAGCGCATCACGCCAGAGCTGCGGGTTGTCGTAGAGCCATAAACCCAGCACGGCCAGTCCCACCGCCAGGCACAGCAGTATCAGCGGCAGCCAGCGGGTCTTCGGCTGGGACTGGGTCAGGGTCGGTGCCGGAGCAATGGATGCACCGCCAGCGGAGCCCTCACCTGGTTGCTGCCGGCGCTGATCGAGATCGCGCAGCATATCATTGACCAGGCTCACAGCAGGCCTCCCAGCACCAGCCCGGCGGACAGGCCAACAGCCAGCATCGCCAAGCCCGCCAACCACAGCCTCGGCTTGGTGCTATTCTGGAGTCTCACCCCTTCGGTATCATCCACCGCGGTGACGACCTGGGCGGCACTGACGCGCCGGTCACCCTTGCCGTAGGCCACCATCAGCGCCTTATGGGCCAGGATATTGATCAATCTCGGAGTTCCTGCCGACGCCTGCCAGAGTTTCTTCACCGCCTGGGCCTCGAACAGCGGCACACCGTTGTAGCCGGCCAGGGTCAAGCGGTGATGCAGATACTGACCGGTACCTTCCAGGTCTAAATGACGCAGCCGGTAAGAGAAGGTGATCCGCTGCAGCAACTGACGCAACGAGCTTTGCCCCAGCAGTTCATCCAGCTCCGGCTGGCCGAACAACACCACCTGAAACAGCTTGGTGGTCTCGGTTTCCAGGTTGGTCAGCAGTCGCAGCGCTTCGATGGTTTTTTCCGGCATCGCCTGCGCTTCATCGACGATCAGCACCACCCGTTTGCCCTCGGCGACCAGCTCCACCAGCCGCTGGTTGATCCGCTCGAGCAGATCGAAGCTCCCCTTCAGGGTATCCAGCTCCAGTCCCAGCTCACGGGCAAAGGCCATCCGGAAGCCATCCGCACTGAGATAAGGGTTGGGGATGTAGGCGCTGATGCAGTCCTCGTCCAGTGCATTCAGGACCTTGCGGCACAGCAGGGTTTTGCCGGTGCCGACTTCACCGACGATTTTGACAAACCGTCACCGTTCTCCAATGCCACCAGAATCAGGTTCAGCGCTTCCTGGTGGGTCGGCAAATTCAAAAAATAATGTGTGTTCGGAGTCAGCGTGAACGGCAGTTCATTCAGTCCGAAAAATTGCTGGTACATGCGCTTGATCGCCTATCTGCGCCGGGCCTGCAAGCAGGCCCTAAGCTCACAACCCTTCTCGGTGATACAGGTTGTTAAAGTTATCCAGGCTCTGCTGCAGGTTGTTGCGCCAGGCCTCGGTGCCCGCAATGGTGGGCTTGAGCAGGATTACCAGCTCGCTCTTCTGGGTCCCCTGCTTCTCCTGCCGGAACAGGCTACCGACCCCGTCGATATCTCCCAGAACCGGGGTCTTGGCCGAACGGTCATCGCTGACGGTCTGCATCAGGCCGCCGATCACAATCACCTGGCCACTGCTGGCCCGCACCACGCTATCGGACTCGCGGATGGTGCTCTGCGCCAGCGGCAGTTGGAAGGTGTCGGTGCCGACGACGATATTTTTCTGCTGATCGGTCACTTCACTGATCGACGGATGGATATGCAGAATAATCTCACCGCTGTCGCTCAGCTGCGGCGTCACATCCAAGGCGATACCGGAGAAAAACGGCGTCAGCTCGATATCCGGCGTGGTGGTGGTGGCCGTGCCGGTCGTGGTGGTGGTGCTGATATCGGTGACGAAAAACTCGTCGGTACCGACCTTGATCACCGCCTTCTGGTTGTTCAATGTCGCCACCCGGGGACTCGACAGCACCTGCACCTGGCCCTGGCGCTCCAACAGCTCGATCATCGCGTTGAAGTCGGTGAAGTTGAAGTTGATCCCGAACACGCCGTCGATATTATCGGGGTTGGTCACCGTTTCTGCGGATGGCCCGATGGTGATATTGCCGCTGCTCTCGCTGCTGTTGCGGATCACCCCCTGCCAGTCAACCCCGGCCTGAAAGCCGCTGCTGAGACGGACCTCAAGGATCTTGGCTTCCAGAATCACCTGCCGTTGCAGGGTCAGTTGCGCCTGCTGCAGATAATCGGCCACGGTCTCCAGTTCACTGGGCAGCGCCTTGACCACAACCATCCCCGCCTGGGGCGAAATCACCACCGAACGCCCCTCGCCATCGCCGATAATGGCGCTGAGGGTCTGCTGCACCTGGCCCCAGAAGTTGGTGCTGGTTTTGGTGTTGATCCGGGTACCGACGATCCGCTCCGAAGCATTGTCTTCACCGCTCTGACTGACCGCACCGGCACTGACCTGAATATCGGAATCGCCCTGGCGGTTGACGTTCAGATAGTCGATCTGGAACATCGCCGTTTCCAGCCGCGCCGGTATCACCTGATAGAGATTGCCCTGGCGCTTGTATTCGTAGCCGTACACCTCACGAACGGTCTGCATCACCTCTTCGACGCTGACGTTCTTGAGCTCCAGCGAAATGCGACCGCCGATGCCCTCGCTGACCACCATGTTGTAGGGGGTATCGCGAACCAGATCCATAAAGAAACTGCGGGCGTCCAGATTCTGGGCGCTCAGATCAAAGCGTACCGCCTCGCCGTCATCCAAGCCCTGCAGCTGCAACGGCGGCAGCAGCGCCTGCATCACGTCGGCCGGGGGCGTCTGCAACTGCGCTTCGAGTTTACGGTTGTCTTCCAGCGCCTGCTCCAGCGCCAGCACACCATCCTGCTGGGCCGAGGCTCCGGTGGTGGGTTGCCAGCTCTGACAACCGCTCAAAACCAGCGCGATTCCGACAATACCTGCGGTTAAACCCCTCATTTACTTACTGTCCCGAATATTCTTCTTAATCGTCGTCGACGCGCCCAGTCGCAACTGAACCCGCTGTCCCCCCTGCCGCAGAACCACCGTTCCCGGCTTGATCGACGTCACTGTCGCACCTTTAATCCGTTGCCCGACGCGCACCGATACGCCGTTCACCACCGCGCGGGCTTCACCGTTGCCGATCCGAATCGACTGCACTTTCCAGCGCTGTGCCGGTAAAACCTGACCGGCTTCGGCGCTCACGCTGCTGGGTGGCCGGGTCGGATCAACCGCCGCCTGCACCGAGGTTAGCGGCAACAACCCCAACAACAGCACCCCAATGCACCAATGGCGTCGTTCAAACACCTAACCACTCCTTCGTTGTACTGAGGGTGTAGAGCTTCAGCTGCAACGTCGCCTTCGGATAGTTATCCACCTGATAATCCAGGCTGTCCCAGAACAGGGAGCTTTCCGCCCCTTCCAGCGCCTTCAAAAAACGCTGTATCTGGAAGAAACCGCCTTCGAGCTGTAACGCCAGATCATGCCGATAGAGCAACGTTTGAGTCACCTCATTGTTGGTTGAGGTGGCTTCAGAACCCGGAGCCGTCAGATTGACCGGTTGCGGTGCCTCCTTACGCGCTTCAAGCAACCGGATACCGGGCTGACGCGCCAGAATCTGCTGCAACAGATCGATCATCTGATCCGGCGGCACCAGCGTCGCGGTGCGCTGCTTGAGCTCCTCACCGCGTTGGGCCAGTAGTCGCTGAAGCCGATCGATCTCTTCCTGCAACGCTTGGTTCGGATCCTCGGTCTTGATCGCCTTCACCAGTTGCAGATCAACCTGGGCCTCGGCCAACTCGATCTTCAGCTTGTCAGCCTTCAACACCAGCGTCAGTTGTTCCTTCTGGGCCGGTTCGATCAGGTAGGTGAACCCGGGCAACGCCACAGCCACCACCAGGGTGACCAGAATCAGCAATCGCTCCCGTAGTGACAGGGCATCAAACTTGGCCGCCCAGGCGCGCAGTTTATCCATCGGCCTGACCTCCGACGCGCGTGCCGCTGACCTTGAAGCTCAACCCCCGCTGCGCTTCCCCCAGCTCGAACTGATCAAAGTGTGTGCCCCGATAAGCCGGCGCATTACCCAGCTTTTTCAGGTACTTGGGCACCAACTCGGCATGGCCGGTATAGCCCTGCAGCGATACCCGACGACCGTTGTCACTGGTTTGAATCCGGCTAAGCCAAACGCCCTCCAGTGCCTGCTCGGACAGACCGGTCAGCAGACTCGAGAACAACCCCTGTTGCTGCGGCGCCAGCCGGGCCAACAGCTCGCCAAAACGCCGCTGTTGATCCAGTTGCTGTTTCAGCCTGTCGACCCGCTGTAGTAGCTCGGCCGACTCCGGCTTCGGCTTGTTCGCGGCACGTAGCTTGGCCTGCTGCTGTTGCAGCGTAGCCTTCTGCTGCTGCATCTGGGTCAGCTGTTGTTTCGCCTGACTACGCTTGTTCTGCTCCACAAAATTGATCGTGGTCAGCCCCAGCGTCAACACCACCAGAATCAGCAGACAGGTTGTGGCCGAGAACGGCACCTTAACCGCTTCGCGCTTCACATACAGATTGATCTGCTGCTTCATCACACCGCCTCCGGCAGGGCCGCCGCAATGGCCATCATCGCCTGACTCTGCAGCTGCGGGGTCAACGGGGTTTCACTTTCAATATGCTCACCCAAATCCAGCTGAACCAATTCGACCGCCAGGTTGTAACGCAGCTGGCCCAGCAACGGTGTCTCTCCGGGCTGTTGTGGGCATACCAGCAGGCGCAGGCAGGGGGGTTTGCCGATCTGGCTCTCGTAATAGTCAAGCGAACGCTGAATATCGAGTACCAGGCCGCTGGCACGGGATTCAATGTCATCGGCATCGGGAGACAACAACGAAGCATCGGAGTCGACTTGACGGGTTAAATAAAGTGAGTCTTCACTGACCATGCTGATCAGACTATAGGGAGACTGCAGCCCTAAAACGGCGGTTGCCAGGGTTTCTCCCTCAAACTGTTTGAGCCTGACCAGCATCAACTCAGGGATCAGCAACGTCTTCAGCGTTAATCCGGCACCATTGACCAGGGATTCGATCCGATCCGATACCGACTGCTGAATCACCGCCACGTACAGCATCCGGCTGCGACCACGGTAAGCGTCCTCGGATAGTTCAAAGTAATCCAGCACCGCATGCTCGATATCGAACGACAGCATGTCCTTGACCCGCCAACGCAGGGCCTCGGCCATCTCGGCCTCGTCAACAGCGGGAGCTTCGACCAGCAGCAGATTGTAGTCTTTCGGGCTCAATACCCAGCTGACCGGCGCCCCACTGAGCCCCAGCTGTGCGACTGCGGACTTCAGAGGCTCGGGATTATCCAGGCGACAGCCATCCAGCTGCTGGCAACGCAGCGGTTTGGGTTTGCGGTGGTCGTAATGTGCGAGCGCCAAACCCGACTCATTCAGCGCCAAGCCGACCCTTCCACGAGCCGACTTTCGGTTCGAGAATAGGCTAAACAGAGCGTTCCCCTTCTTCCTGCTATCACCCTGAAAGTAATTGCCTATTTATTAACATAGTGGCCCCCCAATTACTATAATAGCGCCAGAATATCGACACTTGAGCACCCGGATTAAGGCGTCAAAAAAGACGTATTGACTCTCCGTTCCGAGCCGTGTTTAATACGCGCCTTCAATGCGTTGCCCGGATAGCTCAGTTGGTAGAGCAGAGGATTGAAAATCCTCGTGTCGGTGGTTCGATTCCGCCTCCGGGCACCATCTCTTATAAAGGCTTGCAAATCACGCAGGCCTTTGTTGTTTCTGGCCGCAGGCTATTCCTCGCCGAAGCTGTATGGACTGGGTTATTTCCAGCGACTCGGTGCGTACTCCATCACTTCTTGAACATTCAACTCGCGGGTTCCACCACCGGAACGTAGGTAGAACTTGGTATCTCCCGACTTTTTCAGATAGACCGGCTTCGGTGATGGCCCGATCACGACTCGGCAAACCGTCTGCCCTTCAATGTCATGGAAAATAACATTGCAGTACTGGCACATTTCGGTACCCAGTTGATTAGTGATGGCGGTCATTAAGAATTGTTCGAAACCATCGGTATCTTTGCGTCTGAGGGTGTCAAAATCCTTTTCCAGTCCCAAGATGTTGGAATCATCGTCAACTCCGATCAACAGCGTGCCTCCGCGGCCATTTAGAAACCCGGCGATGGACTTCAGAATGACGAACTCAAGCTCTTTGTTGGCAGCATTTTTGCGATAGTCCCAGCGCATTGAGGACTTGAATTCCAGCTCGGCACTTTCACCCTGACCGATAAGCCTTTCGATATCCTTGGCCAAGGCTTGGCTAAGCTGTTGAACCTGCGCCAATTGCCGATGAAATCGTGAATAGATCAAGGCGCTGCCCAACCCTAATAGGGCGCCGATCAAGGCATAGAAGAGCGTTTTTAACGGGGTCTCGCCTTTTAGAGCGGACAACAGCTGGTCACCGGCGAACGCAAAACCGGAGGAATGAGTCATCTTGAACTCGTGATAGAACACAAATTCGTTGACGGGAAACAGAATCAACACGCCGACGCTGGCTCCGACCAGGGCGGCGCCGAGATACATGATCAGCAGTGAACGATGGTTGAGCATGGCGATGACGCATCCTTGGTCGAGATAACAGCATCAATTGTAGGGGGCTGTTTGACCGATGCAACCGATTCGCCGATACCTGAACTCGCACGGATGGGTGGACTAGAACAGGCTTTCGACCCGATTTCGACCGGTCTGCTTGGCTTTGTAGAGGACTTGGTCGGCCCGGTCGAGCAGGCTGCGTTCGTCATCACCTTCGCGATAGATAGCGGCGCCGAGGCTGATGGTAAGGCACTGCCCATCGAAGCGGCGGCCAAGAAATTTTCCGATCTTTTCGACCGAGTGGCGCAACCGCTCGCAGTAGTTGAGCGCCTGTTCCGGGGTCACCCCAGGTAGAATGGCGCAAAACTCTTCGCCGCCGTAACGTCCCACAAAATTGCCTTCGCGGGTTCCCTGCCGCAGCACCTTGCCGACCAGCTTCAATACCGCATCGCCGGTGGCATGACCAAAGGTGTCGTTGAATTTCTTGAAGAAGTCGATATCGATCATGGCCACGGCAAGCGCTTGATTGGTCTGCTCCGCCTGGCGCAGTTCCTGAGCCAGCACCCGATCGATCATGGCGCGGTTTGGCAGTCCGGTTAAGCCGTCGCGCTCCGCCTTATCGCAGGAGTCGGCCAGTTGTTTGGCATGCTCCAACGCGATGCCAAGTTCCTGCCCGACCCTGACCAAAATATCGACCAGATCCTCGGCCAGGGTGGTCCCGCTGTCATGGGCCAGGGCCAGCATTCCAACCACATGGTGTTTGCCGGTAACCGGCACCAGCGTCAGCGCCTCCGACTGCAGTGTCGAAAGCAACTGCTGTTCGTCGTCACTCTCCCCGGACAGCGTACCAACCTTGCCCTCCCTGAGGATACCGAGCATGGCGTCACTGCTGTTGAGGTTGATCCCAAGTTGGTGTTGTCGCGTTCCCGGCTCGCCGGCGACGCAGACGTTCTGCAGCATCAACTGCCGCTCCCCGCTATTGACCAACAACAGTCCAATCTGCGGCAGCTTCAGTTCGGCAACCAGTTCACGGAGTGTGGAATTAATGATCTCGGTGCGATCGAGAGAGCGGTGCGGAATCAGCATCAACCCGTGCGCTTCCACCGGCCCGGACTCGCGTTCGGCCTGATCAGCACTGAATCCGGTACTCTGGCCATTGCTCATCGCCAGATCGATGTTAAGCCGCAACAGACTCACCCGCAGCTCCGAGGGCTGCGGTAATTGAAAATGGTAGATCTCCGCCGCCGCCCGGATCTCCTTATCCATGTGGGTGACGAGCCGATCCAGATTCAGCTTTCTGATATCGATAATCTGCTGGATATAGGGGGGAAGGAGCATGGAGCGGGGCTTCATCACCGATCCAAAGCCGTGACTCCAGGCGATAAAGTCGGCCAGTGCGACGATGGCCACCAGGTTGGTGGACTGTCGATCCAGATCGGCCGGAACCATTCGATGGTGGAACAGGATCGCATTGACCAGCGTCTCGGGCAGCGCGCTGTGGCTGGCATAGAGTGCCCCGATCACATCGTGGCTTGCGCCGAGAATGCGTTGCTCCTCTTCCAGGGCCACGCCGGGCTGATCATCGATGTATTCCAGAAACTCGCTGTAGCTGATCTTACCGTGCTGTTCGAGCAGCGACTTGCCGATATCGTGCAGCAGCCCCGCCACATAGGCCTCTTCAGGATCAACCAGCTGGGTCTCATCGGCCAGCTTCTTGGCGATGATCGCGACCGCCAACGAATGGCGCCAGAAGAACAACTGATCAAACAGGGAGCCATGGCTTCGTTTGACCAGTTTCTGATGGATCGTCAGATTAAGCGCCAGCCGTCGGACCTCGTTAAAGCCGAGTACGATGATGCTCTCGCGCACGGTGGAGATCTGGCGTTGAAAGCTGTAGTAGGAGCTGTTGGCAATCCGTAACAGACGGGCCGTGATGGCGGGATCCGTCTCCACCACCTGGACCAGATCGCCAATACTGCCGCTTTGATCCTTGGTCAGTTCCAACAACCGGGTCACGATGGCCGGAAATGGCGGCAGATCGATCAGCTCGGTCTTCAGTACAGAAGAGAGCTGATCTTCATCGGGGAGGTATGGTTGCTCATCCATTAACGAAATACCTGCAACTCAGCCAGTTCAAGGTTCCAATACTTAGACGCTGTGAGCTATTAAAGTAGCAACATCCTGAAATGAAGTTGCTAAGAGATCGGCGGTGGTCGGCGTTTCTATGATGTACATCATAATTGGAGCAGCACAGAAGCGACTTTGACGGCTGTAATCCAAGCGCCGAGACCAGTCTGACCCATTCCGCCGGTCGAGGTTCACCTTCGGTTTCTGCAATCTCAAGGCGCTCGAAGGTGTCACTCTCCAGCCGCTCAGTGTCGATCAGCCACTATACTTGACCACGAAAGCCGCTTCGTCAGGGACAGACCGGTGTACGGGTGACTATTTTCCCGAATATTTAAACGCCGTCGCGCTACGCTTTACTTCAGCCAGGCCGGAGCCTGTTGAGGAATGATCGCCAATCAAGGCGCTGGGTTCGTCCAGACGTATGAACATACGAATTCGTTATATTTTGTTTGCTGCCTTCACGCTGGTCTCCCTGGTACCGGTGTTGTTCCTGACCTACTGGGTGCAGAACTCCGCCCTGGAGAAGGAGATTAACGCCGTCAGTGAGAAGCATCTGCTGCTGGCGCAGAACCTGACCGGCGCGTTATCGCGCTATGTCACCGACGTCAGTGAAAGCTTCCGGCTCTCCACCGATGTTCTGAGCAAGCAGGCCTCCCTTCCCCAACATCTGGACGAGCTGCTGGCCAGCATGGATATCCGGGTTATGGCGGGCCTTAACTCGAAGGCAAAATCCGTCGAGCTGATCGTTGGTGATAAAAACGCGCTCCCCGCCGAGCCGTTCTCAAACCTTGCAGCCGACCTGGATAGGGCCACCGACGCCGGTCCCGACAGCATCCTGTTCAGCGGGATCAAGCGGAGTGCCAACGGCGAGCCGATGCTCTATCTGCTCCATCGCCGGGCAGATAACCAAGGTTTTTATATTGCCGGGCTGGCAACAGACTTCATTATCGAGGTGCAGCAGAAAGTCTCCTTCGGCCGCAAGGGCCATGCCGCCATCGTCGATGCTGACGGGCGAGTATTGGCGCACCCCAAGCCTGACTGGCGTCTGGCCATGAAAGACATCTCGAAGGTTTCCGCGGTCCAGCTGATGATGGCCGGTGAAACCGGTGTCACCACCTTCCACTCTCCGGCCATGAAGGCGGATATGATCGCCGGCTACGCCCCGGTCCCTGATGTCGGTTGGGGGGTAATGATTCCCCAGCCTTATCAAGAGCTGGTCGACAAAGCCGGCGATGTCAGGATGATCGCGCTGGCGATCTCCTCGCTGGGCGTTGCCGTGGCCGCCTTGATCAGTTGGTGGCTGGCCGGAATCATTGCAGGGCCGATCATGGCGGTGACCGAGTCCGCCCGTAAACTATCCCAGGGGGAAGAGGCCAAGGTCAGCGAAATCGAAGCCACCGGGGCGAAAGAGCTGAAGCAGTTGACCGCCTCCTTTAACCATATGGCCAAAGATGTGTTGTCGGCCAGAAAAGATCTGGAACAAAAAGTCGCCGAACGGACTCGCGAACTGACCGACGAGATCTCCCAGCGGGTCATCATCGAGAACAAGATCCGCCACCTTGCCAGCCATGACGACCTGACCGGGGTGGCCAACCGGACCCTGCTGATGGACCGGCTGCAGATGCGATTGGCGGATTCACGCCGGAGGGAGGAGCAGGCGGCGCTGCTGTTTCTGGATCTCGACCGCTTTAAGCCGGTCAATGACCGCCTGGGCCACAGTATCGGGGATCTGCTGCTCAAAGCCGTGGCAGAGCGGTTGACCGAAGCCACCCGGGAGGCCGATACCGTGGCCCGCTACGGCGGCGACGAGTTTGTTATCGTGCTCGGTCCTTACGAGAAGCTGGAACATGTCGAAGGCTTCGCCGAAAAGATCCTGCAAAGCCTGCAACAGCCGTTTCAGATCGAAAGTCACTTGATCAGTATCGGCGCCAGTATCGGTATCGCCGTTGCCGACACCCAGACCAATACACCGGAATCACTGCTGCATAAAGCGGATCATGCGATGTACAAGGCCAAACAGGCCGGTCGTAACCGCATCGCCTTTGCAGGCCACGACTACGCGGGACTCTCCGCCGGTGAGGGTTATCCCAACGCCTGATTATCATCCCTCCACAACAGCTTCGTGGGGTTGCGACGACCCGCGATAACCGCTGCTCTTGAAGGAAAAACTAAAGCTAGGATACGGCCCGGCTGCTACTATCGAGCAGTCCCACGCCACAGCCACAAGGAACTCCTGTGCAACCGATCATCACCATCGAAGGACTGGGGAAGACCTACCCCAACGGTTTCCGCGCCCTGAACTCGGTCGACCTGCAGATTCAACAGGGCGAAATTCTGGCGCTGCTGGGGCCCAATGGCGCCGGCAAGACCACCCTGATCAGCACCATCTGCGGTATCGTCAATCCGACCCAGGGCCAGGTCAAAGTTGGCGGTTACGATATCCTGCGTGACTATCGCAATGCCCGGCAACTGATCGGCCTGGTTCCCCAGGAGCTGTCGACCGATGCCTTCGAAAGCGTCTGGGCCACGGTCAGCTTCAGCCGCGGTCTGTTCGGCAAGGCCCCTAACCCCGACTATATCGAGCAACTGTTGCGGCAGCTGTCACTGTGGGACAAGAAGGACGCCAAGATCCGCGAACTGTCGGGCGGAATGAAGCGCCGGGTGATGATCGCCAAGGCGCTGTCCCACGAGCCGGAGATCCTGTTTCTGGATGAGCCCACCGCCGGGGTCGATGTCGAGCTGCGCAAGGACATGTGGCAGATGGTCCGGCAGCTACGCGAGCGCGGCGTCACCATCATTCTGACCACCCACTACATCGAAGAGGCCGAGGAGATGGCCGATCGGATCGGCGTGATCGACCACGGCGAGCTGATGCTGGTGGAGCAGAAAACCCAACTGATGGCCAAACTGGGCCAGAAGCAGCTACGGCTGCATCTGCAAACCCCGCTGGAGCAACTGCCGGAGCAGCTCGATGGCTTCTCACTGGAGCTGTGCGAGCAGGGCAGCATGCTGCTGTACAACTACGACAGCCAACAACCGAGCCACATCGCCGAGCTGCTACCGCTGCTGGCACAACAGGGCATCGAGGTGAAGGATCTGCACACCCACGAGAGCTCGCTAGAGGAGATCTTCGTCGGTCTGGTGAAGGGAGAGAAGCAATGAATTTCTACGGTATTCGGGCGATCTATCGGTTCGAGATGGCACGGACCTGGCGCACCCTGATGCAGAGTATCGCCTCGCCGGTGCTATCGACCTCGCTCTATTTCATTGTCTTCGGCACCGCCATCGGCTCGCGGATGGGCGAGATCGACGGCATCAGCTACGGCGCCTTTATCATTCCCGGGCTGGTGATGCTGTCGTTGCTGAGCGAGAGTATCTCCAACGCCTCGTTCGGGATCTTCTTTCCGAAGTTTTCCGGCACCATCTACGAGGTGCTGTCGGCGCCGGTATCACCGTTCGAGATCGTCACCGGCTATGTCGGCGCGGCGGCAACCAAGTCGATCCTGCTGGGGCTGTTGATTCTGGCCACCGCACGGATCTTCGTCGATTACAGCATCGTCCATCCATTCTGGATGCTGGCCTTTCTGGTGCTGACCGCCGTCACCTTCAGTCTGTTCGGCTTCATCATCGGCATCTGGGCCGACGACTTCCAGAAACTGCAGGTGATCCCGCTGATGGTGATCACCCCGCTGACCTTCCTCGGCGGCGCCTTCTACTCGATCAACATGCTGCCCGAACCCTGGCAGACGCTGACGCTGTTTAACCCGGTGGTCTACCTGATCAGCGGCTTCCGCTGGGCCTTCTACGGCATCGCCGATATCCATGTCGGTATCAGCCTGTCGATGACGGCGCTGTTTATGCTGATCTGCCTGGCCGTGGTGGCCTGGATCTTCCGCTCCGGCTACCGAATTCGCAGCTGATGAGTCATCGGGACTGGGGGCTGGCCCTGCTGGTGGTGCTGGCCTGGGGGATCAACTTTGTCGTGATCAAGTGGGGCCTGGATGAGCTGCCGCCGATGCTACTGGGCGCGCTACGTTTCGCCCTGGTGGCGTTTCCGGCGATTCTGTTTATCCGACCGCCCAAGCTGCCGCTGAAGTGGTTGCTGGCCTATGGCCTGACCATCAGCTTCGGTCAGTTCGCGCTGCTGTTCAGCGCCATGCACCTGGGCATGCCCGCCGGACTGGCCTCGCTGGTGCTGCAATCACAGGCGATCTTCACGCTGTTTTTCGCGCTGCTGTTTCTGGGCGAGCGCTGGCAGGCCCAGCAAGTGGTGGCGTTGCTGGTGGCCGGTATCGGGCTGGTGATACTGGCGCTGCAGAGCGGCTCCGGCAATATGACCCTGATCGGCTTTACCCTGACCCTGGCCGCCGCAGCCTGCTGGGGGATGGGCAACATCATCAACCGCAAGATCGGCCAGCTCGGCTCGGTTAACCTGTTGAGCCTGGTGGCCTGGAGTGCGCTGATCCCGCCGATCCCGTTTCTACTGCTGTCCTACTGGTTCGAAGGGCCACAACTGATCAGCCAGAGCCTGGCCAATATGGGGATAAAGTCGGTGCTGGCGGTGATCTATCTGGCGGCTGTGGCGACGCTGTTCGGTTACAGCAGCTGGGCCTATCTGCTCAAGCATCACCCGGCTTCCCAAGTGGCCCCGTTGACGCTATTGGTACCGGTGGTAGGACTGATCAGCGCCTGGCTATTGCTGGGTGAGACCCTCAACCTGATTAAGGCTGCTGGAATCGCCCTGATCATGACCGGGCTGCTGATCAATGTGTTCGGCCGTCGGCTGCTTAATTGGTAAGAGCAACCGATCTATCCTCAATCCATTGCAAAAGGACTTATGAAAACGTCATGAAAGACTTAGACCAACACAAGAAAATTGCAGTACTTATCGATGCTGACAATGCTCAACGAACCAAGATAACGCATATATTGGATGAGCTTTCCGCCCACGGACACATCGTCGTCAAGCGTGCCTATGGGGACTGGTCAGCAGATCAACTCAAAAACTGGCGCACGACTATCAATGAGCATGCAATCCAACCCTGTCAGCAGTTTGCCTACACAGTCGGTAAGAACTCTACAGACGGAGCCATGATCATCGACGCAATGGATCTGCTCTACACAGAGCGCTTTGATGCTTTTGCCATTGTCAGTAGCGACAGTGATTTCACAAGTCTCGCATCACGGCTTAAACAGTCGGAGATTTATGTTTTTGGCTTCGGGGAAAAGAAAACCCCTATTTCATTCCGAAATGCTTGCGATGACTTCGTTTTCACAGAAGTTCTTGGTGATACTCCAAGCGAGAGCATGTCCGAAAGTCCCGACCTGGATCTTAATCAGATAAAAAGACTGATCATTAAGGCTTGGCGAGAACATGCTGATGACGAAGGTTGGATGTTATTAAGTCAGGCAGGTCAATTGATTAAACGTCAGCGACCTGACTTTGATCCCAGAACTTTTGGTAAAGCCAATCTAAAGGATCTCTTAACCTCCTTTGGTAAAGAGATCCGTGTCGCACAAAGACAACGGGGAAATGGTTCAACCTCCATGTTCACCATTCCTGATTCATAGTCTCTATTCCAATCCCAGATGCCCGGCATGGAAGCGCAGATGCGCTTCGATAAAGCTGGCGATAAAGAAGTAGCTGTGGTCGTAACCCGGATGACGGTGCAATTCCAACGGGTAATCGTTGGCGTTGGCCGCGGCCTCGAGGGTTTCGGGCTTGAGCTGCTCGGCCAGGAATTCATCGTCATCGCCCTGGTCGACCCGAGCCGGGATTTTAGCCTCACTCTGGCGCATCAATACGCTGGCATCGTAATCACGCCAAGCCGCTTGATCTGAGCCCAGATAGGCACTCAGCGCCTTCTGGCCCCAAGGGCAGTTGAGCGGGTTGCTGATCGGGCTGAAGGCCGAAACCGAGCGGTAACGTTCAGGGTTGCGCAGCGCAATCATCAAGGCACCGTGGCCGCCCATCGAATGTCCAGAGATCGCCCGTTGATCGGTGACCGGGAAGTTGGCCTCGATCAGCTTGGGCAGCTCGTCGGTGATGTAGTCGTACATCCGGTAGTGACGGTTCCAGGGCGCCTCGGTAGCGTTAACGTAGAAGCCCGCGCCCTGGCCCAGATCGTAGCCCTCGTCATTGGCGACCTCATCGCCACGGGGGCTGGTGTCGGGGGCGACAATCGCCAGTCCCAACTCGGCCGCGATGCGCTGGGCGCCGGCCTTGTGCATAAAGTTCTCGTCGGTGCAGGTCAGCCCGGAGAGCCAGTACAACACCGGCACCCGCTCACCACTGGCCACCTTGGGTGGCAGATAGATGGCAAAGCGCATCCGGCAGTTCAGGGCGCTGGAGTCATGGCTGTATTGCTTGTTCCAGCCACCAAAGCTCTTGTTGCAGCTCAGGTTTTCAATACTCATCGATGCATCCTTCCTCTTCAACGTTTGCTGCTGCAGGGGTGACTGCAGCAGCAAACCGGCTTGGCTGATTACTTATCGTAGTGGATAACGCTACGGATGCTCTTGCCTTCGTGCATCAGGTCGAACGCGTCGTTGATCTCTTCCAGCCCCATGGTGTGGGTGATGAAATCATCGAGCTTGAACTCGCCGTTCATGTAACGCTCGACGATCTCCGGCAGCTCCGAGCGACCCTTGACGCCGCCGAACGCGGTACCGCGCCAGACCCGGCCGGTAACCAGCTGGAACGGCCGGGTGGAGATCTCCTGACCGGCACCGGCAACCCCGATGATGACCGACTCACCCCAGCCCTTGTGGCAGCACTCCAGCGCCGAGCGCATCACGTTGACGTTGCCGATACATTCGAACGAATAATCCACCCCGCCGTCGGTCAGCTCGACGATCACATCCTGGATCGGTCGATCGTACTGCTGCGGATTGATGCAGTCGGTGGCACCCAGCTTGCGGGCCAGATCGAACTTGCTCTCGTTGATATCGATGGCGATGATGCGCCCGGCCTTGGCCATGGTGGCGCCGATGATCGCCGACAGACCGATACCACCGAGGCCGAAGACCGCCACGGTATCGCCCTCTTCGACCTTGGCGGTGTTCATCACCGCGCCCATACCGGTGGTGACACCGCAGCCCAACAGACAAACCTCTTCCAGCGGCGCGCTGGGGTTAACCTTGGCCAGCGAGATCTCCGGCAGCACCGTGTACTCGGAGAAGGTGGAGCAGCCCATGTAGTGGTAGATCGGCTCGCCGTCCTTGTAGAAGCGGGTGGTGCCGTCGGGCATCAGGCCCTTACCCTGGGTCTCGCGGATCTTCTGGCACAGGTTGGTCTTGCCGGAGAGACAGAATTTGCACTCGCCGCACTCGGGGGTATAGAGCGGGATCACATGGTCGCCGACCTGGACGCTGGTCACCCCTTCACCGACGGACTCAACAATACCGCCACCCTCGTGGCCGAGGATGCAGGGGAAGATACCCTCCGGGTCCTCACCGGACAGGGTGAAGGCATCGGTATGGCAGACACCGGTGGCAACGATACGAATCCGCACCTCGCCGGCTTTGGGTGGCATCACATCCACTTCTTCGATGGATAGCGGTTGGCCGGCGCCCCAGGCGATGGCAGCTTTGGATTTGATGATATCGGTCATCGGATTCGATCCTCGTAACAGGTTGGGTCGACAGGAGCCTCTGAAGAAATAGGCGAGGGGAGTTCAGCCAACGACACTGTCATAAACGTCCCAGCTCTTCCAACTGCCCCAGCGATTGGAATCGATTATAGGTATTACCCCAAAAGAGATAATCAGGCTAATATGTAAAACACTTTTACCAACCAGCAATAATAGGTAGAAATTCGGGTGTCGAACTGGGAAGGGATCAACGAATTTGTCGCGGTGGTCGAGACCCACAGCTTTACCGCCGCCGCTGCCAGACTCGGCATTTCAGTAGCCCAGGTCAGCCGCCAGGTCACCGCGTTGGAGACCCGGCTGGCGACCAAATTGCTCTACCGCACCACCCGTAAGGTCTCGGTGACCGAGCTGGGTACCACCTACTACCAGCATTGCCGCCAGCTGCTGGACGGACTCGACGAGGCCGAGCGAGCGATCACCAACGTTCAACAGACGCCGAGGGGTAAACTGAAGCTGACCGCTCCGGTCACTTACGGCGAGCGCAATCTGGCTCCGCTGATCAATCGCTTCCTGGTCCAGTACCCGGAGCTGGAGGTGTCGCTGAACCTGACCAACCAGCGCCTCGACCTGGTCGAGGAGGGCTTTGATCTGGCGATCCGCCTCGGTAAGCTGACCGACTCCAGCATGATGGCCAGACGGCTGGGCTCCAGAACCCAGTATGTCTGTGCCTCTCCCGACTACCTGGCCGCCCGAGGCGCGCCCCACTCGTTGTCGGAGCTGGAACGGCACAACTGCCTGCAGGGCACCCTGGATCACTGGCGCTTTCAGGAAAACAGCCGGGAGCGCACCCTCCGTCTCAAGGGCAACCTGCGCTGCAACAGCGGTCGGGCGCTGCTGGACGCGGCCCTCAAGGGTATCGGTATCGTCCAACTGCCCGACTACTATGTCGCCGACAGCCTCGACCGGGGCCTGCTGGTGGCCCTGTTAACCCAATACCAGCCGCCGGGCGAGGGGATCTGGGCGCTCTACCCCCATAACCGCCAGCTATCCCCGAAGGTGCGCCTGCTGCTGGACTTTCTGGCCGAGCAACTGGCTGAACAGCAGGCCCAACCGCCATCGTCCTAGCACCGATTAATCGGGCTTGTCCGGTAAATCTAGTGCGGTATATCTAGTCCGGTAAATACGGGCCGATATGGGTCATCGCCCGCTCCACATAGGCCTGTTTCTCTCCCACCGGCGCCACATAATGGATCGCGCTCTCCGCAGCCTCACTGCCTGCCAAGCGGGCAATCACCCAGGCCGCCAGATAATGGGAGGCCAGACAGCCGCCGGCGCTGGCGATGTTGCCGTCAGCGAAGAACGGCTGATCCAGCACTTGGGCTCCGGCCTCCTCAACCCAGGGTTTGGTGGTCAGATCGGTGCAGACCGGCAACCGATCCAGCAACCCCAACCGTGCCAGCAGCAGTGCGCCGGAGCATTGCGAGCCGATCAACTGCCGCGCCGGATCGAGCGTTAGCCGGGACATCAGACTTTCATCGGCAGCCACCTCGCGGGTCTTCATGCCGCTACCGATCAGCACCGCGTCGGCCTCGGTGGCCTGCTCCAGCGTGATCTGTCGCTCCATCACCACCCCGTTCATCGAACGGATAGTTGTTGTGGGTGCGGCGATCGAGACCCGCCAGTCCGATTGTTTCACCTGGTTGAGCAGGCCGAGCGCGATCAACGAATCGAGTTCATTGAAGGCATCGAAGGTCAAAATAGCGATATGCATGGGCGTTATCCCCTGAATTGTTATTGATGGTGATCGCGCGATCGTCGTGAACATGGCCATTGCTCGACTGCAGTCTATGACCTAGAGTCATGACAATAAAATTATTGTCATGGATACAATCATAATGGCGCAGCCCCGTTACAAACCCCTGGTGGATCAACTGGCCGCCGATATCCGCGACGGTAAGCTGGCACCCGGAACCCGCCTCCCGACTCACCGGCAGTTGGCGGACGAGCAGGGCATCGCCCTGGTGACCGCGTCCCGGGTCTATGCCGAGCTGGAGCAGATGGGGCTGATCAGCGGCGAGATCGGGCGCGGCACCTTTGTTCGCGAGACCAGCCTGCCGCCGGGCCACGGCATCGATCAGAGCGTCAACCCCGACGGCATGCTCGACCTGAACTTCAACTCCCCCTCGATCCCCGGCCAGACCGATCTGCTGCGTCAGGCATTACGCAAACTGACCGCATCCGGTGACCTGGAAGCGCTGCTGCACTACCAACCCCACGCCGGCCGCCGGCATGAACGGGCAATAGTCGCTAGTCACTTGGCCGATCGAGGCTTGCAGGTCGAGCCGGAGCAGGTGCTGATCGTCAGCGGCGCCCAGCACGGCTTAGCCACTTCGGTGATGGCGATGCTGCAGCCCGGCGATCTGGTCGCCACCGATGCGTTGATCTACCCGGGCTTCAAGGTGCTGGCCCAGGTGCAGCGGCTGGAGCTGGCGCCGATACCGGCTGACCGGAGCAATCAACCGGGAATGGATCTGGACGTTCTGGAGCAGCTCTGTCTGACTCGCCGGGTCCGTGCGGTCTACAGCATGCCGACCCTGCACAACCCGCTGGGCTGGGTAATGCCGTTGCAACAGCGTCAACGCTTGGTCGAACTCGCCCGCCGTTTCGAGCTGATCCTGATCGAAGATGCCGCCTACGCCTTCCATGCCGAAGATCCCCCACCGCCGCTGGCAACCTTGGCGCCCGAGCGCACCCTGTATGTCTCGGGTCTATCCAAAAGTATCGCCACCGGGCTGCGGGTCGGCTTTGTCTGCGCACCGACAGCCTGGATACCACAGCTGGAACGGGTCATTCGCGCCACCACCTGGAATACCCCCGGCCTGATGACCGCCCTGGGCTGTCGCTGGATCGAAGACGGCACGGTGACCCAACTGGAAGCCCAAAAGCGTGAAGACGCCCGGCAGCGACAGGCGATGGCACGGCAAATACTCGAGGGCTTGGATATTACCGGCCACCCGGCTGCCTATTTCCTGTGGTTGAATCTTCCCGAGGAGGTCCGTACCGATCGGCTGGTCTCCGCGCTGATGAGCGAACAGGTCGCAGTTTCCGGGGCCGAGCCTTTCGCCGTCGGCAGTCCGGTTCCCCACGCTATCCGGCTGGCACTGGGGTCGGTTTCTCTGCAGGCCCTGGAGATCGCGTTGAAGCGGGTTCGACAGCTGATCGACGACCAGGCTTATGGGCTGGGCTATTAACCCGGCAATAAAATAGCTCGTCCTGAGCTATTTTATTGTCACTCGTGAAACCCTGGCGCAAACGCGCGGGTTTACTGGGAATTCACGAGTTCGCGTTGGCTAATGCCAACGGCGGCACCTCCTTGTGCCGCGCTATTAAGCCGAATTGGCATGAAGGCCATTATTAACAGTCAGGAACAAAAAAGGGGCTCCGAAGAGCCCCAATATTACGCAGACCACAGATCACAACGGAGACTTGGATTCCGCGCAACTGTCGCGTACCTGCTGCCTGGCGCTTGCGTCACCACCCCCTCGAGATGTTGGCAACGCCAGGCGTACACATTGATTGATTCAGCGTCGAAGGATCAGACTTCGCTGCGACCCAGCAGGCGCAGGACACGGTTCAGCTTGGCCTTACCACCGATGCTGTCGTAGAACTTCGGCCATACCGCCTGAGTGGCACGATCGATGAACTCTTTCTCACCGTTGACCGGATCATGGATCTGCATGCCCTTGGCAGCCAGGTCCTTCTTGATCGCTGCTTCGCTGTCGCGCAGGAACTGGGCGCTGTGCTGAGTGGCTTCTTTACCGGCTTCCAGAATGGCTTTCTGAATCGCAGGCTTCTGATCCTGGAACACGGCCTCACTGACGATCAGCGGCTCGATCGAGAAGATGTAGCGCAGGTTGGTGATGTAATCCTGAACTTCGTAGAACTTCATCGAGTGGATGGTCATGTACGGGTTGTCCTGGGCATCAACCACACGCTGTTGCAGCGCGGTGAAGGTCTCGGACCAAGCCATCGGGGTCGGGTTTACACCCCAGGACTTGTAAGTGTCGATCATGATCTCGTTCTTCGGAACACGAACCACAACGCCTTGCAGGTCTTCTACCGACTTGATCGGCTTCTTGGAGTTGGACAGTACCCGGAAACCGGAATAGGTCCAGCCGATGATGCGAACGCCGGCGTCACGCACGGTGTTTTCCACCAGCTCCTGACCCACTTCACCCTGAGTCAGCTCAACCGCTTCGTCCAGGCTCTGGATCACGTAGGGCAGGGTGAAGACACCGACGGTGGGCGAGAACGGGGTGATGTTGTTGATCGCCAGAATGGAGAAATCCAGGCTGCCGATGGCGGCATCGTTGACGGTGTCCTGCTCACTGCCCAGCTGACCGTTTAGGAACAGCTTGGCCTTGTGCTTGCCACCGGTCTTTTCTTTAAAGGCTTCGGCGAATTTCTTGCCCAGCTCATGCTGTGGGCTGCCACCGGCATCACCGACGGCGACTTTGAAGGTTTTGGCTTCGGCCATCACCGTCAACCCGGCGCTGAACAGCACCGCGGTAGAGAGAGAAAGTACTTTTGCTATCTTATTTTTGTAAGTCATCTGTAGCTCCGATTGAACGTTCTGTTCGTTAAAGGCCCGACTTCTGGCGGCCCGGACCAGCTCCCTGAAAGGGTCTGAAACCGACGTCGAAATCCCATTCCCGGCACTTCGACCCCGATCGGCCACCCGATCGGTAACACCACTCGCCGGTCGGATCGGCCCGCCGGTCAAAAAGGGCTAAATAGAAAAAAGCACAACAAAAAAGAAAAATCCAGAGTTTTAATCTCAAATGTGAAATTTATTTTTCTTTTTTCATTTAAAAGATAGCAACATCGGCAACTGATCCAGTAGCAAATCACCGCAGAGAGGCGATCCCAACAGGGTGCTGTAAAGCAGCTTCCGACACTCAGGAAATTTCATCGCTCAGCCCCTTTCAGATCATCTATCCAGCCAATCAAACCGCCCATTAACAGTCGCTTAACGACGCCCAGACAACTTTCACCAACGCGACAGCAACGGTTTGATGACCGGTCCAATTCGACTGGATAGCCAGCTGTCGTTGATCACCAAATGCACTAAAAACAGCAGCTTATAACAACACCCAAAGACAAATGAAATTTATCTTTATTTTTTCATTTAAGTGAATATATCATGCTCGCACTGAGCAGCCTGGCTGTACAAAAAAACAACAATCTGTGAATAGGAACTCCGCCATGTACGATCCCCTGATCTCCGCCGGACCCGGCAACGGCGAACCTCATACCCCCTCTTACTGGGCCGCCAGCGCCGGCCCGGAACCCCAGGACGACGGGCCGATCAACTCGGACCGTACCGTCGAAGTCGCCATCATCGGTGCCGGCTACACCGGCCTGGCCGCCGGTCTCTATCTGGCCCGCGAACAGGGTATCGAAGCCTGTGTGCTGGAAGCCAACCGCACCGGTTGGGGCTGCAGCGGTCGTAACGGCGGCTTTGCCCTCAAGGCGGGAGGACGTCTTTCTTATCAGAAGATGATCAAGCGTTGGGGCGAGCCGATGGCACGACGGGTTTTCGATGAGATCGTCGAAGGGCTGGACCGGGTACGCGACCTGATCCGAACCGAAAACATCGACTGCGATGCTCAACCCGAAGGCCACCTGTGGGTCGCCCACCGCCCGGAAATGCTGCAACAGATCGAATCCGAGGCCCGCTTCCTGCGCGATCATTTCGGCTACCGGGCCGAGGTGCTGTCGGCATCCGATCTGGTCAGCAACCACTTCAGCGGCGACGAAGCCTACGGCGCGCTGCGCTTTCAGGAGGGTTTTGGGGTCCACCCCCTAAAGCTGGCCTATGGCTATCAGCGGCTGGCCCGGGCGGCCGGTTGCAAGGTCCATGGGTCGAGCCCAGTGATCGACTGGCAGCAGGACGGTGAGTATCAGGTGCTGGTCACCCCCGGTGGCCGGGTACGGGCCAAGAAAGTGATCTGCGCCACCAACGGCTACACCCCGCCGTCGCTGCATCCGAAATTGAAGAATCGGACCTTCCCGGTACTGTCCAACGTCATCGTCACCCGACCGCTGACCGAACGGGAGCTGTCCGACTGCCGGTTTCAGAGCTCCGATGTGATCACCGACACCCGCACACTGCGGTTCTACTACCGCAAGCTGCCGGATAACCGCCTGTTGATCGGTGGCCGCAGCGCCATCACCGGACAAGATGCCGACAATCCGCGCCACAACCAGACCCTGATCGAGGCGCTGCAGCGCAAATTCCCGGCGCTGGATCAGATCAGCTACGACTACAACTGGGGTGGCTGGGTCTGTATCAGCTACGACGACATTCCCCATGTATTCCAGACCGACCCCAGCGGCAAGGTGCTCTACGCCATGGGCTACGGCGGCAGCGGCGTCTCCTTCAGCGTTCAGGCCGGTAAGCGCCTGGCCGAGAAGGTGGTTGGGATCACCGACGGGCACGACCTGCCGATCCTGAACTCGCCGCTTCCGAAGTTTCCGTTTGCTCCCTTCCGCCGTCTCGGCCAGCGGGCGCTGTACCACTACTACTACCACCGCGACGAGCATGGTCGACGCCAGCTTGTCACGCCATCGCAGCACCCCAAGCGGGCTTAACACTCTGCATTTAGCAGTGCACTTAACTTAACAACCCTAACGAGGAGATCCCACCATGACGATCGAATCCGTTGTCGCCTTTCGCGACCAACCGGTGCCGGCAGGCCCGTTCATTACCCCACCCGAACGGCTGCTGGAGGGTAACCCGCTCCAAACCATCGCCAACTACTTTACCGACGACAGCGAAAAGCTGATCTCCGGTGTCTGGGAAAGCGGCCCCGGCAAGTGGCAAGCGGTCAGCGATCGCAACGAGTTCTGCTACATCCTGTCTGGCCGGGTCGTGATCGCCGACGATCAGGGTGGTGCGAAAACCTTCACCGCCGGCGATGCCTTTGTGATCCCGAAAGGCTTCCAGGGCACCTGGGAAGTACTGGAGGATGCCCGCAAGTACTACGTGATTCTGTCGACCGACTGACCACAGCGGCGGGTGATACTGTTCGGTCGCCAGGCGGCGAACAACAGGCCGGGCTCTATACTTGGGAGGATTGTTCCAAGCAGAGCCGGCACCGATGCGTATCACCTTCGCCGATATCGAGATCGACACCGAGCGGTTCGAGCTGCGCCGAGCCTCTCAGCTTTGCCAAGCCGAACCCAAGGTGTTCGATCTGCTGCTGTTTCTGATCCAGCACCAGGGTCAGATATTCGACCATGATGCCCTGATCGAACAGGTCTGGAACGGCCGTCCGGTGGCCGAAACCACTATCTCGACCGCGATCAAACAGGCCCGCCGGCTGATCGGCGACGACGGCAGCAGCCAGCGCTTTATCCAAACCCTGCGCGGACGGGGCTATCGCTTCGAGGCCGATGTGCACGTTCTGGAAGCTTCCGATCCGGTCGCCGATACCCTGTCCACCAGGCCAGCACCCCGGATCATTCAGGCCGCTCCCCCGGTACTGATGATCATGCCGCTACGGGTACTGACCGATCAGCAGGATGCCGTCAAACTGGCGCAGACCCTACCTACCGAGCTGGCAACCCTGTTGGGACGTATCCCGTTGCTGCAGCTGGGAGTGCATCCGGATGACCCCGGCACCCCGTTGACCCTGTTAAGTGCCCGGGCAGTTCACGAAGCCTACGGGGCCGACTACCTGTTGGAGGGCACACTACTATCCCGTCAGGGTGATTTCCGACTTCAGGCTCAGTTGATCGATGCCCGCAGCGGCTTCCAACGCTGGGGAGAACAGTTCTTTATTGAAGGACCGTTCGATCACGCCGTGGAGCAGGCGCCGCTGGCGCTGATTGCCAAACTCGAACCGCAGATGAACCGCGCAATCACCGAAGAGATCAATCTTGATGATCCTGATCCGCAGCGACTGTTTTTGGCCGCCCACAGCCTGCTGTCATTGAAAGGCTGGCGTCATGAAGCCTTTGAAGAGGCCGCAACGCTGCTGCGACGCAGCCGCCGGCTGGCACCCGAATTCGCCCTAGCACCGGCGCTGTTGTCGCTGGTGATGGGGTTCGGTGACCGGATTCGTCTGATCGGTCAGCGAGAACAGACCCGCGCCGAAGCTCTTGAAGCGGCCCAAACCGCGCTGGAACTGGATGACAGTGACTCAACCGTGCTCGGTTATGCCGGTTGTGCGATTGCCGATATCGGCGACAGCGAACGCGCGCTGCCGATCCTGCGCCAGGCCGTGGAGCTCAACTCAGTCAACGCCCAAGCCTGGGTTGCCCTGGGATCGGTGAATTTGATCAACGGTGAACTAACCCGGGGCATCGAGCAGCTGCAACGGGGTATCAGCCTCAGTCCGCTCGACAGCCGTCTGGCGATCTGGGGGACGCTATTAACCCTGGCACTGCTTAAAGCCGGGCAGCCGGAGTCCGCCCGTCAGCAGGGACTGCTGGCCTGCCAGCGTGATGCTCGCAGCTACCTGCCACGGCTGGCGCTGGCCGCGGCCGAACTGTTGAACGGCGCAATGCCGGAAGCCGCCAAGCAGATGCGGCACGCTTACCGGATCAAACCCGGCCTGCAGCAAGCCCAGGTCGATGCCTTGGTCGGTCGTAAACTGGGCGCGGCGCTGACTCAGCTGCACGGTTGAGCTGACAGTAGCGGGTCCAGCACAGCCCCGTCGCACAGTAACCCGCCAATCCCCAACTAATCCCCACCGAACCCTCAAGTTCGCCGCCTCAGCTGAGCGTAATCTGATTCTCAGGCAGCGGCTCTACCCCTAACGAGTCGGTTCCAATCAGCCCAACCGGAGAACGATGATGCAAACTCTCTCAACAACCGAAACCCAAGTACCCGATTACTCCGCCATCAAAGCCAAGCAACGTGCCACCTGGGGCGCCGGCGACTACAGCCGGGTCGGCGTTACCCTGCAGATCACCGGCGAAGAGCTGTGCGAAGCACTGGATGTCCGTGCCGGTCGACGCCTGCTGGATGTCGCCGGCGGTAACGGCAATGCTTCCCTGGCCGCCGCCCGACGCTTCTGCAAAGTGGTATCGACCGACTATGTCGAGGCGCTGTTGCAGCAATCCCAACGCAGGGCCCAGGCCGAAGGACTGGTGGTCGACTACCAGCAGGCCGACGCTGAAGCGCTGCCGTTTGAGGATGCCGGTTTCGACTACGTGGTCTCCACTTTCGGGGTGATGTTCACCCCCGACCAGACACGTGCCGCCGATGAACTGCTGCGAGTCTGCCGACCCGGTGGCCGCATCGGGCTGGCCAACTGGACTCCGGAGGGGTTTATCGGCCAGCTGTTCAAACTGATCGGCCGCTATGTCACCCCTCCGGCAGGATTCGACTCGCCGGCTCGCTGGGGCACCGAAGCCTTTATGCAACAGCAATTCGGTCACCGGACCAGCCGGCTCCAAATCTGTCGACGCCAGTTCCATTTCCGTTACCAGTCGCCGCAGCACTGGCTCGATGTATTCAGCCGTTATTACGGCCCCACCCTGAAGGCCTTCGAAGCCTTAGCGCCGGAGCTTCGCGACTCGTTGCGCGAGGACATCCTGGCCCTGATTGAACGCTTCAACATCGCCGAAGACGGCAGCATGGTCGTGCCGTCCGAGTACCTGCAGATCGTGATCGATCGCTGATCTATCCACAACACGGCACCGTCGGATCAGGGACGATCCCGCCAGCCCAGCATGAAACGAGGAGATCACCATGAATATCGTCAATGTCATCGCGACAGCCACACTGCCACGCCCGATCATCCGTAAACTGGTCACATCCCATCATCGCCGCTCCTGGGCCAAGGGTGACTACAGCCGGATCGGTACAACCCTGCAGATCGTCGGTGAACGGCTGATGGAATCGGTCGATGTTCATGCCGGTCGAAGCCTGCTGGATGTCGCCGGCGGCAACGGCAATGCCTCGCTGGCAGCGGCTCGACGTCACTGCCGGGTCACCTCCACCGACTTCGTCCCCCAACTGCTGCAGCAAGGTCACAACCGGGCCGTCGCCGAAGGTCTGGAAATGGCGATTCAGGAGGCCGACGCCGAAGCCCTGCCATTTGAAGACGCCAGCTACGATTACGTGGTTTCAACCTTTGGGGTCATGTTCGCCCCGCGTCAGCGACTGGCTGCCGCCGAGCTGAAGCGGGTCTGCAAACCGGGTGGCCGTATCGGCCTGGCCAGTTGGACTCCGGAGGGATTTATCGGCCAATATTTTGAATTACTGTGCCACTACCGGGCGTTACCCGAGGGGATGAAGATGCCGAGCCGATGGGGCACCGAAACTTTTATCGAACAACAATTCAGCATGGCGAGAGCAATCCGCCACCAGCGTTGCCAATACAACTTCCGCTACCGCTCGGTCGATCACTGGCAGTACGTCTTCACCACCTTCTGCGGTATGACCTTACAGGTGCTGAAAAAGTTGGACAAAGCGACCGCCGCCAGGCTGATGGCCGATATTCGGGAGCTGGCCGAGCAGCATAACCGAGCCGATGACGGCACCTTGGTGATCCCTTCCGATTATCTGCAGACGGTGATCGAACTCTAGATTCCAACAGCAAAAGCGTGGGAGAGTGCCATCTTGGCACTCCCTAACGCCTATCTAAATGCAGTTACCCCTGCTCATCCTGGGCTTGGCAGGCTTTCAGCTCAGCCCGATGACGCTCTAGTGCGCTTCGCAGTGAATCCAGGTTCAACTCATCCTCTAAACCCTGCAGTTGAAGACGATAGTTTTCGTTGGTCAAGTCTGAACCCCAGTGGTACTGCAATGCATTCAGACCCAGCGTCAGCGCAAACAATACGGCAATCACCACCGCCGCATCCAGATTCAGAACAAACTGCTTTTTCACGGCCGACTCCCTGCTGGAAAACCCTTTATCAATCACCGCAGGCAATATATCAGCATCTACGCCAATGGCCGAGCCTGTAACATCCGTCTCCCAACCCTCTCTATGCTCTAGATTGAGATGCTTTGAACATTTGTTCAAATTTACTTGAACGATCGTTCAATCATGATTAAGGTAAATCGACAGAGCAAGCCAACAAGGTACTTGCCGACTTTGACCTGGAGCCCCCATGAGCACTTTTACCTTCCACACCCTGGAGTCTGCCCCCGAGCAGAGCAAACTACTGCTGCAAGACTCCCAACAGGCTTTCGGCATGATTCCCTCACTGCATGCCGTGATGGCCGAAGCTCCCAACGTACTCGAGGCGTACAAAAAACTGCATGTACTGTTTCAAAACACCTCCTTCGATGCCGAAGAGTTAACCGTGGTCTGGCAGACCATCAATGTTGAACACGGCTGCCACTACTGTGTCCCGGCCCATACTGCAATTGCCAACATGATGAAGGTCGATCCGGCACTGACCGAAGCACTGCGCAACGGCGAGGCCATGACAACGCCGAAACTGCAGGCCCTGCATGACACCACCTTGGCGATGCTGCGTCAGCGGGGACAGCTGTCCGAGGCGCAGATACAAGCTTTCTTTGCTGCCGGTTACGGCCAGCAGCAGCTGCTGGAGATCACGCTGGGAATGGCCCAGAAGGTGATGAGCAACTACATCAACCACTTCGCCCAAACGCCGGTCGATGCGCCGTTCAAGCCATTTGCCTGGGAAAAAAGCGACTGAACCTGCGCGATAACCGGGCAGTGTCTACAGTAGTGATGTGGATTAAACCAATCGACAATCATTATTAGCGTTAGACCCGGCCGAACAACCGGCCAGCGGAGTCCATGGTCTGCCGGTAACAGCTGTCCGACAGGAATTGACCCTTTATCACGACCCTTTGACCAGCTCATCTGCTTGGTCTGACTGCAAGAGGAAAACTCGATGAATTTCAAACGCTCGGCCCTGTACGGGGTAATGCTGACGGCGATCAGCGCGCAAGCAATGGCACAGGACAGCACCGGTAGTTTCATAAATGACAGTAAGGTGGATGCCAAATTCCGGACCTTCTATTTCAACCGCGACTTTGAGGGAAGAAACGATGCCATTGCCGCTGCCCAGGCATTGCGGTTGGACTATCAATCCGGCTACGCCTCCGACCTGATCGGTTTTGACGCCTCGCTGTTCACCGTGGGCAAACTCAGTGGCGACACCGGCGAGGGCGGAACCGGAGTGCTGCAAACCAATAGCGATGGTTCTCAATCCGGCTATACCAAGATCGGCCAGGCTTACCTGAAGCTGAAACTGGGTCAGGAAGCTGAGCTTAAAGCCGGTCGGATGGTGATCGATACCCCGCTGTTCAACGATTCAGATTCCCGAATCACCCCCAGCTCGACCCAGGTCGTGATGCTGGACGGCTCCTTCCATGGGGCTGATCTGTATGGTATCTGGTCGGATAAAGCCAGTGCCAAGACCGAGGATGGCTTCCATGATTACGTCGATAATCAGGGCAACGACTACGAAGTGATCGTGCTCGGTGGTGGCTACACCTTTGACAACAAGGTTTCGGTGCACGCCGCCCATGGCCAGGCCGATAACGTCCTACGGCAGACCTACTTCAATGTCAGTTATCCGATGGCGCTGTCCCAGGATATGACCCTGCTGCTGGATGCCCATCACTATATCGGTGAAGCCGATGGTGACGGCGCGCTAGATTCGGTCGGCAGTGATTACGACAGCGACCTGACCAACCTGGCCGCACAGCTGCGCTACCAGCAGATGAAGTTCACACTCTCTTACCAGGCGGTCAACGGCGACGAGTATGAGGAGTCCTGGGACGGCTTCACCCATGACGACAACGGCCTGGTGACCTGGAACTCGGTCCAGCGGCTGGATTTTGACCGTGCCGACGAAAGGTCCTGGCAGGCGCGTTTGGACTACAAGTTCAAATCCGTACCCGGTTTGAGCGTAATGACCCGCTATACCCGCGGCGACAATATCGACACCGGCAGTGGTCCGGACGGTAAAGAGTGGGAGCGTAACGTCGAACTACGCTACAACTTCCCCTACGTTGAAGGACTGTCGCTACGCTGGCGCAACTCCACCGTTCGCTCCACCGAAACCAGCAATACCGATGAGAATCGCCTGATTCTCAACTACAACATCGCCCTGCTGTAAGCGTGACGACCGCTGCGAATCGAGCTGACGCCTCACTTGGCGAGCAGCTCGGTTCGCTTGTTATCACGCTGTCCAGCCGAGCTGAACTCAGCCCGCACCCACTACCGAGTCCTTAGACCCGGTGGCAGGTTACCGCGGCCCGACAGAGCAGACTATGAACCCATCAACCGCCCCATTCACCTTGGCCTTTGATGTTTACGGCACCCTGATCGATACCCATGGCGTGGTCGCTCAGCTACAACTGCTGATCGGCGATCAGGCCCAGGCGTTTTCCAACCGCTGGCGTGAGAAACAGCTCGAGTACGCCTTCCGGCGTGGCCTGATGCAGAACTACGCCAACTTTGCGACCTGTACCAGTCAGGCGTTGGATTACACCTGTCACGAACAGGGAGTAACGCTGAGTACCGAGCAGAAGCAACAGCTGTTGCAGATCTACAAGACCCTGCCTGCATTCGATGATGTGCAGCAGAGCCTGAGCGAACTTCAGACGATGGGCTGCCGCCTGTTTGCGTTTTCCAACGGCACCGCCGAGGCGGTCGATCAGTTATTACAGAGCGCCGGTATCCGACAGTTCTTTATCGATGGAGCTGAAGTCATTCAAGCCCAATCCGGCGGTCTACGCTCATTTCCTGCGTCGCTCAGATGCCGAAGCATCGAGCGCCTGGCTGATCTCCAGCAACCCGTTTGATGTGATCGGTTCGATCTCGGCAGGGATGCGATCGGCCTGGATCCAACGTAACAGCGCGACTCCATTCGATCCTTGGGGCGTCGAACCGAGTCTGAAAGTATCCAGCCTCAACCAGCTGCCCGAACAACTAGCGCACTACACGGACTAACCCGATTGAAATTCCCTTGATTCGAGGAGCCTATCCCCCATGAGCCCGCAGATCGACTATTTCTTTACCAGTATGTCGCCCTTCACCTACCTGGGTCATCGGACCCTGCTGCAAATGGCGCAAGATGCCGGCGCCGATATTCACTTCAGGCCGGTCAAGCTGGGACCGGTGTTTGCCGCCGCCGGTGTTGTACCGTTGCCACAGCGCCCGGTATGTCGGCAGCAATACCGGTTGTTGGAGATTGGACGCTGGGCCAATAAGCGCGGCCTGCCGATCAATCAACAACCGGCCCACTTTCCTACCAATCCGGGCCTGGCCGACCGTTGTGCGATCGTACTGCAGCAGAACAATCTGGATGTGGGCCGTTTCGTTAGCCGGGCTCTGGCTGCCTGCTGGGCCGAAGAGAAAGACATCGCCGACGAAGGGGTGATCCGAAAAATCTTGGACGATCTGGAAATGGAGACGGAGCTGCTGCTGCAACAGGCCGCTTCAGCGCAGATAGAAGCCATCTATGAGGCCAACACCAACGCCGCCGTCGAGCAGGGCGTGCTGGGAGTACCCGCTTATCTGCTTGAGGGTCAACAGTTCTGGGGACAGGATCGGCTCGAATTACTGGCTGATACGCTGGGATAACGTTATCGACAGCTTGAATTGTGGATAACGGTGCTTGTGGATAAGCACCGTTATCCAGGATCTGGTTATTCCACCGTCACCGACTTGGCCAGGTTCCGCGGCTGGTCAACATCGGTCCCTTTCAATACCGCCACGTGGTACGACAGCAACTGCAGCGGGATGGTATAGAGGATCGGTCCGACCACGGTATGAACGTGGGGCAGCTCCAGAGTGTGGATGCCGTCGCCGTTATCCAGCCCGGCCGCCTGATCGGCAAAAACATACAGCTCACCACCCCGGGCCTGAACCTCCTGCATGTTGGCCTTAAGCTTCTCCAGCAGGCTGTTGTTCGGCGCCACCACGATGACCGGCATCTCCTTGTCGACCAGTGCCAACGGGCCGTGTTTTAGCTCACCGGCCGGGTAGGCTTCGGCGTGGATGTAAGAGATCTCTTTGAGCTTCAGCGCCCCTTCCATCGCCACCGGATACATCGCCCCACGGCCCAGGAACAGGCTGTGATGCTTGTCGGCAAAGCGCTGAGACAGGGTTTCGATCGCCTTATCCAGCGCCAACACCTGCTCAAGCTGCTGTGGTAGGCGCTTCAGTGCAACGACCAACTCGGCTTCCTGCTCCGCCGAGATACCGTGGCGACGACCCAGCACCAGTGCGGTCAACAGCAGCGCCACCAGTTGGCTGGTAAATGCCTTGGTGGAGGCAACCCCGATCTCGGGACCGGCATTGGTCATCAGCGCCAGATCAGACTCGCGAACCAGCGAGCTACCGGGGACATTACAGATCGTCAGACAGGCCAGGAAGCCGGCTTCTTTGGCCTCGCGTAACGCCGCCAGGGTGTCGGCGGTTTCACCGGATTGGGAGATAGTCAGGAACAGGCTGTTGGGCAGAACCACGGTCTTGCGGTAGCGGTACTCGCTGGCCACTTCGACCTGGCACGGAATCCCGACCAGCTCTTCGATCCAGTACTTGGCGATCAGCCCGGCATGATAGCTGGTGCCGCAGGCGATAATCTGAACCGACTGAACCTGATCAAAAATCGCCTTGGCTTCGGCGCCGAAGGCCTGCTCCAACACCGCTTCCTTACCCAGGCGGCCTTCCAGCACCGCGTCGACGACGGCCGGTTGCTCCATGATCTCTTTCATCATGTAGTGGCGGTATTCGCCCTTGTCGGTGGCATCCTGGCCATGTTCGAAACGCAGTACTTCATGCTCAACCGGCTCGCCGGCACGGTTTTGAACAGAGACTGACTCCAACCGAACTTCGGCCAGATCACCCTCATCGAGGTAGATAAACTGGTCGGTCACCTGCAGCATCGCCAGCGGATCGGAGGCGATAAAGTTCTCACCAATGCCAATACCGATCACCAGCGGACTGCCCATCCGCGCCGCCATGATCAGATCCGGTTGCTGCTGATCGATGATCGCCAGGGCGTAGGCGCCATCCAGTTGAGCAATGGTCTGCTTAACCGCTTCGGGGAATTCAATACCCTGATTCAGCTTGTCATGGACCAAGTGAGCGATTACTTCAGTATCGGTATCGGAGGCGAATGCGACCCCTTTGCTGATCAGTTCGGCTTTCAGCGGCTCGAAGTTTTCGATAATACCGTTGTGAACCACCGCCACCCGGCTACCGGCCAGGTGCGGGTGCGCATTGCGCTCTTCCGGCTTACCGTGGGTGGCCCAACGGGTATGGGCGATTCCCAGGCTACCCTGCAACGGCTGTTGTTGCAGCGCTGATTCCAGCTCCGCCACCTTGCCGGAACGGCGGGTGCAGTGAACCTGCCCGTCATCCTGATCCCGCACAGCCATCCCGGCCGAGTCATAACCACGGTATTCCAGCCGCTTGAGGCCTTCCAGCAAGATGCCGGAGACCTGACGTTGCGCGATCGCGCCCACAATGCCACACATAGTCTGATCTATCCTGATACGAAGTTAGTGGGTTTATCCTAGCCTGGATCAGGCTGCTTAAGCTTTCTTTTCGGGCCGTTTCCAACCCGATAGATTGGCCTGACGACCGCGGGCCACACCCAGCGCACCGTCGTCAATCGATTTGGTGATGGTCGAGCCGGCACCCGTAGTCGCACCGGCACCAACCCGAACCGGTGCCACCAGCGAACTGTTGGAGCCGATAAAGGCGTTATCGCCGATCTCGGTCTGGAACTTGTTGACCCCATCGTAGTTACAGGTAATGGTGCCGGCACCAACATTAACCCCGGAACCCAGGATTGCATCACCAACGTAGCTGAGATGATTGATCTTGGAGCCTTCGCCGACCAGGGTTTTCTTGGTTTCAACGAAATTACCGATCTTAGCCTTGGCAGCCAGCTTGGTGCCCGGACGCAGTCGAGCAAAGGGGCCGATATCACAATTCTCGCCCACCTCAGACTCATCCAGCATCGAGTTCGGCTTGATCTGAGTGCCGTCAGCAACGGTGCTGTCCTTGATAACACAGTTGGCGCCGATACTAACGTTACTGCCGATCCGTATCTTACCTTCCAGAATCACGTTGACGTCGAGACTGGAGTCGTTACCGATCTCGATATCGCCACGAAAATCGACCCGGGCCGGATCGGCCAGCGTAACTCCCTGGGTCATCCAGTGATCGGCCTGCTGCAGCTGGTGCCAGCGCTCCAGCTCGGCCAGCTGCAGGCGGTTGTTGACCCCTTGCACTTCCTGCTCGCAACTGGGTTGAACCGCTTCGATCGGCTTGCCGGCTTCGGCAGCCATCGCGATGATGTCGGTCAGGTAGTACTCGCCCTGAGCGTTGTCGGATGACAGCTGGGGTAACCACTGCTTCAGCCAAGCCGCCGGTAAGGCCAGGATGCCGGTGTTGATCTCACGGATGGCCAGCTCCGCCTCACTGGCGTCCTTATGCTCGACGATCGCCACCACCTGATGATCGTGGTCGCGCACGATGCGGCCGTAGCCGGTCGGATTGGCCAGATCAACCGTCAGCAGTGCCAATGTCTGCTGCTGTGCTCGATCCACCAGATCCTTGAGCGTGTCGTATTGGGTGAGTGGAACATCCCCATAGAGGATCAATGCCACCGCATCATCGGCAACATCGGGAATTGCCTGATCCACCGCATGCCCGGTTCCCAGCTGCTCGGTCTGCTCCACCACATTGAGCCGATGCTGACCCATACCACTGTCCAGGTAGGCCCGCAGCTGTTCGCTGCCGTGTCCAACCACCACATGGGTTACTGTGGCATCTAATCGGGCTGCGGTATCAATGACATGGCCAACCATCGGCTTACCGGCAATCGGATGCAGCACTTTCGGGAGTTTGGACTTCATGCGGGTGCCCTGGCCGGCCGCCAGGATGATCACTTCCAGTGACATTCAGGGTTCCTCGGGGTTGTAGATAACCGACAGTGGATTAACCACCAACGCCAGATGATACCAAGTTGGGTCAGGTGTTACCGTAGTTTTACCCCAACTCGATGACAATTTGAGCAACAACCGGCACCAGCTAGCAACGGGCACAAAAAAAGCGACCCGGAGGTCGCTTTTTGTAGCTGGCGGCAGGACTTGCCTGCCTGTCGGTCGGTTAGCCGCCGACCTTTTTGCGAATCTGACGAATGGTGCGCAGTTGTGCAGCAGCTTCGGCCAGTTGGGACGCAGCCTTGGAGTATTCGAACTCCGCGGTCTGATCCTTCATTGCCTGCTCTGCCTGACGCATCGCTTCTTCAGCAGCAGCCTCGTTCATGTCGTGAGCGCGCAGTGCGGTATCCGCCATGATGGTGACCTTGTTGGGTTGAACCTCAAGGAAACCACCGGAGACGTAGAATACCTGCTCTTCGCCGCCCTGCTTTTTCAGCTCGACAGGACCTGGGTTGATCTCTGTAAGTAGAGGAGCGTGACCCGGAGTAATACCCAGGTCACCCAGGCTACCTGTCAGAGATACGAACTCGATCAGACCGGAGAAGATCTCCTCTTCCGCGCTGACAATATCGCAATGAACAGTCATAGCCATCTTTTATGCCTCTTTTGGTGTCTGAAAACAAAGAGCATTACATGCTCTTAGCTTTCTCCACTACTTCTTCGATACCACCAACCATGTAGAACGCCTGCTCAGGCAGATCGTCATAGTCGCCGTTCAGGATGCCGTTGAAGCTGGCAATAGTGTCCTTCAGCGGTACGTACTTACCCGGAGAACCGGTGAATACTTCTGCTACGAAGAACGGCTGCGACAGGAACTTCTCAATCTTACGCGCACGGGATACGACCATCTTGTCTTCTTCAGACAGTTCGTCCATACCCAGGATCGCGATGATGTCTTTCAGTTCCTTATAACGCTGCAGGGTACCCTGAACGTTACGAGCAACGTCGTAGTGCTCCTGACCGATAACCAGCGGATCCAGCTGACGAGAGGTGGAATCCAGCGGGTCTACCGCCGGGTAGATACCCAGAGACGCGATGTCACGGGACAGTACCACGGTCGCATCAAGGTGCGAGAAGGTGGTGGCCGGAGACGGGTCAGTCAAGTCATCCGCCGGTACGTATACCGCCTGGATGGAGGTGATAGAACCGGTCTTGGTGGAGGTGATACGCTCCTGCAGAACGCCCATCTCTTCCGCCAGAGTCGGCTGGTAACCTACCGCAGAAGGCATACGACCCAGCAGTGCAGATACTTCGGTACCGGCCAGGGTGTAACGGTAGATGTTGTCAACGAACAACAGTACGTCACGACCTTCGTCACGGAACTTCTCAGCCATGGTCAGACCGGTCAGTGCTACACGCAGACGGTTTCCAGGCGGCTCGTTCATCTGACCGTAAACCAGAGATACTTTGTCCAGTACGTTGGACTCCTTCATCTCGTAGTAGAAGTCGTTACCTTCACGGGTCCGCTCACCTACACCGGCAAATACGGAGAAACCGCTGTGCTCGATGGCGATGTTACGGATCAGTTCCATCATGTTTACGGTCTTGCCTACACCGGCACCACCGAACAGACCAACCTTACCACCCTTGGCGAACGGGCAAACCAGGTCGATAACCTTGATGCCGGTTTCCAGCAGCTCGTTAGAAGCTGCCTGCTCTTCGTATGAAGGCGCCTTACGGTGAATCGGCATGCGCTCCTGCTCACCGATCGGACCAGCTTCGTCGATCGGCGTGCCCAGCACGTCCATAATACGGCCCAGGGTCTCGGTACCAACCGGTACCATGATCGGGGCATTAGTGTTTTCTACATCCAGACCACGCTTCAGACCTTCGGTCTGACCCATGGCGATGGCGCGTACAACTCCGTCGCCCAGCTGCTGCTGAACTTCCAGAGTTACGTCGTTTGAGCTTACCTTCAGCGCGTCATATACCTGCGGTACTGCGTCGCGCGGAAACTCAACGTCGATAACGGCACCGATAATTTGTACGATACGTCCGCTACTCATGTTTGAGTCCTCTTAAATCTTGTTCACCTGATTCGCTGTTAAACAGCGGCTGCACCACCGACGATCTCAGAAATTTCCTGAGTGATCGCGGCTTGACGCGCCTTGTTGTAAACCCGCTGCAGATCGTCAATGAGGTCACCGGCGTTATCGGTGGCGCTCTTCATTGCCATCATTCGTGCAGCCTGCTCACAGGCGTTGTTCTCAACTACAGCTTGATACACCAGTGACTCGATGTAGCGAGTCAACAGACCATCCAGGAGCTCTTTTGCATCGGGCTCGTAGATGTAGTCCCAGTGGTGGGTCATGCTTTCGTCGTCATCTTCTGCTTTCAGGGGCAGGAGCTGTTCGATAACCGGTGTTTGGGTCATCGTGTTGACGAAGTTGTTGTATACCATGTGCAACTGATCGATCTTGCCTTCGGCGTAGGCATCAAGCATTACCTTGACGCTGCCGATCAGGGCGCCGATCTCAGGAGCATCGCCCAGGCCGGAGGTCGCAGCAACGACGTTACCGCCGTAGCTGTTGAAGAAACCACCTGCCTTGGAACCCACGGCACAGATATCGATTTCGATATTGTTGCCGTTGTGCTCGGTCATTTCACGGACCAGGGTCTTGAACGCATTGATGTTCAAGCCACCACAAAGGCCGCGATCAGTTGAAACAACGATATAGCCAACCCGTTTTACATCCCGCTCCTGCATGTACAGGTGCTTGTATTCAGGATTAGATTTCGCCAGATGAGCGATTACACCACGCATGCGGTCCGCGTAAGGGCGGGTCGCTTGCATGCGGTCCTGAGCGCGACGCATTTTCGACGCAGCAACCATTTCCATGGCGCTGGTGATCTTACGTGTACTCTGGATACTCGCAATCTGGGTTTTAATCTCTTTTCCGACTGCCATATCTTTCTGCCTTTAAGTTCGTTTCGCTTTACCCAAGTTGGTAGGCGGGGGCGTAGACCCCCGTCTCATTACCAGGTCTGGGTGCTCTTGAACTTCTCGATACCGGCTTTAAACGCGGCAGCGATGTCGTCGTTGTAGTCGCCAGACTCGTCGACTTGCTTAACCAGATCAGCATGCTCGGAAGCGAAGTAGGCCAGCAACGCGGCTTCGAAATCCAGGATCTTATTGACCGGGACATCTTCCAGATAGCCTTCGTTGGCGGTGTACAGGACCAGGCCCATTTCGCACAGGCTCATCGGCGAGTACTGCTTCTGCTTCATCAGTTCGGTAACGGCTTGACCGTGCTCGAGCTGCTTACGGGTCGCTTCGTCAAGATCCGAGGCGAACTGGGAGAATGCCGCCAGTTCACGGTACTGAGCCAGGGCCAGACGGATACCGCCACCCAGCTTCTTGATGATCTTGGTCTGAGCGGCACCACCTACACGAGATACCGAGATACCGGCGTTCATCGCAGGACGGATACCGGCGTTGAACAGGTCGGATTCCAGGAAGATCTGACCGTCGGTGATCGAGATTACGTTGGTCGGTACGAACGCAGATACGTCACCGCCTTGGGTCTCGATGATCGGCAGCGCGGTCAAGGAACCGGTCTTGCCTTTAACTTCACCGTTGGTGAACTTCTCAACGTAGTCGACGCTAACACGGGCGGCACGCTCCAGCAGACGGCTGTGGAGGTAGAAAACGTCACCCGGGTAGGCTTCACGTCCCGGGGGACGCTTCAGCAGCAGGGAAGTCTGACGGTATGCCCAAGCCTGCTTGGTCAGGTCATCATAGATGATAAGGGCATCTTCACCGCGGTCACGGAAGTATTCACCCATGGTACAGCCGGCGTAAGCGGACATGTACTGCATCGCGGCCGGGTCGGCAGCGCCGGCGTTAACGATGATGGTGTGATCCATCGCGCCGTGCTCTTCCAGCTTGCGTACTACGTTGGCGATGGTGGACTGCTTCTGTCCGATCGCAACGTAGACACACTTAACGCCGGTGCCTTTCTGGTTGATGATGGCGTCAACCGCTACAGCGGTCTTACCAGTCTGACGGTCGCCGATGATCAGCTCACGCTGGCCACGACCGATCGGCACCATGGCGTCGATCGCTTTATAACCAGTCTGCATCGGCTGGTCTACTGACTGACGCCAGATTACGCCCGGTGCAACCTTTTCGATTGCGTCGGTTTCTTTGGCGTCAACCGGACCTTTACCGTCGATCGGGTTACCCAGCGCGTCAACAACACGGCCGAGCAGTTCCGGACCTACCGGTACTTCCAGGATGCGGCCGGTACAGCGGGCAGTCATGCCCTCTTTCAGTCCCAGGTAGTCACCCAGAACAACGGCACCAACGGAGTCTTGCTCCAGGTTCAGTGCCATACCGTATACGCCACCAGGGAACTCGATCATTTCCCCGTTCATTACGTCGGCCAGACCGTGAATCCGAACGATACCGTCGGATACGCTGACCACAGTGCCCTCATTCTGGGCTTCAGAAGTCACATCGAGATTGTCGATGCGCTTCTTGATAATTTCGCTGATCTCAGATGGATTCAGTTGCTGCATGCTCTTTCCCTCTCGCTCAGGAACCCAGGGCTTCAGCAAGCTTCTGCAGCTTGCCACGCACCGAGCCGTCGATTACCAGGTCATCGGTACGCACAATCAGACCGCCGATCAGGCTCTTATCTTGAGAGCTCGTGATGTTGACTTCGCGGTCCAGCTTGGCGCCCAGTGCCTGAGCTAGGTTGGTCTGTTGCTCTTTGGTCAGTTTGTAGGCAGAAGTGACTTCAACATCGACACTCTTCTGCTGTTCAGCCTTGAACCGATCGAACAACACGGAAATTTCAGGTAGTACGGGCAGGCGCTTGTTTTCAGCCAGAAGCTTAATGAAGTTCTGCCCCTGCTCGTTCAGCTTGTCTGCACAGACATCCAGCACCAGACCGGCTTTTTGCTCGGCACTGAGGGCGGGATTTCCGAGCAGAGCCGCGACTTGCTCGTCGCTGGCCGCCTGGGCGGCAACAGCGAGCATTTCGGACCACTGGTCCAGCGACTTCTGCTCGAGCGCAGACGCAAACGCAGCTTTGGTATAGGGTCGAGCGACTGTACTTAGTTCAGCCATCGTTCACCTCGCTTCTTAAAGCTCCGCTGCAAGCTTTGCTACAAGTTCTGCGCTAGCCTTGCTGTCTACCTCTTTGTCCAGGATCTTCTCCGCACCAGCGATCGCCAGAGCTGCAACTTCAGCCCGCAGCGCTTCTTTAGCACGGTTCTTTTCCTGTTCGATTTCAGCCTGGGCCGCTTCCTTCAGGCGGTTGCCTTCAGTAATGGCCTGTTCTTTGGCTTCATCGACAATTTGGTTAGCACGCTTATTGGCCTGCTCGATAATGGCCGCAGCTTGTTCCTTGCCTTCACGCAGTGCCTGGGTGGCTTTTTCTTTCGCCAGTTCCAGGTCACGTGAGGCGCGGTCGGCTGCATCTAGGCCTTCGGCAATCTTCTTCTGACGTTCTTTCAAAGCGTTGGTGACCGGGGGCCACACGTACTTCATGCAGAACCAGACGAAGAAGGCAAATGCGATGGCCTGACCAATGATGGTTGCATTGATATTCACGCCAATACCTCTCGTTACTCTTGATTACTTTTGAGTGAGTTAAAAGGTATTAACTTAACCTGCAGCAACAACGAACATGATGTACATGCCGATACCAACACCGATCATCGGGATCGCGTCGACCAGACCCATGACGATGAAGAACTGAGTACGCAGCATCGGGATCAGTTCAGGCTGACGAGCGCCGCCTTCCAGGAACTTACCACCGAGGATACCGATACCGATCGCAGCACCAGTTGCACCCAGACCCATTACCAGAGCACCAGCCAGGTATAGCAGAGCAGCTTCCATTGTATTCTCCTATTAAGAGTTTAAGTTTTTAAGTTTTGGTTAATTGAATTAGTTTCTTGCTTCAGTTAGGTGGATCCGTTCGTCGGACCCACCAACAATTCTTCTTAGTGCGATTCGTGCGCCATGCTCATGTACACAATGGTCAACACCATAAAGATGAAGGCCTGCAGCGTGATGATGAGGATGTGGAAGATCGCCCAGGGTACCGATAGCACCCACTGGATCCAGAACGGCAGCAGCGCGATCAGGATGAAGATCATCTCACCGGCGTACATGTTTCCGAACAGTCGCAGACCCAGCGAAACCGGCTTGGCCAGCAGGTTAACGCCTTCCAGGAACAGGTTGGCCGGAACCATGTACTTACCCAGCGGCTGCAGGGTCAGTTCGGCGATAAATTCTTTCGGACCCTTAACGGTCAGGCTGTAGTAGATGATCAGCGCGAATACGCTCAGGGACATGCCCATGGTGGCGTTAACGTCAGTGGTCGGTACGATCTTCAGGTACGGAACGCCCAGCTGGGTGGCCAGGTAGGGTACCCAGTCGATCGGCACCAGATCCATCAGGTTCATCAGCCAGACCCAGACGAAGATGGTCAGCGCCAGCGGGGCGACCAACTCGTTGCGGCTGTGGAAGGAGGATTTCACGTTGTCATCGACGAACTCGATGATCGACTCGACAAAGTTCTGCAGTGATCCGGGCACCCCTGTGGTGGCTTTGACCGCCGCCTTACGGAACAACCAGATAAAGAACAAGCCCAGACCAACGGAGAACAGCATGGTATCCAGGTTGATCGCCCAGAATCCCATGGTTGATGCTTCGTTGCCGTGAGCAATAGTCCAGGTACCGCCTTCACCGACCACAGAACCGTCGTAACGGACAAAACCTTCAGGCAGCTTGCCGAAGGTCAAGTTGGTCAGGTGGTGGATGATATACCCGGAAGTCGTGAGTGCGCCTTCTGCAGCCATGATTTCCTCTCAGTTCAATTTTTCAAAAGTTTTTGATTCTGTAGCAACGGCGCCAGCCAAGAGATCAGCTGCATCAGTATAAAAACGCCAAATAAGGAAAAGGGCTCTAGCGGTCTTACCAGACTGAACACGCTGCCGAACAGCACCATGGTCAGAGCCATTTTCCATATTTCACTTTTATACAGTTCGCGCACACTTTGGCGCAGACCGGTCCGCGGGTCAGCCTTTAAAACCCGCTGTGCTTGATACATAAAGGGGATTAAGTAGATCAGTCCGCCCAGTAAAGCCGAGTATCCAGCAACAGTTCCAGCACTTAGCCAGATGATTGCCGAAGCAATCACCGTCAGGACAATCTGCGACAACATCAGAGCGCGTATCTGCGTACGCTGCTTTTGGGTCGTTAAGCCTTTATTGTTGGGGTTGTTAGCTTGACCCACGGGTATCGACCCTGCTCCGAATAAGCGTCGTTGAAGCGATTCGCCCCCCCTAACCGACTGCGGATTATAGGGGCTAAGGGTAGGCGCTTCAACCACCAATTAAGGGTATCTAATCCAAGGTCGTATAAGGGCTTGCGGGTTATTTGGTACCTTGGTGTTATTGCATTCTCTGGAGGATCGATTCGACCTCTTCCAGATTGCGGTAGCTGATGGTCAGCTTGCCGTCGCCCTTTTCGGAGTGATTGATCCGAACCTGCATCCCCAACAGCTCACGCCAGCGCTGCTGCAGCTGCTCGACACCGGGATCCGGTGCGGCTTTGTCGGCCTTCTTCGTTCCGGCCTGGAACTGCTTGACGAACTCTTCGGTCTGACGCACTGACAAGCCCCGCGCTACCACTTCCTTGGCTGCTGCTACCTGCTTGTCACCATCCAGCGCCAGCAATGCCCGGGCATGACCCATCTCCAGGTCGCCGTACTCCAGCATCCGCTTCACTTCCGGCATCAGTTTCATCAGCCGCAGCAGGTTGGTCACCGCACTGCGTGATTTGCCGACCGCTTCGGCTACCTTCTGCTGGGTCAGTTCGAATTCATCCATCAGTCGCTGCAGCGCCATCGCCTCTTCGATCGGGTTCAGGTCTTCGCGCTGGATGTTCTCGATCAACGCCATCGCGATCGCCGCTTCATCGGGCACTTCTCGGATGCAGGTGGGGATCTCGGTCAAGCCGGCCATCTGCGCCGCACGCCAGCGCCTTTCACCGGCGATGATCTCGTAACGCCCCATGTCGACCGGACGCACCACGATCGGTTGAATCACCCCCTGGGCCCGAATCGAGCTGGCTAGCTCTTCCAACGCCGCCTGGTCCATATCCCGCCGCGGCTGGTAGATACCGCGCTGAATCTTATCGACCGGCAACGCCTGCAGGGCCTCGGACGACTCGGTTGCCGTTAGTTCAACCGGGCTATCTTCCATCGGTGCACCACCAAGCAGTGCATCCAGACCACGACCTAGGCCACGTTTTTTTACCATCGTTGTTTCCGTCGTTGAGTGCGTATGATTTCGGAGTGTTGAATTCTCAGGAGGCCAGCGCGTTGGGCGACTGGGCGCAACGACGGTTAACCTCACCGGCCAGTGCCAGGTAGGAAACCGCACCGCGGGAATTCTTGTCGTACAGCAGGGCCGGCAGACCATGACTGGGTGCCTCGGCCAGCCGAACATTGCGCGGGATCACGGTACGGTAGACCTTGTCGCCGAAGTACTCGAGCAGTTGGGTCGACACATCCCGGGTCAGTCCGTTGCGCGGATCGTACATGGTCCGCAGGATTCCTTCGACCTGGAGGCTGGGATTCAACGCCGCACGGATCTTTTCGACCGTGCCCATCAACGCCGAGATCCCCTCCAGCGCATAGTACTCGCACTGCATCGGGATGATCACCCCGGTGGCCGCCACCAACGCATTCACGGTCAGCATGTTCAGCGACGGCGGGCTGTCGATCAGGATGTAATCGTAGTTGTCCTGCACCAGGTTCAGCGCCTGCTTGAGCCGGAACTCCTTGCGCTTGACCGGGATCAGCTCGACCTCGGCGGCGGTCAGATCACCGTTGGCCGGCAGCAGGTCAAAGCCGCCGCTGGTCTCTGAGGTGATCGCATCCTGGGTATCGACCCGGCCGGTCAGCACATCGTAGACCGAACGCTCGAGGCCATGCTTGTCGACCCCGGCGCCCATAGTGGCATTGCCCTGCGGGTCCAGATCGACCATCAGCACCCGACGTTTGGTGGCCGCCAGCGATGCCGCTAGATTGACGCAGGAGGTGGTCTTGCCGACCCCGCCTTTTTGATTGGTCACCGCTAGAATTTTAACCACCGAAGTCTCCTTGTCCGGTACAAATCTCAATCGTAAAACCCGTCATTCGGGTTGGATTTTCTGCACCATCAGCAGATGCCGCTCACCGTCGGAGCCCGGTACCTGCAGCGGTTTGCTGTCGCGTAACGCAAAGCCTTCGGGCATCTGCGCCAACTCCTGCTCAGGGTACTGCCCTTTCATGGCAAGATAATAACCGTTCTGGTCGCACAGCGGTGCAGTCCAGCTCAGCATGTCCTCCAGCGAAGCAAAGGCCCGCGAAATAACCGCATCGAACGGCTCGTTGATCGGGTACTGCTCGACCCGGCCGTGGTAGATCTCGATATTCTCCAGTCCCAGCTCCAGCTTGGCCTGCTGCAGGAAGCGGGTTTTCTTACCGTTGCTGTCCATCAGCGTGAAGCGCCGCTGCGGATACATGATCGCCAGCACCACCCCGGGCAGACCCGGCCCGGTACCAACATCGGCGATCCGTTGCGGCGATGGCCGCAGAGACTCGATATGGGGCACCACGCTGAGACTGTCGAGAAGATGCCGCGACACCATCGCCAACGGATCCCGAATGGCAGTGAGGTTATAAGCCCGGTTCCACTTGTGCAACAGTCCGAGGTAACGCAGCAGCAACTGCTGCTGCTGATCGCTCAGGACAACCCCCAGCTGCTCGGCGCCCCGGCTTAGCTTAGGTTCACAATCCTGCGGCAGACCGTATTCGGTAACAGACATCAGCTCGGCTCCCCGTTGGGTGATGTACCATTGAGCTGTTGCAGTTTGCCCAGCTTTTTCAGATGGATCAGCAGCAGTGAAACCGCCGCCGGGGTCACTCCTTGGATACGGCCAGCCTGAGCCAGGGTCGCCGGACGGGTTTCGTTCAATTTCTGGCGGATCTCATTGGAAAGTCCATCAATGGCGCTGTAATCAAGCTGTTCAGGCAGCTTGGTATCTTCCTGACGGCGCAATCGTTCGATCTCATCCTGCTGACGCTGAATATAACCGGCATACTTGGTCTCGATCTCGACTTGTTCGCAGACCCGCGGATCGATATCGACGTCACCGCACAGGCCACCCACATCGGCATAACCGAGTTCCGGCCGCTTCAGCAGATCGAGCAGGTTGTACTCACGCCCGAGCGGCTTATCGAGTTTGTCATCCAGTCGTGCAGCGGATTCGGTACCCGGCTGTACCCAGCTATCCTTGAGACGCTGGGTCTCCCGTTCGATCGATTCACGCTTCTCGCAAAATGCTTGCCAGCGCTCGTCACCAACCAATCCCAATTCACGACCCTGCTCGGTCAGGCGAATGTCGGCATTGTCTTCGCGCAGAATCAGGCGATACTCGGCCCGGCTGGTAAACATCCGGTAAGGCTCGGAAGTTCCCAGGGTGATCAAATCATCAACCATCACCCCGATATAGGCCTCATCCCGCCGCGGGCACCAGCTGTCACGCCCTGCAGCCTGCAACGCGGCATTGGCACCAGCCAACAAGCCCTGAGCACCGGCCTCTTCGTAACCGGTGGTGCCGTTGATCTGGCCGGCGAAGAACAGGCCATCGACCAGCTTGCTCTCCAACGAAGCCTTCAGATCCTGAGGGTTGAAGTAATCGTACTCGATGGCATAGCCGGGTCGGGTGATAAAGGCGTTCTCAAATCCTTTGATTGAGCGCACCAGTTCGATCTGGACATCGAACGGCAGACTGGTGGAGATACCGTTGGGGTAGAGCTCGTGGGTGGTCAGCCCCTCGGGCTCAACAAAAACCTGGTGGGATTCTTTGTCGGCAAAACGAACAATCTTATCTTCCACCGACGGGCAGTAACGTGGTCCAACCCCATCGATGACGCCGGTATAGAGGGGCGAGCGGTCCATCCCGCCACGGATAATCTCATGGGTCCGGCTGTTGGTATGGGTGATATAGCAGCTGATCTGTTGCGGATGGTCGGCGACCGAGCCCAGGTAGGACATCACCGGCAGCGGCGTATCACCCGGCTGCTCCTGCATCACCGAGAAGTCGACACTGCGGGCGTCGATACGGGGCGGGGTTCCGGTTTTCAGTCGGTCAACCCGAAGTTCGGTGTCACGCAGACGCCGAGCCAGACTGGACGATGGGGGATCACCGGCACGCCCACCGCTGTGATTCTGCATGCCGATATGGATCAGGCCACCGAGGAAGGTTCCAGCTGTCAGCACCACCGTACGGGCGTAGAACCTTAATCCCATCTGGGTCACGGCACCGGCGACCCGGTCCTTCTCAAAGATCAGATCATCGACGGTCTGCTGAATAATCTGCAGGTTGGGCTGGTTCTCAAGGATCGAGCGAATCGCTGCCTTATACAGCTGTCGGTCCGCCTGCGCCCGAGTTGCCCGCACCGCGGGTCCTTTACGGGAATTCAAAGTCCGGAACTGGATTCCCGCCAAGTCGGTGGCTTTGGCCATCGCACCATCGAGGGCGTCGATCTCCTTCACCAGATGGCTCTTACCGATTCCCCCGATCGCCGGGTTACAGGACATCTGACCCAGGGTCTCAATATTCTGAGTCAACAATAGGGTGCGTGAACCCATCCTTGCCGCCGCCAACGCAGCTTCGGTCCCGGCATGGCCGCCACCGATCACAATGACATCGAAATGTTCAGGAAAGTCCACGATAACCTCTCAGATACAACGGCCAACTCCCGGTGCTGAACCGTTTCAGCCCGAGATGCAGGTAAAGAGGGCAAGTATATCGGCTCCCATGTCGTTTATGAATTGAGCCGGACCGAGTTTTGAACTGATCAACCTTGATATAAATAGAAAATGAATAAGTTGATTAGATAAGAAAGATGATTTTTATTGTTGTTATATAGCCTGGACCTATCTGTGCGTAATCGGGAAAAGTCTTTTATTTACCTAGGTTTATGTGGATAACAACCGCAAAGTTATCCAGCGAGGAAATTGCGGATCAAAGGTGTGAAAGTTGGGGGTAACTTGGTCGGTTACTCACAGGGCTAAAGTATCCACAGATGAGATCATTAGTTATTCGGGTGTGGTTATACACATTACCCACAGTGCAAAGTGGATAACTTTAGCGGCAAGATTTAGCGATCTTGGATTGATCTGATGCGGTGCATACGGCGTGAGAAGCAAGAAGCAGCGGGCGGATAGCCAGCTGAGCGGTGCGGTATTGAGGCTGGTAAGGCGAAGTGGGGTTGAGACAGCCTCAGCCGTTCTGATGGCGAAGCTGTTGTAGCAGATGGTTGGCTTGGTCGATGGTCAATTGCTTGCTGACCGGCTTCCAGATTTCGCGCTTGTGGCTGCTGGCTTCAGACAGCCGTTGCAGGACGCACCAGCTGTCGGCTTGGCGGATTAGACGCAGATGGTCGTCATGATGATGTGAATGAGTTTGCATGGTTCGATTCCTTGTTCATTGATGTCTTGGAATCGAACCTTAGAACCCGAATATGTCACTCAGATGACAGTGTTGGTGAGATTTGATGAAACTCTGATCAACCGGCCGCGGTTCCCGCGCTCAGTTGTTGGGCCTGCCGGTAGTGTTCGGAGAGATAGTTCAAGAGTAGGTCCAAACTCTGTTGAGCTGCGACAAGGTCACGTTGCCGTAACGCTTCGAGCAGCTGCTTGTGGTGATCGATGATCCGATCCCTTGAGCGGGTGCGGTTGGCAATCATGTTCATCAACGGCTGCAGGGCCTCAATGACGGTAACCATATTGAATTGCATCACCGGATTGGCGGTGGCATCGACGATCAGGCGGTGGAACCGCACATCCGAGGCGCAAAACTCTTCATCGCTGATCGACTGCTGCTGATAGCTCAGCTCCTGCTCCAGTTGCTCCAGGTGTTGCTCGGTGCGTCGCTCAATGGCCAGTTTTAGGCAAGCTCCCTCCATCTCTCGGCGAGCTTCGGTAATCGATTCGATATCGAACTCGCCCAGGGTCACCATCAGGGTGGTGCTGTTGGCCAGCGTGGTTCTCAGTTCCGATTCGGTGGGGCGGGTGATAAAAGTGCCGCCGGCAGGGCCCCGCTTGGAACGCACCAGGTTTTGTGCTGCCAGCCGTTTCAGTGCTTCTCGAATGGTCGGCCTGGAGACCTCGAACTGGGCTGCCAGTTCTTCCTCGGTGGGAAGTCGCTCATCCACCCGTAAACGGCCATCCAGAATCGCGCCGCGGATCTGTTCTGCAATCTGTTTGGCCAGACTTTGCGTGACCAGGTTGTTGTAACGGATCGCCATGGGGACTGCTGACTCCTCGGGGTTTTTGACTAAGCTGAATCGAATTGACGCAATAGTAACACAAATTCTAAATTTGCTATTTGTTTGACAAATTAACAATAGCGATTTAGTTTCCCCTCATCGACCCTGCTTTGAGCAGCGTCCGAACCCATCCCGCTGATAGAGGAATCCTCGATGACAGAAACTGCATTTAAAGCGCTGGTATTGCGCCAAGACGATGAAGGTAAGACCCAGGCTGCGATCGAGCAACTGGGCCAACAGGATCTTCCTGACGAGCCGGTTTTGGTCAAGGTGGATTATTCCAGTCTGAACTACAAGGACGGGATGGCGGTCACCGGGACCGGTAAGATCGTGTTGAAGTGGCCGATGGTGCCGGGCATCGATCTGGTGGGTACCGTGGTTGACGGCGGTGATAGTGACTATCAGGCAGGGGACAAGGTTGTCCTGACCGGTTGGAGTGTAGGGGAGAAGTATTGGGGAGGGTATGCGCAATACCAGCGTGTGCGTCCCGAATGGTTGGTTCCGCTGCCCGCCGGTATCACCGAGTTACAGTCAATGGCTATCGGTACGGCGGGTCTGACGGCGATGCTCTGTGTCATGGCGCTGGAAGACGGCGGCGTGACACCTGACTCCGGTACCGTGGTGGTTTCAGGGGCGGCTGGTGGGGTTGGTTCGGTAGCCGTCGCGCTGCTGGCCAAACTGGGCTACAAGGTGGCTGCCATTACCGGTCGTGAGTCGACCCATGATTACCTGAAATCCCTGGGCGCAAGTGAGCTGCTGAGTCGTGAAGAAATGGGCGCCCGCTCTCGACCGCTGGAAAAATCCCGCTGGGCCGGGGCGATCGATACCGTTGGCGGCGATATGCTGGGCCGGCTGCTGGCCGAATGTGATTACAGCGGAACCGTAGCAGCCTGTGGCCTGGCCGGTGACTTCAAACTACCGACCACGGTGATGCCGTTCATTTTGCGGAACGTGCGGCTGCAGGGGGTCGATTCGGTGATGTGTCCGGCTGCGCGTCGGGTTGAGGCCTGGAAGCGCTTGGCTGAGGATCTACCGCAGTCATTGCTGGACTCGATCAACCAGGTGGTAGCGCTGGAACAGGTTCCCGAGCAGGCCGCCGCGATTATGGCGGGTCAGGTTCAGGGTCGTGTGGTGGTCGATCTACAGGCATAACCGGTACGGCTCAAGCTCGACACTATCGTTGGGCTTGAGCTTTTTTCACGCTTGTTGTTTCATGATGAGCTATCGTATCTGATAGGCCTTATCGATGGATGGAGGCGAGCGATGAGAAAAACCACTATAAAAACCTCCCTGGCGGCCCTGCTGCTGGGCGTCGCATCACTGATGGTTTCAGCGGTTCAGGCCGAAGGGCTTGAGGATCATCTGGGCCGTTATCATGAGGGCTATGGCCCTCAGGTTGATCAGGATGAAGCCTGGCGTAAAGTGAAGCTGGGTGCACTGGGTTACGGTGCCCGCAAAGGGCTGGATTCACTCGGTGTTGATTATAAAGAGGTAAAGAGCCTCTATAAGAAAGTCACCGTGCACCGGATCAGCGACCGCAGCGCGGTTGTACTGGAGCCGAATCGGGTCAACTTCATGACCCGTCATCTGGATGGCTCCTTGGTAACCGAATTCAGTGGTCGGACCAATGGTGATGTGGCCTTGGAGATCAAGCTGCCTTTCTAAGCTATTGAGCATTACCCGATCCGTGTAACCAGCCGGATGGGTAATGCTGCTATCTGATAGCTGTTAAGCCTCACCGATTAACTCTTATATCAGGGCTGTTGAACGAAAGTGAACACTTACCAATCGTTCTACTTGCCTGCCTATCTATCTGCCTTGGCAGACCTGAGCTGTTTGACCAAACAGCAGTTTCTTTCCTTCTTCCGTTACCGCTGAGCGCTGGCTCCAGGGCGCGGCTTTTTCATAGGCCGTGATAACCGCCGGTCGCTGTCGCATGGCTTCGAACCAACGCTTCAGGTTGGGAAAGTCATCCAGTTGTTGGCGCTGGCCTTGATGGTTGACAGTCCAGGGATAGATCGCCATATCGGCGATCGAGTACTCGTCGGCGATCCACTCCCGCCCCTCAAGACGCTTATCAAGCACGCCGTAAAGCCGGTTAGTTTCGTTAACGTAGCGTTCAATCGCATAGGGGACCGACTCGGGTGCATACTGGACGAAGTGGTGATTCTGACCCGCCATGGGACCGAGTCCGCCGATTTGCCACATCAGCCACTCCAGTACGGTTTTGCGACCCCGAAGCTCGCTGGGTAGGTAGCGGCCGGTTTTCTCAGCCAGATAGATCAGGATGGCACCGGATTCGAACACCGAAATCGGCGCGCCACCGTCATCCGGACTCTGGTCGATGATAGCCGGCATCCGGTTATTCGGTGAGATCGCCAGGAAGTCCGGTTTGAATTGGTCTCCGGCGCTGATGTCGATCGGGTGTATGCGGTATTCCAAGCCCGCTTCTTCCAGAAAAATCGTAATCTTATGGCCGTTGGGGGTGGGCCAGTAATAGAGATCGATCATGGGTGGTCCCTCTGAGTTTGAACGATCATTCAAACATTATTTGAACAGTCGTTCAAGTAATGTGGATCGCGGCTCCTCGGTAGAGTTAGGATAGCGGGTTGCACCGAAGGGGTTGAAGTGGAACTGCTGTACCGAAAGGGGCTATTATTGAACAAATGTTCAAGGATTAGTTTATGGCAACCACGGCTAAGTTTGATCGCCAACAGGCGATTCAGAAAGCGACCGATCTGTTCTGGAGCAAGGGCTTTCATGCCACCTCGATGCGCAATATCCAGCAGGCCGTCGATATGCGTCCGGGAAGCATCTATGCCAGCTTTGGCAGTAAAGAGGGTTTGTTCAGCGAGACCTTGAACTGTTACGCCAATGCCAGCAAAGAGCGTCTGCGGGATAGCGTTAACGCGGCACCCTCAGCGCTGCAGGGGTTGCGGCGTTTTGTGCAGGATGCGGTGATCGGTTGTGACACCCAGGTACCCAGTAGCATGTGCATGCTGGTAAAGACGATCTCGGAATTAACCGAAGAAAATGCGGATCTGTTGGCCGAGGCCAAGCAGCTGTTACGGCAGATGGAAGCGTTGTTCGCCTTCTATCTGGCTGAGGCGCAGGCACAGGGAGAGCTACGGTCGGAGCTGAACCCGCGGCAGGTGGCTCGTTATCTGCAAATGCAGATGATGGGGCTACGGGCTTATCGGCATATCCATGAAGATGATGCTCAGGTCGAAGCGCTGATCGAGGATATCTTCGCCGGCCTGCGCTGATACCGGTCAGCCGGCATGCCAGCGGTTTCGACTGCGAGAATCCGTCGCTATTTGCCGATACAGAAACTTCCGAAGATTCGTCCCAGCAGGTCATCGCTGCTGAATTCCCCGGTGATCTGCGACAGCGCGTTCTGCGCCTCTTTCAGATCCTCGGCCAATAGTTCACCAGCTCCGTAATCGGTCAGCTGCAGCTTTCCTGCCTCGAGATACTGTTGTGCCTGCAGCAGGGCCTCCAGGTGGCGGCGACGGGCCATAAAGCCACCCTCGCAGCTGCTGTCGTAGCCCATGCATTGTTTCAGGTGGTGGCGCAGCAGCTCGACACCCTGGTTCTGCTTGGCGCTGAGGCGGATCAGATGGCAGTCCGGGTTTGCTTCGAGATCCGAGTCGACCCCGGGCTGTTCGCCGGACAGATCGATCTTGTTGCGGATTACGGTGACCTTATCGAGGCTGGGCAGGTGGGCGATAAAGTCGGGCCAGATCTTATCGGGTTCGGTCTCCTGAGTGCTGCTGGCGTCGACCAGTAGCAGCACCCGATCGGCACTGCGGATCTCCTCCCAGGCGCGATCGATACCGATCTGTTCGACCACATCGTCGCTGTCGCGTAATCCGGCGGTATCGATGATATGAAGCGGCATGCCGTCGATATGGATATGCTCACGCAACACGTCGCGAGTGGTGCCGGCGATATCGGTGACGATCGCCGACTCTTTGCCGGCCAACGCGTTCAGCAGGCTCGATTTGCCGGCGTTGGGACGCCCGGCTATCACCACGTTCATCCCTTCACGCAGCAGCGCACCCTGATTGGCTTCGGCCAACACTTCCAGCAACTGCTGTTCGATCTGCAGTAGATCAGTGGCGACTTTACCGTCGCCCAGAAAATCGATCTCCTCTTCGGGGAAGTCGATCGCCGCTTCGACATAGATCCGCAGTTGGATCAGCGCTTCCACCAGCGTCTGGATCCGGGCCGAGAACTCGCCTTGCAACGAGCGTAGCGCCGAACGAGCAGCCTGCTCCGAAGAGCTGTCGATCAGATCGGCAATTGCCTCGGCCTGGGCCAGGTCGAGCTTGTCGTTGAGGAAGGCGCGCTCGGAGAATTCGCCGGGACGGGCCGAGCGGGCTCCTAAGGCCAAAATTTCCCGCAGCAGCAGATCCAGAATTACCGGGCCGCCGTGGCCCTGCAGTTCCAGTACATCTTCGCCGGTGAAGGAGTGGGGATTGGGAAAGAACAGTGCGATACCGCGATCCAACTCGAGACCGTCTCGGTCGTAAAAGGGACCGTAATGGGCGTAGCGGGGCTGGGGCTTGCTGCCCAGGAGACGTTCGGCGATTGCACCAGCCAGGCGGCCGGAAACCCGAATGATACCGACACCACCGCGTCCGGGCGGGGTGGCGATGGCGGCGATGGTGTCATGGTCGATCTGCATGGTCAGAGCTCGGTTCGGTTTGCTTTTTGTCCGGCTATAAACCGACAAAGGGCCCCGTGAGGAGCCCTTTAAAGGTAGTGCTTGTCAGCCGATCAGGTTCAGGATTTCTTCGCCTGCACTTCGGCTTCGATGCTGCGGGTGATAACCCACTGCTGTGCGATCGACAGGATGTTGTTGACCACCCAGTACAGAACCAGACCAGCCGGGAACCACAGGAAGAAGAAGGTGAACACGAACGGCAGCATCTTCATCACCTTGGCCTGCATGGGGTCAGGCGGGGTCGGGTTCAGCATCTGCTGGAAGAACATGGTCACACCCATCAGGATCGGCAGGACAAAGTACGGATCCATCACCGACATGTCCTGAATCCACAGCATAAAGGGCGCATGGCGCAGCTCGACGCTCTCCAGCAGTACCCAGTACAGTGCGATGAATACCGGCATCTGGATCAGGATCGGCAGACAGCCGCCCATCGGGTTGATCTTCTCTTTCTGGTACAGCTGCATCATCGCCTGGGACATCTTCTGGCGATCGTCGCCGTACAGTTCCTTCAGGCGTTGCAGCTCCGGGCTGACGGCACGCATCTTGGCCATCGAGCGGTAGGCTTTGGCGGACAGGTGGAAGAATAGGGCTTTCACCACCACGGTGACCAGAATGATCGCCAGACCCCAGTTGACCACCACGCTCTGGATCATCTGCAGCAGCCAGAACAGCGGTTGGGCGATCCACCACAGCCAGCCGTAATCAACGGTCAGTTTCAGGTTCGGAGCGGCTTGTTCCAGTGCGTCCTGGATCTTCGGACCGACGTAGAAGTTGGCTCCGACGCTACCCTGCTGACCCGCGGGAACGTTGATCGACGGCGAGACAAAGCCGGCCAGGTAGTTGTCGTTGCGCTCGCGGGCAAAGTAGTTGTGGCTCTGCTCCGGATTCGGAATCCAGGCGCTGACGAAGTAGTGTTGCAGCATCGCTACCCAGCCAGCATCAGACTTGTTCTTGTAGGGCTTCTCGTCGATATCGTCGAAGTCGTACTTCTCGTAGTTGTTCTCGGTGTTGGAGAAAGCCGGGCCCAGGTAGGACTGCATGCCCATGCTGGTCTGTGACGACGGATCGGCGCTACGGTCGCGCTTGATCTGACCGAACAGGTTACCCTGCCAGGGTTGATCGCCCTGGTTGTTGATCAGGTACTCAACACGGACCAGATGCTCGCCACGCTTGAAGCTGAAGCGCTTGGTGATGGTGACGTTGTTGTCCTGCTGGTAAACCAGATCCACATTCAGGCTGTCCTGACCCTCGGCCAGGCTGAACGATTTGGCGCTGGCGGTGTAGCGCGGACGCTCGCCTTTGGCATCGGGACCGTTGGCGCCGGTCAGACCGGACTGGGCGGTGTAGGTACGATTACCGTTCTGTTCCAACAGTATCAGCGGTTGATCGTTACCTAGCTGAGCCAGGTAACCCGGCAGTGCGGCCTGGATGATATCGCCACCGTAAGTGTCGATCAGCAGATCAAGCGTATCGGTGGTCACTTCGATCAGACCACCTTGAGCGGCGTTGCCGGCAACTGCGACTTCGGCAGTGGCTTCCGGCGCTTCGGTTGACGGGATATCACCGTTGGCTGCATTAGCACTGCCGCCGGAACTGTCCGGGGCGGAGATATCGGGCGCGCTGGAATAGGAGGAAACAGGAGTACTAGCTACTGGCTGAGCTTGATCGCCATAATCCTTCTGCCACTGCAGAACCAGAAGGTAGGAGATGACTGCCAGGGCGGCGATCAAACCGATGCGTTGGAAATCCATGTTTGTTGTCTGCCGATGACGTTAATTTAAGGTTGATTGGGCATGAGTTGCCGCGGTGAAGTCGAACACCGACTCCGCCCGGCTTCAATTACCCTTTGGTTTGGGTTTGAGATGCCGGTGGGCATATTTACGCAACCGTTTCCAGCTATGGTCGACCAGCTGATGTAAAGCGGCGTTATCCAGATCTCCCAAACCTCTCCGAGCCATGACGACGATATCCAGGTTCGGTAGCACCTCGCCCTGGTGTCGAAAGGATTCGCGGATGATACGTTTTACACGGTTTCTTTGCACGGCCAGACGCACGTTTTTTTTGGCGATTACCAGGCCGACTCGGGGGTGGGGAAGTGAATTGGGGGTAGCCAGGATCAGAAGATGACGATCCGAAACTTTAAGCTGGGCACCATTAAAAACGGTCCGATAGTCCCCAGCGTTCAGTAGGCGTGAACGCCGGGGAAACTCGAAACCAGTCATGGTTGGTCATTCTCTCTATAAGCGAGCTTAGGCGCTCAGAGACTTGCGACCTTTAGCGCGACGACGCTGCAGTACCTGACGACCGCTCTTGGTAGCCATGCGAGCACGGAAGCCGTGGTTACGGGCGCGCTTCAGTACGCTGGGCTGAAAAGTTCTTTTACTCATCACTCTATACCTAATAAATGAAGGGGTCGGACCCCCGCCTGAAAAAACAGAAGCGGAATTCTAGAGAAAAGCGACCGGTGCTGCAAACCAAAAACGCGATTTTTTGATCAATTTAGCCGACTTTTCCCGCTTATCCCCAGAAAAAACGCCGCTGTAAGGGTGGTTTCATAAAAAACCAACAAATCTGTGTAAAACAAACATATTTAAATTAAATACAATAAGTTAGTTTGTTCATAAAGTCGGTATTAGCTGGTAGTAACTCGGTATAGCTGGTGGATAGCTTATTTTCGCTGTAACCCTTGAAATAGCTGGTTTTGCGCTATCTTTGACGATGGTTTTTTAGCCAATCACGGCGCCAGTAACCGATCGGTGATTTTTTTAACGGTGAATAACTCGAATCTGTGGATAACCGTCGGTCCAGTCGTTAAAATGGCGGGATTTTATGGATCAGGTGGTATCGACCCAATGGTAATGACGTTGTGGCAGACCTGTTTGGGACATTTAGAGCAGGAATTTCCTCCCCAGCAGTTCAATACATGGATTCGCCCGCTGAAGGCGGAACCGGGCGCGGATGCCCAGCTACGTCTGCTTGCACCCAATCGGTTTGTGATGGATTGGGTCAGTGATAAGTATCTAAAGCGGATCAAAGAGTTGCTGCTTGAGCATGGCGATAACCTGATCAGTGAGGTCATTCTTGAGGTCTCCGGCGGATCGCTGCGTCAGGCAAGTCCTAATGTACATCGGATCGGAGCGGGTAAAGTGGCACCGGCCTGCCCGGTTCCTCAGCCGGCAAACCTGTCGACGCCAAAGCCGGAAAGCTCAGCCGTAGAAACCCATGGTGGGATGACGGCCCAGCGCCCGACCAAACCCCTGTCGCGCCCGGCACCGGAATTACCGCGTCAGGCTGAACTGCTTCCGGTTGAACCGGAAGTCGAAAGCGGTGGACGCCAGGTTGAAGTCGAAGGCGGCATTCGTCATCAGACCCACCTCAACAGTCTGTTCACCTTTGAGACCTTTGTTCAGGGCAAGTCCAACCAGTTGGCGCTGGCGGCAGCTCAACAGGTGGCTGAAAACCCCGGTACTTCCTATAACCCGTTGTTCATCTACGGCGGTGTCGGCCTGGGTAAAACCCACCTGATGCATGCGGTGGGGGCAGCGATGCTGGATCGTAACCCCAACGCCAAGATCGTCTATTTGCATTCCGAGCGCTTTGTCGCCGATATGGTTAAGGCGCTGCAGTTGAATGCGATCAACGAGTTCAAGCGCTATTACCGCTCCGTGGATGCGCTGTTGATCGATGATATCCAGTTCTTTGCCAATAAAGACCGCTCCCAGGAGGAGTTTTTCCACACCTTTAACGCGCTGCTCGAAGGCGGGCAGCAGATGATTCTGACCTGCGATCGCTATCCTAAGGAAATCGCCGGTCTGGAAGATCGGTTGAAGTCCCGTTTTGGCTGGGGCCTGACCGTGGCGGTGGAGCCGCCGGAGCTGGAAACCCGGGTGGCGATTTTGATGAAAAAGGCCGACGAAGCACGGATTCGTCTACCCCATGATGCGGCTTTCTTTATCGCGCAAAAAATTCGATCTAACGTGCGCGAGCTAGAAGGCGCGCTTAAGCGCGTGATAGCGAACGCTCACTTCACCGGCAATAAGATCACCACCGAGTTTATCCGTGAGTCACTAAAAGACCTGCTGGCCCTTCAAGATAAGCTGGTAAGTATCGATAACATACAGAGAGTGGTTTCCGAGTATTACAAGATCAAGGTGGCCGACCTGCACTCGAAGCGACGTAGCCGCTCGGTGGCACGGCCTCGTCAGGTGGCGATGGCGCTGTCGAAAGAGCTGACCAATCACAGCCTGCCGGAGATCGGTAATGCGTTTGGCGGCCGCGATCATACAACGGTCTTGCATGCCTGTCGTAAGGTGGCAGAATTGCGGGAAACCGACACGGATATACGCGAAGATTATAAAAACCTGTTGCGGTCGCTCTCCACTTAACGGAAGCCACGGCAGTCAAAGGAACCTGAACTAAGGGCGGGATATGAAATTTACCATCTCCAGAGAATCACTGTTGAAACCCCTTCAACTGGTAGCCGGTGTGGTCGAGCGTCGGCAGACCCTGCCGGTACTGTCCAACATCCTGCTGGTGGTCGAGGGTAATCAGTTGTCGATGACCGGTACCGATCTCGAAGTCGAGATGGTCGGCCGGATCGAGCTGGAACAACCCGCCGAACCCGGCTCGATCACGGTACCGGCGAAAAAGTTGATGGATATCTGCAAATCGCTGCCCGATCATGTCGATATCGAACTGACCCTGACCGGCCAGAAGGTCACCATCAAGGGTGGTCGCAGCCGCTTCACTTTGTCGACTCTGCCGGCCACCGAATTCCCGAATGTGGAAGACGGACCGCAGAACCTGGAGATCAGCATCGCCCAGGGCGCCCTAAAACACCTGATCGACCGGACCGCTTTCGCGATGGCGCAGCAGGACGTTCGCTACTACCTGAACGGCATGCTGCTGGAACTCAACGGCGCCCAGCTGCGGACCGTGGCCACCGATGGTCACCGCCTGGCAACCTCGGTAACAGCGGTCGATGCTGAATCCGTCGACAAGCTGCAGGTGATCGTACCCCGCAAAGGGATTCTGGAGCTGGCACGACTGCTGCAGGACGGTGAGCAGAATGCCTCGTTGGTTATCGGTAGCAACCATATTCGGGTCAACACCCCTGACTACACCTTCACCTCCAAGCTGGTGGACGGTAAATTCCCGGATTATGAGCGGGTAATCCCCCAGGGGGGAGATAAGATCCTGATCGCCGACCGTCAGGAGCTGCGTCAGGTGCTGAGCCGGATCGCGATCCTGTCGAACGAGAAGTACCGTGGCGTGCGCCTGGGTCTGACCGATGGTTTCCTGCAGGTAACCGCCAACAACCCGGAGCAGGAAGAAGCGGAAGAGACCCTGGCGGTCGATTACCAGAACATCTCGATGGAGATCGGCTTCAACGTCAACTACCTGCTCGATGCGCTGTCGATCCTGTCCGAGGAGATGGTCAAGATCTCGATGATCGACCCGAACAGCAGTGCATTGGTCCAGGCGGTCGATAGCGGCAATAGCCTTTACGTGATCATGCCAATGCGCATGTAAACGCGCTCCCTGAATGCGGGCCCATTAGACCAGTGCTAATGGGCCCGATTTTTTTGGATCTCACCTATCCATGTCGATCAGCCAGCTCTCGATTACCCAGCTGCGAAACCTTGCCTCGCTGAAGCTTGAGCTATCCCCCCAGACCAATCTGTTCTACGGCCCTAATGGCAGCGGTAAAACCTCGATTCTGGAGGCGGTCCACCTGCTGAGCCTGGCGCGCTCGTTTCGGACCAACAAGCACAAGCATTACATCCAGCACCAGCAACCCGAGTCGGTGCTGTTTGCTCGCGTTAAGGGCCCGCAGGGAGAGTTGCCGGTGGGTTTTCAGCGCAGCCAGGATGCCAGCCTCAAGGTGCGTATCGGCGGCGAGCCGATCGATGCGGTGGCGGAGCTGGCGGAGCTGGTTCCGATCCAGCTGATCAATTCCGATACCTTCCGTTTACTCGAAGGCAGCCCATCGATTCGACGGCAATATATCGACTGGGGTGGGTTTCATCTGGAAAGTCGCTTTATGGCGGCTTGGAAAGCGGTCAGAAGGGCACTTTCACAACGCAATAGCCTGCTCAAATATGGTAAACTCGAGCCTTCGGTCCGAGCCGCCTGGGACCGCGAATTCATTGATCGAGCCAACGAGCTGGACGGCTATCGCCGGACCTATCTGGAACAGTTGATCCCCTGCTTTGAGCGTCTGCTCGCAGAACTGGTCGAACTGGATCAACTGAGTCTGCATTACCACTGTGGCTGGGACCAGAAGAAGGGGTTGGATCAGGTGCTCGAACAGGGTTTCGAGCGCGATCGACAGCTCGGTTTCACCCAGCAGGGACCGCAGCGTGCCGATCTCAAGGTCAAGATGCGCGGCATGTTGGCCTCCGAGGTGCTGTCCCGCGGTCAGCAGAAGTTGGTGGTCAGTGCATTGAAGGTCGCCCAGGGCTACCTGCTGCGACAGCAGACCGAGCGCCGCTGTATCTATCTGATCGATGATCTACCGGCTGAACTGGATCGACATCACCGCCAGCGCCTGTGCCGGCTGCTCGAGCAGCTGGATAGCCAGGTACTGGTAACCAGCACCGACCGCGAAGCGTTTGAAGGTTGCTGGAGCGAACAGGTCGAGGTACGCGAGTTTCCGATTCGGAACGGTGCCTTGGCAAATATTGAAGGAAATGGGAGTTAGGAATGAGCGACGGCAACGACAACGCTTATGATTCGTCGAGTATCAAGGTCCTTAAAGGGCTCGATGCGGTGCGCAAGCGTCCGGGCATGTATATCGGTGATACCGATGACGGCACCGGCCTGCACCACATGGTCTTTGAGGTGGTGGATAACTCCATCGACGAAGCGCTGGCCGGTTTCTGCAGCAAGATCGACGTCATCATCCATCCCGATGAAACCATCAGTGTGCAGGATGACGGCCGGGGTATTCCGGTCGACATTCATGAGGAGGAAGGGGTCTCCGCCGCCGAAGTCATCATGACGGTGCTGCATGCCGGCGGTAAGTTCGACGACAACACCTACAAGGTTTCCGGCGGTCTGCACGGGGTAGGCGTGTCGGTGGTTAACGCCCTGTCCACCGAGTTAAAGCTGACCATTCGCCGTGACAACAAGATCCACGAACAGACCTACCACCACGGGGTTCCCAACGGTCCGATGAGCGTCGTCGGTGATACCGAAACCAGTGGTACCCGGGTTCACTTCACGCCGTCTCCGGAAACCTTCAGCAACATCCAGTTCCAGTACGATATTCTGGCCAAGCGGTTGCGCGAATTATCATTCCTGAACTCCGGTGTCTGCATCAACCTGAAGGACGAGCGTTCCGGTAAAGAAGAGCAGTTCATGTACGAAGGTGGTGTCAGCGCTTTCGTCCAGTATTTGAACCAGAACAAGAACACCATCAACGAGGTGTTCCACTTCACCGAGACCAACGAAGAGGGGATCGGGGTTGAGGTCTCGCTGCAGTGGAACGACGGTTTCTCCGAGAGCATCCACTGCTTTACCAACAATATTCCTCAGCGTGACGGTGGTACCCACCTGTCGGGTTTCCGTACCGCGCTGACTCGTTCACTGAACAACTACATCGAATCCGAGAGTGTGCAGAAGAAGTCCAAGGTCAGCACCTCCGGTGACGATGCCCGTGAAGGCCTGACGGCGATCATTTCGGTCAAGGTGCCGGATCCGAAGTTCTCCTCACAGACCAAGGACAAGCTGGTCTCCTCCGAGGTAAAGAGCGCGGTCGAACAGGCGATGTACAAGCAACTGTCCGACTTCCTGCAAGAGCGTCCCAACGAAGCCAAAGCGATTGTTGGTAAGATGATCGATGCGGCCCGTGCCCGTGAAGCGGCCCGTAAGGCCCGTGAGATGACCCGCCGTAAAGGGGCACTGGATATCGCTGGTCTGCCCGGCAAGCTGGCTGACTGCCAGGAGAAGGACCCGGCGCTGTCCGAAATCTACCTGGTGGAGGGTGACTCGGCCGGTGGTTCCGCCAAGCAGGGGCGTAACCGTAAGACTCAGGCGATCCTGCCGCTCAAGGGTAAGATCCTCAACGTTGAAAAGGCCCGCTTCGACAAGATGCTGTCGTCGGCCGAAGTCGGCACCCTGATCACCGCACTGGGCTGCGGTATCGGTCGCGAAGAGTTCAACCCGGACAAGCTGCGTTACCACAGCATCATCATCATGACCGATGCTGACGTCGACGGCTCCCACATCCGTACCCTGCTACTGACTTTCTTCTTCCGTCAGATGGCCGAGTTGATCGAGCGTGGCCATGTATTCATTGCCCAGCCGCCGCTGTACAAGATCAAGAAGGGTAAGCAGGAGCAGTACCTGAAGGATGATGATGCACTGGATAACTTTATGCTCCAGTCGGCTCTGGAAGGTGCCAGTCTGCATGTTAATCCGTCAGCGCCGGGAATCACCGATTCTGCACTGGAAAGCCTGATCAACGAGTATCGTCAGGTACAGTCGCTGATCAGCCGTCTATCCCGTCTCTACCCTGAGGACGTTCTTGAGCAGATGATCTATGCGCCGCGTCTGACTGAGACTCAGCTGAAGGATCGTGAGCAGATCAGTGCCTGGGTTCGCGAACTGGTGTCCAACATCGATGTCGAGCACAGCAAGGCCAGCACCTTCGAGTCCGGTGTGGCCGAGGATGCCGAACGTCATTTGCACTTGCCGCAGGTGACCGTCACCTCCCATGGCGTACCTCAGGACTATAGCTTCGGCTACGAGTTCTTCCTGTCTGCGGAATACCAAAGCCTGGTTAAATTGGGTGATACCCTCAACGGCCTGTTGGAGGATGGTGCCTATATCCAACGTGGTGAGCGCCGTGAAGAGATCAGCAAGTTTGAACAGGGGTTGGATTGGCTGATGGTGCAGGCCAAGCGAGGCTACGGCATACAACGTTACAAGGGCCTGGGTGAGATGAACCCGGAACAGCTGTGGGAGACCACCATGGATCCGGACAGCCGTCGGATGCTTCGGGTCACCATTGAGGACGCCATTGCCGCCGATCAGATGTTTACCACGCTGATGGGTGACGAGGTTGAACCACGGCGTGACTTCATCGAAACCAACGCCCTCAACGTGACCAACCTGGATATCTGATCCGATTGGAACAATAAAAAACCGCTCTAGTCAGCGGTTTTTTTATGCCTGACATCACTCAAAAACAAGGACCTTATAAGGTTCGTCTGCATAACAATAAGGAAATCTGTTGATGCAAATTCTCCGCTCTAAGCTCTCTGCGTTGTCGCTCGGCGGCACCTTGTTAGCCGTTGCCTTTGCGCCTAGCATCGCGGCCAAAGAGGGGGCCAATCAATATCCCAACGGTGTCAGCGGCTATGCAGCTGGCCAGCTTCCTCCTCCTGGAACCTATCTTCTCAACTACACCGGCTACGTGACCGGCCGTATGCAGGATGCCAATGGCAATGATCTGATCGTGGCGGGCAAACCGGTCGAGGTGGATGCGGTCTTTGAAACCCCACGTATCGTCCATGTCAGTGAGACCGAGCTGCTGGGTGGAAATCTGTTTGTCCATGGGCTGATCCCGATTGTCCACCTCGACGGTCAGTTAGGGGGTGCCGCCTCCAATAATGAAACCGGAATCGGTGATTTGAATACCGGGATAGGGATTAGCTGGCCGGGGAAAAATGTCAGTATCGCGGCCTCATTTGATCTCTATGCACCGACCGGGCAGTACAGTGACGATCCCACCAAGTTCAGCATCGGCGCCAACTACTGGAGCTTTGAGCCGGTACTGGCGATGACGCTATTGTCCGATAGTGGCTATGAACTCTCATTTAAAGCGATGTACAACATAAAGCTGGAAAATGAAGATACCGACATCAAGTCGGGCGAAGAGCTTAAGGTCGATTACCATGTCGGCAAGCGAATTCAGTCCGAAAACTGGGGCGAAGTTGGGTTTGGGATTGGTGGCTACTACGTCAATCAGTTAACCGAAGACGAAAACAATGGCGTCAAAATTGCGGGTACGGATGGTCAGGTGTTCGCAGCCGGCCCGCAGATAAAATTCCATATCGGCCCGGCACCGGTAATCATCCATTACGAGAAAGAGTTCAACGCTAAGTCTCGTCTGGAAGGTGAACGTCTGCTCCTACAGGTCAATTACCGCTTCTAAGCGATTGCCTTACTGATCTAACAAGGGCCGCATGTCGGCCCTTTTTTGTGGTTGTTTCACGTGAAACCTCGGTAAGGATTGCTGACCGATCTTAGACTTGGTTGTTGAATTCTCCTAAGTCAGCTCAGGAGGATTACCGCCTTAAAAGCGTTCCTTTGGGAAGCCAATGCGGGGCCTTAATGGCAATCAAACAAAAGTGATAGGACCAGGCAAACAGTACAGATTTGTACCACTACCATTCTGGATTGGACCTAGTCGTTAGAAAAGACTTCGTTAATGGGAACGCCAGATGAACAAGGATTAACGATGAACGCGGTTGAAGTGACCAGGCTACAGCCTTGTTCCAGGACTACTCGAACTAGGGTATGTGAGCCTTAGGTAGCCAGTGCTAAGGTGATCTATAACGCCTTTCGATTCGACCGATCTATAAACTATAGATTGAGTCGAAGGTTTCACGTGAAACCAGACCGAAACGATTAAAGGTTCGCGTGGAAGAAGTTGGTTAGTTGGAAGTTTACAGAATGTAGAGGTCCGATCATGTATCCCAGGCTCAGGCTGTTGATCATTTTGGTGGCTTTGGTTCAGCTGTTCACAGCGATACCTGCGAGCGCTGATGAGCTCAGTCAGTCGGCATCAACCACTCACGAACTGGTCTTGGCGGCTGATCCCTGGTGCCCATACAACTGTGAACCGGGAGCTGAGTCTCCCGGTTTTATGGTGGAGCTGGCCAGGGCCGCGTTGGCTGAGGATGGAATCCATGTGCACTATCGAACGATGCCCTGGACCCGGGCGATGCAACAAGCCAGGATTGGGGAGGTCGACGGAGTCATAGGCGCTGAGCGTTTCGAAGCCGAAGGTTTAGTCGTACCGCTTCGAGCTTTCGGGGTTAGTACCCAGGGGATAGCGTTAGGGCGCGATGATCCGATGCAGTGGCAGGGGACTGACTCAATCGGTGCACGTCGGGTCGCCTTTATCAGTGGTTACGACTATGCAGAGTCGGTGGCCGTGAAGGCGGCTGAATTGAATCCTGGCGCGACCATGATTGAGTTTACCGGTGATGATGCACTGGAGCGGATGTTGTTGTTGCTGGCCAGGCAGCGCGTTGATCTAGTGGTTGATGACCTCAATGTACTGCAGTACAAAGTTAAACAGTTGGGCCTGGAACTGCAGTTGCGGGTAGTTTCGACTGATGTTGTGGCACCGGTCTACATCTCGCTATCACCAAAACTCAAAGAGGCGGCGCTGATTGCTGACAAGCTTGATGCGGGGATTAAGCGGCTCAGAGAGTCTGGTGAATTCGAACGAATTCTTGCCCGTTATCGCATCCAGCCTTGGAAGATCGATCCGTCAGACCCAGAGCCTATCGATTAACATTCGGTGCTAGCTAGCTATCTAGACAGAACTGTCGGCGGTAGAACTGATCGGCGGTTTCGAACAGCAGGCCGTGGCGTTCTGCCAAACGTTGGTGATTGTGATCATAACCACCGCCGATCATACAGGCGGTTGGCAGTGATTTCTTGGCCGCCCAGTCGAGCACCCGAAGGTCCCGATCTTTTACTCCTTGGTCGGTTAACTGCATCTGCCCCAGGCGATCATCCTGGTGCACATCGGAACCTGCGTCGTAGATCAACAGATCAAATTGTCCCAGTTGCTCCAGTCGATCCAGCGTCTGATTCAGGGCTGCCATATAGGTCGCATCATCGGTGCCGGCGACCAGCGCAACATCCAGATCACTTCGTTGTTTCTCAAACGGGTAGTTGGTCTTGCCGTGGATAGAACAGGTAAAGACGCGTCGATCATCGGCAAGAATATGCGCCGTACCATCCCCTTGATGGACATCGCAATCGAGAATCAGAATCCGTTTTAGGCCGTCCTTATCCAGTAGGGTTCTGGCGGCCACCGCCATGTCGTTAAACACGCAGAAGCCATTACCATGATCGGCAAAGGCGTGATGAGTGCCCCCGGCAAGATGGCAGGCAAGGCCAAACCTCAGGGCCAAACGGCAGGTTTGAACCGAACCGCCAACGGCGGTCAGGGTGCGAGTCACCAACTGTTCCGACCAGACTAAACCGAGATGTTTCTGCTCTCGCTCTCCCATCAATCCCCGAACGAACCGGTCGATATAGGCCGGTTCATGGGCGAGCTGCAACCATTCGTGAGGACTCGGTGACGAGATATAGGTGTTGTAGCGGGTAGCGATCCCATTCCGACTAAGATGCTCATAGAGCAGCCGGTACTTAGCCATTGGGAAGCGATGTTTGGGGTCCCAGCGGATGCTGTAGTTGGGGCTGTAAACCAGCGGTATCCCATGGTTGCTTCGGCTGTGTTTCACGTGAAACCTTGATTAGTCCAGCAGCGCGTCGACCAGTGACTGTAGATCCTTGTGGATACTGACGTCCTCGAGTCCTTCTCCTTTGTCCAGGGTCCGTTGACCCTTGCCGGTTAGGACCAATGCTGCGCGACAGCCGCAGGCTTGACCCGCTTGCAGGTCACGAAGACTGTCGCCGACCATCAGGGCTCCCTCGGCACTGACGCCAAGATGGCGTTCGATTTGGTGAATCAATCCCGGTAGCGGCTTACGGCAATCGCAGTGCTCTTCCGGGGTGTGGGGGCAATAGAAAATACTGGCTAGCTCTCCGCCGGCCGCCTCGATTAGGTCGATCATTTTAGCGTGCATGGCATCAAGATCAGACTGGCTAAAATAGCCCCGGCCGAGACCGGATTGGTTGGTGGCGACGGCGACCTGATAGCCGGCCTTGCAGAGTCTGGCAATCGCCTCGGCGCTGCCCGGAATCGGGATCCACTCTTCAACCGACTTCACGTAGGCATCGGAGTCTTGGTTGATGACACCGTCTCGATCGAGGATAACGAGTTTGTTCATGCTGGTATTGGTCCTGTCTCGGGCTGTCGATCGCCGTCTGGATAAGTGGGTGGATGGCTATTATAGCGACAGCAGGCATAAAAAAACCGGTGCGCTTAGGCACCGGTTTTGATGGGCTGAGATTCGCTGCTGGATTACAGCAGCGAGATATCCGCCACCAGCAGGAAGCGCTGGCGGAGCTGGTTCAACAGAGCGATCCGGTTGGCACGGACAGCTTCATCGTCGGCCATTACCATCACCTCATCGAAGAAACGGTCGACGCTGCTCTGCAGGGTAGACAGCTGCTCCAGAATGGCTTTGAAGTCGGCTTCTGCCTTAAGGGTTTCGATACGGCTGTTCAGACCGCTCAGATCGGCGTATAGCGCCTGTTCGGCGGCTTCGCTGAGCAGAGACTCATTGACGTCATTCGCGGCGTCAGCGTCCTGTTTGTCCAGGATGTTGGAGACCCGCTTGTTGGCAGCGGCCAGGGCATCGGCGCCGGCCAGGGTACGGAAGTGGTTGACCGCCTGTACCCGCTGATCAAACTCCAGCGGCTTGCTCGGGCGTAGTGCCATGACCGACAGGAACACCTCGGCCGGTACACCTTCATCGGCGTACCAGGCGCGGAAACGTTCCAGCATAAACTCCAGTACCCGCTGTTCCAGACCCTCACGGCCCGGCAGTGATGGGAAACGATCGGCGGCTTGAGCCAATAGCTCCAGCAGGTCCAGATCCAGCTTGTGCTCGACCAGAATACGTAGGGTGCCGATGGTGGCACGACGCAGTGCGAAGGGGTCCTTGCTGCCGGTGGGCGGCTGATTGATGCCAAACAGACCGACCAGGGTGTCGAGTCGATCGGCCAGTGCCAGAGCGATACCGGTACGCGTCTGCGGCAGCTTGTCGCCAGCGAATTTGGGCAGGTACTGCTCGTTGATCGCTTCGGCAACTTCGGTCGGCTCGCCGTCGTTGAGGGCGTAGTAGTAGCCCATCAGGCCCTGCAGATCGCTGAACTCCAACACCATTTCGGTGACCAGATCGGTCTTGGCCAGCTGGGCGGCACGGGCGGCCCAGTCGCTGTTGCCGCCAATCTGATCGGCGATCACGGTGGCCAGGGCGCTGACCCGCTGAACCTTGTCGTAGACGGTACCCAGCTCGGCCTGGAATACGATCGGCTTGAGCTTCTCGATCCGAGATTCCAACGTCTGCTTCTTGTCGGTCTCGAAGAAGAAGGCGGCGTCGGCCAGACGCGGACGAATCACCTTCTCGTTACCGGCGATCACCTGCTGGGGGTCCTTGCTGATGATGTTCGACAGGGTGATGAAGTACGGCTGGATCTGACCGTCGTTGTCGACCACATGGAAGTACTTCTGGTGCTCTTTCATCGACGAGATCAGCGCTTCGGCGGGGACTTCCAGGAAGCGTTCCTCGAATCGACCTGCCAGCGCCACCGGCCATTCGACCAGCGCGGTAACTTCGTCCAGCAGAGCCGGATCGATCACCGCTTTGGCGCCCAGGTTGGCGGCGGTCAGTTCCACCTGCTTGGCGATCATGGCGCGACGCTCATCGAAGTCGGCCATGACATGACCGGTATCCTGCAACAGTCCGGCGTACTCGGTCGGTGTCATCACTTCGATCGGTTGGTTGTAATGGAAGCGATGGCCGTGGGTCTGACGACCCGCCTTGTGACCCAGAATCTCCGCATCGACCACTTCATCGCCCAGCAGCATCAGGCACCAGTGAACCGGACGGACAAATTCGATCCGGCTGCTGCCCCAGCGCATCCGCTTCGGAATCGGCAGCTTGCTCAGCGACTGGCTGACAATCTCGGGCAACAGCGCGGTGGCGGGTTGACCGGCTTGCTCGGAGCGGAACAGGTAGTACTGGCCTTTATCGGTATCCAGGGTTTCCAGTTGATCGACGGACACACCGCAGGAGCGGGCAAAACCGGCGACGGCCTGTTCCGGGGCTTTAACGGACGGTCCACGCTTCTCGATCTTGCGATCTGCCTGGGCGGCGTCCAGCTCGGTAACCAACACCGCCAGACGGCGGGGGGAAGCGAACAGCTTGGTGCCCTGGTGCTTCAGACCGGCTTCCTTCAGGCCGGCTTCGATACCGGCGCCGAAGGCTTCGGAGAGTGATTTCAGTGCTTTCGGCGGCAGCTCTTCGGTACCGATCTCAACCAGAAAATCATGGCTCTGTGCAGACATCACGCTTCCTCCCCTGCAGCCAGTAACTCTTTACGCAGGGCTTCATCGGCCAGTGGGAAGCCTTTCTCCTTGCGGGTTTGGTAATAGGTTTCGCAGACCGCACGTGCCAGCGAGCGAACCCGCAGGATGTAACGCTGACGCTCGGTAACCGAGATCGCATGACGGGCATCGAGCAGGTTGAAGGTGTGGGATGCCTTCATCACCATTTCGTAAGCCGGCAGTGCCAGCCCTTTTTCGACCAGGCGCTTGGACTCGCTTTCGTAGTTGTCGAAACACTGGAACAGGAAGTCGACATCGGCTTCTTCGAAGTTGTAGGTCGACATCTCCACTTCATTCTGGTGGAACACGTCGCCGTAGGTCACCTTGCCTTGCGGGCCTTCGGTCCAGACCAGGTCATAGATGCTGTTGACGCCCTGCAGATACATGGCGATCCGCTCCAGACCGTAGGTGATTTCGCCGGTGACCGGGAAACACTCCAGTCCGCCGACCTGCTGGAAGTAGGTGAACTGGGTCACCTCCATACCGTTGAGCCAGACTTCCCAACCCAGGCCCCAGGCACCCAGGGTCGGGGATTCCCAGTTATCTTCGACAAAGCGGATATCGTGGATGGCCGGATCGATGCCCAGGGCCTTCAGTGAGTCGAGATAGAGCTGCTGGATGTTATCCGGGGACGGCTTCATCACGACCTGGAACTGGTAGTAGTGCTGCAGGCGGTTAGGGTTTTCGCCGTAACGGCCATCGGTCGGTCGACGGCAGGGTTGGACATAGGCGGCGTTCCAGTTTTCCGGGCCAACGGCACGCAGCGTTGTGGCCGGGTGGAAAGTCCCCGCACCCACTTCCATATCCAGCGGTTGGATGATCACGCAGCCCTGTTCGGCCCAGTACTGTTGCAGTGCCAGAATCAGTCCCTGAAAGGTACTGACATCGGCTTTCATCGTCTCACTCACGATTTGTTCACCACCTTGGTCGGTATTTGTACAGGTCAGGTCTGCAGGGTTTCAAACTTGTCCGGGTTGGACCCTGGTGAATCCGGCTGCAGGCCCCGTCAATCAAAGCCCGGCATTATACATCAAGCGCTCACGAATAGGGTGCCCAATAGCGCTCTGAATCTGTGGGTAAGCTGTGAACGGTTGTGGGTAAGTTGTGACTGTCGTCAAAAAAACCGGGTTTAGGCTGTTCGGCAGGCCACGACGGCGGTGCAGCAGCGGATGTAAAAAATCGGTTTGCTGGTTCAGCGGGGACGGCGAGCGACCAGATAGGCTTGATTGCGCAGTCCCTGTTCCAGGTCGCCGCAGTCGCACTCTTCGCGATAGACCAGTGGCTGTAACGGCGCGAACAGCCGCAGCAGCTCACCGGGCTGGAGCAGAAAATCCGGGTTGCTGGGACCACCCTGATGTACCTTGGCGAGGGTAAAGGTTTGGTAGAACAGCAGGCCGCCGGGTTTGAGTGCCGCGCTGATGCTGGAGCACAACGCACGATCCAAGAAGGCGCTGACACAGATCAGGTCAAAACCGGCTACAGGCAAGGGTTGTTGTTCCAGATCGATGCAGCGTGCCTGCAACGGCAGTTGCTCGGCATCGGCGAAGTGCTGCAGCTTGGACATCGCCACATCGGACAGGTCCCAGGCCTGGGTCTGCAAACCGTGGCGGGCCAGTAACAGCGCGTTTCCCCCTAGGCCGGCGGCCAGCTCCAGAGCTGTTCCTTGGCTGGGCAGCAGGTGGCGGTTCTCGGTTAACACCTGGGCGGCCGAATTGGGTTGGTTCGAGGCGGCGTAGCGTCGATTCCACTTCAGCTGCTGGGTATTCTCAGTCTCAGCCACGACCGATATCCCCATATTGGCCACCGGTCAGTCGTAGCAGGTCGGTCGGTGCCAGTTCGATCTCCAGGCCCCGTTTGCCACCGCTGACGTGGATGGTTTCGAGTGACTCGGCGCTCTGGTCCAGGACCAGCGGCAGCCGTTTTTTCTGCCCCAACGGACTGATCCCGCCGAGCAGATAACCGGTAGCACGCTGTGCTTCGGTCGGATCGGCCATGGCGACTTTTTTACTTTTCAGGCAGGCCCCGATCGCTTTCAGATCGAGCGTGCCGGAAACCGGGACCACCCCGACCGCCAGCTTTTTCGGATTGCCGTCCAGGCTCACCAGCAGGGTCTTGAACACCCGTTGCGGATCGATCCCCAGCGCCTGAGCCGCTTCATCCCCGTAGGAGGCGGTGTTGGGGTCGTGTTGGTAGCTATGGGTGCGGAAGTTGATCTTGGCTTTCTTGGCGCAGTTGACGGCGGGAGTCATGGAGGGTCTGCCTTTATCGAGGTGTCAGCGGCGCCAGAACGCGGGGGTGAACAGCACCAGCAGGGTGAATACTTCGAGTCGGCCCAGCAGCATCGAGAAGCTCAGAATCCATTTGGCGCTGTCGCTCAGGTCGCCATAGTGGGCGGCAACGCCTCCCAGACCCGGACCCAGGTTGTTGAGGGTAGCGCCGACGGCGGTCCAGGCGGTGACCTGATCCAGTCCGGTTCCCAGCAGTGCGATCAGCATGATCACGAACACGATCAGGTAGACCGAGAAGAATCCCCAGACCGCTTCGGCAACCCGGTCGGAGATGGCCCGGTTGCCCAGTTTGATCGGCATCACGGCGCTGGGGTGCAGCAGCCGGGTGACTTCGCGCATCCCCTGTTTCAGGATGATCAGGATCCGGATCACCTTCATGCCGCCACCGGTCGAGCCGGCACAGCCACCGGCAAAGGCGGCGATAAACAGCAGGAACGGCAGCATGGTCGGCCATTGGGCAAAGTCGGCGGTGGCATAGCCGGTGGTGGTGGCGATCGACACCACCTCAAAAAGCGCATTACGGACCGCTTCGAGTCCTTCGATGGTGCCGGTTACATGCAGCACCAGGGCGCAGAAGGCGGTAATGCCCAGCAGCAGACTGACATAGAAACGGAACTCGGGATCCTGCCAGTAGTGGCTCAGGCTCTTCTGTTTCCAGGCGCTGAAGTGAAGTGCAAAGTTGACCGCCGAGATCACCATAAAGAAGATCGCCACTGCTTCGATCATCGGGTTGTCGAAGTAACCGATGCTGGCGTCGTGGGTCGAGAAGCCGCCGATCGCCACGGTGGAGAAGCTGTGACAGATGGCATCGAACGCGCTCATGCCGGCGGCCCAGTAACCCAGTGCACAGGCGATGGTCAATGACAGGTAGATGTACCACAGCGCCTTGGCGGTTTCGGTGATCCTTGGGGTCAGCTTGGAATCTTTCACCGGTCCCGGGGTTTCGGCCCGGTACAGCTGCATCCCCCCGATTCCGAGCATCGGCAGAATCGCCACGGCCAGTACGATGATCCCCATGCCGCCGAACCACTGCAGCTGTTGGCGATACCACAGGATTGAGGCCGGTAGATGGTCGATGCCGGTGATCACGGTGGCACCGGTGGTGGTCAATCCGGACAGGGATTCGAACACCGCGTCGACCACCGACAGGTGTGGCGTTTCGGCCAGCATCAACGGAATCGAGCCGAACAGGCCCAGGACGGTCCAGAACAGTACGGTGATCAGAAAGCCGTCGCGGGTACGCAGATCCTGGCGGACCCGGTAGACCGGCATCCAGGTAATCAAACCGGTGACAAAGGTGATGCCGAACGCGATCAGGAAGGCGTTAACCGAGCCGTCATCGTACAGCAACGACACCAATGCCGGCGGCACCATACTGAAGCTGAATACCATCATCAGGATGCCGAGGATGCGGAGAATCACACGGAAGTGCATCGTCAGGTCCTAGAAGAAGGTCAAGCCGACCTGGAACAGGCGCTCGACCTCGGTGATCTTGCGTTTGTCGACCAGGAACAGAATCACGTGGTCGCCGTTCTGAACCACCACATCATCGTGGGCGATCAGCACTTCGTCGTTGCGAACGATGGCGCCGATGGTGGTCCCGCTGGGAAGGTCGATATCCTCGATCGCCTTGCCGACCACCTTGGAGCTGCGACTGTCGCCATGGGCGATCGCCTCCATCGCTTCGGCCGCACCTCGACGAAGTGAGTGAACATTCACTACGTCTCCGCGCCTTACATGAGTAAGTAGGCTGCCGATGGTGGCCTGTTGCGGGGAGATGGCGATATCGATCACGCCACCCTGAACCAGATCAACGTAGGCCGGGTTGTTGATTAGCGTCATCACGGTTCGGGCGCCGAGTCGTTTGGCCAGCATCGAGGCCATGATATTGGCCTCGTCATCGTTGGTCAGGGCGCAGAACACATCGGTGCCTTCGATATTCTCTTCCAGCAGCAGTTCCTGGTCCGAGGCGCTGCCCTGCAGCACGATGGTGCGGTTGAGCTCGTTGGCCAGCAGGTTGCAGCGACCGATATTGCGCTCGATGATCTTGACCTGAAAGTCGTGCTCCAGCTCGCGGGCCAGGTTAGCGCCGATGTTGCCGCCGCCGGCGATGATGATTCGCTTGTACGGATTGTCGAGCCGACGCAGTTCACTCATCACCGAGCGGATATCCTTGCGCGCCGCGATGAAGAATACTTCGTCGTCGGCTTCGATGATGGTGTCGCCCTGGGGGATGATCGGACTGCCGCGACGGAAGATCGCCGCTACCCGAGTATCGACATTGGGCATATGGGAGCGCAGGAAGGAGATCTCGTGGCCCACCAGCGGACCGCCGTAGAAGGCCTTGACCGCCACCAACTGCGCCTTGCCCTCGGCAAAATCGAGAACCTGCAACGCGCCGGGGTGTTCGATCAGTCGCTTCACATGGCGGGTAACCAGCTGTTCCGGGCTGATCAGAACGTTGATCGGAATCGCCTTCTCGCTGAACAGCCGCTTCTTCTCCGACAGGAAGTCATGGCCTCGGATCCGACCGATTCGCGTCGGGGTGTGGAACACCGAATGGGCCACCTGACAGGCGATCATGTTGACCGGGTCCGAGTTGGTCACCGCGATCAGCATATCGGCGTCTTCGCCGCCGGCCTGCTCCAGAATCTTGGGGGAAGCGCCTTCGCCCTCGATGGTGCGGATATCGAGACGGTCCTGCAGTTCTCGCAGGCGGGCACCGTTGGTGTCGATGACGGTGATGTCATTGGCTTCGTTGGCGAGGTTTTCGGCCAAGGTAGCGCCGACCTGGCCGGCACCGAGAATGATAATTTTCATCGTTCCGAGAATGTCCCTGACATCGGTACCGCAGCTAGCTGAAAATTCATGATCCTGTTACCCGGATGTTTTCTCAAGCAGAGCCCTTTTCGAGCAGCGCATAGTAGAAGCCGTCATGGCCGCCGGGCTGTGCGAACAGCTGTCGTCCGGCGCTACAGGCGATACCCCAGTCTGCCTCCAGGGGCAGCTCTCGGGCATCGGCCTGATCAGCAAGAAACGCGCTGATTTGCTCGGCGTTTTCCTGCGGCAGTACCGAGCAGGTGGCGTAGAGCAGTCGGCCGCCAGGCTTGAGCATTGGCCATAGATTGCGAAGGATCTGGCCCTGCAGGTGCGCCAGTGTAGCGATATCCTTGGCCTGGCGCAGGTATTTTATGTCCGGATTGCGGCGAATAACACCGGTAGCCGAACAAGGCGCATCGAGCAGGATGCGATCAAAGGGCTGTCCATCCCACCAGTCTGCCGCTGCTGCATCGGCGCGCAGCAGTTCACAATCGAGAGCCAGGCGATCCAGATTCTGACGCACCCGGCCCAACCGCAGCTCGCTCATATCCAGAGCCAGGCAGTGACTCAGTTCGGGTTGTCGTTCCAGCAGGTGGCAGGTCTTGCCGCCGGGAGCGGCACAAGCATCGAGAATCCGTTCTCCCGGCTCCGGCGCCAGCAACGCAGCGGCCAGTTGCGCCGCCTCATCCTGAACACTGACCAATCCTTCGCTAAAGCCCGGCAGTTGGTTGACGTCCTTCGGTTGCGCCAAGGTGATGCCATCGGAACTGAAGCGACAGAGCTCAAAATCGATTCCGGCCTGCTGGAGTTGTTGGGCGTAGTCATCGCGATTACCTCGAAGGCGGTTGACCCGCAATGACATCGGCGCCTGGGCATTGTTTTGCGCCATGATCTCGTTGGCCTGCTCCGGCCAGGCCTGACGCAGTGCCTTGATCAGCCATTTGGGGTGAGCTCGACTGAACTCCTGTCGTACCGACAGTTGTTCGTCCAGAACCGCCTGCTGACGTTGGAAGTTGCGCAGTACGCCATTGACCAGCGCCTTGGCCCAGGGCTTTTTCAGCTTGGCGGTCACCTGTACGGTTTCGCTGATCGCGGCGTGGGCTGGAATTCGCAGGTGGGCCAGTTGATAAAGCCCCAACAACACCAGCGCCTGGACATCCAGATCCTTACGCTTGAGTGGTTTGGGGATCAACTGTTCCGCCAGCAGTTGCAGTTGCGGGTAGTAACGCATGCTGCCATAGCAAAGCTGGCGTAGTAGTGAATGCTCACTTTCCGGCAGTTTTTCCAACTGGACTGGCAAGCTGGTTGCCAACGACCCCTCATGCTTGAGGATGGCGGTCAGCACCCGGGTGGCGCTCAGGCGGACGGACATCACGGCTCCTTGATCAGTCGTCCTGACCGAAATGGTTTCCGGCCCGGAACAGATCCTGGCGTGAATTGAGCAGATCGGCGACCGGCAGCTGGCGACCCCCCGGCAGTTGCAGGTGGGTCAGCTGCAGGACACCGGCGCCGGTGGCGACCAGTAGGCCCTGATTGTCGGCGCCGAGCAGTTGCCCGGCGGGCGCTGACTCACTGCTGGGGTGGACCTGGGCGTTCCAGATACCGATGCGCTGACCGCCCAGATAACTGAACGCCACCCGTGACGGGTTCAGTCCGCGAATCTGCCGACTCAGTTCCATCGCGCTGCGACTCCAGTCCAGTTCACGATCGCCTTTGAGCAGCTTGTGGGCATAGTTGGCTTGATCATGATTCTGCGGTTCCGGTTGGGCGCTGCCGTCGGCCAGCTGTTCGACCACGGTCAGCAGTGCGTCGCCGCTCATCGCCAGCAGTCGGTCGTGCAGATTACCGGCGGTATCCTGGTCGTGGATCGGACACTCGACCTTGTGCAGCATATCGCCGGTATCGAGTCCTTCATCCATCTGCATGATGGTGATGCCGGTCTTAGGATCGCCGGCCATCAGTGCCCGTTCGATAGGAGCTGCACCACGCCAGCGCGGCAACAGCGACGCGTGAACATTGATACAACCCAGACGCGGGGTCTCCAGAATCGCTTTGGGTAACAGTAGTCCGTAGGCCACCACCACCATCAGATCGGCCTTGAACTGCGCCAGCAGCTGCTGCTCTTCGGTGGACTTGAGGCTGATCGGTTGGCAGACCGGAATGCCGGTCTCCTGGGCCAGCCGCTTGACCGGGCTGGGGGTCAGTTTTTTGCCTCGTCCGGCGGGACGATCGGGCTGGGTGTAGACGGCGACAACCTGATGGCGGCTGTTGATCAGGGCTTCGAGGCTGGCGGCGGCGAAATCGGGGGTTCCGGCAAATACGATACGCAGCGGCGGCTGAGTCATGTGCGGGGTTCTCTTGTCAGCGGCGGTCTGTGATGGCCGTCGGTCTTGGCCTGGAGCGGTTAGCCGACTCCAAGCCGTTCTTTCAGCACAAGGCTGTCGATTCCGCTCGAAGCGGTTATCTGTGCAGGGTTATTGCTGTCGGTGCAGCTTCTCAAGCTTCTTGCGGATGCGGTTACGCTTGAGGTTGGTCAGGTAGTCCACAAACAGCTTGCCTTCGAGGTGGTCGAGTTCGTGCTGGATGCAAACCGCCAACAGATCACGGGCTTCAAGCTCGTAGGGCGTTCCATCACGATCCATGGCCTTCAGGCGGATATGATTGGCACGCTCCACCGTTTCGTAGAACCCGGGTACCGACAGGCAGCCTTCCTGGGACTGTTCGCGCTCGTCGTCGAGGATCTCGTATTCGGGATTAATCAGCACCAGGGGTTCGCTGCGGTCCTCGCTCAGATCCATTACCACGACACGCTTGTGAACGTTCACCTGGGTCGCTGCCAGGCCGATTCCCGGTGCTTCGTACATGGTTTCGAACATATCGTCGACCAGTTTTCCCAGTTCGGCGTCAAACGTCTCCACCGGTTTGGCGCGGGTGCGCAGACGGGGATCGGGAAACTCAAGAATTTCTAGTAAAGCCATATGAAAACAACAGGTTGGAGTAAATTAGAAGAAAGCAGTCGATTGACCGGAATCAGTCAACCGTCATTATACTGTTTACATCTGTACATTCCATAGCAAGAATACGGGACTAAACAGGTGTTTAGGGCGCTTCAGAGCCGCGTGGTTCAGCCGATACCCTGCCTGAATAAGCCTGAATCAAAAGGGATTTATCATGACAAAGCTGCTGTCCGCCGTTGCTGCACTGTTGCTGTCCGGCTCGTTATTTTTCACCACCAGCGTGCACGCGGATGTGATTGAACTGGCGGACGACCACCCGGATCAATACGTGGTGGTCAAGGGCGATACGCTCTGGGATATCTCCGGCACCTTCCTGAAAAGCCCCTGGTTGTGGCCCAAGGTGTGGAGCGTCAACCCGCAGATCGATAACCCGCATCTGATCTTTCCCGGCGACATCATCTATTTGGTCTACATCAACGGCCAGCCGCAGTTGAGACTCAAGCGAGGCCCGCGCAAGCTGTCCCCGGAGATTCGTCGCACGCCGCTGGCTCAGGCGATTCCGACCATTCCGCTGGATGACATCAAGAGTTTCCTGTCCGATAACCTGATCATGGATCGTGAGGCGCTGGAGAAAGCTCCCTATGTGGTTGCAGGGGTCAATGAGCGGATTGTTTCCGGTGCCGGTGATCGGGTCTATGCCCGCGGCAAGCTCGAAAACGAGCAGGCGCTGCAGGAGTTCTTCGGGATCTACCGTCCGTCCCGTGCGTATATCGATCCGGATACCGGAGAAGAGCTGGGCTTCGAGTCCCAGAGCATCGGCAGCGGTTATCTACAGGCCCGCGAGGGCGATATCCTGACCCTGACCCTCAAGCGTACCAGCCAGGAGGTCCGCAAGCTGGACCGCGTGCTGCCGACCCCCGAAGGTGTCGTCCAGTCGGTCTTCTACCCGTCGACCACCGAGCGCCCGATGGAAGGCAAGATCCTGTCGGTGTTGCGTGGCGTCGACAAGATCGGCCAGTTCGACGTGATTGCGATCAACCGTGGTCAGCGTGAAGGGGTTGAAACCGGCAACGTGTTCCATGTCTACAAAGCCGGTGAGCAGGTCGTTGATCCGGTGACCAAGGAGCTGATCACCCTGCCCTCCGAGCGTGCCGGTTTGGTGATGGTGTTCAAAACCTTCGAAAAGGTCAGCTACGCGCTGGTGATGCGTGCAACCAGTGCCCTGGCCGTGCTGGACGAAGTACGCTCCCCCCGCTAACGGCAGTATAACGGCGGCCTAGGATGGGCCGCTGTCGATCAAGGATGATTGATGCCTTTGCCCTACTTGCGCTGGCAGCCGCAGCATATCGATTGGCTGCGGTTAAGCCAGATTCCTCGTCTGGGCCCTGTCGCCCTGAAACGCCTTTGGCAAACCTTCGGCAGTGCCGATGGGATTCTCAGGGCCTCTTACTCACAGCTGACCGAAGCTGGACTGAGTGACCGACTGGCGCAACAGCTGGTCGGCATCGATCGACAGCAGACTAATGCCTACCTGGAACAGGTCGATCGGTGGCTGTTGCAGTCCGAAAACAGTCTGTTATGTCTGGATGATCCGGATTATCCGCCGGCATTGCAGGCGCTGGACGATCCACCCCCGATACTCTACCTGACCGGCGATGCCGAGCTGCTAAGCCAGCCGCAGATCGCCATCGTTGGCAGTCGCTCGGCCACGCCCCAGGGGTTGGGTAATGCGCGACAGCTCTCCCGCGAACTGTCCCTGAGCGGTTTGATTCCCACCAGTGGATTGGCGTTGGGAATCGACGCGGCAGCCCATCAGGGCGCCCTGGAAGGATTGGGGCTGACGGTGGCGGTGCTGGGTACCGGTGTGGATCAGTGCTATCCCCGGCGTCATCAACTATTGGCCAGCCAGATTCTGGATCAGGGTGGCGTGTTGCTGTCCGAACTGCCGCTGGGGACTCCACCCCGGGGACCGCAGTTTCCCCGCCGCAACCGGATCATCAGTGGCCTGAGCCTGGGCTTGCTGGTGGTCGAGGCCGCCATCAAGAGCGGCTCGCTGGTATCGGCGTCGCTGGCCCTGGATCAGGGTCGGGAGCTGTTTGCCTTGCCCGGTTCAATCCATAACCCGCAGGCGCGGGGCTGTCATCAATTGATCCGCCAGGGCGCCTGGCTGGTCGACAGTGCCGAGCAGATCCTGCAGGAGCTGGCGCCACTGCTGGAATCGAAGCAAACGAGCACTACGCCTGCACTAGCTGGAGGCATCGAGTTGGCTGAGTTGCCGAACCTGGCCCCGGCACAACGGCAGCTGCTAGAGGCGCTGGGGTATGACCCCGTCTCGCTGGACCAGTTGGTGATCCGGACCGGCCTGCAGGTGGATCAACTCCAAAGCCAGATTCTGGCGCTGGAACTGCAGGGGGTGATCGCCTCGGTGGCGGGTGGCTACCAGCGTTGCTGAGTCTTTAATTCCTGATTTTGCTGACTACTGTAGAGATCGCACGGCTTTTGCGACCAATGATCATGATTTACCCGAGTTTGTCTCTGGCTCTTTACTAGCCCTGTACCGGGATCTGGGGGATAATGGCCGTTTTTTTAACCGACGGCGGTGCGACCTTTTATAGGGGGCGTGGTTGCCGGCAAGGAGACAAGCATGAGTGCGCTGGTAGGTGTCATCATGGGATCCCGTTCCGATTGGGAGACCATGAGTGAAGCGGTCAAGATTCTGGAGCAGTTCAACATCCCCCACGAGGTGGAAGTTGTTTCGGCCCACCGTACCCCAGGCAAGCTGTTTCAGTACGCCCAGACGGCCGAAGAACGTGGTCTGGAAGTGATTATCGCCGGTGCCGGTGGCGCAGCTCACCTGCCGGGTATGGCCGCTTCTGAAACCGTGCTGCCGGTGCTGGGTGTACCGGTCCAATCCCGCGCCCTCAATGGCATGGACTCACTGCTGTCGATCGTCCAGATGCCCGCCGGTGTACCGGTCGGAACCCTGTCGATCGGTAAGGCCGGTGCTGCCAATGCCGCGTTGCTGGCGGCATCGATGCTGGGTAACAAGTACCCGGAAATTCGCAAGCAACTGGAAGCCTTCCGTCGTGCCCAGACCGATAAGGTGTTGGCCGACCCTGACCCGCGGGTAGAGATCGCATGAAGCGCGTCGGTGTAATCGGAGGCGGCCAGCTGGCCCGGATGATGGCGTTGGCTGCACGGCCGATGGGTCTCGATGTTCATTTTCTCGACCCTTCCCAGACTCCGTGTGCCGGTGATGTGGCGCCGGGTATCTGCGCCGGCTACGACGATGTTAAGGCGTTGGCTGAGCTCGAGGGCTGGGCCGAGGCGATCACGTTTGAGTTTGAAAATGTTCCGGCGGCCAGTGTCGAGCATCTGTCATCGCGCCTGCCCGCCTACCCCCCGGCGAAGGCCCTGGCGACGGCTCAGGATCGTCTGAACGAAAAAAACATGTTTGTCGAACTGGGCATCGAGGTGCCCGAGTTTGCCGCCATCAACAGCCTGGAAGATCTGCAGGCAGCGGTTGAGCGCGTCGGCCTGCCCGCGGTGTTGAAAACCCGTACCGAAGGCTACGACGGTAAAGGCCAGGCGGTACTGCGTTCGACCGACGACCTGGGACCCGCCTGGCAGCAGCTGGGGTCGGTGCCGCTGATTCTGGAAGGCTTCGTCAACTACAACCGTGAAATCTCGATCATCGGTGCCCGGGCCCGTGATGGCTCGATGGCGTTCTACCCAGTCTCCGAGAATACCCATCGCGATGGCATCCTTCATCTGGCGATCTGCCGTGATAATGATCCGATGCAGGCCAAGGCCGAAGCCTACCTGGGTAAGATCGCTGAGCAGCTGGACTATGTTGGGGTCCTGACCCTGGAGCTATTCCAGGTTGGCGAGCATCTGCTGGCCAACGAGATCGCGCCACGAGTGCATAACTCCGGTCACTGGACCATCGAGGGCGCCGAGACCAGCCAGTTCGAGAACCACCTGCGGGCGGTTCTGGACCTGCCGCTGGGTTCCACCGACGCCGTCGGTCACAGTGCGATGGTCAACTTTATCGGCTGCGTGCCGAGCCGCGAAGCGGTGCTGTCGATCCCGGGTGCTCATTTGCACGACTATGAGAAAGAGGCCCGTGTCGGCCGTAAGGTGGGTCATGTGACCCTGCGAGCGGGTTCGGCTGAGGCGTTGAACGAGCGCATTCGGGCAGCGGAACAGCTGCTGGACTGAGCCGAAGGTGGAGCGACCATGAACAGCTGGCACCTGAAACAGGCGGTCCGAGCTGTCCGAGCCGGCGGCATCATCGCCTATCCCACCGAAGCGGTCTGGGGGGTGGGCTGCGATCCCTTTGACAGCAGTGCGGTCCGGCGCTTGCTGCAACTCAAGCAGCGCCCCGAGCACAAGGGACTGATTCTGGTTGCCGCCTCGATGGCACAGTTGGAGCCACTAGTAGCAGGGCTCAGCGATGCCGAGCTGGCGCAGCTGAAACTGAGTTGGCCCGGCCCCAATACCTGGTTGATTCCCGACCCCGACAACCTGATCCCCGGTTGGATCAAAGGTGAGCATCAGAGCGTGGCGGTGCGGGTGACCGATCACCCGCAGACGGCGGCGCTCTGTCTGGCTTTCGGTGGGCCGCTGGTTTCAACGTCCGCCAATCTGGCAGGGCAACCGCCGGCCATGAGCGCCGGAGATATCCGCCAAGCCTTTGGTTATCAGATCGACTACCTGCTGCACGGCGCCCTGGGCGGCCGCAATCAACCGTCGGTCATCCGTGATCTTCGCAGTGGTAAGGTGCTGCGTTAATCCCCTTTTTCAACTGTTGTCGGAGAATCCTGATGGCCGAGATCGATATCCAAGTCGTGGTCGACTTTATGAAACAGCTGCAGGATCGCATCTGCGCGGACCTGGAGGCAGCCGATGGTCAGGCCCGGTTTGTCGAGGATAGCTGGACTAAGCCGAGCGGCGGTGGTGGTCGCTCCCGGGTGATGACCGACGGTGCCGTGTTCGAGAAAGGCGGGGTCAACTTCTCCCATGTCCAGGGCGAGAACATGCCGGCATCGGCGACCGCCCATCGTCCCGAGCTGGCCGGACGCTCTTACCAGGCGGTGGGCGTGTCCTTGGTGATGCATCCGCATAACCCGTTCGTTCCCACCTCCCATGCCAATGTGCGCTTCTTTATTGCCGAGAAAGCGGGCGAAGCGCCGATCTGGTGGTTCGGTGGCGGTTTTGACCTGACCCCCTGCTACGGTTTCGAACAGGACTGTGTCGATTGGCATCGTACCAGCAAGGCGATCTGCGACCGTTTTGATCCGGCCTACTACACCAACTTCAAGGACTGGTGTGACCGTTACTTCTATCTCAAGCACCGCGACGAGCCCCGCGGTGTCGGCGGTCTGTTCTTCGATGATCTGAACCAGGCCGGTTTCGACGCCTGCTTCGAATTCGTCAAAGCCGTTGGGGAAGGCTATCTGGATGCCTATCTGCCGATTGTCGAGCGCCGTAAAGCGCACGACTACACCGACGCGCAGAAAGCGTTCCAGCGTTACCGTCGCGGACGTTATGTCGAATTCAACCTGGTATTCGACCGTGGCACCCTGTTCGGGCTGCAGTCCGGTGGGCGTACTGAATCGATCCTGATGTCGATGCCGCCGGAGGTGCGCTGGGAGTATTGCTACGAGCCCGAACCCGGTAGCGAAGAGGCGCGCCTGACCGACTACTTCCTGAAACCCCGGGATTGGCTGGCGAAGTAACTATTCACTTACCTTTGCTTAGATTTAATCAATGGAGAGCCCCATGAGCGACCAGTACGCCGTTGTTGGTAACCCGATCAGCCACAGCAAGTCACCGCTGATTCACCGGATGTTTGCCCAACAGACCGGTCAGGACCTGGAATACCAGACGCTGGAAGCACCGCTGGATGGGTTTGAGCAGGCGATCCTGACCTTCTTTGCCCAGCAGGCTGACCAACCCGCCGGGCTCAATATCACCGTACCGTTCAAGCAGCAGGCCTGGGAGATGGCGGCGCAGCTGAGCGGGCGGGCACAGCGGGCCGGGGCGGTGAACACGTTGTATCGCGACGAATCGGGGCAGATCTGCGGCGATACCACCGACGGTGTCGGGCTGGTTCGGGATCTGCTCGATAACCAGGGCGCTACCCTGAAAGACGCCCGGGTACTGATTCTGGGTGCCGGCGGTGCCGTGCGCGGGGTGTTGGAACCGATTCTGGAGCAATCCCCGGCGCTGCTGGTGGTCGCCAATCGCACTGCAAGCAAGGCCGAACAGCTGGCTCAGGACTTTGCCGAGTTCGGCGAGTTGCGCGGCTGTGGTTTTGCCGAGGTCGAGGGGCAGTTCGATCTGATCATCAACGGTACCTCCGCCAGCCTGCAGGGTGAGCTGCCGCCATTACCGGCCGGGGTGCTGAAACCCGGTGGCTGGTGCTACGACATGATGTACGGTGCCGAGCCGACCCCGTTTATGGTTTGGGGCGAGCAGCAGGAAGCGGGTCGGGTGATCGATGGCCTGGGCATGCTGGTGGAGCAGGCTGCCGAATCGTTTCGGATCTGGCGTGGTGTGCGGCCGCAGAGCGCGGCGGTGATCGATGCCGTCAGGGCTCAGCTGGGTAGCTGATCGCGGCACCGCTCTTAAGAATAGTCTGCATATCAACACCTTGTCGGGCAATTTCTGTGCTTGGCAGAAAAAAGTGGTTTCCGCTTGCCACCGTCAGGACGGGTTGCTATCAATGGCTCCATAGACCCCGATAGGAGGCGCCCATGGATTCAGCCACCCGACTCGATATCGATCAGCTCTACCGCAACTGCAACCCGGAGCTGCTCCCGTTCAAGACCACCGAAACCTTGGAAGATTTCAACGGCATCTACGGCCAGGAGCGAGCCGTAGAGGCGATGGAGTTCGGTATCGGTATGCACCGGCCGGGCTACAACCTGTTCGTGATGGGGCATAATCAGAGCGGCCGGTTCTCGTTCGTGATGGATACCCTCAAGCGTGAGGCGAAAAAAGCCAAGAAGCCGCTGGATTGGTGTTACCTGAATAACATCGGTGATCTTCGCCACCCCCAGGCGTTCTACTTCGCTTCCGGTAAGGCGGCGGTGTTCAAGAGTGATATCCAGCATCTGTTGGAGGCGATCGCCACCGAACTGCCTAGTGCCTACGAAAACCCGGCCTATCAGCGGGCCAAGAGCCGTATTGAGCGCGACTTTAACCGGCTCTATGACCAGGCGTTGGAGCAGGTTGAGAATCGGGCCCGCAGCAAGAATATTGCCCTCTACCGCGATGCCGGCAGCGTTGGTTTTACCCCGGTGGCCGACGGCCAGGCGATGGATGAAGCCGCTTTCTCGCAACTCAGCGAAGAGCAGCGCAATCAGATCAACGCCGATATCAACCAGCTCGAAGAGTTTATGAACGAATCCCTCACCAGCCTGCCGATCTGGCGACGGGAGTCCAATGAGCGGCAGAAAAAACTCGAGCACGATACCGCCCGGGCCGCGATGGCGCCGCTGTTCCAACCTTTGAAGGAGAAGTACGCCTCCCAACCCCGGGTGGTCAACTACTTCAACCAGATGGAGGTGGAGCTGACCAAGCATGCTTCCGATCTGGTCGGGGACGATAAACTCGGCGAGGAACGCTCGAAGGCGACTCGGCTGGCCCAGCTGGAGCATCAGTTCGGCGTCAATCTGATTGTCGATCACCAGAAGACCAAGGGATTGCCGGTGGTGTTCGAATCCCACCCCAGCTACGACAACCTGTTCGGACGGGTTGAGTACAGCTCCGAGATGGGCGCGATGGTGACCAACTACCAGCTGGTCCGGGGTGGCTCGCTGCATCGGGCCAACGGCGGCTATCTGGTCCTCGAAGCGGAAAAGCTGTTCGAGCATCCGATGGTCTGGTCGGCGATCAAGCGGGCACTGAAATCGGCCAAGATCAAGATCGAGAACCCGTTTGCCGAGCTGGCCGGCATCAACACCATCACGCTGGACCCGGAATCGATCCCGCTGGAGCTGAAGGTGGTGATTATCGGCGACCGCGAGCTGTACTACATGCTGCAGCAGATGGACCCGGACTTTTCCAAACTGTTCCGGGTGGTAGTGGACTTCGATGATGATGTACCCCGCACCGATGCCTCGATTCGCAACTACGCTCGATTGGTCCGGACCCTGTCCCAGCAGGAGAACTGTGCTCACCTGAACCGTCCGGCGGTGGCACGGTTGGTCGAACACAGCTCGCGAATGGCCGAGGATCAGGCGCTGCTATCGGCTCGGATCGGCGATATGAAGGACCTGATCTGCGAAGCGGACTTCAAGCGCCAGATGGACGGTGACGAGCTGATCCAGGTGGCCCATATCGAGGCGGCTCTGGAAGCCAAGGAGCGTCGTACCGATCGGCTCAGTACCCGGATGCGCGAGGAGATTCTCAACGAAGTGGTGCTGATCAATACCGAAGGCACCGCCATCGGTAAGAGCAACGGACTGACGGTGCTGCAGGTGGGCGAGGTCAGTTTCGGTACCCCGGCGCGGATCACCGCCACCGTGCACCCGGGCGACAAAGGCATCGTCGATATCGAGAAAGAGGTCACCCTGGGCCAGCCGATCCACTCCAAGGGGGTGATGATCCTGACCGGCTACCTGGGCCACAAGTACGCCCAGAACTTCAACCTGTCGCTGTCGGCCAACATAGCGTTGGAGCAATCCTACGGTTACGTCGATGGCGACAGCGCCTCGCTGGCGGAGATCTGCACTCTAATCTCCGCCCTGACCCATACCCCGATCAAGCAGAGCTTCGCCCTGACCGGTTCGATCAACCAGTACGGCGAAGTGCAGGCGATCGGTGGGGTTAACGAGAAGATCGAGGGCTTCTTCGACGTCTGCACCGCCAAAGGGCTGACCGGCGAGCAGGGCGTCATCATCCCCAAAGCCAACCAGCGCAACCTGATGCTGAAGCAGTCGGTGGTCCAGGCAGTCGCTGAAGGGATGTTCCATGTCTACACCGTCGCCACGGTGGATCAGGCCTTGGAGTTGCTGACCGGGCGCAAGCCGGGGGTGCGTAAACCCGATGGTGGCTTTACCCAACGTTCGTTGAACTATGAGGTGGTTAAGCGGTTGAAGGAGTTGGCGAAGGTGAAGGGTTGATCGCTCTAGTTACGCCCTAGGCGGCCCCACTTGCTCGGCCAGCTTTGCTGGCTTCGTTGCGCGTTTCGTCTGCCAATGGCCGCGATTGGAACTCACTCGCTTCGCTCCCTCAAACATCAATCGCTTTACTCCATTGTCAGACTGGAATGCTCACCAGCGCAAAAGGGGGTTGGGGAGTTGATCCTGAGGTGATGGAGACTCGGCTGGCACAGACTCAATCACCGATATGACTAGCCACTAATCAACTATCCGACAGATTCCGCTGCTCAGGCCCATCGTAGGTCCAGATCAGCTCCCGAGGAATGGGGCCTTTGTTGCGTCCTCCCTGGCCGGTCTGCTCCCGGGCGTGGGCTAGGATGCCGACCGAGCGGGACAGGCAGAACAGGCCGCGGGCCAGTGGCGCTGGGAAGCCTAGTTCGGCATAGATCACCGCGGTGGCGCCGTCGATGTTCATTGGGATCCGTTTGCCTTTCTGGCGCTCCAGATGGGCTTCGATCGCTTCGGCGATCTCGGCATAGCGGCCGTCTACGGTCCCGGCGCTGGCGGCCTGGCGGACCAGCTCCATCAACCGTGGTGCGCGGGGGTCGATCGGGTGGAAGCGGTGGCCGAAGCCGGGGATGAACTTGCCGTGGTTGGCAATCTGTTCAGCCACGCCCTGCTCGACGGCCTCAGCCAGATCGGTGCCTTGATCGATCAGAGCGGCGATGGTCTGGTAAAGCCCGACCGCCTGCTCCCCTGCTCCGCCGTGCACGTCTCCGAGCACATTGACCGCCGAAGCCATGGCGTTGTTGAGGCCGACGCCGCAGGAGGCGGCCATGCGGGCGATGGCGATGCTGGGGGCTTGAGGGCCGTGGTCGACACCGCTCATCAGTGCGGCATCGAGCAGTTCGCCCTGGCCGGGACCGGGCAGTTCGCCGCGCAGCATTAGCCAGATCATCTGACTGAAACTGAGGTTGCCGATCAATTGCTCGATCGGATAGCCGTGGTAGCGAATCTCGCCGGGCTGCATATCGATGATTTGGGTACGCCACCAGTCGCAGGATGGGTTGTTGGTCGGTTGATCGGCGTTGCTGTCTTTGGACGTGCTCATACCACCCCCTGTTGTTGTAGTTGTTTCACTTCATCCGCGCTGAGTCCGAGTTCGGCCAGAATTTCGGCGCTGTGCTGGCCCAGCTGGGGCGGTGGGTTGGTGACGGCCGGACGTTCACCGTTGATCTGAAAGCCGGTGCGAACGATCTCGACATCACGGTCGATTCCGGCCACGTTTTCGAAGCGACTCTGGAAATTGCGCTGTTGAACCTGTGGCAGCGCCAGGGCGTCGGGGACACTCAGCACGCAACCGGCCGGCACCCCGGCGGCATTGAAGCGTTGTTCCCACTCCGCTGCAGGAGACTGGGATAGAGCTTGTTCGATCAGCTCGGTTAGCAGTTGACGGTTGTCGAGCCGGGCCTGGCGTTCGGCAAAACGCGGGTCGGTGGCCAGCTCCGGGTGGCCGATCAGTTCGCAGACCGCTTCGAACTGCTGTTGTTTGTTGGCCGCTAGATTCAGCAGGCCGTCGCCGGTACGAAAGGTGCCGGACGGGCTGGCGGTGATGTTGTCGTTGCCCATCGGGCCGGGTTCACGTTCGGCCAACAGGTAGTTGGAAATCGCCCAACCCATGGTCGCCAGGGTCGATTCGAGCATCGAGACATCGATAAAAGCGCCCTCTCCGTGTTGCTCCCGCCCGGCCAGGGCGGCGCTGACGGCAAAGGCGGCGGTCAGTCCACCGAGAGTATCGGCGATCGGGTAGCCGACCCGGTAGGGAGCATTCTCTGGTGCGCCGGTGATCGACATTACCCCGGACATGCCTTGAATGATCTGGTCGTAGGCCGGCAGCTTCTTCATCGGTCCGTCGGCGCCGTAGCCGGAGATGGCACAGTAGATCAGTTTGGGGTTGTGCTGTTTCAGTTCGTCATAACCGACCCCGAGCCGGTCCATCACTCCGGGGCGGAAGTTTTCTACCAATACATCGGCACTTTCGACCAGACGTTTGAGTAGCGCTTTACCTCGATCATCCTTGAGATTCAGGGTTAGTGAGCGTTTACCTGCGTTCTGGGCCAGAAAAGAAACCCCCATATACTGGCGATTGAGTTCGGGGTCGGCGCCGAGTTGGCGGGCCAGATCGCCGCTGCCGGGGACTTCGATCTTGATCACGTCGGCGCCCAGATGGGCGAGTTGATTGCAGGCGAAAGGTCCGGCCAGTACGTTGGTCAGATCCAACACCCGGATATGGGCCAGGGACTGGAGCATGGGTGCAAGCATGAGGGCCTCGCAGGTAACTGGTGATGAAGCAAAAAAAAGGCCGCCGAGCATCGTTGCGATACCGGGGCGGCCAAGGTTAGGTCGGGTTCGACCTTCGCCCCTCTTTTGAAGAGCGGATAGGAGCTTTAAGGATCAGCCTTCCCCTTCGTAGCTGACCTCTTCATCGCTGTCCGGCTTCTTGGCCGGGCGCTGGAACATCCGTGCCAGCAACGGCATCAGCAGCACCAGAATTGCGATGATCATGATGGTCAGGGTCAGCGGGCGTTCCCACAGGAAGGCCAGGTCACCGTCGTACAGGGTCATCGCGCGGCTCAGGTTAGTTTCCATGATGCCGCCGAGGATGAAGCCGAGCAGCATCGGTGCCATCGGGAACTCCAGCAGTTTCAGGAAGATCGCCGCCACGGTGATGAACACCATCATGTGGATGTCGAAGGTGTTGAAGCTGACCAGATAGACGCCGGTGATCGAGAAGAACAGGATCAGCGGAATCAGGATCGGACGCGGGATCGCCAACAGTCGTGAGATGTACGGAATCAGCGGCAGGTTAAGAATCAGCAGCACCAGGTTGCCGAAGTACATCGAGATGATCACCGACCAGAATACGTCCGGGTTGTCGATAAACAGCCGCGGACCCGGCTGGATGCCGTAGGCGATCAGGGCGCCGAGCATGATCGCGGTGGTGCCCGAACCCGGGATACCGAGGGTCAGCAGCGGTACGAATGAGCCGGTTGAGGCGGCGTTGTTGGCGGATTCCGGGGCAGCCAGACCGCGCAGGGCGCCCTTGCCGAACTGCAACTTCTGCTTAGCCGAGGCCAGGTTGCGCTCCAGGCCGTAGGCCAGGAAGGAGGCGATGGTGGCACCGGCGCCGGGTAGCACCCCGACCAGGAAACCGAATACCGAGGAGCGCGCCACCGTGGGAGCGACCTCTTTGACCTCGTCCTTCGACAGTTTCATGCTGCCGAGCGAGGACATATCCATCTCCGGCTCCTCTTCGCGGTGCTGGCCCTTGAGGACCGTCATCACCACTTCGGTCAGCGCGAAGGTGGCCATCGCCAGTAGCAGGAAGCTGATGCCGTCGATCAGGTCGATACTGCCGAAGGTGAAGCGCGGTGCGCCGGACATCATGTCGGTGCCAACGGTGGAGATCATCAGTCCGAAGATGGTCATGATCATCGCCTTGATCACCTGGCCCTTGCCGGAGAAGGCGGCCACGGCGGTCAGGCCTAGGATCATCAGCGCGAAATAGTCGCTGGATTGGAAACTCAACGATACCGTCGCCAGCGCCGGGGCGGCGAAAAGCAGTACCAAGGCACCGATGGTGCCACCGGTGAAGGAGGAGTAGGCGGCCAGTGCCAGCGCTTTACCGGCCTGCTTCTTCTGTGCCATCGGGTAGCCGTCAAAGGCGGTCACCACGGTGGAGGCACAGCCCGGGGCGTTGATCAGGATCGACGAGGTGGAGCCGCCGAACACGGCGCCGTAATAGACCCCGGCCATCAGGATAATGCCTGAGGCGGGATCGAGACCGTAGGTGATCGGGATCATCAGCGCCACGGCTGAGATCGGCCCGAGTCCGGGCAACATGCCGATGAAGGTACCGGCGAAGCAGCCGAGTACCACCATCATCAGGTTGAAGGGCATTACCGCGGTGGTTAGCCCGGTCATGATTCCGTCTAACATCGGATCAGCCTCCAAAAATCATCGTGAACAGGCGTCCCGGAGCCAGGTAGATCTCCAGCAGTTGGGACAGGACAAACCAGATGCCGGCGGCAAAAGGTACCGAGGCGATCAGCAGCGTCTTGATGTCGCGTACACCGAGCAGCCAGTAGCCACCGATCAGGAAGATCAACGTCGACAGCAGGAAGCCGACCCACTCCAGCGCGATCGCAAAGATCACCACCAGGATTAGCAGATAGGCCACCAGCAGGAAGTCGTAACCTCCCAGTCTGAGGCGGTGCTGGCGATCACGGCGGGCGGTCACCAGCAGCGCGATCGACAGCAGGCCACCGGCCCAGGCCAGTGCGTTGGGTAGGGTCTGGGCGTGGAAGGGCTCGAATTCGTCGCCCGGGAACATCGGAATCTGGCCGGCGTAGTAGCCGTAGGCAACCGACAGGCAAAGGAATACCAAACCACCGATGTGGTCTTTGGTCAGGGTCATGGGAAGCTCCTGGGGCGAGGTGCCCTTTCGGGGGTGGAGCCCGGGATCTGGGTTCGCCGGGCTCGAGTGTCAGAGAGTCAGCAATAGATCGGGAAACGGGGCGGCGCTGTCGTTTAGTCGGTCCACAGCGCCACCGGGTTTGAGCGGCTTACTGCAGGAAGCCCAGCTCACGCATCAGGTCGCCAACCACCTTCTCCTGTTGCTCCAGGAAGGAGACGAATTGAGCGCGGGGCTTGAAGATCTCGGTCCAGCCGTTGCGGTCACGAACCACGCTCCACTCGTCGGTGCTGTACATCTTCTCCAGCGTACTGGCGAACTCGTCAGCCTGGGTTTCGGACAGGCCCGGCGCACCGAAGAAACCACGCCAGTTGACGAAGCTGGCGTCATAACCCAGCTCTTTCAGGGTCGGCACATCCGCGGCAGCCGGTGAACGCTCGTCGCCGGTCATCGCCAGAATCCGGACTTCACCGGCGTTGGCCAGCGCCAGCGCTTCACTGAAGCCGGTGGACAGTACCTGGGTTTCACCGGACAGCATGCCGGCCATCGCCTTACCACCGGCGTCGTAGGCGATGTACTTCACCCGGCGAGGATCGGCACCAGCGGCTTTAAAGGCCATCGCGGCAACCAGATGGTCCATGCCACCGCGGGACGAACCGCCGGCAACACTGACCGAGCGAGGGTTGGTCTTGTAGTCGGCAACCAGCTCTTCGAACTTCTGATACTTGGAGTTGGCCGGCACCACAAACGCGGCGTAATCGCCGATGGTGGCGGCGATCGGGGTCAGATCCCGGAATGACTGTGGGAACACTTTCGACAGTGAGCGGATCACGATCGGGGTGGAGTTGACCATCAGGGTGTCTTTGGCCTGATCGGCGGTTTCGATCAGGTGGGCGATCGCCTTACCACCGCCACCACCGGACATGTTCTCGTATGACGCGGTGCTGACCAGGCCGGACTTGGTCAGGACTTCACCGGTACCGCGGGCGGTACCGTCCCAGCCACCGCCGGCGCCGCCGGGAATCAGGAAATGAACTTCATCGACTGCAGCCTGGGCCATACCGGCGCCGAGGCAGGAAACCATCGCGGCAGCCATCAGTGTGGAGCGCTTGTTGGATAGAAACTTGGCGATCATGTGGAGATCCTCATGGTTGTTTTTATCGTAGGAGTGAGTACCTGAGAATCACCTTAGTTGGCGTTAATGCCATATAAAAGCTTATGAATTTAAAGAGTTTTTAAAACATAAAGTGCATTTTGTTCATATTGTTCACGGGTCAACCGGGAAGGGATTGATTACACTGCCAAGTAACGGTTGATCGCTTCCCAATAACAAAGATAACAACCCAGACTGTCATGAAACTGTCGTTACGTGCGCTGAAATTGAAAACCCGGATGGTGTTGATCCTGGGCCTGATCGCCCTGCTCCAGACCGGCTCCATTGGCCTGTTCGCTCTCTACTACCTGAACCAATCGCTGGATGAGCAGATCGGTGAACGGGCGCTGCATGTCGCCAAGGGGATTGCGGCGATGCCCCAAATGATCGAGTCTGTCGGGCAAGGCGACAGCGAAAACCTGCAACCGTTGAGCAAGCTGCTGGCCGAACGCACCCAGGCCAGCTTCGTGGTGTTCGGCGATCTGCGGGGGCATCGGTTGACCCACCCCAATCCCGAGCTGATCGGCTTGTCGATGATGAGCGACGATGATGACGATACCGCACCGACGCTGGTGCATGGCCGCAGTCAGGTGACCAAGGCTGAGGGCAGCATGGGCTGGTCGATGCGGGCCCGCACGCCGATGTACGACCACACCGGCGAAGAGGTGATCGGCCTGGTCTCGGTGGGCTATACGCTGGACCGGGTCGAGGCAACGATCGCGCGCTACCGCACTACCCTGATTCTGGTGATCCTGGCGGCGTTCGTGGTCAGCGTGCTGACTGCGATCTGGTTCGCCAACCATTTCAAACAGGCGATCTTCGGACTGGAGCCGGAGCAGATAGGGCGCTTGTTTCAGGAGCGGATCGCGACGCTGGAGTCGGTCCGTGAAGGGATTATCGCGATCAACGCCGACGGACGGATCACCACCATCAACCGGGCCGCCATTGAGACGCTGGGGCTCGACGAGGACCGAACCCTGACCGGGCGGCCGATCAGCGAGGTGCTGCCCGACAGCCAGATGCTCGATGTGCTGCGTAGCGGCGAACCCCAGTTCGACCGCGAGGTCTGGTTGGCCGATAGGAATCTGATCGTCAACCGGGTGCCGTTGAAGCAGGATGAAAAGATCACTGGGGTGGTCTCCAGTTTCCGTCGCAAGGACGAACTCGATCTAGTCAGCCGCAAGCTGACCCGAATTCAGCAGTACGCCGACACCCTGCGCAGCCAATCCCACGAATACTCCAACAAACTGCACACCATCGCCGGTCTGATCCAGATCGGTGCCGACGACGAGGCATTGGCGCTGATCGGCCAGGAGACCCGCAGCCATCAGGAGCTGATTCGCTTGCTACTGGCTGCGGTTCCAGATCCGATCCTGTCCGGCTGCTTGTTGGGCAAGTACAACCGCGCCCGGGAGATGGGGCTCAAGCTGTTGATCGATCCGGATAGCCATATGACCGAGCTGCCCGATCGGCTGCCCCGTGAACAACTGGTCAGCATTATTGGTAATCTGATCGACAATGCCCTGGAAGCGACCCTGGCTCATACCGGTACGAATGGGGAGGTTCGGCTGTCGATGACCGATCTGGGTGACGACCTGATCTTTGAAATCGAAGACCAGGGCGCCGGGGTACCGGACGATCAGCAGGAGCGGATCTTCGAGAAAGGGGTGACCAGCAAGAGCGCCCAGGGCCATGGCTTGGGACTGCACCTGGTCAAGGGACTGCTGCAGCGCCTGGGCGGCACTATCACGTTGGAACCGGGTGACCCGGCTGACGAGAACCCCGCCAGTCGTGGTAGTCGCTTTACCGTCTATATTCCTAAACAGCCGGTTCGGCATACTGCCGCTGTCGATAAACCGCAAGGGTAGCCTTCGAAACCATAACCCCGGTAAGAAGAAATAAAGGGCCGTAGTCAGAAGATGCAGAACATTCGTGTTGTAATCGCCGAAGATGATCGCCAGATTGCTCAAATCCAGCAACGTTTTCTGGAACGTATTGATGGGGTTGAGCTGGTGGGGGTGGCCCACGGGCTGGACGAGGCACGGGATCTGGTGGAGGTGTTTCAACCCGAGCTGCTGCTGCTGGATATCCAGTTCCCGACCGGAACCGGGCTCGATCTGCTACGCGAGCTACGGGCCAACAACAGCGCCACCGATGTGATTCTGATCACCGCCGCCAAGGAGGTCGATACCCTGAAGGAAGCACTCCGAGGCGGGGTGTTCGACTACATCCTCAAGCCGTTGGTATTCGAGCGCCTGCAGGAGGCGCTGAATAACTACGCCGATCACCTGCAGAAGCTGCAGGCGATGGAATCGCTGATCCAGACCGAAGTGGATACCTTGCTTCCCCGTGCTGGCGGGACCAAGGCCGAGGCTGAGGTTGGGAACGAGCGATTGCCGAAAGGGATCGATCCGCTGACGCTGAATAAAGTTCGGGCCATATTCGAGGTTGATGGCGAAGCCGATGCCGAGGCGTTGAATGCCGAGCACGTCGGTGCCGCCATCGGCGCCAGCCGAACCACCGCCAGGCGTTACCTGGAGTTTCTGGTCAGCACCCGTGAGCTGTCCGCCGAGGTCAGTTACGGCACCGTCGGTCGCCCGGAGCGGCGCTATATCCGTTGTTAGCCAGGCTTGTGATCCAGCAACCTCAGGGCGGTCAGGGTAGCCACTAGCGAGATCAGCAGTAGTACCAGAACGCTGGGCAGATAGTGCAGACTGAGCCAGCTTCCCAGCAGCGTTCCCCTCAGCAGCGGAAGCAGAATCAACAGATGACAGGGGCAGCTCAGCAACCCCAGCGCTAGCCAGAGCCAACCGCAATGCTGCGGACTGGAGGTGGATACGAGTTGGTGGGTGGAGGGAGAAGAGATCATCGGCCTGACTCCAGGCGCTTGGGCCCGTAATCTGGCTCTCTGTCGCAACAGAAGGTACGGGCTTCGGGCTAATACTGAAGACTTGTTACGGCTCCAGCATAGCCCGAATCGATCTGAGATACCTTAGGCGGCGTTGTCTTTGGTATGGCTCTCGCCCAGTACTTCCGCCAGGCTGGCGCGGGACAGCTCGCCCTGCAGATCACCATCGGCATCCAGTACCGGTAGCGGGAAGTCGGTTTCCAGGGTTTCCGGAATCACCGACTCCAGCAGCGCATCGCTGGCGATGGCCGGGACTTCCTGCAAGGTGGCTTCGGAGATCGGACTGTCGCCATCAAGCCTAGCTTCGGATTCCAGCGTTTTCTGGCAGATCACCCCTTGATAGCCTTCGTCGGTGATGTAGTAACCGTAGTTGCCCGGCAGGCGTTTCATCTGGGTCAGCGCTTCGCCGATGGTATCGGCGGTGATGCGGCAGACCGGCGGCTTCATCACGGTTTCGACCGTCAGCGCCCGGGCTCGGTTGACGTCTTTGACGAAGGCTTCGACGTAGGCGTCGGCCGGATTCAGCAGGATATCCACCGGCTCACCCTGCTGGACCAGTTCACCATCCTTCAGGATCGCGATCCGATCGCCCAGTCGCAGGGCTTCGTCGAGGTCGTGGGTGATAAAGATGATGGTCTTATGCAGGCTCTGCTGCAGTTCGATCAATTGATCCTGCATCTCGCTGCGGATCAGCGGATCCAGTGCCGAGAAGGCCTCATCCATCAACAGGATCTCGGCATCGGTGCACAGCGCTCGTGCCAGGCCGACCCGCTGTTGCTGGCCGCCGGAGAGCTGCGAGGGATACTGGTCTTCGTAGCCGGCCAGACCGACGGTCTCCAGCCACTCTCGGGCCTTGTCGAGTCGCTCTTTCTTGTCGACCCCCTGCACCGCCAGTCCATAGCTGACATTGTCGACCACGGTACGGTGGGGCATCAGGCCGAAGCGCTGGAACACCATCGACATCTTGTGACGACGGAACTGCTCCAGTTCCCGGGCCGAGAACTTCATCACGTCGGTGCCTTCGACGATGATCTGGCCCTCGGTGGGGTCGATCAGGCGGTTGAAGTGGCGGATCAGGGTCGACTTGCCGGAGCCGGAGAGGCCCATGATGACGAAGATCTCACCCTTGTTGATGTTCAGGTTGATATCTTTCAAACCGACGGTGTGGCCGGTGTCTGCCAGGATCTGGTCCTTGGATTGGCCAGCCTTGACGGAATCCATGACCGTCTCGGGACGTTCGCCAAAGACCTTGTAAAGGCCGTCGATTTGGATCAGCGGCTGTTGTTCGGACTTAGGCATTGTCGATTCCCTGCATATGTTGCTGATTACGTTTGGCGTAGGCTTGGGAGACGCGGTCGAAAATAATCGCCAGCGCGACGATGGCCAAGCCGTTGAACAGGCCTAGGGTGAAGTACTGGTTGGTGATCGATTTCAGCACCGGCTGCCCCAGTCCCTTCACACCGATCATCGAGGCGATAACCACCATCGCCAGGGCCATCATGATGGTCTGGTTGATGCCGGCCATGATGGTCGGTGAGGCTAAGGGTAATTGTACCCCGAAAAGCCTCTGCATAGGGCTGGCGCCGTAGGCGGTGGCGGCTTCAAGTACTTCTTTGTCGACCAGCCGGATGCCCAGGTTAGTCAGGCGTATCACCGGCGGGATAGCGTAGATGACTACCGCGATCACACCCGGAATCTTACCGATCCCCAGCAGCATCACCACCGGGATCAGGTACACGAAGGCGGGCATCGTCTGCATGATATCGAGCATCGGGGTGACGATGGCCTGGGCCCGATCGGATCGGGCCATCAAGATGCCGATCGGTATCCCCAGCGCGATCGCCAGCAGGGTACAGACGGTGATGATGCTCAGGGTTCGCATGGTGTTGTCCCACATCCCGAAGTAGCCGATCGTCAGTAGGGACAGGATCACCGCCAGCGATAGCTTCCAGGAGCGGCTGGCAACGTACACCAGTACCGTAACGGCCATGATGACAAGCCACCAGGGGGTGTTGAGCAGCAGTTTTTCGAACCAGATCAGAAAAGTCAGTAGCGGGTCGAAGAAGGATTCGATCAGATCGCCGTAGCTGCGTGAAAATTCACGGTAGGCGGCGTCAAGGGATTTACGGATGGCGAGCAGATCGGCCCGCTCCATCTGTGGGAATTGGGTGAGCCAGGATGAATCTGCCATGGGTACCTCGGTCTTGCTTGATTTTGGCGGTTTACTCGGAAGTCAGGTAAAGGGAATGACCGGGCGGCAGCGCCGCCCGGTCGTAACGATTACAGGCGAGACAGGGCGGTTTTGACCTTGTCGGCAGCGTCAGGGCTAACCCAGGACAGCCATACCGGCTCGAAGGTGGTCAGGAAGTACTCCATCGCGATATCGCCGTCGGCTTGGTTCTCTTCCATCCAGGCCAGCAGCTCGTTCATCAGGTTGTTCTTGAACGCGCGGCGGGTTAGGTAAGTATAGGCCTCGGGGGCTTTGGTGGCGAAATCACTAGTGGTGACGGTATGCACCGGTGAGGGCGGCCACATGGTTGCCTTGGGATTCTCACATTCGGCATTGGAGGTGCAGTCCAGGTAGTGCTGCTCATCCACGCCGGTGCCGAAATCGACTTTGACCATCTTGTACTTACCCAGGATGGCGGTCGGGGCCCAGTAGTAGCCAAACCAGGGTTCCATCCGCTCGTAGGCACGGGCGATGGAGCCGGACAGGCCGGCAGCCGAACCCGGATCGATCAGGTCGAAACCGGCTTCGCCGAGTTTCAGGGCCTTGAAGTTGTTACCGCCGCTGATCTGGCAGTTCCAACCGGCCGGGCAGCCGACAAAGGCGGATTTATCCGGGTCTTCCGGGTGCTTGAACATCTTGGCGTTGGCGATCACACCTTCGATGGTGGCCAGGCTGGGGTCTTTATCGACCAGGTACTTGGGTACCCAGAAGCCCTCTTCACCACCGTCGGACAGGGATTTGCCGGCGATTTTGAGTCGTCCTTCGGCCACACCCTTGTCGAGCGCCGCCTTCATGGAGTTACTCCAGAGTTCCGGAGCGATATCCGGCTCGCCTTTTTCGATCATTGAGGTACCGGTGGGCATGGTGTCACCGGGAACCAGTTCGGCATCGCAGCCGTAACCGTGCTCGAGGATGAAGCGATCAATATTGGCGATCAAACTGGCGGAGCTCCAGTTCATATCGGCAATCGTGACCTTGCCACAATCCGCGGCATAAGTGTTTGCTGTTGCCATCGTCATCGCGATGGCGCTAATCGTAAGTGCCTTTTTAAGCATGGTGTTGGTCCGTTGTTGTAATTAATTTAGGTACCTCTTTATAACCATAACGTATCCAACAATGGATTTCTAAAGGCATTTTGGTTTTAAAATTCTGAACTTAGGTCTAGGGTCTGCTAACGCTACTGGAGTCGAGCCTGTTGCACCTGAAAAAGTTACTATCTAGGCGCGAGTCGTGTCGTTTGGTCATTCCAAATAAGCGCCGAGCAACAACGAGAGGAGCTTTCTCAGGTACAACCCGCAGGGCTGTGGCCATTTTCCCGCTCTGCTGCGTTATCAGTCGCTTATGTATGTTCAATACTACTCGCTCCTTCTGCCTAGCTGAGCGGGAAAGTGGTCTCAGCAGGCAGGATTCCAATAGTGTTAACAGACCCTAAGAGGTCGTTGGACCTGCGGGTAGATTGACGCCCCGCCAGACCACTTCCTGGCCCGGCTCCGGCCGCTCGGGTACCAGTCTGGCCAGCAGCAGAGAGCCGCCGGCCAGGGCCGCGCCGGTCAGGAATACCGCTGCCGGTGAAACCAGCCACAGCAGGCCGTAGATTGCCGGCAGCACCACTGCGGCGATATGGTTGATCGAGAAGGCGACGCCGGCGGTGGGGGCCATATCGCGCGGGTCGGCGATCTTCTGCAGATAGGTCTTCTGGGCGATCGCCATCGAGAACAGCAGATGGTCGAGGACGTACAGGACTACTGCGATCCAGGGGTTGGAGACCACCGCGTAGGCGGCGAACACGATCATCAGTCCGATATATTCCACCGTCAGCGCCTTGCGCTCACCCCAATGGCCGATCAGCTTGCCGATCTTGGGGGCGAAGATCATGTTCATGACGCCGTTGATCAGGAACAGCAGCGAGATCTGGGCGGCGCTGAAGCCGAACTTTTCCACCATCAGGAAGCCGGCGAACACCACGAAGATCTGCCGACGGGCACCGCCCATAAAGGTCAGCGCGTAGTAGAGCCAGTAGCGCTTACGCAGAATCAGTTTCTTATGTTGCTCCACGTGCTGGGGGAAATAGGGGAATAGTAGCCAGCAGGCCAGTGCGATCAGCAGCGTCACACCGCCGCCGAGCAGATAGACGGTTTCCATTTCGAAGCCGGCCATATCCAGACAGAGCCACACCATGCCGAAGGCCAGCAGTCCGGCGAAGGAGCGCACCGCCACCAGCTGCCCCAGCTTGTGGGCGGCGCTTTTCTTATCGAACCACTGCAGCGATAACGACTGGTTGATGGTTTCGTAGTAGTGGAAGCCGATCGACATCAGCACGGTGGTGCAGTACAGCCCGATCTCGGTCGGGAAGAAACCGGTCAGTGCGGTCCCCAGCCCCAGCAGCAGCAAGGACACCAATGCCAGGGTCTGTTCACGCATCAACACCAGCAGCAGCACGGCGCCAAACGCCAGAAAGCCCGGAATTTCCCGCAGCGATTGCAGGATACCGATTTCGACGCCGGTGAAGTTGGCCCGCTCGATAACGAAGTTATTCAGCAGGGCCTGCCAGATACCGAATGAGATCGACATGGCGGCGGTCATCAGAAACAACAGATTTTCGGGGCGCTGCCAGCTTTTCATTCTAATCTCCCGGGACGATTGGTGGATAAATGATCAGACCTGCTAAGTCGAAGTCGGTCGGTGGTTGAGTAAAGTCACTGTAAATCGATAGCAATTTGGCGTATACCGACAGTCATGCCAAAAAATATCGAGAAACAGACAGGCTCGCTGGAATCAACTGAACTCCCCCCTTTCCCCCCGCACTGGACCACCGTCGATGGTGAGTCGGTCAAGGAGCGAATCGAGGATGTGCCGCGACGGCTGGTGGTGCGAAAGGTGGATCGGGAAGCGGGATTCGTGACCCCGTTCCATAGCCACGGTTGGGGGCAGTTGCTCTGGATCGTCGAGGGGCTGGTGCAGGTCTCGGCGCGGGATATCGGCCACTGGGTGGTGCCGCCGCAACGGGCGGTGTGGATTCCACCCTTTATCGAGCACGATGCCCGGGCGATCCAGAGTGTCAAAATGCGCAACATCTACATCGCGCCGCAGGCGGCCGGGCGTCTGCCTGAGCAGTGTCAGGTGGTCAGTGTGTCACCCCTGATGCGCGAGTTGATGGTAACGATGGCGGAGTTTGATCGCCTCTACGACGAAGAGGGAGCCGAGGGGCGGCTGGTCAGCGTGTTTCTGGACCAGTTCGAGCTGTTGCCTGAAGCGGCGCTGCACCTACCCGAACCCACCAGTGCGCCGCTGCGTACCCTCGCCGAACAGCTGCGCCAGGATCCGGCCAACAAACAGCCGTTGGCCAGCTGGGGTCGGCAACTGGGGATGAGCGAGCGTACCCTGGCGCGCCGGTTTCAGCAGGAGACCGGTATGAGTTTCGGTCAATGGCGTCAGCAGGCCCGACTGCTCGAAGCCCTGAGCCGGATTGCCCAGGGCCAGCCGGTGGCGTTGATCGCCCAGGACCTGGGCTATGACAGTCAGAGCGCCTTTATTGCGATGTTCCGCAAGGCGTTGGGACGTACGCCGGGGCGTTATTTCTAGCCTGGATTTAAACTGCTTTATTCAGCAGTGCAGCTTATCAGCGGTTTCTTGACTCTAACTGGCAGCCCAGAGGTCGATTCGGTGGCTATTTGGGGGAGCTGTCATATGCTTAATTTAACGTTGTAGATCACAACAATGATGTCCTGACTGAGTCTGCGATGTCCGATCGATATGACGACGGAGAATCTCGCCCCCGTGGCTGTGAATCAGCTGGTTAACCCGGGGTAACTCTCGGTCTGATGCATCCGAGTAGCTCGGTGTTCAGCTGCCGCTGATCCGCATGAGCTGATGAGAAGAGCGATGGGACAACAAGTACAAAGACGACTGGCTGCGGTTATAGCCGCAGATGTGGTCGGTTATACCCGTCTGATGCGTCTTGATGAAGAGGGCACCATCAAGACCTGGTGGTCGTATCGTCAGACGATTATTGATCCCATCATTGATGAATTCTCCGGCCGTATCGTGAAGTTGACCGGCGACGGCTTTCTGGCCGAATTTGCTTCGGCCACCAACGCGGTGCTGGCGGCCTACAACATCCAGAAACGTGTTGAGCTGCGCATTGCCGAGGTGCCGGAACCACAGCGGATGCTGTTCCGCATCGGGGTCAATCTCGGGGATATATTCTGGGACGAGGAGGATATCTATGGTGACGACGTCAACATCGCGGCACGCCTGGAAGGTATCGCCGATCCCGGCTCCGTCTTGATCTCCCAATCGGTGTTCGATCAGGTCAAACGAACGGCGCAGCTGACATTCGAAAACACCGGAGAACAGTCGTTAAAAAACCTATCTGAGCCGGTTCAAACCTACCGTGTAGTTGGCGAGCTGAGCCATCACAGCTTCGTCTCCGGAGACCCGGATCAACTGGTGCATCAAAAGCCCAGGCAACGTATCCCCAACTCGCTGGTTGTGCTGCCTTTCAGCGTCTTGGGCGATGACCCCGAACAGCAGTATTTTGCCGAGGGGTTTACCGATGACTTGATCACCGAACTCGCTCGTTTTGGAGGATTATTTCTTACCACGCGCAATGCAAGTTTGGCGCTGCAGGATAAACAGCTCGACTTATGCGCGCTGGGCAAGCAGTTGGGGGTGGCCTACTGTCTTGAGGGAAGCATCAGGCGGTTAGGCGAGCGCGTGCGTATCACCACCCGGCTGATCAACAGCGTGACCGGTGATCAGGTCTGGGCCGAAAAATACGACTCGGTCTTCGACAAGCTGTTTGAGGTTCAGGATGAGCTGGCGAAATCGATCGTCTCGACGGTGGTGGGGCGTATCGAGCATGAAACCATGGTGGCGGCCAGAAAAAAGAAGCCGGCCGATATGTTTGCCTACGAGTGCTTCCTTCGCGGTCTGGAATACCATCGACTCGGAGGGGTCACCCGGGAAGCGGCAGAAAAGGCGCTGTACTGGTTCAACATGGCGATAGAAAAAGATCCGGAGTACAGCCGTGCCCATGCCTGGAAAGCCTGTGCGCTTGATGGTTTGGCCGCCTGGACACAGGCGGATTACTACGAAGAGGAGTTGGGCTCGGTTACTCGGGCGCTGGATCTGGATGAGAACGATGCCGAAACCCATCGAATCATGGGATCGATCTGTCTGAGCAACCAAGAGTTCGACAAAACCGAATATCACTTCCAGCGCGCGCTGGCGCTCAATCCCAACAGCGCCTGGATTCTCGGCCGTATCGGCGAGCTCTACAATTTTCTGGGGGAGGCGGAGAAGGCGCTGGAATACCACAAGCGCGCCATCGCCCTCGACCCGTTGCTGCCGACCTACTGTCGCGAGATCGAAGCCACCGCACACTATATCCTGGGTAACTACCGCGAAACGGTCAAAGTGGTATCCCAATTATTGCATAAATCCCGGCGCGCCTGTCTCTATCAGGTGGCGGCACTGACCCACCTGTCCGATCCCGCCGCGTTGGCGAAAGCCGTCGAAGAGCTGCTGGCGATTACCGCTGACTTTCCTGTCCAGACCCTGCTGCAGATGGAGTCTTATCGTGATCAGGAGATTCCTCGCCAGCTGAGCGACGACCTGACCAAGGCCGGCGTTCTCAATCCCTAAGCCTGGTGCCGTTAAGCCTCAGACGGATTGCCGGGTAGCAAAAGCTCAAGCGGTCTTATGGGGTCGGGCGATGATCGCATAGGGATCGCCCCGACCCTGTACCGCATCGATCTCATCATCGCTGAGCAACTGTTCCAGCGCTGTGCCGGTCAGTTCGCTGATCGCCGCCAGGCAGTGGGCCCAGGTGCAGCGGTTGGCGTACAGCATCGCTTCCACATCCAGGGTTCCGCCGCGGTTGAGGTAGCCGAGTGCACGGCAGTGTTGCGGTCCCAGATCGAGCGGACGCAGCACCCCCAGCAACGCTTCGGGTCGCATATGGCCCAGCAGCAGGCGTTGTTGGGTGGTGGCTGGGAACAGCGCTTGGTGCACAGCCTCGGGACTGAGACTGTCGGCCTCCCAACGATCGCGGGGCTGGCGGAATCGGCCCGGCTCAAGCAGGTAGATCAGCGCGTGGTCGATTTTCTCACGCTGCAGCCGGGCCGAAGCTTTTTTCAGCTCCACCAGTTGGTAGCTGCCCACGGCGATCAGCTGCAACGGACTATCCTCGGTACCCTGCAGCCGGATGGCTCCGTCTTTAACCAGGCTTTCAGCCTGCTCGGCGCTGAGATGCTGAGGCACCGCCGACTTGGGTTGAACCAGCGACCAGATCTGGCCGTGGCTTTGGTAGAGCGCCCGGGTGGCGGCCATGGCGCTGTTCCAGTCGGCAGGAAACAGTACCCTCGAACGATCCGACATCTCCGACATCAGCGCTTCGCACAGGGTCGGGTCCTGATGGGACTGTTCGTTCTTGCCGTTCTCCCATAGGTGCGAGGTCTGTACGATCGGCACCGATAGCCAGCCCGGAGGCTGGTCGGCTTCGACCTGGTGGCGGGCGAAGATCAGGCTCTGACGGATGGCGCCGAGCATCTTGACCGCGAAAGCTTCGTAGGAGACCACCATGTTGAGGCCTTGGCGGTTGGCCAGCGCAGCGCTCACCACCGCTTCCTCATTCAATGCGGTGATCACCTTGCCGTCGATCGATTCGGCCATTCCCTCTTCGGGGTCGGTGACCCGGTGCTTGAGCAGATCCAGGGTCTGGTTCATTCGATTGCTGCGCAGTTCATCCGGGTTGCCGACCCGGGGACGTAGTTGCGGGTTGGCCTGGACGATGCCGACAAAGGTCTCGTCGGTGGCGTCCATCGGCGAGCGTAGCGGTTGCAGGTCGGAACTCCAGTTGGGTGGCGGTAGCTGCGCCTGGACCGGGGTGCTGACATCACCCAGCTCGCGCTCGTGGGGGCGGCGTTTCTGCACGTGGTTGCACAGCTGTTGGCAGGCCTCGGCCAAGGCCGGATCCGGAACCCACAGGCGTCGCGCGCCCTCGTTGAAGCGCCGCAGCGCTTCGGCGTCGGTGCGCGGGTTCTGCCCCAAGGGGGTGCCGTGGGCCAGGTTGCTGCCCTGGCCCGGAAAACCGAAGCCCTTGGGCGCCTCGGCGATGGCGTAGGGCAAGGGTACCGGGTACTGCTCCCAGCCCTGCTGCACCGCCTGCCCGGCCGCTTCCAGCCGTTGCTCCATCTCGAAGATCACCCAGGCGAAGTCGGCCGGGTCGGTACCGTCGATGATGATTGGATCGAAACTGTTCTGGATCAGGTGCTCCCGCAGCCAGTCGGTGCCGCCCTGCTGGCTGGTGGTGGTGCGCTGGTCGATACGGCGGCCGTTGGCGATCATGATCGGTGACACCAGACCGCTGTCCTCGGCGCGCCACCAGCGTGGGGCCCAGTCGCTGCCGCGTTGTTCCTCGAAGGCGCCGTCGCTGAGAAAGGCGACCAGCCGTTCACCGGGTAGCGGCTGGTGAATGTAGTGCAGACCGGCAAACCCCAGATAACCGCCCTCCAGGCTGGCACCGGCGGTGTTGACGTTGACGTGGCTGCCCAGCGGCGAGGCCGGACGCCCGTCGGCACTGACATGGTAGGCATAAAAGTCCCGTACAAACCGGGTCAGGCCTGCATCGTCGAGCGGGTAGTTGTCGTGATGGATCGGCAGACTGTTGCCCACCAGCAGGTTGGTGGCGTCGACGGCGGCGACACAGTGACCCTGCCCCATCAGCCAGTGCCGGCTGACGCCGCTCAGCGCGTTGATCAACAGGTAGCCGACATAGCCGGGCACCATGTTCAGCGAGCCGCCGGTGTGGCCCTGAGGGTCGCGTTTGAAGTCGGCATGGGTCAGATCACGGCCGTCCCGGTAGACGTTCTCGGCGTAGGTCATATGCACCACCAGCCACATCGCTGCCGAGGCCAGGCGGTCGGCGGCCTGTAGCTGTCGATAGGCGACACTCTTGTCGGTGATTGCGCCCTGGTGGTGGAGCCGGTCGACCAGTTCGTAGACCCTGACCTGGGTTTGAGGGCGGTGGCGGATGACGCCGTAACCGGCGGCCCAGTCGGCGAAAATAAGATCCCGCTCGCGATACAGCGCGGCGCGCTGTTCGATTTCGTGCTGGTGGTAGCGATGGATCTTCAACTGCTCCTTGCTCATTGCTAACTCCTTGTTGAGACGGGGATATTGAGTCAATGGCGATCCCTTAAACGTAGTCCCAAAAGCGCCCTTTGGAAACCAAATTCATGGGTCCTGATCAGGCTTGCTATTTACTTTGGTCGGTGGGCTTGGCTAAGGCAAAGATAAATATCCGGACTAAACTGACCGTTATAACGATAAGCCAGCGGCTAAGGGGTCGAATGCAATGATGATGAAGCTGGAGCAGAGCAGCTCCGATCGTCTCGGTTTTCTGGTCAGCGGCAAGCTGACCGACAACGATTACAAGAATTTTCTGATTCCGCAGGTGCGCCAGGCGCTGCTGCATCACGACCGGATCCGGCTGCTGTTTTTACTCGAAGGCTTTCGTGGCTGGGAGTTGCAGGCGGCCTGGGATGATCTGATCTTCGGACTGGAGATCAATCATCGGGTCGAGCGGCTGGCGGTGCTGGGCTCGCAGGAGTGGGAGCGCTGGATGGCGCAACTGGCCAAGCCCTTCACCTATGGTGAGATTCAGTTTTACCAGCTCAACCAGCTTGAGCAGGCGTGGCAGTGGATAGATCAGCAGCCCGCCGTAGTCGGTAACGCAGGCTGAAGGCCAGCGCCGCCGTCAGCGCCAAAATCAACAGCGATCCCAATACCACCCCATTCCATCCCTGGGCCTGCCAGAACCGGTCCAGGTAGAAGCCCCCGCTGGCGGCTCCCAGGTAATAGCAGACCAGATAGAGCGACGAGGCGCTGGCCCGGGCATGCTCGGCGTTGCGGTTGACCCAGGCGCTGCAGACCGAGTGGCAGATAAAGAAGCCAAAGCTACTGACCAGCAACCCCAGCACGATGGTTGGTAGAGCCTGGTATAGCGTCAGTAGGGAGCCGAGCATCATGATCAGCACCCCGGCCAGCATGCAGTCCGGTTGGCCAAAGCGCTGGCTCAATTTGCCCGATACCGCCGAGCCCAGCGAGCCGCTCAGGTAGGTTAGAAACAGCATTCCCAGCCAGCTGGGAGCCAGCTCGAACGGCGCATCACTGAGTACATAGGTGATGTAGCTGTACTGGTTGGAGAAGATAAAGAAATTCAGACCCCCGATCAGGTAGGCGGTCACCAGCAGCGGATTGCGCAGGTGGCCGGCCAGATCGGTCGCCATGGTTTTCGGCCTGAGCGGGCGGGGTTGGAAGTGCTGCGACGGCGGTAGCAGCCAGGCCACCAGCGCCACGCCCAGCAGGCTGAGAACGCCAAGCAGATAGAAGGCGCTGTACCAGTCTAGCCAATCGGTGACAAAGCCACCCACCAAGCGACCGCTGATGCCGCCCAGCGAATTGGCACTGATATAGAGCCCCACCGCCAGCAGCAGCGCCGGGCGCTCGAACTCATCCCCCATGTAGGCGATCGCGATCGCCGGTAACCCGCCCAACAGCAGTCCCTGCAGCATCCGTAGCGCCAGCAGCGAGTCGTAACTTTGTGTCAGCGGGAGCAGCAGGCTCAGGACGCTGGATCCGAATAGGGTCAGCAGCATGATCCGGCGCCGCCCCAGTGCATCCGACAGCGGCCCGTAGACCAGCAGCGACAGGCCCAGGGTCAGCATCGGCAGGGCCAGCGACCAGGTGGCCTGTAGATCGGTCAGCTCGAACTGGGTCCGCAGCAGCGGAAACAGCGGCTGGGTGATGTAGAGGTTGGCGAACACGATAAAGGAGCCCAGGCACAGGGCTAGGGTAGCGCGGGTAAAGGCGGTGGTGCCGGTTTGGATCATGCTGGGCTTCATCGAGTCAGTGGGATAGCGGAGCTCCACTGTAGGTCAATCCAGTGAATATCAAAAATATATAATCTCTATAGAATTTATAGCGAGTTGGTATAGTGTCTGCATTAGCAGAGTTGGTTGAGAGCGAGCGATGGACCTACGCAAACTACGCATCTTTGTCGAAGTGGCCCGCCACGGCAGCTTCAGCGGCGCCGCCCGGGCGTTGCCACTGGCCCAACCGGCCGTCAGCGTGGCGGTGCAGAAGCTGGAGCAGGAGCTGGACCTGCTGCTGTTTCACCGTCACGACCGCCGTATCAGCCTGACCTCCGAGGGGAAGGTACTGCTGCAGCATGCGCAGCGGATGCTGGAGGACCTGCGCCAGGCCCAACTGGAGATGGATGAGCTCAAGGGGCTGCGCAAGGGCGAGGTTCGGATCGGCATTCCGAGCATGCTCGGTACCTACTATTTTCCCGAGCTGCTGATGGCGTTCAAGCAGCGTTATCCACAGCTCAAGCTATCGGTGGAGGAAGCCGGTGCCCGGGATATCCAGCAGATGATCGATGCCGGCGAGCTGGATATGGGGATTATCGTACGGGAGCAGTTACCGGAGTCGCTGGAAGCTGAGCTGTTCCTGCGCGAGCAGATGGTGGTCTGCCTGCCGCCGGAGCACCCCTTAGCGGCCCAACCGAGCGTCAGTTTCGAGCAATTTTTCGCCGAGCCGCTGGTGCTGTTCAAGCCAGGTTATTTTCATCGCGCCTTTATCGATCGGTTGGCCCAGCAGACCGAGCTGCCGATGCAGATCGAGTTTGAAACCAACTTGATTCCGCTGATTCGTAAGATCGTCCGCAAGGGGTTCGGGGTCACCACCTTCCTGGCGATGGTGGCCGAGGGGGATTCGGAACTGGCGGCACGGCCGTTCAGTGAGCCGGTCTGGCTGGACCTCTGTATCGCCTGGAAACGGGGCGCCTATCTGTCCCATGCCGACCGCAGTTTCGTCGAGTTTTTGCTCGAGCACAGCCGGGTCTGAGCCGATCAATTCGCTGTATTAATTAATTTCAATACTTGATTGAAAACTTTCAACGCCATTCATGCTGCGACAGCGCTGCATTGATCAATCTTTATGCTATGATTGCCGCCCATTTTTGAAGCAGCCCGCGGATTCCGGAGTGAGCCTGGAGTGTACCGCCGGCAGGAAAGTTTGAGGTCGTTGTTGCCATGAGCAAGATTACATCCCTGGACAAGAGCAAGATTAAGTTTCTGCTGCTTGAGGGCGTTCACCAATCCGCCGTCGATACCCTGAAGGCGTCCGGCTACAGCAACATCGATTACCTGACCACCGCGCTGCCGGAAGACGAGCTGATCGAGCGGATCAAAGACGCTCACTTTGTCGGTATCCGTTCCCGGACTCAGCTCAACGAGCGGGTGTTCGAAGCGGCGTCCAAGCTGATGGCGGTGGGTTGTTTCTGTATCGGTACCAACCAGGTTGATCTGAACGCGGCGATCGCCAAGGGTGTGACCGTGTTCAACGCGCCCTACTCCAACACTCGCTCGGTGGCGGAACTGGTGATTGCCGAAGCGATCATCCTGATGCGTGGCGTGGCCGAGAAGAATGCCAAGGCCCACCGTGGGGTCTGGAACAAGTCGGCTTCCAACTCCTATGAAGTTCGTGGCAAGAAGCTGGGCATCATCGGCTACGGTTCGATCGGTTCTCAGCTGAGCGTGATGGCCGAATCCCTGGGTATGGAAGTGATCTTCTACGATACCGTCACCAAGCTGCCGCTGGGTAACGCCAACCAGGTAGGCTCGCTGAAAGAGCTGCTGAACCAGGCCGACATCGTCAGCCTGCACGTGCCGGAAAGCCCGTCGACCAAGAACATGATCGGTCCGCAACAGCTGGAGCAGATGAAGCCGGGCTCGATCCTGATCAACGCTGCCCGCGGTACCGTGATCGAGATCGATGCGCTGTGCGAAACCCTCAAGACCGGCAAGCTGCTGGGTGCGGCGATCGACGTGTTCCCGGTTGAGCCCAAGTCTAACAGCGAAGAGTTCGTCTCGCCGCTGCGTGAGTTCGACAATGTGATCCTGACCCCGCACGTCGGTGGCTCCACCATGGAAGCGCAGGAGAACATCGGTTTTGAAGTGGCCGAGAAACTGGTCAAGTACTCCGATAACGGCTCCACCATCACCTCGGTCAACTTCCCCGAGGTGGCCCTGCCGGCGCATCCGGACAAGCACCGCCTGTTGCACATCCACGAGAACGTGCCGGGCGTGATGACCGCGATCAACCATGTGTTCTCCGATAACAATATCAACATCTCCGGTCAGTACCTGCAGACCAACGATAAGGTCGGTTACGTGGTGATGGATATCGATGCCGAGCACTCCGATCTGGCGGTCAAACAGCTCAAGCAGGTGCCGGGCACCATCCGCTGCCGGGTACTGTTCTAAGCCGGATTGCTAAACGGCGACAAACCCTCCAAGCCCTGCTGTATAGCGGGGCTTTTTGGTATAGGCTTAGTAACTAAGCTGTTTCTGTATTAGTTCGCTTTAAAGCGCAACTGAAGGGATGGTCTAGATCTCGGCAATGCCGTTGGACGGCATGGGGAGATGGGTTGACGGTCGGACGGAACAAACCGACCGGATGTAGTCTGAAGGGATGGCCATGCCTTTATCGATACTGCACCAACGCCTTTCGAACTGGATCCTGGTGGCGATTGCTCTACTGCTGGCCGCCCTCTCCCTGCTATGGCTGATTATCACCACCGCCTCTGAACGCCAGGATCAGGCTGCCGCCGAGCAATACCGGCAGCAGGTCGACTCGGCCTTGAACTACGAGATCAAGGGCTTAGGCACCCATGCGATGGATGCCGCCTGGTGGGATGAAGCGATCCGGAACCTGGTGCAACAGCCTGACCCGGACTGGGGCCAGAGTAATATCGGCGCCTATCTGGATGAGGAGTTCGGGATTCCGATCTCGATGGCGATCGATCAGCACGACCGCCTGCTGCAGGGGTTTGTCGATTCGGAACCGATGCAGCATTTTGAGCCCTTTGCCGACAGCCGTTCACTGGCGATATTGATTCAGCAGGCACGGGCTAGTTCACTTCAGGACCCGGAAGGGTTCGGCGGTTTGATCGAAGTGGCCGGACAGCTCTACGTTGCCGGGGTGGCCCCTTTTACCACCGAAGAGGTCGCCGACGATGATGTCCGCAGTGGCGAACTGTTCAGTGTGCTGGTGTTTTTAAAGCGCTTTGACGCCGACTATGTCGACGGCTTCTCTGAGCGCTTTTCGCTGCAACTGACCGGTATCAGACCTTATGCCGGTAACAACAGTCTGCCGATGACCACCTTAACGGGTAATAATCTCGGCCACCTGCATTTCTCCCCGCCGACACCGGGCCTGCACCTGATCGATTCGATCCTGCAGCCGGTATTGCTGTTCAGTGCGGTGCTGGGGGCGATGTTCCTGCTCAATGCCTACTTCAGTTTCCGTACCGCCCGACTCAGCCAATTGTTGGAAATAGAACACAAACAGTTACGGCAGACCCGTTTCGAACTGAAGATCAATCAGGAGATTATCGGTTCGATCAAGGAAGGGGTGGTCGTGGTCGATGAGCAGTATCTGATCACCTATACCAATCCCGCCTTCAGCCGAATCACCGGTTTCTCTGACGCAGAAGTGATCGGTAAACGTGCGCTGATGGACCCGAGGATCGACGTCAGTAAATCGCTATATCAGCAGATGCAGCAGGCGATTGACGAGCAGGGTAACTGGGAACATGAGATTAACGCGCAGCGCAAAGATGGGACGAACTATACCCTGAGCATGTCGGTCAGCCCGTTGATCGATCAGGGGCAGTGCAGCAGCGAGCTGGTGGGAATCTTCACCGATGTGACCGAGCGCAAGCAGCAGGAGCGACTGCTGGAGAAGCTGGCCAATCAGGATACCCTGACCGAACTGTTGAATCGGCGTAGTTTCAAGCAGCGGGTGGAGCAGAAGATTGAGCGGGCGGGGCGTCACCCCGATACCCGATTGGCGTTGCTGTTTATCGACCTGGACCTGTTTAAGGAGGTCAACGATTCCTACGGGCACGAGATTGGCGATCAACTGCTGATCGAGATTGCCGTGAGAATCCGGCGCTGCCTGCGCGCCTATGACACGGTTGGCCGCATCGGCCTTGAGGAAGCGACAGCGCAAGTGAGCGGCGCCCTGGTCGGGCGGGTCGGCGGTGATGAATTTACCATCGCGATTGACGAGCTTGCCGGCCAGCAAGATCTGGAGCGGGTGATCCAGCGCCTGCTCGAGCAGATTGAACAGCCCTTAACCCTTGCGGGCCAACAGGTGGCGGTGACCGCCAGCATCGGGGTGGCTATCTACCCGGAAGACGGAGGCAGTTATGCCGACCTGATCCGCCATGCCGATAAAGCGATGTATCGTTCCAAGCAGGGCGGGCGCAACCGCTCCTGCTATTACTCCGACCCGGTCTGAGTCACTGCGCCAACAAACCACTGCTGATCCCGTCTAGACTGAGTTTATAGACTGCTTTCTAAGGAACCTGCGAATAAGCGGTTTCTGCAAGTGCGAGACGCTGGCAAGGACTTCTTGGCAGGCTCCTTAACAAGGAGGCGCCTGTGAACGTTATCCGCCCGATCGAGCGGGATGACCTGAGCGCGTTGCTGCGGATTGCAGAGCTCAGCGGGCCGGGCTTCACCTCGTTACCGCTGCATCCGGAACTGCTGGAGCAGCGAATCAACCAATCCATTGCGTCGCTGCAACAGGCGTCAGGGCGATTCGACGGCGATCACTACCTGTTTGTGCTCGAGCACGGTGAAACCGGCGAGGTGATCGGTACCACCGCCATCGCCTCCCGGGTTGGAATGCAGGACCCCTGGTATCACTACCGGATCGGAACTGTGGTTCATGCCTCGCGGGAGATGGGAATCCACAACCGCTTCAATACCCTCTATCTGTGCAATGACTACACCGGTCACTCGGAGGTCTGCAGCCTGTTTCTGGACCCCGCCTACCGCCGTGATCGCAATGGCACCTTGCTATCGAAATGCCGGTTTCTGTTTATGGCGCAGTTTCCGGAGCGGTTTGCCGAGCGCGTTATCGCCGAGATGCGCGGAGTTTCCAACGACGCCGGAGACAGTCCGTTCTGGGAAGGTCTGGGGCGGCACTTCTTCAGCATGGAGTTCTCCGAGGCGGATTACCTGACCGGATTGGGAAATAAGTCGTTTATCGCCGAGTTGATGCCCAAGCACTCGATCTACATTCATCTGCTGCCCGAGAGCGCGCAGCAGGTGATCGGTGAAGTTCATCGCAATACCCGCCCGGCCCGCAAAATGTTGGAGGATGAGGGTTTTCACTTCGAAGGCTACGTCGACATCTTCGATGCCGGACCGACCCTGATCTGTCGGCTCAATGATATTCGCAGCGTCAGTTACAGCGAGCAGCAACGCCTGGCCAAGGTGGTGAAAAAACTCCCCCCGGGACAGGCTTGTTTGCTGGCCAACACCCGGTTGCAGGGTTACCGCTGTATTTTGACCGAGTTGCCCTATTTCCCCGAAGGAAAGCTGCAACTTAGCCGGATCCAGGCCGACGCGCTGCAGGTTGAGCCGGGCGATGGGTTGCGGCTGGTGCCGTTGGCGCTGACCCGTAAACGAGCCGCCGCCGAGCCGGACTCTGATGGCTCTGCAAGCGGCTAGCTGGTGGCTCAATGGCGGTTGGATGGGTGTTTTTACTGGCAAAGCCTCGGATTCAACGCTAACTTCAGGGGCTCGATTTAATGGACAAAAAGGCGATGGATGGCGGTGTTTGAACTGCAGATATTGGGCGTTGGTGGGGGGATCTCCCACATCTACCAGAGCGAGTGCTCCAGCAGCCTGCTGTTGCTTCGCCATCAACAGCCCTGGGCGCTGATCGATCTGGGACTGGGGGTGGTCGATGCGCTGCATCGGCAGGGATGGAGCCTGCCTGAGCGGGTGCTGATCAGTCATAACCATACCGACCACGCCGGTGAGTTGCCGGTGGTTTTGCGGGTTGAACAGGCGGCCGGACGACGGCTGCAGGTCCTGGCCGAGACTGGCGTCTGCCAGCGGTTGATCGAGCATCGAATGGCCGAGCATGCACAGTTGATTGATCCCCATGAGCTGGCCGAATGGCGGTCCGCCGAGGCCGGTGAGCGCGTCGATTTGGGGGCTGGTCTGACACTGGAGTGGCTACCGACCCGGCACAGCGAGCGTTGCTTCGGATTTTTGCTTTATCTGGAGGGCGCTCCGTTACTGGGTTACAGCGCCGACAGCGGTGAGCTGACCTCGCTTTATCAGCGGTTGTGTGAGGCGCCGACGGTGATCTTTGATGCCCGTGAAACAGGGAGCGACTGGCATGCGGGATTCGATCAGATTCAGCCCTGGTTGGCAGCGGGACGGTATTTGATCAGCCATGGTATTCCGGCAGAGCAGCAACCGGACTACCGATACCGGGGACGGCGGCTACCGTTGTTGCAGCCTGGCCAGCGATTGGTTCTCGGTACGGCAACGCGCGGCGAGCCTGAGGGCGAGCATAGGGAGGTGAATCGATGAAGATTGCTGAGACCGTCGAGCAGACCATTGACTGCATCTATTGGTTATCCCCTTATCGCTGGGTCGATCACCACCTGAAAGGGCGTGAGTCGGAGCACCGGCCGGGAACTCCGGAACAACAGCGCTGGCGTCAGCGCCGGTTGCGGCTCTCCGAGCGCTATATCTGCTACTGGCTTGTGGCGGCGGTGTTGCTGTATCTGTTGCACCCGTATTTGGTGCCGTTGGGACTCTGGTTGATGGTGCCGCTGCTGCTGCGGGTATTTGGCATTCTCAACAAAGAGTTGGGCGTGGCGCTGTTCAATCGCTGCAAAATCACCGATGGCCCGCGGGTGGCAGCGACGGGTCGAACGATCGTGCTGGCGTTGATCAACTACCTTACCGCACTGTTTTTGCTGGCGGCCTGTTATGGCTTGCAAGGCGCTGCCGCCTTTCAGGATACGCCGGTCTATGCGGTCAACGGGGTCGAGCTTTGGCCGCTGATCCAGGCGGCCAAATTGCACTTTACCCTCGGCGAAGCCTTTACCCCGGTCAGTGCGGCCGGTTGGTTGTTAACGCTGTTCCATAGCGGCTTCTGCTTTCTGTTCGGTACCCTGGTGATCTCGTTGTTCGTGTCCCTGTTGAACGTGAGCTCGGAGAACGCCTGATCGAAGCCGGTCCCTAGCGGCGCGGCGGCAGTTGATCATACTCGGGTAACTCGGCAGCACTGCGGTACCACTCGGCGCGGGAGTTGCAGAAGATATTCTGCGAAGGCCGGATATCCGGTACCTGGTCCAGCGTGCCGGCGGGAATCACCACCACCTTGCCGCCTTTGGCGATCCAGGGCATCGAGGAGCCGCAGGTTTTACAGAAGCTGGTGGCAAAGTAGCGGCTGTTGTCCGGTTCAAAGCGTCCCAGCGTCTCGGTGCTGCTGAGCCATTGAAAATGCTCCGGCTGGACAAACAGATTGGCCGCGTGCGCACTGCCGGTGAATTTACGGCAGCGCGAGCAGTGGCAGTACTGAAAAATGTCCAGATGACCACTGGCTTGATAGCGCAGCGCACCGCATAAACAGCTGCCTTCGATCGGTTTATTCATCGCCGCTGTACCTCGTGGCTGGATGTTATTGTGGCATCAAGGGCTTGAGCACCTGTTGCAAGCGTTCGTTATCCATGTGTTGCTGCAGCCCGGCCATCCCCTGTTTGACCTCCGGATTGGCAAACAGCTCCTGGGCCGCGACCTGTCCCAGTACCCGAAAGCTGGCTTGCAGTGCCAGCGGGCCTTCGTATTTCACCGCGTTCTGCAGCTGTGGCAGACAGCGCTCGGTGGTCAGCTGCATAAACAGTCCGGCCACTTCCTGGTTGGCCTGATCCCGTTGATCGGCATTGATCGAGGCCATCGATTGGACCGAGGGGTGGAGCGCCATGGCACTGAACATCCAGCGTACCAGAGTCAATTTATCCTGATGGGTGGAGGATTCGACCAAACAGCGGGACAGGTCGTCGGTGTAGATCTGGGCCTGGGCCGTGAGCGGGGCCGAGCAGAGCAGGGTTAGGGCGATCGGGCGTAGCAGTTTCATCACAGCATCCTTTTCTGAGTTGAACCTCAAGCTTATACCGAATCGGTCGGAGGGGGTTATCCAGCTCGCCCCCAATTCGTCTTATCCGGCGCGACTACCATTGGGAACCGGTGTCTCCGGCGTGGCCAGACAGGGGGTCAGCTTATCGGCATAACCGATATCAAACAGCATGCCCTGAGACAGTTCCCCGGCCATCTTGCGCTCGGGCAGGTTGACCACAAACAGGGCCTGCTTGCCTTCGATCTCTCTGGGGTTGTCCCGCTCCTGTTTGATACCGGCCAGGATCGAGCGTTGATGATCGCCGAAGTCGACGGTCAGTTTCATCAGTTTGTCGGACTTGGCGACCTCGCTGACCTCCAGAATAGTACCGACGCGGATATCAAGCTTGTCGAAATCTTCGAAACTGATCGGGTCTTTGATCGGGGCGGGTTCCATGGTGGGCTCCTTTGATTCTTGCTCTGAAGGTTGAGCGCTGAGCAATAAAAAACCCCAGCGGATCGCCCGATGGGGTTTTTGAAAGTCTTATTTGGTTGGTGTTAAACCGTGGTCAGCCAGCCGTGCTTGTCTTCGGCCTTGCCCCACTGAATATCGTTGAGAGTCTGGCGCAGTTTGACGGTGGTCGGGCCAACGCTGCCGCTGCCGACTTTCAACTCTTTACCCTGGTAGATCAGGGTGCCGACCGGGGCCAGTACCGCCGCTGTACCGGACAGAGCCGCTTCACAACCGGGCTTGGCGGCACGCTCGAGCAGCTCGTCGACGCTGAGCTGGCGTTCGGACACTTTCATTCCCAGGTCGCGGGCGATGGTCAGGATCGAGTCGCGGGTCACCCCGTGCAGGAAGCTTTCATCCAGTGCCTTGGTAATGATCTCGTCACCGTCGATCAGCAGGAAGTTGGCGGCGCCGGTCTCCTGGACATCGCCGCCGGGCGCGAACAGCACCTGATCGGCCTGGAACTCGGCCCGGGCATTCATGATCGGCTGCAGCGCGCTGGCGTAGTTGCCACCGCTCTTGACCATCCCCATGTGGGCGGCGCAACGCATGCCGTCGTCTTCGATCAGCAGCCGCAGGCAGGCATCGCCACCGGCGAAGTAGTCGCCAACCGGGGACAGCAGCACATACTGACAGGAGCTGGTGGACGGGGCCGCCGCCTTGCCGATCGCGGCTTCGGTACCGATATGGGTCGGGCGGATATACATCGAACCGGGAGCTGCCGGGACTTCGTCGGCGAAGTGGGCGACGACATCGGTGATCATCTTGGCGGTGGCGTCCGGATCGATCTCCGGCAGGGCCAGCAGGCGGCTGCTTTGAGCGAAACGGACGATATTACGGTCCATCCGGAAGATCTTGGTGGAGCCGTCTTCGTGTCGGAACGCTTTCAGGCCTTCGAAGCAAGTGCTGGAGTAGTGCAGCACGTGGGCACCGGGGTGTAGTTGAATACTGTCGCTGGAAACCATCTCGGCCTCGCTCCAGCTTGTTCCATCAAACCAGGAGATCGCCATTTTCGGCATGAAAACGGTACCAAATGCAGACATGTAGCTACCTCAATGCAAACTTTTATTCTTAAATGGAGCCACGTGGCTGAGTCGGAATAACCGGTTCGGTGAAGCAGTCTGGCCGGTGAAACTCGTGGGGCGGGAGCCGCCCGGTGGCGTATGGGTTTGATTGTAATCAGCCGCGTCGCAAAAGGGAATCACCGCTAACCGGTTAGCCGGCGTGATAGCCGTCCAGCAGCCGTTGCCAGTGGGCGCTGTGATCCTGGTTGGGAAATAGCTTGTTGAGCGAACGCAGCAGTCGGTCCAGGTTGCCCTGCTGCCAGCCGGGTTCGGATGGGCGCAGCCGACAACGGTCGAAATCGATCAGATAAACTTGCTGCTGGGTGTCGATCAGGATATTTCGCAGGTTCAGGTCGACGTGATCGAGCCCGGCGTGGTGGAAGCGGGCGATGGTGCGGCCGACCTCCTGCCAGGGAAAATCCCGCAGCGACTGCTGCAGCCGGTCGGCCATTGAGGCGACATCGGGTAGCCGTTCGGTGATCAGGTCGGCCTGATAGCTCAGGCCGCGGCGTACGATGGCGGCGGCCACTGGGCGGGGAACCGGCAGACCCCGGCTGCGAAGCTGGTGGGTCAGTTCGAATTCCTGGTAGGCGCGGGTCTGTTTCAGGCCACTCCAGAGATAGCGATCTTCGCTCAAGCGGGCCGCCATGCCGCCGCGCTTGTAGTGACGCCAGACCAGGTTCAGTTGCAGCTCCGGATGGCACAGAAAGTGGCTCTCACCCCGACCCGGTGCCGAGCCGAGCCAGCCGCCATTGCCGCGCCACCAGTTGAGATCGAACCATGATCGGTTAATATGCTCAACCAGTTCCGGTGCAACCAGCAGCGTAGCTCCAGCCTGTTGAATAACTTGGAAACCCATTCGTGAACCCCAGTGCTAACTCCAGTACGACCTGTGCCGATCAGACGTTGAAGATCTCGCCGTTGCTTGGTCGGGCACCGGAATCAATCTGTGTGCTGCGCCTTTCGGCGCTGGGCGATGTCTGCAATACCCTGCCGGCAGTTCGAGCGCTGCAGCGGCAGTGGCCCGATTGTCGCATAACCTGGATCGTAGGCAAGGTCGAAGCCATGATGCTGGACGGCATCGATGGGGTTGAGTTGCTGGTCTACGACAAACGCAGTGGTTTCAAGGGGATGCTTGAACTTCGAAAGCAGCTCAAAGGACGTCGCTTTGATCTGTTGCTTCATATGCAGGCGGCGCTGAGGGCCAGCCTGCTGTCACTGTGCATTCCGGCCAAAATACGCTTGGGGTTCGATGCCGAACGGGCCAAGGATAATCAGCGGTTGTTTACCAATCGCCAAATCGCCCCGAACCCCCGCAAGCATGTGCTCGACGGCTTTATGGATTTTATCCGTGCCTGCGGCGCCGACGCCGAGTCGCTGGAGTGGCGGATGCCGATTCCCGATCAAGATCGACAGCAAGCCCGCCGGTTGGTCGGTGAGCAGCGCTATCTGGTGATCAGCCCCTGCTCCAGCCAGCGGATTCGCAATTTCCGCAACTGGTCGGTCGAAGGCTATGCCGAGGTGATCGACCATGCCTGGCAACAACATGGCCTGCGAACGGTACTCAGCGGCGGGAACACCGAGTTGGAGCAGCACTACGGAGAGCGTCTGGGTGAGCTTTGCAGCGCGGCGCCGATTAATCTAATCGGTAAAACCTCCTTGAAGGAGCTGCTGGCGCTGATCGAAGGGGCTGAGCTGGTGTTGGGTCCGGATTCGGGACCGATGCACATGGGAACCGCCACCGGTACCCCTGCGCTGGGGCTCTATGCCAGCTCCAACCCGGATCGGACCGGTCCCTACCTGAGCCGACAGTGGGTGGTGAACGCCTACCCGGCGCAGGTTCATAAAGCGTTCGGCTGCGAGGTGGATTCGATCAGCTGGGGCAAACGGGTACGCGAACCCGATGTGATGGACAGTATTCAGGTTGCCGAGGTGACAGCGATGATGGACCGTCTACTGGCGGAGCGTTCCGCTTGAGTCGGTTGTTCTATCAGCTGCTACTGATTCTGGCGGCACCCTTGCTGTTGTGGATGGGGCGTAAGCAGGATCCGGTCCGTTGGCGTGAGCGCTTGGGGCGCTACCCGGGCGAGCTGCCACAGCGGCCGATCTGGCTCCATGCCGCCTCTTTCGGTGAGGCCAAGGCGGCCGGGGTGTTGATCGAGGCGGTACGCAACGCCGGTTATACCGGTCCCTGGCTAGTGACCACCACCACCGCCACCGGTGCCGAGGAGATCGGCAAGGCTCTCCGTCCTGGCGATCGTCATCTCTACGCGCCGCTGGACTCACGGGCGGTGGTCAAACGGGTACTGGAGCAGATCCAGCCGCAACTGCTGCTGGTGATGGAGGTCGAGATCTGGCCCAATCTCTGGGCTGAGTGTGCCCGGCAACAGATCCCTGTGGTGCTGGCCAATGCACGCTTATCCGAGTCCTCAATGCGAAGCTATCAGCGTTATCTCCCGGCGTTATGGCGCTCAACCCTGGCCAAGGCTAGTCTGATTCTGGCGCAGGATGGGGGTATCGCCACTCGTTTCTCAGCCCTTGGCGTTGCTGAACAGCGACTGCGGCTGGGGGGGAATCTCAAGTACGCGCAACCCCTGCCCTCTGATATTACCCGGCAAGGTGAAGCTATGCGCCAGATACTGGGGACTAAGCGACCGGTGTGGCTGGCGGCCAGCACCCACGACGGCGAAGAGTCGATCGCGCTGGAATGCCACCGACAGTTGCTGGCGCAGCAGCCTGATGCCTTGCTGGTGCTGGTGCCGCGTCACCCGCAGCGGTTTGAGACTGTGGCGCAACTGTGCCGACAGTCGGGATTCAATTGGCAACGGCGTAGTGATTCGAAGCAAGAGCCGGTGGCCGATGACTGCGAACTCTATCTGGCCGACAGCCTGGGCGAGCTGCTGCCGTTTTACGCCGCTGCTGATCTTTGCTGGGTAGCCGGCAGCTTTGTCGATGTTGGCGGACATAATATTTTGGAGCCCGCCGGTTGCGGCTGTCCGATGCTGGTTGGGCCCGATATGCGCAATTTTGAGACCATCAATCGCCAGTTTGTTGAAGCCGATGGTTTGATTCAGGTTGATGATCAAGCGGCGTTGGCCGAACAGGTGGTTCGGTTGATGCCAGATAGTGAAGCGAGAATCCGGATGGCCGAGTCGGCTCGGCAGCAATTGCAGGGCTATCAAGATGTTGCGCTAAAGCAAGCCGAAGCGGTACTGGACGCATTAAATCAGCCCGCGCCTTAGTCAAATCCGGTTCTATGATAGAATCACGCCCATTTACTCGGCCCAGCGGTAGGGGCCGGGCTATCTCATTCAGTTAATTGAGAAATCAGATTGAGAACCAATAGAGAACTGCTGGGTCGTCTGATGACCTATGTGCGGCCGCACTGGGGCAAATTTGTCATCGCGATCATTGCGATGGCGGTGGTGGCCAGTACCGAGCCGGCGGTGGCGGCGATGATGCAGCCGCTGATCGATGGAACCTTTATCGACAAGGATCCCGATGCCATTGTGATGGTACCGCTGACCTTCGTCGGGTTGTTTTTCGTCCGCGGAGTTGCCCGGGTCGTGGCGACGCTGGGGGTGACCTCGGTGGCAACCCGGGTGGTGATGCAGCTGCGGGTTGAGCTGTTCAGCCATATTCAGCAGCTGCCACAGTCCTATATGGATTCCAACACCACCGGCAAACTGTTGTCGAAGGTGACTTACGATGTCGAGCAGTTGTCATCGACCGCCAGTAAGGTCTGGCTGGTTTTGGTTCGTGATTCGCTGATTATCATCGGTCTGCTTGGCTACCTGTTCTACCTCAACTGGCGACTGGCGATGCTGATGCTGATCGCCGGGCCGGTTATTGCGGTGATCATCAAGCTGGTCAGCAAGACGATGCGCAAATCCAGTCGACTGCTGCAGGACAATATGGGCCAACTGACCCACCGGTTGGAAGAGAACCTGAAAGGGCATCGGCTGGTGAAACTGTTTCTGGCCGAATCCCAGGAAGAGACCAAGTTTTACGATGTGGTGAACCAGTTACGCCAGAATACCCTGAAGCTGGTAGTGATCGGTGCAGCCAACTCACCGGTGGTACAGTTTGTGATCGCCATCGCCCTGGCCAGCGTGATCTATTTCGCCGCCACGCTGGAGGGTGATTCGGCCATGACGCCGGGTGAGTTTGTCTCCTTCTTTACCGCGATGGGTATGCTGTTTGCCCCGATGCGTTCGCTGACCAGTGTCAACGAGCCGTTCCAGCGCGGCATGGCGGCGGCCGAGACCCTGTTTACCCTGCTGGACCATCCGACCGAATCGGACAGCGGCGATGAACTGAAGCAGCCGTTCAGCGGAAAGATCGAGATTCAGAATCTGAGTTTCCGCTATGCGCCCGAGCTGGATCCGGTTCTCAAAGGAGTCAGTGTCGGGTTGAATCCCGGTGAGACCTTGGCGTTGGTGGGAGGCTCCGGCAGCGGCAAATCGACCCTGACCCAGCTGTTGACCCGTTTCTACCAGCCCGAATCGGGCCAGATCCTGTTCGATGGAACGGATATCCAGACCCTGAAGCTCAGCTGCTTACGTAGCCAGATCGCCTATGTGGATCAGGATGTGTTCCTGTTCAATGAGAGCGTGGCCGATAACGTCGCCTTTGGTGATCCCGAGGGCGCCGATCTGGATCGGGTCCGCGAAGCGCTCAGGCATGCCCATGCCGAGGAGTTCGTCGACAAGATGGATGGCGGTATCCATGCCCAGATCGGTGAACAGGGTAGCCTGCTGTCCGGTGGTCAACGCCAACGGCTGGCCCTGGCCCGGGCCTTCTACAAGGATGCGCCGCTGCTGATCCTGGACGAAGCCACGTCGGCGCTGGATAACGAGTCCGAGCGTCAGGTACAGGCAGCACTGGAAGAGCTCTGTGAAGGTCGGACTACGATTATCATTGCTCACCGCTTGTCGACCATCGAGCATGCCGATCGAATTCTGGTGATGGACAAGGGTGAAGTGAAAGAGATGGGAACCCATCAGCAGTTGTTGGAAAAAGGCGGTATCTATCGCCAGCTGTACCGGGAGATGCACTGATGCGGATAAAGAATCCGACCCTCAAAGACCTGATTGGCCCCCGGTTTTGGTTGCTTTGGCTGGGGCTGGGGATCTTGCGGCTGTTGATCATGCTGCCGTTTCCGATGCAACTGGCGATCGGTCGGTTTGTTGGGCGACTGCTGTACCGTCTGGCACCGAAACGGGTCAAGGTCGCACGTCGCAATATCGAGCACTGTTTTCCTGAGCAGAGCGCCGAACAGCACGAAACGCTGACCCGGCAGCACTTTGAAGCTCTGGGTATCTCGTTGTTTGAAACCGGTCTGAGCTGGTGGGGCCGTGATCGTCAGATCGCACCCCTGCTAAAAGAGATCAATGGACTGGAGCACCTGCAGGCAGCCCAGGCTGAAGGCAAAGGGGTGATCCTGCTTTGCGCCCACTTTACCGATCTGGAGATCGCCTGCCGGATGCTGGTACCCCATGCCAGCTTCGCCGCGGTTTACCGGCAGATGAACAATCCGTTGCTGGAATATGTCACCGCGGCCGGTCGTAACCTTCACTCCGAAGAGGCGATTCCCAAGGACAATATCAAGCGCATGATCAAGCTACTGCGTAACGGACGCACGATCTGGTTCGCCTCGGATCAGAGCTATCGGCGTAAGAACAGTGAACTGATCAGCTTTTTCGGCCAACCGGCTCCGACCGCGATGGTGATTCCTTCGTTGGCGCGGATGGGAAAGGGGGTGGTGATTCCGTTTAATGTTGCCCGGATCGACGACGGTTACCGGATCGATATTCTTCCCGTCTGGGAGGCATACCCTTCCGGCGATGAAGTGGCCGATACCGAGCGCTACCACCGTACCATTGAGGATCAGGTCCGAAAGGTGCCGGAACAGTATCTGTGGGTGCACAAGCGGTTCAAGGGTGCACCAGGCTTCGAATACTGAGGAGTTTTCACCGATGAGTGCTGCCATCCCGACGCTGACGGTTATCGTGTTGACTAAGGACTCCGCCTCCTTTCTTCGACGTTGTTTGGCCAGCGCGGACTGGGCAGACGAGTTGTTGGTCTACGACAGCGGCAGTTCTGATGAGACGTTAGCGATTGCGGCTGAGTTCAATGCCAAGGTGGTGGTGGATGAAGATTGGCAGGGCTTTGGTCGTCAGCGCCAGAAGGCCCAGCAACAGGCTACCAGTGACTGGCTGTTCTGGCTCGACAGCGATGAAATTATCTCGGCCGAGCTGCGAGATTCGATCCGAGAAACCCTTCAAGAGGCACAACCTGATTACGCCTATCGCTGTGCCCGCCTAACCGACTATTTCGGTAGCTTTATCCGCCATGGTGGCTGGTACCCGGACTGGGTGGTGCGGCTGCATGATCGCCAGCGCTACCAGTACAACGATGCTCAGGTGCACGAATCGATCAGCTGTGACAAAGAACAGATCCGCACCCTCAACGGAGACCTGGAACACTACACCACCGAATCCTTCAGTGCTTACATGGCTAAGTCGGTCCGTTATGCCGATGACTGGGCACGGGACCGCCATGCCCGCGGCAAGAAGGTTTCCGTTGCTGGGGTGTTGTTACGCTCTGGCTGGATGTTTATCCGTAAATACCTGCTCCAACGCGGCTGTTTAGACGGCAAGCATGGACTGCTGCTGGCGGTACAGTCGAGTCACTACACCTTCAATAAGTACTTTGCCCTCTGGATCCTGAACCGTCGTCGTTAGATCCTAATAATCAGCGATTCTTACTGATCCATTTTTGCAGCCGCCACTGTCCTTCGATCCACTTTCCCGGTAGCAGTATGGCTCTTAAAAGGCCCTGCTTAAATTGATCGCTGGTGCCTGAAGGAATCTCCATCGATGGGTCACAGTAGCTGCGATATAGTCGTTGCCAGCCCAAGTGAGACAGGTAAGTGATGCGCCCGCTGAGACGGTTGGCTCGCTCATCATCCGCAAACTTGCTGTTCAGTCCCAGGCCGATAGTCTCGGGCTCGCCGACGACAAGGTTATTGGCATAACAGATATCGCTGATACGCTTTAACCGATCAGAGTATTCATGCAGGTGTTGGAGTTCGATGCTGGGATCGAATTTCTGCAAGGCGGCAAGCCAGAACTTCTGCGTGCAATCCGGTGGGAAGTAGGGGCTGCCCAAGCCTTGGACTTTCCCCAATCTGTCGGGATCGAGCTGATAATCCTCAAACAGAGCTAGATCCCAAAGTACCAGCAGGTCTTCGGTCAGACCAAAATAGAAGAAGTCGCAGGCGTGAAACACCACCGGCATCCCCTTGGCGTATTCGCGGGTAAAGGTGTTGTTGACCACCACCCGTTCTTTCAAGAACGCATACTCGGGGTGACGCTGGCTGAACTGCTGTTGCAGGGTCTTAAACTGATCCCCGACCAGGAAATTATCCGAGCGAAGCTTCATCGCATAGCGGTCTTGACCCGTTTCAACCCTTCCCGGGATGAGACGATCTGGCGATTGTTGTTGAGCTTGCCGGGGGTGCCATCGGCCAGATAGCGGTAGATATTGGGGCCGGGATCCTCACAGATGACGAGTTCATCGTAATCCAGCCCTTGCAGATTTTGATCTGGCCAGGTCGACAGAATGATGTGGGCGCCCGGCAGGTACTGCCGAATACTTTGGAGACTACGATAGGTGATCCCTTCGTCCATTGGGCGGTCGTCCCGCGCTTGGACCGGTCCTTGAACGACGACACTGATGTCTGCATTGTTGATCATGGTGTTTGCTTCAGTACCGCTTGGTATTCATCGGGAGTGCCGCAGAAGATCACTTCTTCGGGGTCAATGACCGAGTAACGGATATCCTTAGCATCACGAATGGCCAGGTTGTATATCGGGGCGATATAGAGCTCTCCCGCGTCCAGTCGATCGGTTTCGAACTGGCTGTACTCTTGATAGTAGTGGCGGTATAGCTCGGCGCTGGCCCAATGGTAAAGACCGGTGCAACAGAACTCCGAGATCTCCTGCTTTTCAGCGGTTCGGATTACCCGGTCGGAGCCCGGGGCCTGTGGCTCGATATTGCTCCAGTTCTTACCTGAACCGATAAAGGTTTCCAGATAGCCATCGGCTTGATCACAGAACCCGGGCTTGCGGTAGTTGGGGCGGAAGGTATCAATATTGAAGATATACAGCGGTTCGTCGGTCAGCCCATCCAGCCCCAACGCCACGGTTTCTGCCTGGCCGCCGGTGGGTTGATTCAGGATAACCAGCTGGTAATCGCGAATACCCAACCGTTTGGCCTCGGTCTCGACAAAGGCGGGAGTATCAAACTGATCTCTGACGATAAACAGGAAGGGGTCGGTGTCAAAATAAGCGCTGAAGCTGCATACCGAGTGGGCAAACAGACTCTGACCATGGGCGTCGAGCTTGTACTTGGGTTCGGTATAGCCGGCACTGAAAAAGCGCGACGACATTCCAGCCATCGGTATCACGAACATGGCTGTTCTCCTTGAAGTTCGGCGTAGAGACGATAGGCATTTGCCAGCATGGTCATCTGTCGTTCCGGCTGGTCATTGTGAAGCGGAAGCATCGACAGAAAAAGCTGGACTCCAATGGCTTGAACGCAATCTTGAAGTTGTGGCTGGTCGCTGAAGAAGACTTCATTAAAGGCTTGATTGATCCCCAGATGATAGGTTGCCGCATAGTCGCGTAACTCCAATCCGGAATCCGTCTGTTTGGCCTTGAGGCGGCCAGCAATGATCAGGTCATAGAGACCGTGCACGGAATGGTAAAGCTTGGCGTAGTCATAACGGCTGTCGCCATAGAGGGTCGGTCTGCCTTGCGCATCGATGCCCCTTGGGTCGATAACTTTGATCCGACGGGTGCGGAAGTCGTAGAGGATGTTGCTGAAGCAAAAGTCGCCATGAACGATCGCAACATTCTGCAGGGTTGCTGCCGGAATCCGCTCGCTACTCTGTTCGGCAATGTCACGAGGTGATGGATACAGGGTGCCATTGAGATGAATCGGCTTATCGATATCAACACCGCTGTGGATGGCGAACTGTTCCAACCTGTCCAGGGTTTTGGGTAGGTACAGTGAATCAATGTCAGTGGGATGAAGTTCACTGGACTCCGGCGAATAGGCTTTACAGCGGGCTAGGAAGCGGTGGCAGGATTGGAAGATTCGACGCCAGGAGGCCTTTGCCAGATGACCGAAGACGAACAGATCGCTGAGCGGGAGGTTGTAGAGGTACTCCAGCGAATAGCCGGCACGGTCACCGTCATTGAAACGGCTTAGCAGCTTGGGGCTGTAGATCTGGATATCATTGGGAAGAGCTTCAAACCAGTTCGCTTCACCTTCCATTTTGTCCACTTTGTGGCTGGATTTACGCGCGGTGCTGCGATTGATTTCCAGTGCATTGAAGCTGCGCTGAGTGGTAAAGGCGGCTCTCGAATTGAAGTAGGCGTTCAGATGGCCGAAATCGAACCAATCATTGGCCTGCACCAGGCTGATTTCAAGCTGTTCGTGGTATCGGTTGATCGCACCGATAAAATCGCCCCGTTGTTGGGTCAGATGGCGGACTAGCTTAAGAGAGGAAGAAAAACTGAAATAGCCGCTGGCGACGATATCGCCGTCAACAGCCAACTGCCAACTGCTCGTCCAGTAATTGCGCTGAATGCTGTTGGCTTAATGCACGACGGTAATATCCGGAGTTGGGAGAGATACTGACCAGATCGTTTCCTTTCGGAAGGTTCTGGAAAAGTGTGTCGCCGTGCAGAATCTGTAATTGAGAGTTTCCACACTGTGCCATATTCAGACAATAAAGCACCGACTCTCCCAAGCTCAGCCCCTCGGGCACGGTAATCAGCTTAACGCTATGCTCGGCAATGAATGCCTGTTCATAGTCGCTCAGTTCAAAACTCTCCGGAATCGACAGGTAGATATCATCAGAGAGGGGTTCTGCCAGAGCGATCTGGTATTCGTACAGACAGCGATTCCCCAGCGGTAGAAAGCTGGGAGGAAGGCACCCCAACTCGCTGGCAAACTCCTGGCTGATATAAGCCCCGGAAGTGATCAGGAACACTCAATTGCCCTCTTTCAAGCGCTGGGCTTCATCTGCGAGCAGCTTGTCGATTTGTACGGGCTCCAAGCTGGCAAACTCACTGGGTCGAATCGCTTTGTTATCAACGTAGAAACCTTCAAAGCCGCACCAGGGCTTGCCTACTTGAACCTCATCGTAGGGAACCCGATGCCGGTCAAGCCATTCCAGTATGGTCGGTAACGTATGTACATTGATCTTGCCGATGTCGCCTTGATACGTACGCATATTGCGGGCGGTGGCAATACAGATCTCGAACCCCTGTTCTTTGTAGTGGCGTAGCTTCTCGATAACCGCTAGGTTCGGCTCTTTGGACTCGTAAGGGCCGGGCTTGTCTATCGTCAGGGTGCCGTCCAGATCGATAACCAGTTTTTTCATGATGGTTCTTCTGCCTTAGCGATTAGATTCAAGAAGGTGCCGGAAAAATGCCCGCGTGTTGGCTACCGCCTGATCGACAGTGAAATGATCCGCTAATCGCTGTCGTGCGGCCTTGCCCATCTGATGTCGATCTTCAGGCGAATCGATCAGCCGTTTGATCGATTCTCCAAGTGCGGCACCGTCTCCGGGGGCAACCACTAGCCCCGATTCTCCACTGACGATTAACTCGGCACTGCCGCCGGTGTCCGTTACCACGCAGGGAAGGGCATAGGCCATCGCCTCGATCACGGTTTTGGGTAAACCTTCGCGTTTTAAGGAGGGCAGTACCGAGATATCACTGGCACTGACCAGGGCTGGAACGTCGTTACGGAAGCCCGCCAAGTGGATTCGTTCCCTGGCCGGGCTTTGTTTCACCTGGCTGGTAAATTCTTCAGCATCCATACCTCCGCCGACCAGTATCAAGTGGGCGTCGGTATCAATTTGGCCAAAGGCTTCAACCAGTAACGGCATCCCTTTACGTGGCCTGGCATTTGCGACGCAGATTACCTTGACGGCAGATCCGGGGATCCCGAACTCGGCCTCTAAATCTGCTGGCTTAACATCCTCGTACCAGCGCAGGTCGTGGCCTTTGTAGACGGTGACGACGTTAGATTCTGGTAGAAAAACTCGGGGTCGCAGGTCATCTCGAACGGCGTTAGCGACGCCGATAATGCCGTCGATGCGAGGGTTCAGGTGGGTTAGATAGCTGGCCGGATCATGGCGGTAGATATTACCGGTCTGGCCCCGGTAGTTGACGACCTTGACCGGTAGGCCAATGGCGGCCAGAGCACCGTTGACGATCGCCTTGTTATTGAACAGGTACAGAATATCGTAACTACCCTGCTTGAGCTCGTGTCGAATACGGCGAATGGCTGCCCAACTGAATTTTTTTTGTGGATGATAATCGATGACCCGAATGCCCTGTTCCTCAAAACGGGGAGCGTACTCGGATTGACCCTGGGTCATCAGGGTAAGGTCCACACCGGCTTTATGGAGGCCGATCAACATCTCGGCTTCCGGTCTGACACTGTTCCAAGTATCGGTATAGGAGCTGATAACCAGTACTTTCATCGATAGGGCTCTAGTTTTCCGGCAAAGTGTGCAAGTTTATCATCTGAACGCTGGATTCGCTGGGAGTTCGGTACCTGACGTGCTTTATCGTTATACTCGCGGGCAAGCCAAGGGGGACAAGCGTTTCATGCCCAAACTATTACATATCAATCTATCCAGTGCTTTTGGCGGTGGCGAGCGCCAAACGGCTAATCTAATCAGCTTCCTTAGCCGGCAGCCCGATATGGAGCAGATACTGATTACTCGGCCGGGCAACCCATTGGCTGAACTGGGCCAACAACATGGATGTCAGGTTATAGAAGCCAAGAATCAGCTGCAGCAGCATTTTTCACCGCTATGCCGAGGTGTGGATCTGGTGCACTGTCATGATGGCCGATCGGTCTACTGGGGGCTGTTGCATCGCTGGTTGAAGGGTACTCCTTATGTGATTAGCCGCAGAGTCGAGCACCCGATCAGTGCCAAGCGATCATCACGCTGGGCCTATCAGAATGCCGAGAAGATCATCTGCTTGAGCCGAGCAATCCGATCCCAGGTGGCTAAGGTGGCGCCGATCGATAAAACAGTGATCATTCCTTCGGCATGCTTTCCCGTTCCAAGCGATCCCGAGAAGTCGGCAGCGATTCGGGCATGCTATCCGGGTAAGCGGCTGATTGGCCAGATAGGGGCTCTGATCGATCTTAAAGGTCAGCGTTATACGCTTGAGGTGGCCAGGCAACTGCAACACAGCCATCCTGATGTTCACTTTCTGTTCTTGGGGTCTGGGCCAAATCTGGGATCGCTGAAACAACAGGCGGCGGGCTTGAGCAATGTGGAGTTTGTTGGGCAGGTCCAGAATGTTGGAGATTACCTGGCGTGCTTTGAACTGCTGTTGATGCCGTCACTGATGGAAGGGTTTGGTTCGACCATTCTCGAAGCCATGCATCATGGTGTCGCGGTGATCGCGTCTGAAGTGGGTGGAATTCCCGATATTATCCAAAACCAGTCCAATGGGTTGTTGGTACCGCCAGCTGACAGCCAGTCACTGGCGAATGCAGCAGTTTGCCTATTAGACCACCAGGCCGAGCGAGAGCAGATTGCCGAAAACGGCCGTCAGACGGTGGGTGCCTACCGCCCGGAAGTGGTCTTTAACCAGTGCTGGACGTTATACCAGAATCTGCTGGGCTGTTAGACGGCGTCCCATGCAAGCGCTTTTGATGACTCAAGCAACCGGCTAGGATGACCACCAGGGCTACCAAAAATACGGTAGTTATGTTGTGGCTTAACATCGCCTGCGTCAGGCCAAAATCAACATAGCCAAATACCAGTAACAAACCAGCGGTGGCCAACTGTAAGTCGACTGATCGCATCCGATAGAAGAAACGTAACAGTAGCGCGTAAAAGGCGAGCAGGGCTGCCAAACCGAACACTCCCAGCTCGGCCAGGGTTGTCAGCATTTCACTATGGGCATGACCATAGCCGATATTACGGGCAACCTGCTTTTGGCTAATCAGTTGCTTGACGCTGCTTCGATACTCTCCTTCGCCAACTCCGAATACGGGGGACTGTTGGAACATAATCCCAGCGGCACGCCACATCTCTAAGCGAGTGCCCGCTGAGCCCTCTACACTGCCTTCTTCCGATAGATAGCTGATCGTATCAGCTACAGCCTTATCAACTTTGTATTTGACCAGTTGATTATTTTGATAGACGCCCAAAGTCGCTATTAAAAAGCATGCATAGATACCGAAGCGTATGGGTTTAATTTCTATAGCTTCGCGAAGAATTAGCCACAGCATAACCGGGATTGCGATCCAACCCCCACGGGTTCCTGAAGTAATGGATCCCATCAATCCAAATCCAAAAGCAATAATCGCTAACATAATCAGCCATTTGCTCCGTGGATGGTCCGGTTTCGGCTTGATGCAGTAGGTCAACGACAGCACACCTAGTATTAGCGATAGATCACCAAAAGAAATCTTAGAGATATATCCATGAGCTACCACCAAGCCGAGCACATATTTTTGATAGTAACCAAAACATCCCGCCCCGATCGCACCGATAAAAAGTCCGGCATAGAGCCAGCTTTTTGAGGCGCCAAAGCGCCGGACGGCAAAGAAGATCGGTAGCACCAGCAAAAATCTGGAGGCAATATCGAAATCGGCCAGATCGCTGTTCTGGTGCACCAGCATGTTGATTAATACCGCCAGGGGGTAGATCGCCATGGCCACCAGCAGAAGCTTCTCGTCCTGCTCCAGCTTAATGCCCCGGTTATGGCGGGTCAGCAGCATGGCGATCGACAATAACAGCATTAGTAAGGCGACGGCACCGATCGATCGATCGACCACCAACAGCAGGGCGGTGAACAGCATTAGTGCCAGGTTAAAGCCTTGGGAGAGTACAGCGTGCATGACAACTTCTTCTGGATTACTTAATTCTGATTAGAGGGGATGCAGGCAAGGACCTGGTCCACGCTGACATCAACTAGCGAATGGTTCTCAGGCAGCTCCCGAATCGCTAGTAGGCTCTCATCTCCGCCCAGGTCGGCCCGCAGGATATCGGCATTGCGGGTAAGCGGTGGGGTGTATTCGGGGGTGGTGGTTCGGTAGATTGCGATCAGGTGGCAACCCACGGCGGCGGCGATGTGCATCAGGCCGGAGTCATTGCTGATCGCGTGTTGTGCCAGGGCTAGCAGGTCGACGGCGTCTTCGAGCTGGGTTTCGCCGCACAGGTTAAGCAGCTCGCAGTTGGCCTGTTGCTGAATCGCATCGGCAACCGCTCGATCTTTGGGTGAGCCTAGGCACCAGAGTTGATAGCCCTGCTTGGCCAATTGATCCGCTGCTTGTGCCCAGTACTCCGCCGGCCACTGTTTAGCAGGGCCGAACTCAGCCCCGGGCAGTAGAGCTACCACGGGTTTGCTCAGATCCAGCTGATGTTGATCGATCAACCGTTGCTGGTTCTTCTCATCGACGGTGAGTTGCGGATCGATGATCGTGGGTGGATCCAGGCTTGGCTTGTCTCCCAACGCGACCATCCGCTGTACGGCCAGCGGTAGGCGTTCCTTGTCGAGCAGGCGCATGTCGTTGATGACGCCGTAGCGCATCTCGCCACGAAACCCCCGGCGTTCGGGGACTTCGGCGATCCAAGGTAACAAGGCGGCTTTGAACGAGCGAGGAATCACGATGCTGTGGCTGTATTGACGTTTGACCAGCCCCAGCCCTAGTTGCCAGCGTTTCTTCAGCCCCAGCTCGCCGTGTTTAACATCCAGCGCGATGGCATTTTCCACCTCCGGCATTCTCGCCAGAATCGGTAATGACCAGCCCGGTGCCACCACATCGATGGTGCAGTTAGGCTGTTGCTGTTTCAGGTGTTTGAACAGACTTTGGCACATCACCATATCGCCGACCCAGGAGGGGCCGATGATCAGCCAGCGTTTTGACATGGTGGGTAATCCCGTGTGATCTGGAGTAGTTGGATGTTCACGCTTGATCGATCAGTCTCGATGCAGCCACTGCATATATTCGGCAACGCCTTGCTGTACGGTTTTAAACGGCTCGTCGTAGCCCAGGGCCCGTAGTTTGCTGATATCAGCCTGGGTGAAGCTCTGGTAGGAGCCCTTCAGGTGATCGGGAAACTCGATGAATTCGATCTGGCCCTTGCCGTGGTAGGCGATGACCGAATCGGCTACATCCTTGAACGACTGGCTGCGACCGGTACCGAGATTGAAGATCCCTGAGTGCTCCGGGTGGTCCATAAACCACAGATTGACGTTGACTACGTCGCCGACAAAAACAAAATCCCGTTTCTGACCACCAGCTTCGTAGCCATCGTAGGCACCGAACAGTTTCGGGTCTTCGCCGCGCTGGATCTGGCAGTGATTGTGGTAAGCCACACTGGCCATGCTACCTTTATGTTGCTCGCGGGGGCCGTAAACGTTGAAGTAGCGGAAGCCGACGACCTGCGAACTGGGCTGCTGAGGCAGAATCCGACGCACGTACTGGTCAAACTGCCACTTGGAATAGCCGTAGACGTTGATCGGTCCTTCGCAGGCCAGCTCTTCGCGGAAGATCTCGCCCTTACCATAGGTTGCCGCTGAAGAGGCGTACAGAAACGGAATCTCGCGCTCCAGGCAGTAGTGCAGCAACACTTTGGAGTACTCGTAGTTGTTCTCCACCATGTATTTGCCGTTCCACTCGGTGGTGGCAGAACAGGCACCTTCGTGAAAAACCGCCTCGATCGGCCCCAAGGCTTCCCCGGCTTTGATTCGGGCCAGGAAGTCGTCCTTGTCTAGATAGTCGCTGATCTGGCAGTCCTGTAGGTTCCAGAACTTATGCCCGTCGGTCAGGTCATCCACCACCAGAATGTCGGTGATACCCCGATCATTCAGGCCTTTGACGATGTTGCTGCCGATCATGCCGGCGCCGCCGGTTACGATAATCATGAACCTTGATTCTCCTCGGTGGTGCGGATCCGGCGGACGATATTGGTGGTGGAGCAGCCGTCCAGGAAGCCCAGGATGATCACTTCACCGCCGTTAAGGATCACCGCCTCGCCGCCGGCGACATCTTCGGCCTTGTAGTCGCCGCCTTTGACCAGGATATCCGGCAACAGCTCTTTGATCAGTTCGGCAGGAGTGTCATCGACCGAATCCTTGCCGAACGGCACCACCCAATCGACACTGCCGAGGCCGGACAGTACCGCCATCCGTTGCTCCAGCGGGTTGATCGGCCGCTCCGGCCCTTTCAGTCGCTCGACCGAGTCGTCGGAGTTGACGGCCACAATCAGCTTATCGCCCAGCGAACGGGCTTGTTCCAGATACTGCACGTGACCGGCGTGGAGGATGTCGAAGCAGCCGTTGGTCATCACCACCTTCTCGCCGCGGGCGCGGGCGGTCTGAATCTGTTTTTGCAATGCATGGACGCTGAGGATACCAGTCTCTTCGACCGCCTCGCCCAGTACCGCGCGGTTAAGCTCCTCGGCGCTCAGGGTAGCGGTTCCCAGCTTGGCGACCACGATGCCGGCGGCCAGGTTGGCCAGACGGGTGGCGTCTTCGATGGTTTCGCCGGCGGCCAGCGACGCGGCCAGGGTTCCGATCACCGTATCGCCGGCACCGGTGACATCGTAGACCTCTTGCGCCAGGGTCGGGATATGCAGTTCCTGATCAGATTGGATCAGGGCCATACCGCGTTCGCTGCGGGTCACCAGCAGGGCATCCAGCTCACAGGCCGTGCGTAAGTTGTGGGCTCGCTCAACCAGCTCGGTATCGTCCTGCCACCAGCCGACCACCGCGGCAAATTCTGACTCGTTGGGGGTAATCAGGGTGGCCCCGGTATAGCGGCTGAAGTCGGTACCTTTCGGGTCGACCAACACCTGCTTACCGGCGGCGCGGGCACGGGAGATCATCGCTCGGATCTCATCCAGACAGCCCTTGCCGTAATCGGAGAACACCACCGCGTCGCAGTCTCGCAGGCAGTGGTCAAAGCGGCTTAGCAGATGGGCGTGATCGTAATCTTCGAAACCGTCTTCAAAATCGAGTCGGATCAACTGCTGGTTGCGGCTCATGACCCGCAGCTTGGTGATGGTGTCCGAACCCTCGACCTCTTCGAACTCGCACTGAACACCGGCTTCATTGAGTTGTAACCGCAGACTATCGGCGGCTTCGTCTTTACCGACCAGCGATAGCAGGGTGGCATTGCCACCCAGGGCGACGATGTTCAGGGCAACGTTTCCGGCGCCGCCGGGGCGGCCTTCATGATCCTTGATATGGACCACCGGCACCGGTGCCTCCGGTGAAATTCGACCGGTCTGGCCGTGCCAGTAACGATCGAGCATCAGGTCGCCCACCACCAGAACGCGGGCGCTGGAAAAGTCCGGAGTAAAGAGCTGCATGGATTGGTCCGCTTAATTCGTTTCCATCGTTAAGCCAGATCGCTATCGATCTGCTCGCACAACCAGTGGCCGATAAAGATATGGGCTTCCTGAATACGGGCCGTCTCATCGCTGGGGACGGTTACCGAGATATCGGCCATTCCCGCTAATTTCCCACCGTCACGACCCAACAAGGTCGCCGATTTGATTCCCATGGCTTGGGCTTGTTCCACCGCTTTGATGATATTGCCGCTGTTGCCAGAGGTGCTGATGCCGATCACCAGATCACCCGGCTTGGCCAGCCCTTCGATCTGACGCGAGAACAGGGTTTCGAACTCGTAATCGTTGCTGTGGGCGGTGACCAGCGAACTGTCGGTGGTCAAGGCGATGGAACCCAGAGGTCCCCGTTCGGCCTTGTAGCGCACCATCAGCTCCGCCGCCAGATGCTGAGCATCGGCCGCGCTGCCGCCGTTACCCATCCACAACACCTTGCCGCCGCCGCGCAGACACTCGACCACGGCCTCGGCCAGCGCAACCACCTCGGGACCCAGAGACTGAACCCGCTCAAAGGTTTCCTGATGACGTTTGAGCGCACCTTCGAAACTTGAAATCACGCTAGGGACTCTCCGCAGACTGAAAAAAGGAGCCCAGTATACCAGAGCCCCCACAGGACTGTTAAAAACCTGAATTGCTTCTATGGGATATGCTTGACAGCGATAACTAAACCCGCTTAAATACGCGCCTCTTGCGCATCAGCGCCTGTGCCCGGATAGCTCAGTTGGTAGAGCAGAGGATTGAAAATCCTCGTGTCGGTGGTTCGATTCCGCCTCCGGGCACCATCTCTTTCAAAGGCTTGCAATCAAATGCAGGCCTTTGTTGTTTCTGGGTTTAGCACATGGCCATCGACCGCGAGTTGAAAGTTGAAAAAGTGCTACTCAGATCGTGGATTTTGTGCGACATTTCACGCCTCTCAACAGGCGCCTAGTCTGGCGTTATATTTTTCTTTGAGTTTCGCCCTTTCCTAGCGAAACCAAGCTCACGACGATCACTATCGACAGAGAGGTCGATGCTGTTTATTGGGGGTTTTATGCCTTGGAAAATCAATCCATAACTCACTGGAGTGCTGAGCAATCGGCACAACTCTACGGGATCAACGACTGGGGTTCTGACTACTTCGAATTGTCCGATCAGGGCGATGTTGTCGCTAAGGTGCCCGTCAACGACAAACTCGTTCGTCTTCCTTTGCCTGAAATACTCTCCGGCATTCGTCAACGGGGCTTACCGCTGCCGTTGATCCTGCGAATCGAGAACCTGCTCGACGCCCAGATTCAGAAGCTCAACGAAGCCTTTAAGCGGGCCATTGACAGCTCCGGCTATCAGGGGGCCTATCAGGGTGTGTTTCCGATCAAGGTCAATCAACAGGCCCAGGTGATCGATGAGATCGCTCACTTTGGCCAGCGCTACCGCCATGGTCTGGAAGCGGGCAGTAAGGCCGAATTAATCATCGCCTTATCAACACTGAAGGCCGATGGTCGCTTGATCGTCTGCAACGGCTACAAGGATCAAGAGTTTATCGACCTGGGGCTGCGTGCGCAGCGGCTGGGTTATCGCTGTCTGTTTGTGATCGAAACGCCGACCGAGCTGCCGATCATTATCGAGCGCAGCCATGCGCTGGGGATCCGGCCGCTGGTGGGGGTCCGGATCAAGCTGTCTTCCAAGGTCAGTGGGCTGTGGAACAAGACCAGCGGCGATCGCAGCATCTTCGGGCTGACCACCAACCAGCTGATCGAGGTGATCGATACCCTCAAGCAGCACCAGATGCTCGACTGCCTGCAGTTGCTGCACTACCACCTGGGCTCCCAGATCCCCAATATTCGCGAGATTCGCAACGGGGTGATGGAGGCGTGCCGTTACTATACCGACCTGGTCAAGGAAGGTGCCGCGATGGGCTTTCTCGACCTGGGCGGTGGCCTGGCGGTCGACTACACCGGTGCCAGCAGCAACCAGGAGCACTCCAAGAACTACAACCTCAACGAGTATTGCAGCGATATCGTCGAGGTGGTGATGAGCACCCTTGATGCCCAGGGCATCGAGCACCCCTGTATCGTCACTGAATCGGGACGGGCCACGGTCGCTTACTCCTCGATGCTGCTGTTCGATGTGCTGGAAGTGACCCAGTTTGAGCCGGTCGACAGCGCGCCGACCGTGCCTGAAGATTCCCACGAACTTATTCTGAACCTGCAGGACGTGCTCAAGGGGATCACCTCGAAGAACCTGCAAGCGAGCTACAACGACGCCCTCTATTACCGCGATGAGATCGGGGAGCTGTTCAAGCGCGGTCAGATCAGCCTGCGCGATCGCTCGGGGGCAGAGAACCTGTTCTTAGCGACGCTGCAGCGGATAGTCGCGCTGTTGAAACAGTCGGATCGGATTCCGCCGGATCTGGAAGGGTTGCGTGAATACCTGGCCGATATTTACTACGGCAATTTCAGCGTGTTCCAGTCGCTGCCCGATGTCTGGGCGATCGACCAGGTGTTCCCGGTGATGCCGATTCACCGCAACGACGAAGAACCGACCCGCGAGGCGATCATCGCCGATATCACCTGCGACTGTGACGGCAAGATCGATCGGTTTATCGACGCCAGCGAGATCCGCAACACTCTGCCATTACATCCGTTGCGTGAGGATGAGGATTACATCCTGGGAGTGTTCCTGGTCGGTGCGTATCAGGAAACCCTGGGGGATCTGCATAACCTGCTGGGCGATACCGCGGTGGCCAGTGTGCGGATCAATGAAGACGGAACCTTCGATGTGATGAAGGAGCTGGAGGGAGACAGCATCGCCGACGTGCTCAGCTATGTTGAATTTCAACCCAAGGCGTTGTTTGAAAACTTTCGCGCAACGGCGGAGCAGGCGGTCAGAGATAAAAAAATATCGCCCTCTGAACGGCGCGATGTGCTGCGTAGTTTCGATGAGAGTCTGCGCGGTTATACCTACTACGAAAAAACCAAATAATTTCAACACGTCGGTTGCGATTTGCTCGCAACCGGACCTTTTCATTCAGTGGGGAAAACCCCGGAGAATGTGGAGAAAAAACCATGTCTAAAGTACTTATTATCGGTGCCGGTGGTGTCAGCGGTGTGGTGGTTCACAAATGTGCGCAGTTGCCGGAGGTGTTCTCCGAGATCGTGCTGGCAAGCCGTACCAAATCAAAGTGTGACGCGATCGCTGCTCAGATCGATCGTCCGATCGAAACCGCCCAGGTCGATGCCGACAACGTGCCGGAACTGGTTGAACTGATCAATCGGGTCAAGCCGGAACTGGTGATCAACGTGGCTCTGCCGTATCAGGATCTGACGATCATGGACGCCTGTCTGGAGACCGGGGTTCACTATCTGGATACGGCCAACTACGAGCCGCTGGATACCGCCAAGTTCGAGTACCACTGGCAATGGGCTTATCAGGATCGTTTCAAGGAAGCGGGCCTGACCGCGCTGCTGGGTTCGGGCTTCGATCCCGGTGCCACCAACATGTTTACCGCCTATGTGGCCAAGCACTACTTCGACGAGATCCACACCCTGGATATCATCGACGTCAACGGCGGTGACCACGGCTACCCGTTCGCGACCAACTTCAACCCCGAGATCAATATCCGCGAAGTGACCGCCGAGTGTCGTCACTGGGAGAACGGAGAGTTTGTTGAAACGCCGGCGATGTCGACCAAGCAGGAGTTCACCTGCCCGGAGGAGGTCGGTACCTTCAATATCTACCGGATGTACCACGAGGAGCTGGAGTCGCTGACCAAGCACTACCCGACCCTGAAAAAGGCGCAGTTCTGGATGAGCTTCGGTGACAGCTACCTCAAGCATCTGGAAGTGCTGGGCAATGTCGGGATGACCGGTATCGAGCCGGTGGAGTACAACGGTCAGCAGATCGTGCCGATCCAGTTTCTGAAGTCGCTGCTGCCCGACCCGGCTTCACTGGGGCCGCGTACCGTCGGTAAGACCTGTATCGGTTGTTATGTCCGCGGTATCAAAGACGGACAGCCGAAAACCGTCTACATCTACAACACCTGCGATCACCAGGCCTGTTATCAGGAAGTGAAATCCCAGGCGATCTCCTACACCACCGGGGTGCCGGCGATGATCGGTGCCAAGATGATCCTGGAAGGTGGCTGGAAGCAGCCGGGGGTCTGGAACATGGAGCAGATGGATCCGGATAACTTTATGGCGGATATGAACCAGTACGGCCTGCCCTGGACCGTAATCGAAGACCCCGAGTTTGAGCTGATGCCCTAACGGCGTTGGCTCAAAGTCGGTGATGGTTGAGGAAAGCGCCCGTGACGATTAAATGCCAAACCTTCGAGGGCTTTGATCCCTCCCGTGTGCCATCGCCCTGCTTTGTCGTTGACGAAGCGGCGGTCGAGGCGAATCTGAAGCTGTTGCAGCAGCTTCAGCAACGCAGCGGCGCCAAGGTGCTGGCGGCCTTGAAGGCGTTTTCCTGCTGGCAGCTGGGTGAGCTGACGGCACGCTACCTATCCGGTAGTTGCGCCAGCGGTTTGCATGAAGCCAGGCTGGCGCGGGAGCACTATAGCGGCAGCGATGGAAGCGGCGAGGTACATGTCTATTCCGCCGCCTACAGCGAAGCCGATATGGTTGCACTGGTCGAGCTGGCCGATCATCTGGTGTTCAACTCGTTCGATCAGTGGCGCCGTTTCAAGCCGCTGATCGAGCAGGCCCAGCAGCATCGGCCGCAGCTGAAAGTCGGTCTGCGGATCAATCCCGAGCACTCCGAAGGCACGGTGGCGATCTATGATCCCTGTGCTCCCGGCTCGCGTCTGGGGATTCCGCTGGCGGCCTTCTCGGGTCAAGATCTGAGCGGCCTCAGCGGGTTGCATTTCCATACCCTGTGCGAGCAGGGCTTTGATGCGCTGGATCGCACCCTGGTGGCGGTCGAGCGCAAGTTCGGACACCTGTTGCCGCAGCTGGAGTGGATCAATTTCGGTGGTGGCCACTGGTTGACCGCACCCGGCTATGATCTGGATGGGTTGGTTGAGCGTATCCGAGACTTCTCTCGACGGTACGATCTTCAGGTCTATCTGGAGCCGGGGGAGGCGATCGCGATCCATACCGGGGTGCTGGTTGGCGAGGTGCTGGACGTGGCGCAGACCGATCGCCAGCATGCGTTGTTGGACGTATCGGCCACCTGCCATATGCCCGATACCCTGGAGATGCCCTACCGTGCCGATATCTTTACGGCCGGTGAGGCGGACGCCAAGCCCCATACCTATGAGCTCGGCGGGCCCAGCTGTCTAGCCGGTGATCGGATCGGTCAGTACAGCTTTGATCGACCGCTGAGGGTCGGGCAACGGTTGCTGTTTGATGATATGGCACACTATACGATGGTGAAGACGACCACCTTCAACGGGGTGAAACTGCCGGCCATTGCGATCTGGAACTCGGATACGGACGAGCTACGGGTGGTGCGCGAGTTTGGTTATCAGGACTTCAAGACGAGGTTGTCCTGAGCGGGTCGATGGACCCGGCAACGGAGGTAATGATGGATAATTTTGATCAATTGGTGGCGCCCGAGTATCCGATCTTTCTGGGCTCCGAGATCGAGCAGCCCAGTCCGCAGGAGGCGCGCTTCCATATCCTGCCGGTTCCCTACGAAGACAGTGTCTCTTACGGCGGCGGTACCGCCAATGGCCCCAAATCGATCCTGCAGGCGTCCTGGCAGCTGGAGACTTGGGATGGTCAGTCCAACCCCAGCGAGCTGGGAATCTATACCCATCAGCCGATCAACTGTCATGGGGAAGCGCAGGCAGTGATCGGCCGGATCGCCGCGCTGACCTACGAGATCGCCAAATTGGGCAAGATGCCGGTTGCCCTGGGGGGAGAACATTCGGTGACCTGGGGGGTGATCAAAGGATTACTGGACGCCGGTATTGACGATTTCGGAGTGGTCCAGATCGATGCCCATGCCGATCTGCGCGATGCCTATGAGGGTAACCCCTACAGTCATGCCAGTGTGATGAAGCGGATCGTCGACCAGGGGGTGCCGCTGTTCCAGTTGGGTATCAGGGCCTTCTGCGACGAGGAGCGCCAGACTCGAGAACAGTTTGGGGTCCATTATCTGGATGCGGATCAGTTGGTTCCGCAGCAGATCAATCAGATCGAACTGCCCAGCGATTTTCCCAGCCGGGTGTTCTTCACCGTCGATGTCGATGGCCTTGATCCCAGCGTATTTCCCTCAACCGGAACGCCGGTTCCCGGAGGGTTGGGTTGGTACCAGACCCTGAGTCTGTTCGAATCGGTCGCCAGGCAGCGCCAGATCATCGGTTTCGATGTTATGGAACATGCGCCTATTCCCGGTTTTCATGCCTATGATTTCGCCGCCTCGATGCTGGTCTACAAACTGATGGGAATTGTGCAGCGGACCCAACCTGCGCCTGTTTGAGCAGTTCTTGGATCGGGACTCTGTTGGTAATCCGTTTCGCTAGGGTCGAACGGTATTCGGCTTGATGCTGAGCGGTTAGCTGCTTAGGATGAGCCGAGTTTCAATTAATGAGGAAAATCTGATGGTCGATAAGCGGGAGATTCGTAAGGACCGGTACTTGAAGTTGATGACTAAGACCGGGATTCCGCTGGCGATCATCAGTGTGCTGAGTCTTTGGGCCGGACGCTATTTTGGCTCGCCGGGACTGGGGATGCTGTTCTTTATCACCTGCCCGTTGGCGATGGCGATTGGCCTGGCCTACAACATCCGTTACGTGATGCTGGCGGTGCGCAAGCAGCGTGAGGCGAAGGAAAAAGAGGAGCGGTAAGCCATGAGCGAACTCCATCCGCTGCTCGAAATGCACTTTCCGACCCTGGCCGGCGTTGATGATGCCGAGGGTCGGGCGATTCTGTCCGAGGCGATGTTGCTGGAGGTACCGCCGGGGCAGTCGGTGTTCCGGGTTGGTGATCCTTGCCAAAATTTTCTGATGGTCGCCGCCGGCCAGGTCAAGGTGATCGGGCGCGGCAGCAGCGGACGTGAAATTCTGCTGTACCGGATTGATCAGGGTGGCACCTGCGTGCTGACCACCGCCTGCCTGATGGGGCACGATGCCTATCCGGCCGAAGGGATTACCGAGACCACGGTACAGGCGTTTGCGATTCCGCGGCAGCGGTTTGAGCAGGCGCTGGCCGGTTCGGAAGGCTTACGTCGGTTTGTGTTCGCTTCTTATGGCGAGCGGTTGAGCGACCTGATCCGGCTGGTTCAGCAGTTGGCCTTCGAACGGATCGACCTACGCCTGGCCCGCTATCTGATCGAAAACTGCCGTGAACGGATCGAGGTGCAGATTACCCACCAGCAGTTGGCGATCGAACTGGGCTCGGCCCGAGAAGTGGTCAGTCGCCAGCTCAAGAGTTTCGAACGTCAGGGCTGGATCAGCCTGGGACGCGGAACCATCCGGGTCGAACATCTGGCCGGACTGGAAACCCTGCTCGATTGTCAGGGCTGAGCCGGCTTCTTCATCCGCCACTAATTCGCCCTTATGTGACCTAGTCACTGAACTCTCCATTAGGCTCGACTAAAGTAGCTCCATCTGCCGTACGGCACTCAAGCGACTTGATAAGGAGCCTTCCTATGAACGCGAATATTGGCACTGTCGATAAGATCCTGCGCATCGTTGCCGGATTGGTTCTGATCTCCCTGGTTTTCATCGGCCCGCAGACCCCTTGGGGCTGGGTTGGCCTGGTGCCCTTGCTGACCGCACTGATCAACTTCTGTCCGGCTTACCGGATCTTCGGTATCAGCACCTGCCGCAAGTGCGACTCCTGATCCGATTCTAATCGGTACGGGCTAGGGTTCTGCTCGAGGCTGGCCTCGTCAGGCTTGACGTCCGGGGTCGGTGACCGACCTGTTTTTCGATGGTTTGGGCTGGAAGGGAGTCTGCCGCAGTCTTCCTGGCCAGATGTAAGGCGCCAAGGTCCTGAAATTTGGTTATGCCCCTTACGGCAGCGTTAGTAACCCGACGCTGCCGTTTTTTTCTGTCTCCGCGGCTCCACTGCTATGTCTGCTCAAATGCCGCGATGTCGGTTTTCTATTTCCAGTTCAGTCAGTATTCATTGATCGCGCCCTAATCTGTGTTTAGAAACGCTAACAGGGGACAGAACGATGAACACTCATCTCAACAAAACCAAGCGTCCATTCAAGAGCATGCTGCTGGGGCTGGCGATCAGCGCTTTGATTGCTGCGCCGGTGATGGCCGAGGCCGGCCACCGCGGTGATCACAAGTATCAGAATCACAACTACCAGAAAGGAAAGGCTCGATACGACTATGCCAAAGTGGTGTCGGTCGAGCCGGTGACCCGATCGGTATCGCGCAAAGTGCCCTACCAGAGTTGTTGGCAGGAGGAGGTGGCCTACGAGGTGCCGACCCATGGTGGCTACCGATCACGTACCCCGGAGATTCTCGGTGGCATTGCGGGTGTCGCGCTGGGGAGCAGCCTGGGCAGCAATCACCACAAGAGCAACCGCACCATCAAGGCGATTGCCGGTGGTTTGCTGGGAGCATCCATCGGACGGGATCTGGGGCGTCAGCACCACCAGCCGGCGACCCGAACGGAATACCGCACCGAACAGCGTTGTGATACCCACTACGAAACTCACTGGGAGGAGCGGATTACCGGCTACGATGTCCGCTACCGCTATCGGGGAGAGACATACCATACCCGCATGGACTATGATCCGGGGAACAAAATTCGTGTCCAGGTACAGGTAAGGCCGGTGTTCTGATTGCAGCACGTCGGCCGATGGAGGCTAGTCCGGTTTGACCCTGAATAATCAACTTGTTCGCAGTGTGGGTGTGTCGTTGTTAACGGGGCTGTTGATGCTGACCACGCCGACCGTGCAGGCAGCCGATCCAATCGGCAGAGACCGGGCCGCTGAGTTGGTGCAGCAACGCTACGGCGGCAAGGTGTTGGATCTTCAGCGGGTCGGCAGTGGCAACAAGATGGCCTATCGGGTCAAGCTGCTGCAGCCTTCCGGGCGGGTTAAATTGATTCTGATCGACGCCACCAGCGGTAAGGACTTGCCCTTCAAAGGGCGCCAGTAAACCGCCAGCTTGGAAAGGATAACGAAAGGGGACAACGATGCGTGTTCTGGTAGTTGAGGATGAACAGGCGCTGCGTGAGCAGTTGGGTGAGGCGCTGAAGTCGCGCAATTATGCGGTCGATCTGGCGCCTGACGGTGAAGAGGGGCTTTATCTGGCCCAGGAGTGGGAGTTTGATCTGGCCGTGATCGACCTGGGACTGCCGGGGCTGAGCGGACTGGAGCTGATTCGTCGTATCCGTGAGCAGGGCAGCCGCCTGCCGATCCTGATTCTGACCGCCCGCAGCGACTGGCAGGATAAGGTGGAAGGTCTGGAAGCCGGTGCCGACGACTATCTGACCAAGCCCTTCCATATTGAGGAGCTGCTGGCGCGGGTCAACGCGCTGCTGCGCCGATCGGCCGGTCAGGCCAGCCCCAGCGTCAACTACGGCCCGATCCGGATCGATACTGCCGCCAAGCGGGTCTACCTGCAGGAGCAGCCGCTGGAGTTGACCGCCTACGAATACAACACCCTGGAATACCTGATTCATCAGGCCGGCAAGGTGGTTTCCAAGACCGAGCTGACCGAGCACCTCTACGATCAGGACTTTGATCGCGACAGCAACGTGATCGAAGTCTTTATCACCCGCTTGCGCAAGAAGCTCGATCCCAGCGGCGAGCTGAAACCGATCGCCACCGAGCGCGGTCGCGGTTACCGGTTTGTGTTGAGCGCCGACTGATCTGCTTGTGTTGCGACTGCGGATCCCCTACTCCCTCAATGCCCGTCTCGGGCTGGCGTCCTGTCTACTGCTGCCGCTGATTATCGGCCTGACCGCGCTGATTCTGGATCAGGCCTACAGCCGCAGTCTGGAGCAGACGGTGCGCGAGCGGCTGGAGCTGCAGACCTACGTGCTGTTGGGCGCCGCCGAAGCCGGTGGCGGGGTGTTGTGGATGCCGCCAAGCCTGCAGGAACCGCGTTTCAGTCAACCCGGCTCCGGTCTGTTCGGGCTGGTCAGCGATGCCGACGGCAAGCTGCTGTGGCGCTCCGAGTCCAGTCTCGGGGCGGAGCTGCAACCGCTGCAATCCAAGCCCGAGCCGGGACAGGCGTTGTTCGGGGTCGATGATATGGGGTTGTTCTTCTACAGCTACCGGGTGTTGTGGGAAATCGAGTCCGGGCAGGTGACCGAATTTGTTTTCAGCACCCTAGAGCGACCGGATCGTTTTCGGGCCGCGCTACGCGAGTTTCGATTCCACCTGTGGAGTGGACTGGCGTTGTTGGGCTTGCTGCTGTTGGCAGCCCAGGCGCTGCTGATGCGCTGGGGATTACAGCCGTTGCAGCAGATGGCTCAGGACATCAAATCGATGGAGACCGGCGATCAGAACCAATTGGAGGGACGCTACCCCCAGGAGGTTCAGCCGCTGACCCACAACCTCAACCTGCTACTGGAAACCGAACGCGGCCGACGCCAGCGTTACCGCAACACCCTGGCCGATCTGGCCCACAGTCTCAAAACGCCGCTGGCGGTGATGCGGAATGAAGTGGAGACGGATCGATCTGCGCCGACCAACACCGAGCTGCTGCAACAGCAGGTGGATCGAATGGAGCAGATCATCAATCACCAGCTCGGTCGGGCCGGTTCGGCATCGGCGCAAAAACTGTTGCAACGCACCCAGGTTCGCCCGGTAGCCGAGCGTATCGGTCTGGTGATGGCCAAGGTCTATCCGGATAACTACCGTAGTTTCGAGGTGATCGGCGAAGACGAGTCTTTTACCGGCGACGAGCGGGACCTGATGGAGATGCTCGGCAACCTGATCGACAACGGATTTAAGTATGGCGCCGGCCGGGTTCAGGTACAGATCGAGACCGGAGCGCAGCAGTTGTTGATTCGGATCGAGGACGACGGCCCGGGGGTGGCCGACGAGCTGGGTGAGCTGATCATTCAGCGGGGCACCCGCGCCGATTCGATCGCACCTGGGCAGGGTATCGGCCTGTCTGTGTTGCGCGATATTCTCAGCAGCTACGGCGGCACCCTGACCCTGGGGCGCAGCGAAAGCCTCGGCGGCGCCAGTTTCTGTCTGCAATTGCCCCGCTAGTCGGGGCGGTTCGGCTTTGGCGACTCAGCCCAGACTCTTCTCAAACACCTTGGAATTACGCTGCAGGTTGTAGAGCGCCTGCTTGCCTTTGGGTAGAGTGCTCAGATCCGCCTCGACAAAGCCGCGTTCCTGAAACCAGTGGGCGGTGCGGGTGGTAAGCACAAACAACCGCTCGATTCCCTGAGCACGGGCCTGCTGTTCGATCTGGCTCAGCATCCGGTCCCCCCGGTTGCCACCACGATAGTCGTCGCTGACCGCCACGCAGGCTAGCTCGGCCGAGCCATCCTGGTAGGGGTAGAGCGCCGCGCAGCCGATGATGCTGTTGTCACGTTCGACCAGCACGAAGCGGTCGATCTCGGTCTCCAGCAGTTCGCGCGAGCGCCGAACTAGCACCCCGCGCTCCTCCAGCGGCCGGATCAGTTCCAGAATCCCGCCGACATCGTCGATGCCGGCCTGGCGTACCTGCTCGTAGCTCTCCTGCAGCACCATGGTGCCGGTGCCGTCGCGGGTAAACAGCTCCAGCAGCAGCGCCCCATCCTGGTGGTAGCTGATCAGGTGGCCGCGATCGACCCCGCCGTGGCAGGCGGTGGTCACGGCGGTCAGTTGGCGGGCCAGCTGGCTATGGGGTTGCTGCGAATCGGTCAGTCCGTCCAGATATTGCTGCAGCAACCGTTCGGCGGCCTTGGTCAGCAGTTCGGAGTGCTGTTGGCCGCTGTCATGGACGATGCCATTATCCTCGCCGAAGCAGATCAGCTTGTCGGCTTTCAGTGCGATCGCCACTTGGGCGGCGACGTCTTCGATCGCCAGGTTGAACACTTCGCCGGTGGGGGAGTAGCCCAGGTTGGACAGCAGCACCATCGAGCCCTGATCGAGTAGATGGTTGATCGAGCTGCTATCGACCCGACGCACTTCACCGGTGTGGCAGTAGTCGACGCCGTCGACCACACCCAGGGGTTTGGCGGCGATAAAGTTACCGCTGCACACCCGCAATTTGGCCCCGTGCATCGGCGAGTTGGGTAGGCCCATCGACAGCCGCGCTTCGATATCGGTCCGCAGTCCGCCGATCACCTCTTTGACGCACTCCAGGGTTGGCCCGTCGGTAATTCGCAGGTGCCGGTGCAGTTGGGACTTGATTCCCCGTTGGGCTAGTTGCGATTCGATCTGCGGGCGACCGCCATGGACGATCACCAGGCGGAGACCGAGGCTGTTGAGCAGCGCCAGGTCGTTGGCAATGTTATTGAATTTGCCGTCGGTCAGGGCATCGCCGTCGAGCAGCAACACCAGGGTCTTACCGCGATGGGCATTGATGTACGGCGAGCAGTGACGGAAGAACTCGACGTAGTTCGCGTTAGCGTTGGCGCTGGGATTGGTGCCGGCGCCTGGGTTGGCGATAGTAGCGCTGACTTGGCTCACGCGCGGGGTTCCTCCTGAACGGCTGGCTGGAGTGACAGACAGCTATCGATTATCAGTTGTTGCAACAGCTCAACGGTGGGCTGGATCTGGTCGAAGGCCAAAAACTCATCCGGTTGATGGGCCTGGTCGATCGAACCGGGCCCGAGCACAATGGTATCCATCCCCAGTTGTTGCATAAAGGGGGCTTCGGTGCCGAACGCGACGGTTTCTGCCGGTTTTCCGGTGAGTTTTTCGGCTAAGCGAACCAGCTCGGAATCCGGCTGATTGTTGAATGCGGGGATTCCGGGAAATAGCGATTTGGCCTCGAGTTTAACCCCGAGATCGGCGGCGATCGGCGCCAAACGGTGCTTGATCTGATCTCTTAGCGCCTCAAGCTCCATCCCCGGCAGTGGCCGCAGATCGAAATCCATCTCACAGTGGCCGCAGATCCGATTGGGATTATCGCCACCATGGATACAGCCGAGATTGAGGGTCGGGACCGCGACTTCGAAGGCGTCGTTCTGGTATTGCAGTTGCAGCTCCTGGCGGAATTGGAGCAACTCGGCGATCAGTCGGTGCATCGCTTCCATCGCATTGTTGCCCAATGCCGGATTAGAGGAGTGGCCGGCCCGACCGGTGAGTCGCACCCGCTCCATCATCATGCCCTTATGCAGGTAGACCGGCTTCAGTCCGGTCGGCTCGCCGATCACCGCCCGGCGGGCTTTGGGTTTACCGGCCAGCGCCAGCGCCCGGGCACCGGACATGCTGGTCTCCTCGTCGGCGGTCGCCAGGATGATCAGTGGCTGCTGCAGCGGTTGGTCGACAAACTGCCGGGCTGCTTCGATCGCGAGGGCGAAAAAGCCCTTCATGTCACAGCTGCCCAGGCCATAGAAGCGCTGGTCATGCTCGGTCAGCTTGAACGGATTGTGGTTCCAGCGTCCGGCATCAAAGGGCACGGTGTCGGTGTGGCCCGACAGCACCAGGCCGCCGGAGCCGCTGCCGAGAGTGGCGATCAGGTTGGCTTTGCCGGGATGACCCTCGACCGGCAATACCTCGGTGTGAAATCCCAATCCATCGAGCCAGCCTTCGAGCTTCTCGATTACCGCCAGGTTGCTGGTGTCGAGCTCGTCCAGGGTCGAGCTGATCGACGGCGTGGCGATCAACTGTTGCAGCATCTCGGTTAACGAGGGAACGGCGTTCATGGGGTGACCCGGCAATCAGTGGCTAATTCACTATTCTGCCGCCATCGGGGCGCAAAAATAAAGGTTCTTCACGGATTGGCGGGGGATTGGGTGCTATTGCGACGGCTTGGCGAAGGATTTGAGATACACAGCAATGGCGGCACGGTCCGCTTCGCTCAGCTGCGAGGTGCTGTTGTCGACCACTTTGCCCATCGAGCCGCTGAAGAAATCACCGTCGAGCATCATCCCGGTTTCCAGCGCAAAGCGGATATCTTCATCCTGCCAATGCCCGAACTCAGGATTGCTGTTGGCGGTCAATCCCGGCACCGATTCGCCTTCCGGTCCGTCGGGAGTGCCCTCGAGTAGACGCTTCCGCTCCAGCCCGCCCAGCCAGGTCCGAGGGCTGTGGCATTCGACACAGTGGGCGGGGCCGTTGACGAGATAGGCGCCACGGTTCCATTGCGCGCTCTGATCCGGGGAGGGTTGAAAGCGCCGATCGTCGAGGTAGAGCCATTTCCACAGCCCCAACAGACTGCGGTAGCGGTACGGGAAGTTGAGCTGGTGCGGTTTCGACGGCTCGGCACTGGCGGGTTGGCTGTCGAGGTAGGCCTTCAGGTCGTGCAGTTCGGCGTCGCTCATCAGGCTGTAGGCGGTATAGGGAAAAGCGGGGTAATAGTGCTCACCCTCGGGGCTGATCCCCCGACGCATGGCGCGGATAAAGTCTGCGTCGCTCCAGGCGCCGATACCTTGCTGCGGATCGGCGCTGATATTGGGGGTGTAGAAGGTGCCGAACGGTGTGGCCATCGCCAGGCCACCGGCCAACGGTGCTCCACCATTGTCGGCATCGGTGTGGCAGGAGGCGCAGCCACCGAGGGCGAACAGGTAGGCACCGCGCTGGATGGCGGCTGGGTCAGCCTGGGCTGTCGGTACCAGTAGCAGCGTCAACAGTAGAATTAAGCCGGAGCGTCGGATCATTTTTTCGGTTTACGGAAGTCGGTATGGCAGCCTTTGCAGCTCTTGCCCAGCAGCACGAACTGCTTGCGAAGGGCTTTGAAGTCCGCCTCTTGAGCGGCAAGATCGGCCAACCGCTGAGCTTCGCCACGACTGGTTTCGGCCTGCTGCTCGAACTTGGGCCACTGTTGCCAGATCTTCGGCAACGCTTCGGATTTTCCGGTGGCCGAACCTTCCGGGAACATCATCAGCAGATGCTGGTTATGTTCCAGAATCGTGGCCGAGCCTCGGCTGAAGGTCTCCAACTCGAACGGCTGCTTACCTTTGACGATCGCCGACATCGCTTTCATGGCATCGCCCATCGCTTTCATCGAATCCATCCGCTCTTTGACGATCCCGGTGGCCCCCTGGTGGGCCTGTACAGCCAGAGAGCCCGACAGCAGCAGGCCGGCTAGGGTGGTAAGCAGAGTGGTGTGGCGTCGAGACATCGGGGAGTCCTTTAAATCAATAACGGGTGGGTTTTGGGATGAAGGTAGAACGATTGATTCGCCGCTGCAATCAAAAGCTGCAACCCATCGCTGCAACAAATAGCCGCAACCAATAAAAACGGCGGAGAGCTTTCGCTGTCCGCCGTTACTGGATCTAATGTTGCCTGGATGGCTAAGCCTTAGGCGAAGATCCCCTTCAGGGTGAAGAAGATCAGGATCGCCAGACCGGCACCAGCCGGCAGGGTCACGATCCAGGACATGAAGATGGTGCCGACGACGCGCAGGTTCAGCGCCGACAGACCACGGGCGATACCCACACCCAGTACCGCACCCACCAGGGTGTGGGTGGTGGAGATCGGCAGACCGGTACCGGAGGCGATAACCACGGTGGTGGCCGCCGCCAGGGTTGCGGCAAAACCGCGGCTCGGGGTCAGTTCGGTGATGTTGTTACCGACGGTGGCGATAACCTTGTGGCCGTACATGATCAGGCCGAGAACAATACCGCCGCCGCCGAGCAGCAGAATCCAGGACGGCATGGCGCTCTTCTGGGCGATCTCACCACCGGCACCGACGATGCTGACAACCGCAGCCAGCGGGCCAACGGCGTTGGCCACGTCGTTGGAGCCGTGGGCGAAGGCCATCGCACAGGCGGTAAACATCATCAGTACGCCGAACACCTTCTCCACGCTGGTGAAGTGGTAGTCACGGTTTTCCTCTTCGGTTTGAGTGATGCTTTTTTGCAGGTGCTTGGCCAGGAAGAACACCACCAGGCCGGCAACGACAGAATACAGCGCCGCCTCACCGAAGCTGACGCCCAGGCCGATATGCTTGAGACCCTTGGTAAAGGTCACCATCGCGATGATGTAACCGACCAGGAAGCTGTAGACCGGCACGTATTTTTTGGCGTTGGCGAACGGGTCCGCCGTGTCCATTATCAATTTCTGCACCGATCGGAACAGCAGATAACCGAGGCTACCCGCGAGTACCGGCGAGACCACCCAGCTGGCGACGATCTTGCCGACCTTGCCCCAGGCCACCGCATCGACGGAGATACCCACGGCGGCAAAGCCAACCACGGCACCGACGATGGAGTGGGTGGTGGAGACCGGCCAACCGAAGTGGGTCGCGATCAGCAGCCAGATACCGGCGGCCAGCAGAGCGGCGATCATGCCGAATACCAGCAGTTCCGGCGTGCCACTGAGCATGCTCGGATCGATGATCCCTTTACGGATCGTTTTGGTGACTTCGCCACCGGCCAGGTAGGCACCGGCGAATTCGAAGATGATGGCGATCATAATCGCCTGCTTGATGGTCAGCGCCTTGGAGCCGACTGAGGTACCCATAGCGTTGGCCACGTCGTTGGCACCAACGCCCCAGGCCATAAAGAAACCAACCACACAGGCAAGGATGACGAGTACGTCACCGTACTGGCTAATAATTTCCATGATCTTTCCTCGGAAGTGTTCTAGCGGGCCAGCAATAGCTGGAAGCGACTACCTACCTGCTCGGCCCGGTCGGCCAGTTCACCGACCCAGTCGATGACCTTGTACAGGAACATAACGTCGATGGGAGGAAGATCCTTTTCCAGTTCGAACAGTTGATGACGCAGCTGTCGTTCACGCTCATCGGTGGCGGTTTCCAGCTCGTCCAGGCGAGTGATGATCTTCTCCACCACGTCAGCCTCGCGACCACGGAAGCCGGTGGCGACCAGCTCGTCCAGTTCGTTCAGTGCCTGAACCGCCTGTTCACAAACGGCGATGGAGCCCTTCAGGTACTCCATCATCAGATCGGCCATGCTAGCCGGAATCTGCATTTGGCGGCCCAGCATGATGCCGGCAATGTCCTTGGCCTTATTGGCGATCTGGTCCTGCATCCGTAGCAGTTCCAACAGATCGGAACGCGGCACCGGCATAAACAGGCTCTTGGGCAGGTGCTGACGCAGGTCCTGCTTGAGCGTGTCGGCTTCGTGTTCAAGATCACTGATGCGCTGCTGGGCTTTCTCGGCCTGGTTCCAATCCTGGCTCAACACTGCGTCGAAGAAGGGGATCAGCTCAACAGCACAGCTATGGGCCTTCTCGATATGGGTCTGCAGCGGTTTAACCGGAGATTGGGCAAACATGTTTAGAAAGGAACTGTTTGCAACCATAGTGAACCACCTCTAGGGTTAGAAAATTTGGCGCAAGTATAAGGTCGGCTGTCATCGTTTTGTAGCTTTTTTACACAAATAAATTCAGCCAACTTTCACCCAATTGTCATCAAAATGTCACAATTGATATACATCAGACGCTAACCGGTTTTTGTTGTCAGCATGGAGGCCAATCATGCCCAGTGAGATCGAGCTGAAACTCAGCCTTCCGGTGGACGCCCAGCAACTGTTCGCGGAGCTGCCTCTGCTACAACAGTATAGCGATGGCGTGCGCCAGGATTCGTTGCTCAACTGCTACTTCGATACACCCGATCAGCAGCTGAATCGACACCGGGTGGCGTTACGGATTCGCCGCATCGGCGAGCGGTTTATCCAAACCCTGAAAACCCGAGGCAGCAGCCAGGGGGGACTGCACCAGCGGCAGGAGTGGGAGTGGGATGTGGCGGGTGAACAGTTGGAGCTGGATAAACTACCGGCTGAGGCACTGCCCCAGGATATCCCGCTGCAACAGCTGGGTGCCGCCTTCAACACCGACTTTCAACGCACCAGTTGGCAGCTGAGTTATCCCTATCAAGGCCAGACAACCCAGATCGAGCTGGTGCTGGACCAGGGCCAGGTCATCGCTGCCGGTCGGCATGATCCGATCAGTGAGATCGAGCTGGAGCTCAAGCAGGGTGAAACCGGTGCGCTGTTCGACCTGGCTGAAAAGTTGGCCGATCAGGTGCCGTTGCGTGTCAGTCGGATCAGCAAAGCCGAAAAAGGTTACCGATTGCATAGCCCGGATCGGGCTCGTCCGGTGCCGCCGTTGCCGGAGTCGACCGCGGAATCCGATGATCCGGCGGTAGTCGGGCAACTGATCGAACGGTTGCAGGCGCTGCTGGAGCTGTTCGAGTTCAATGCTGATGCGCAACTGTTGCCCCAGGCGCAACAATGTCTGCAGGGATTACACCGGCAGCTGGCCGAAGCCCAGCCGTCACTGGGTCAATTGCTGCTGGAGCAGGGCAAACGGCTACACAGTCTGCTTGAGGTGACGTACGATTGGGAGAGTTGCCAGCAGTGGCTTCATAGCCGTGACCTGGGTGTCTGCCTGCTGCGTCTCAGCCGCTGGCTGTATCAACAATCTCAGGGCTGATCGAACCTCTCGTTTGGCCCGACCGCTTTACCAGCCTTCGGCGGGCGCCGCCCGCCACCCGGCACGATCAAAGGATGAACCATGCCCCAGACTTTGCCTCCTTCTATTCCCGCCTCCTGCTACGACCTGCTGCCCGCCTCGCTCGCCTCAGAGCTGGAGACCAACTGGCAGCGCTATCAGGATCAGGCGGACAGCGACCAGTATGAACAACTGCAGGCGTTGCCGGAAGACTTCTGGCAGCAGCTGAGTCGGTGCTGGAGTGGCAGCCTGTTTGTGGTGGAGCAGTGCCTGAATCGTCCCGAGCTGCTGCCGGATCTGCTGCCCGATCTGGAGCGAAGCTACGACGACGGGGAGTACGCCCGACGACTGGAGCAGATCCTCGCGAGTGCCGAAACCGAGAATGATCTGCATCGCTGCCTGCGCCAGTTCCGTCACCGTGAGATGAGCCGGATCATCTGGCGTGATCTGAATCGACTGGCCGAGATGGAGCAGACCACCGCCGACCTCAGCGCGCTGGCCGATGCCTGTATCGATCAGGCGCTGAACTGGCTTTACCGTTGGGCCTGCGACAAGTGGGGCACGCCCCACTCCCGCGCCCGCGAAGGCCAGCCGGCCCAGCCGCAGCAGATGGTGGTGATCGGGATGGGCAAATTGGGGGCTGGCGAGCTGAACCTGTCCTCGGATATCGACCTGATCTTCGCGTTCCCGGAGATGGGGGAGACCGAAGGTGCCCGTCGTTGCCTCGATAACGCCAGCTTCTTCAATAAACTGGGTCAGAAACTGATCCAGGCGCTGGACCAGCAGACCGCCGACGGCTTTGTATTCCGGGTCGATATGCGCCTGCGCCCCTACGGCCAGAGCGGTATTCTGGTGCCGCATTTTGCCGCGATGGAGGAGTACTACCAGGATCAGGGCCGCGACTGGGAGCGCTACGCGATGATCAAGGCGCGGGTGGTGGCCGGTGATCAACAGGCTGGCGCCCAGCTGATGGCCGATCTACGCCCGTTCGTGTACCGCAAGTACCTCGATTACAGCGCGTTCGAATCGCTGCGCGAGATGAAGGCGATGATCAACCGCGAGGTGCGCCGCAAGCAGTTGCACGGCAACGTCAAACTGGGACCGGGCGGAATTCGCGAGGTCGAGTTCGTGGCCCAGGCGTTCCAGCTGATCCGCGGTGGTCGCGACTCTCGTCTGCAACAGCGGGAGCTGAAAACCATTCTGAGCCTGCTGCCGGATGCCGTAGGCATGCCAGAGCAGGCCGCCGACGAGCTGTATCAGGCCTACCGGATGCTGCGAAACGCCGAGCATGCGATCCAGGCGGTCCAGGATCGCCAGACTCAAGAACTGCCCACCGAAGAGCTGGAGCAGACCCGCATCGCCTTCAGCATGGGCTTTGAGCGCTGGGAAGATTTTATCGCCGAGCTGGAGCAGCAGCGGGCCAAGGTGCGTCATCACTTCGCCGAGGTGATCGCGCCGGTGGATGACAGCGACGATGACGAGTCCAACGACGATAGCTGGGCCTTGTTGTGGAAGGGGGAACTGGACGAAGCCAGCGCGGTGGCAGAGTTTAGCGCCCAAGGCTTTGAACAGCCGGAACAGGCCCAGAAGCTGCTCGACAACCTGCGTAGTAACCGCAAGGTGCTGGCGCTGCAGTCGATCGGCCGGGAGCGGCTAGATCGGGTAATGCCGTTATTGCTGGAAGCCGTCGCGGGACAGCCGCAGCCGACCCAGACCCTGGAGCGGACCCTGCAGTTGATCGACTCGGTATTGCGCCGCAGCGCCTACCTGGTGCTGCTGTGGGAAAACCCCGGTGCGTTGGCCCAGCTGGTCAAACTGTGCTCGGCCAGTCCCTGGTTTGCCGAACAGTTGGCCAAACAGCCGATTCTGTTGGATGAACTGATCGACGTCACCAGTCTCTACGCGCCACCGAATAAAGAGCAGCTGCAGCAGGAGCTGCGTCAGCAGTTGCTGCGGATTCCGGAAGAGGATGTCGAGCAACTGATGGAAGCGCTGCGCTACTTCAAGCATGCCCATGTGCTGCGGGTGGCGGCGGCCGAGATCAGCGGTGCGCTGCCGTTGATGAAGGTCAGCGACTACCTGACCTACATCGCCGAAGTGGTGCTCGAAGGTGCTCTCGATATCGCCTGGCGAATCCTGACCGACAAGCACGGCCTGCCGCAGCAGTCAGCGGGGGTGCCCTGTGAGCGTGACTTTATCGTGGTCGGCTACGGCAAGGTCGGCGGTCTGGAGCTCAGTTACGGTTCCGACCTGGATCTGGTGTTTATCCACGACGGTGCTCTGAACCAGCATACCGACGGCAACAAGCCGATCGATAATCAGGTGTTCTTCACCCGCCTGGGGCAGAAGATCATCCATATCCTCAACACTTTCACCACCTCCGGCCAGCTCTACGAGGTGGACATGCGACTGCGCCCATCCGGCAACTCCGGAATGTTGGTCAGCTCGCTGAAGGCGTTTCGTGATTACCAGCTCAGCGAAGCCTGGACCTGGGAGCATCAGGCCCTGGTACGGGCCCGGGTGGTGGCGGGTAGTCCGTCCTTGCAGCAGCGGTTCGAAGAAGTCCGCGCCGAAGTGCTGTCCCAGCAACGCGAGTTGCCGAAGCTGAGAACCGAAGTGATCGACATGCGCCGCAAGATGCGTGAGCACCTGGGCAGCAGCCAGTCCGATGATACCGACAGCGCCGTGTTCCACCTCAAGCAGGACAGCGGCGGCATCGTCGATATCGAGTTTATGGTGCAGTACCTGTCCCTGGCCTATTCCGAGCAGCAACCGGCGCTGATCGAGTACACCGACAATATCCGTATTCTGGAAGCCGCCGAGCGGCTGGAACGACTCAGTGTCGAGGATGCCGAGCTGCTGCGTGAAGCCTATAAAACCTACCGATCCGTGGGCCACAGTCGGGCGCTGCAGGAGCAATCCAGTCTGGTCGATGATCAACAGCTGGGTGAGTTGCGGGCCAAAGTGGCGGGTATTTGGAAGCAGCTGATGAATGCGTGAGTTGAGTCGTGCTTCCCGAAGCCTTTGACCATGCACGCTCGGGAGGCTGTAACAGGATTTAGTTAAATTGATGGTGTTGGTTCTAACTCTCTGAGTTTGAGGATAGTTCTTATTGCGCTCACTCGAGTGCGTTCATTTTTGTCGCAACAAAAACGAACCAAAAAATGCTTTGCCCGATGACTTGGCCCTTCGGGCATTCATTCGGTACATCCCTGTGCCTCACCCTGCGCGCTGATTTAAAAAACGGGCTCAGATGGAAACTCGGCCTTCGGCCTCAAACAGCCATCATCGCTGATCCGTTCTCCAAACCCGTGCTCGGCTGCGTCAAGGGCGGTTGAGGCCGTGCTATTTGCAGTTCCGTTGCCTCAGAATAAACACCCACACCCCTTTTGTGCCGGTGAGCATTGCAGTCTGACAATGGAGTAGAGCGATTGATGTTTGAGGGAGCGAAGCGAGTGAGTTCCAATCGCGGCCATTGGCAGGCGAAACGCGCAACGTAGCCAGCGAAGCTGGCCAAGCAAGCGGGGCCGCCTAGGGTTGTTAGGGAAATGGCGGCGCATTTCCCTAACACGCCCGAAAGGGCGTAACTGAAGTTAACTGCGCGCTTTCAACTTAGATCAGGAGCGGCTGACCGGCAATCCCAGTTCATCCTCAAGTGATTTCTGTAACACCAGCACCCGCTGGGACTCTTTCAGAATATAGCCGTCGCTCTGCATTCGGGTCAGCACCCGGCTCAGGGACTCGGGTGTCAGTGACAGGTAGCTGGCCAGATCCTGTTTCGGCATCGGCAGTTTGATTCGTGGCGAGGTCGAACCGTTACGACGGTTGCGTTCCTGCAGCTGGTACAGGAAGCGCATGACGCGAACCTCAGCGGGGTCGCTGCGTAGGACTTTCCAGTCCTGCTCGTGCTGTTGGATCGTCATCCCCATTCGCTCGATAAAGCGGCTCTGCAACTTGGGTGCATGTCCGCAAAGGTCCAGCAGCTCTTTGTAGGGGATTTCACAGATCCAGGTGGTCTCCAACGCGATCAGATCGGTCGGATAGCTGGTGGACCCGATCCCGTCGAGACCGGCCAGGTCGCCGGGGTGGAAAAAGCCCACCACGGAGGCGCGACCATCGACAGTGACCGTTTCGGCTTTGACGCAGCCGGATTGGATTGAAAAGATCGAGCGGAACGGATCGCTCTGACGGTAGATGGTATCACCGGCTTGGTAGGGGCCACGCTCCTGGATCAGGTCGCGCATCTCGGCGCCGATTGATTGATCCAAGCCGAAAGAAAGGCACAGTTTTTCAGCCTGGCAATGCTGACACTGGCGATGGCTATCGACCAGATGCAAGCGAGCCCGGCAGTTTTTATCCTGAGTGGTCACAAGGGGCGTCCGTTCTTATTGTCTAATGAAAGTGATATATATCACATCCGAGTTGGCGAAGACGAGTGTTCGGAAGCGTTTTCATCGAAAACTCTTCAATGTCCGCGTAAGCCGCATGGTTAAAGGGGTAAGCGTTTTCCGGCAAGGTGACTTAAAGCCCCGAATTGATCCAACAACCGGTCCAAAAGGACCGATCATTTTCCGGGGTGTTGCCGACGAGGGCGCGATCATACGGGAACCAAAACTCCGATTACAGTCTTTATATGATTATTTTTGGAACATCGGAATTTGTGTCCGAACAGGCTGGCCCCAAGGTGCTCCGAGAAATATAGTCGATATCTGCGAAATGGCATGGGTTGGAGGTCAATAAATGACCGATCACATGATTGAGTCCTGGCAGCAGCTCCTCGAGGACGTTAAGGCTTGTCGTCAATGCCAGGCCGATCTTCCCTTTGAGCCAAGACCGATTCTGCAGTTTGACCCGCGAGCGAGGATTCTGCTGGCCGGGCAGGCACCGGGCCGGATCACCCACGAGCGTGGGATTCCATTTGATGATCCCAGTGGTGAACGACTGCGGGCTTGGTTGGGGCTGGATCGACAGCAGTTCTACGATCCCTCTAAGCTGGCCATTCTGCCGATGGGATTTTGCTACCCGGGTCGTGGTCGTAGCGGTGATCTGCCGCCGCGGCCGGAGTGTGCTCTACGTTGGCGTGAACCTCTGATGGAGCAACTGACTCAGTTGCGGATGATTCTGCTATTGGGTAAATACGCCCAGGACTACCACCTGCAGGACCGCCGCTCGTTGTCCGAGCGGGTGGCTGACTGGAAAGAGGCGGCTTCTACCGACCGTCCTCAGATTATCTGTCTACCCCATCCCAGCCCGAGAAATCAGCATTGGATCAAACAGCGACCCTGGTTCGAAGCCGAGCTGTTGCCCTGGTTGCGCCAGCAGGTGGCGAGCTACCTTTGATGGGGCTTAAAACGCCTTACTGAAGGACTGTAGCGCGTCGATGCTGGCCTGAAGCAGCTGGGTCAGTTCGTTTAGCTGCTCGGCGGTTAGCGGTTGGTTTCGGCTGCTGGCTTCAAGGGCCTGACAGCGTTGATACAGTTGTTCCAGTCCCAGGCTGGCGGCGGAGCCTTTAAGGCTGTGGATCAGATCCGGTTGTTGGTCGGCGTTGTCGTGGCAATCGATCTGCTCCAGAGTCTTGGGTGCGTTGCTGACAAACAGGTCGATCATCTGCTGCACCGTGGCCGGGCCCAGTTGCTGCAGATCCTGCTCGAGTACCGAGCGCTTGAGCAGCTCGACATCAGCGAAATCGGAAGCCTGGACGGGCGGTTGCTCGGGTAAGCTCTCCGCCATCCCCATGGCTTTCATGAGGGCCTGGCTCAACGCCTGGCGCTGGATCGGCTTGGCGATAAAACCATCGAAGTCGGCGGCCAGATAGTCGTCGATCTCCTCTTTGAATACATGGGCGGATACCGCCAGGATCGGCATCGATCGACCCTGTTCGGCCAGTTTCGCTTTGAGTTGTGAGCACAGCGCCACGCCGTTGATATCGGGCAGGTTGATATCGACCAGGGCGATATCAAATGGCTGCTGCGACAGCTGCTGCAGAGCGCTCTGTCCATCGACGCTGCTCTGAACCTGGTGCCCCAGCTGTTGCAGCAAGCCTTCGGCTACTAAGCGATTGATGGGGTTGTCCTCCACCAGCAATACCCGCAGCCCGGACAGTGCCGGTTCGGAATCTGAAGCAGGCTGAAGGATTGGCTGCTCGTCTGACTGTTGTGGCGGCTCTGCTTCGCACAGTGGCAGCTCAAACCAGAAACAGCTGCCCTCGCCATGACGGCTGCGTAGTTGTAGATCGCCCCCCATGGCCGCCACCAGACTTTTGCTGATGGTCAGTCCCAGTCCGGTACCGCCGAGCTGATGGTTGCTGCCGACCTGGGAGAAGGCATTGAAAATATCCCGTTGTCGTTCTTCGGCGATACCGATACCGCTATCGGTCACCTCAACCCGCAGCCGGGCCGACTCAGCCTGGGTATTGAGACCGACCTGTAACTGTACCGAGCCCTGTTCGGTAAATTTGATCGCGTTGCCGACCAGGTTGGTCAGCACCTGGCGTAGCTTGCCTTGATCGGCGCGAATCCACTTCGGTAACTGCGGATCAACCTGTAGCCGGAGTGATAACCGCTTATGATCGGCTCGCGGCTGCATCAGCGTGATCAGCTGATTTAGCATCCGGGTCAGCTCGAAATCCTGCTCGCTGATCTCGACCCGGGTCGATTCGACCTTGGAGTAGTCCAGGATGTCGTTAAGGATATCGAGCAGGTTCTCACTGGAGATCAGCGAGGTGTCGACGTAGGTCCGTTGCTGCGGGTCTAGCGGGCTCTGCTTGAGCAGCTCCAGGGTGCCGATAACGCCGTTCATCGGGGTGCGGATCTCGTGGCTCATATGGGCCAGGAAGGTGGATTTGGCCCGATTGGCCTGCTCGGCCCGCAGTTTGGCTTCGGCGTGGGCGGCGGCTTCGTTGTTGAGTTGAAGGTTGGCCTGGGACAGTTCCCGGGTGCGCTGATTGACCTGCTGCTCCAGATCCTGCTTGTGTTCCCGTAGCTGTTGTTCGAGTTGCTGTCGGGCCAGGATATTCTGGCGGAACACCTCGATGGCACGGGCCATGTCGGCCAGCTCGTCGTTGCCACGCTGGTCCAGCTCAATCGCCAGATCGCCCTCTGCCAGCCGGTGCAGTGCCTGGGTGCGGTCCTCCAGTCGGCGTACGATATCGCGGTAGACCACCTTCCACATCAGCAACACCAGCAGCACTAGGGTGGCGATACCGCTGACGATCACCACCCGCTCGCCTTCGATCAACAGCTCATTGAGCCCGTCGGTGGCTTGTCCGATCCGGCGGCTGCCGTGATCGACGATCGCTTTGACCACCTGGTTGAGGTTGCTGAACAGCTGCTGGTTGCTGTGATCGAGCATCCGCAGTTCCTGATTGACCGCCAGCCACTGCCGCCTGGCCTCGAAGGGACTTCGCAGCTGCTGGATCTGGCGCAGGGTAGCCTGGGCGCGCTCGGCCCGTTGCGGGTCGGCAATCACTCGGACTCGGCGTTGCATCACTTCCAGCACTTGCAGGTACTGCTGCTCCAGCTGATCGATAACGTTGGTGCTGTCCAGCGAGGCCAGCTTGCCGATGTTGTAACGCAGCTGATAGCTCTTTTGCAGCAGCTCCGACATCTGTTCGAGCTGGTCGATATCGTCTTCCAGGGTCTGATCCAGCGAGCGGAACACCTGCTCCGGCTCGACCTGACGATCGACCAGATCATAAACATTCACCAGATTGACGATGGCAATGGTATTGGCGTTGGCGACCTGGGATTGGGTCAGATCGGCGATCTCGCTGAGCATCTGGTCCAGTTGCTGCAATCTCGAATCGAGCTGCTGCTGATAGGTGATACGGCGGCTGGTCAGTGGTTCGAGCTGGCGCAGGTTGGTCTCGATTCGTCCCCCCAACTGACGGACCTGATCGAGCTGTTCGGCCGAGAACAGGTGATCCAGATCGGCCCGGAACAGGGTCTGCAGCTCGGCGCTCAATCCGGCCAGGGCTTTACCCAGGGCGTAACTGTCGGGCTGGCTGTTGGTGGTGCTGAGCAGCTGGGCGGTCTTGGAGATCCCGATATTCAGCTCCGCCAGTTGTTGCGCCACCCGCATGGCCGGAATCGCCTCTTCGGAGACCAGCCGCTCTTTGCTGGTCACCTGCTTGAATCCGGACCAGGCGATCAACGACGCCAGCGACGACAACCCCGCCATCAACAGGAAGGCGTAGAGTAGTTTGCGTGTGATGCCGATCCTTAGGGTCACCGCGTGCTCCCGGGCCGTTTGGGTTGAGCTTAGTGCTAACAGGCCCTAGTCTATCGACAATCCCGCTCAGGTTGAAAAGCGATTGCCGGTCGTTTGACGGTGCTCAAACCGCAACCTGTCCGACGGCGGGTCCGGTCAACGAACAGGTGCAGACGTGAACAGATCCGCTTGCCATTGGTGGCATCGGTACCGATTTGGGCTGGTAACGATAATCCTGACCGTCATGATGACATCGACGGCGCAGGCCTGGACGGTGCAATCCCGCCAGCCCCTGTTCCAGTTTGAGCAGTGGCAGCAAGCCCAGATCGAGCCGATCACCACCGCCAGCCGACCCTGGCGCCTGTGCGCGCTGTATCCCCATATCAAAGACTCCTACTGGCTTAGCGTCAATTACGGCATGGTCGATCAGGCCGAGCGGCTCGGAGTGCAGCTCAAAGCGGCCGAAGCCGGCGGCTACCACCACCTGGAGCGGCAGTGGCAGCAACTGCAGGCCTGCCTGGACTGGCCCGCCGATGCGATTCTGCTGGGAACGGTGGCGTATCAAGAACTCAACAGTCGGTTGCAGCAGCTCGATAGCGAGGTGCCGCTGTTCGGGGTGGTGAATGATCTGTCCCGCGATGGTCTGACCGGTCGGGTGGGGGTGTCCTGGTACCAGATGGGCTTCAAGGTCGGCCGTTTTCTGGCCGAGCGCCACCCGGCCGGGAGCGTACCGGCCAAAGTCGCCTGGTTCCCCGGCCCGAAACGGTTGGAAGCCAAATCGGAAGTGGGCAGCGGCATCCGTGATGGGCTGGCCGACAGCGCGGTGACCGAGGTGATCACCGCCGGTTACGGCGACAACGATCGTGACGTGCAGCGGGCGTTGTTGCAGCAACTGCTTGATCAGCATCAGGATCTGGACTACATCGTCGGCGGCGCGGTGCTGGTCGAGATCGCCATCAATGAACTCAAACACCGTCAACTCGACAAACCGCCGCAACTGATCAGCCACTACTATTCCCACGGTATGTACCGGGCGCTGCTGCGGGGCAAAGTGTTGATGGCCAACACCGATCAGATGGTGCTGCACGGCCGCTTGGCGATCGATCAGGCAGTACGCTATCTGGAAGGGCAGCCGCTAGAGCACGATATCGGCCCGGAGATTATCAGCCTGACCCGGGACCGGCTCAGTCCGCAGATCAAGCAGGACTCGCTGTCACCGGCCAGCTTTATGCCGACCTATCGGGTAGAGCCTTAGGCGTTGTAAAAAGCGGTAACCCAAATAGGTTTTGCCGGGGAATAAAGCAGACTATCGGTACAAACGCTAAGCTATAGTATCGAGACGATAAGTACCCAGCGTGCCGGTAACAGTATCGGTCCACCCTTCTAAGATCAGGGAGATCACAACGATCAGCAGGGACAGCTTCTTCCAATCATTTTCAATCTTTGGTGGCCTAACCATTTGCCCGTTGGGCGAACTGGGCCTGATAGATGTTGCTGAATCGATGGATGATTTTTCCTTGCTACCTTGGAAGGTAGACCAAGCTTGCAAGGAAGGTCTTCTTTACAAGGGCCAAGTATTGAAGTGTTAAGCAAATACTCAAATTGACTTTGAGGAGGTAGCTATTGGAATCCCTTAAAATTCTAAAGACAGAAATTGATAGTCACATTGAGAGCTTCTCTTCGAAAGCTAACAGGGATAAAGGGAAAACCTTTAGATTTAAATTAGCCACACTAACCCTAACGTTAATTGCTACTCTCGCATTAGGTATCGAATTTGGGGAAGAGAATAAGGTGCTTATGAAGAATGCAGCTTTTGTATGTAGCGCATTTGTTACTTTTCTGACAGGGCTTGATCTTTATTACAATCACAAAGGGCTTTGGGTCCAGTATGTTAAGACTAGAAACCAGTTATACGCACTAAAGTATGAGATAAAAATTTCGGAAGCTCATGAAAAAGATCTGAACGAAGATCTCGTGAAAGAGTTCAGCCAGAAGCTTGAGAGAATATTGGAAGAATGCAACAAATGGTGGCTTAAAGAGAGATCGCGAGAAGATGCTTAACAAGGCCAAGCAGTGCGTGCCCTTCGGGCACCGGACTCGCTTCGCTCGCCGCTGTTAGCGGCGTTATGCGACAAAAGGAACCGCATGAGATTTATTAAAGCAAATCTACCATTTTTGCTAGCTTGTATTGCTACGCTTACAGCTTTTATATGGTTAGTAGCATCCCCTGATTTCGAACCAATAGTTACAACAGTAGTGGGCTTAATTACATGCATTAGCTTAAGACCTAAAGATTGGATGATCATCAGAAAAAGGAATCAATCAGAACTACCAGATTTCGAGTTCAATCGAATTAGCGTAACAAAAAATACAAGAAGAGATAATATATACACAGAAGAAAATGGCTTGAAGCGTTTTAATTTTGATCATGCTTTAAGCGATAGAGATAAGTCCATAGAGTTCTCTGCTAAACCCGGAAAATACAAGTATAGCGAATGGAGCAAGGTGCCTATTCGTGTAGTTATTCTGTCGCAATCAAATACGTGGGGAGAAAACAAACACTATGTATATGCGATAGTCCCAGATAAGAGTCCGGTTTGTTTTTATCAGTTCGAAGCTGTGTGCTGCGAAATATGCGCAGATGATGTTGATGGTGATGGGAATTTAGAGGTTGTAATAGGCTACAAGTGCGGTGCTCATACTGAGGGATTAAGGGTTTTTCGTTTGGATGATCATTTTGACCTGATTTCAGTCCCTGGCTCTGACATAGGCAGTGACTTCCCATTAATTACTTGGGGGAGAGCGGATGGCGTTGACTATTCCGTTAACTCTTACAGCAGAAACTGGGGTGAGAATAGAGAGGAGTGGCATACACAAATTGAAGTATACAGGTATAGAGATGGAAAGTTTGATCTCTACAAGTCTGAGAAAGTGCAGTGGCAACCCGCATAACAAATCAAAGCAGCACTGCTACTTCTTGGCTGGACGCGCTAACGCGCGCCGCTGTTTGAGGTGTTAAGTGAAAAGGAAGCTCTGTGAAAATATGGTATTTCGAAACATCTGCTGTTAATTATCTTATGGATATCATGTCTGCACATGATGCTGTTGAAACAAAGAAAATACAGCTTCTGAAAGGAAGAGATTGGTGCATATCGCCAGTAACTCTGCTTGAAATACTGCAAACATCAGACCCAGAAAGACGAAGGGAGATTGTTGAGTTCGCACAATGCTTATTTAGTAGTGAGCTTCTAGCCTCTCCAGAAGAAACAATTATTCACTATATAAATCAGGGCTTTCCATCTGAAGAGAAAAGGGTAAGACTTTCCTCGCAAAGCCTATTAGCTGATGTTTGGCGTGATACATCCACAAATTATAAAGAAATAAATGTAGATGTTGAACAACTGAAAAACAGGAATAAAATTTTAAAGTCTTTCACGAAGATGATTCATCAGGTTATTAATGGAAAAGATAATATAATTATTCCAACATCAGAGAATGAGTCGTTTAATTATTCTTTAGAGGCGTGGTTAAATAGCTTAGAGTTCATTAAAAACGACTCTCCATATACGCAAGAGCTAAGAACCATATTTAAATTATCGATTGTCTATCTAATTTTATTAATATGCTGTCATGTCGGCCCAGGCCAAGAGATAACTAATAGGTTATGGGAAAAAATAGGTATTGATAAAACAAAATGCAGAATTAATTATGCGCTCAGCAACTGGGAGCCATTAATATATAAAGGCCCTCTATCTACCTTAGCAAAAATGGCTTATAGCCAATCATTGGTCAGATTTTCAAGGGGTGTTTATAACGATAGCCTACATGCAATGTACCTTAATTACACGGATCTCATTTTTTCTGATGATGGCCACTTCAAAGATCTTCAAAACGCCCTTGCTGGAACTCCCTACTTCAGTAGAGTTCAGATCATGTCTGAAATTCCATTTAAAAAGGAGTCTCATAGAGGTGAATTTAAATCTAACATGGTAATCACTTAACTACACGCCTTTCAGGCACCTGACGCAGCAAAGCTGGCCGGTTATTAAGGCGTTATATCAGAAACTAAAAGCCCACTTGTGGGTTAAATCCACTCCACCGACAAACAGCCAGTCCTTGCTATACAAGGCCTTCAACTATACTCCCTGCTGTTCTAAGCAACTCGGTCCAGACCGTTAATGTGGGGCGGTGGATTTGAAATAGGGGCAGTGGATGATACAGAGAAACCACCCGAAGCGTTCTATCATCGCCCTGGTGTTGCTGCTACTAGCCCCCATCTATTTGGCACTGCCCGTCTCCGCCGCTCAGTATCGTTGCGATAACATCCCGGAAGTTTCCCTCTCTGCGCCCAACGACAACATGCTCGACTATGTTTGCACGGCCGCGGCCAGGACGTTCGAATTTCTAGGCCGCTATCAGATGGGACCTCAAAGGCCGATCCAGGTTGAGATCATTGAGCATCAGATTAACTCGGGCGGCTACAAGGCCTTTGGCAGTTATGACCGCCAAAGCGAGCGCGTCCGAATTATGTCGCTACCTGCCGTATTGAACAGCAGCCAATCACCGCAGATGTACAAGATGCCGTTTGATCAGGAGCATTATATCGGTGCCCTTGCTCATGAGCTGGCCCATGCGGTGTTTCACCAGAATGCCGTCGACGTCGAGGAGAAGTGGAACAATACCGCCCACGAATATATCGCCCATGCCACCCAGCTCGGTGTGTTAGCGGCGCCGAAGCGTGAGCAGATTATTTTGTCTGAAGAGACGGGCCCTTGGGAGTCAGGGGATGAGATCAGCGTGACTTACATGGCCTTCAATCCCACCGGCTTCGCGGTGAAGTCCTATCTGCATCTGACTCAATTGAGCAATCCGCAGCCGTTTATCAAGCTGCTGTTGAATCACAAATGGCTGTATATCTCGGTGCCCTGAGGAGCTGATGCTCTGGACAATTAGCGTTGATGAGCTGTCGGCTCAGTTCACCTCGGCGGCAAACAGGTAGCCTTCGCCGTGGACGGTGATCAGTACTTCCGGGGCTTTCGGATCGGTTTCGATCTTGTTGCGCAGGCGCCGAACCAGTACATCGATGGTGCGATCGCTGGGGCTGTCGACCCGATGACTGATCAGGTTCAACAGTCGCTCACGACTCAGGACTCGGTTGGGGTAGGCGACAAAGGCCACCAGAATTTCGTACTCGGCCTTGGTCAGTTTGACCGGTTGATCGCCACGGCACAGCTTGCGGCGCGGGATATCGAAGCGCCAGTCGCCAAAGCGCAGGATGTCGCTGTCCTCTTCAACCTCCGGCTGTTGGGCCTCTGATTGGCGCGCCAGTGAGATCCGCCACAGCAGGTTCTTTACCCGCACCAGCAGCTCGCGCAGCTCCACCGGCTTGGTGACATAGTCGTCGGCGCCCATCTCCAATCCCACGATCCGGTCCACCGTATCGGTGCGGCCGGTGACCAGAATAATGCCGATGTTGGACTGGCTGCGGAGCTCGCGGGTCAGTGCCAGGCCGTCTTCCCCCGGCAGGTTGATATCCAGCAGCACCAGATCGATCTCGGCCTTGGCCAGCTCCTCGCGCATCTCGACCCCGCTGCCGGCCTGGCTGACCCGGTAACCGGCGTTTTCGAAATAGCCGCTCAACTTGAGCCGGGTGATCGGATCATCTTCGACCACCAGGACGTGGTAGGTCGGTGCCGGTTGGTAGCTTGTGCTCATGTTGGTTTCACTCTGTGCGGCGGGTGACGGCAGCGGGATTTGCTCGACCACTGTCGGCAAGGATACCCGGTTTTGCCGGGATGGCATCGTCCCAGGTCAATTTCTGTTAACAATTTTTCATATTTCGTTCCCGCCTGTACATAACCGCCGACAGACCCGTTCACACCCTCGCTTTAGCATTAAATCCATACAGAAGTTAATGGCATGTGGTGCCGGCGACTGCCGCCCTCTCCTGCAATGGTGGTCGCCGGTTCACCCCGCTACCGATTCACGCTAAACGCCCGAGTGAGGTTGTTATGAACACGAACTCTGAAACCAAAAACGAGGTTAGCGCAGTCCAGGAAACCAAGGCGTTTCTGCTGATCTCTGTGCTGGCTATCCCGCTGCTGACCGTGCTGGGTATTGCCGGTTACGGCTTTGTCGTCTGGATGATGCAACTGCTGATGGGCCCTCCGGGCCACTTTTGATCGGCCTGCGCGAATCCGTCGCCTCGAAACTAATTCTGGAGTGAAATCATGTCTATTCCTTCCATGTGGAAAATCATCCGCTCGCCGAGCACCCACCTGAGTCTGGGTGTGCTGACGCTGGGCGGATTTATGGCCGGTGTGGTGTTCTGGGGTGCCTTCAATACCGGGCTCGAAGCCACCAATACCGAAGAGTTCTGTATCAGCTGTCACGAGATGGAGGCCAACGTCTATCAGGAGCTGCAAGAGACCGTGCACTGGTCCAACAACTCCGGTGTTCGGGCCACCTGTCCTGACTGTCACGTCCCTCACAACTGGACCGACAAGATCGCCCGTAAGATGCAGGCCAGCAAAGAGGTGTTCGGCAAACTGTTCGGCACTATCGATACCCGCGAGAAGTTTCTCGACAAGCGGCTCGAGCTGGCGCAGCACGAATGGCAGCGCTTCTCGGCCAACAAGTCGCTGGAATGCCGCAACTGCCACGATTACAACAGCATGAACTTCGACAACATGTCGGAGAAAGCCCAGGTCCAGATGCGTCGCGCCGCCGAGCGTGATCAGAGCTGTCTGGACTGCCACAAAGGCATTGCCCACGAACTGCCGGACATGCTTGAAGGGGTCTCCGAAGCCTTTGCCCAGCTGGAGCAGGGTGCCGCGGTATCCGGCTTCGACACCGGTAAAACCTATTACAGCATCCGCCAGCTACCGATCTACGAAGACCCGCAATTGGCGGTCGAAGCCGGTCAGCTGAATGCGGCTACCCCGGTCAAGGTGCTGGAGATCGACGGTGACAGCCTCAAGGTCGAGCTGAGCGGTTGGCGTCGGACCAAGGGCTTTGGTCGGGTTATCAACGAAGACTTCGGCTTCAACATCTCCTCCGGCCACCTGTCCAAGGCCGCGGCCCAGAACGATCAACTGGTTTCCGGCTTCGAGCGAAAAGAGGACGACATGACCGGGCTGGAATGGGAGCGGATCAACGCGGTGGTCTGGATGCGGGCCGGTTCCCTGGCCGAGTCCACCGAGATGATCTGGGACTATGCCAAAGAGACTTACCAGAGCAGCTGTAGCGTCTGCCACACCCAGCCCGATGAGAACCACTTCGACGCCAACACCTGGCCGGGGATGTTCAACGGCATGCTGTCCTTCGTCAACCTCGACGGTGACAGCCAGGCGGTGATCCTGAAGTACCTGCAGAAACATTCGTCCGATTTCTCCGACGACAAGCATTGAAACCCCGGCGCGCGGGCAGGGATAGCCGTAAGTCGCGCTCTTCAGATCACTGAAGCAGAACGAATTTGAAAATTTAAGGAGCACATTATGTCCATCAACAGACGTAATTTTCTAAAAGGCATCCTGGCTTCATCGGCGGCTTCGATGGTTGGGCCCAGCCTGCTGGTTCGCAGCGCTCAGGCCGCCGAAACCGATCCGGGCATCTGGCGCATTACCGGCTCCCACTGGGGCGCCTTCCGGGCCCGGATCTACGGCGGCAAGGTGGTTGAAGTGAAGCCGTTCGAGATGGATTCCCACCCCACCGATATGCTCAACGGCATCGAAGGGATCATCTACAGCCCGTCTCGGGTGCGTTATCCGATGGTGCGCTACGACTGGTACAAGAACCGCCATAACAGCGACACCAGCCAACGGGGCGACAACCGCTTTATCCGGGTGACCTGGGACGAGGCGCTGGACCTGTTCTACCAGGAGCTGGAACGAATCCAGACCCAATACGGCCCCTGGGCGCTGCATGCCGGTCAGACCGGTTGGCGCCAGACTGGCCAGCTACACAGCTGCGGCAACCATATGCAGCGGGCGGTGGCGATGCACGGCAACTTCATCAAGAAGGTGGGGGATTATTCCACCGGCGCCGGACAGACCATCCTGCCCTACGTGCTGGGCTCCACCGAGGTCTACGCCCAAGGCACCTCCTGGCCGCTGATCTTGGAGAACAGTAAGCTGATCGTGCTCTGGGCCAACGACCCGGTGAAAAACCTGCAGGTCGGTTGGGCCTGCGAGACCCACGAGTCTTACCGCTACCTCGACCAGCTCAAGCAGAAGGTCGCCGACGGCGAGATCCGGGTGGTCAGCATCGACCCGGTACGCAGCAAAACCCAGAAGTTCCTCGGCTGCGAGCAGCAGTACATCAACCCGCAGACCGATGTGCCGATGATGCTGGCGATCGCCCATACCCTCTATACCGAGCAGCTGCACGACCAGAAATTCCTCGATACCTACTGTCTGGGTTTCGAGCGCTTCGTGCCCTACCTGCTCGGTGAGTCCGAAGACAAGGTCGAGAAGACCCCAGAGTGGGCCGCCGAGATCTGTGGCGTCGACGCCGACGTGATCCGGGAACTGGCCCGGGCGATGGCGGCGGATCGGACCCAGCTGCTGTTCGGCTGGTGCATCCAGCGTCAGCAGCATGGCGAGCAGCCCTACTGGATGGGTGCGGTGCTGGCGGCTATGCTGGGTCAGATCGGTCAACCCGGTGGCGGAGTCAGTTATGCCCACCACTACAGCTCGATCGGGGTGCCCTCCTCCGGTGCCAGCGGTCCGGGTGCGTTCCCGCGTAACCCGGATCAGGGCCAGAAGCCGATCCACGACAACGATGACTTCAACGGCTACAGCAAGACCATTCCGGTGGCGCGCTGGGTCGATGCGATCCTGGAGCCGGGCAAGCAGATCGACTACAACGGCGGCAAGGTGACGCTGCCGAACCTCAAGATGATGGTGATCTCCGGCTGTAATCCCTGGCACCACCACCAGGATCGCAACCGGATGAAGCAGGCGTTCCGCAATCTGGAAACCGTGGTCACGATCGATTTTAACTGGACCGCTTCGTGCCGGTTCTCCGACATCGTGCTGCCAGCCTGTACCCAGTTCGAGCGCAACGATATCGACCAGTACGGCTCCTACAGTACCCGCGGCATCCTGGCGATGCAGCGACTGGTGGACCCGCTGTTCCAGTCCCGTACCGATTTCCATATCTTCACCGAGCTGTGCCGTCGTTTCGGCAAGCACAAGGAGTACAGCCGCGGTAAGGGCGAGATGGAATGGCTGCGCGAACTCTACGAGGGTTGTCGCGACGCCAACAAAGGCAAGTTCGCGATGCCGGAATTCGCCCAGTTTTGGGACGAGGGCTATGTCGACTTCGGTGCCGGCAAGCCCTGGACCCGCCACGCCGACTTCCGCGACGATCCGGAGCTGAAGGCACTGGGTACCCCGTCCGGCTTTATCGAGATCTTCAGCCGTAAGATCGACCGCTACGGCTACGATAACTGCAAGGGGCATCCGATGTGGTTCGAAAAGAGCGAGCGCTCCCACGGTGGGCCCGGCTCCGATCGCTTCCCGCTGTGGCTGCAATCCTGCCACCCGGACCAGCGACTGCACTCGCAGATGTGCGAATCCGAAGCCTACCGCAGCACCTATAGCGTGCAGGGCCGTGAGCCGATCTACCTGAGCCCGGAAGATGCCCGTCGTCGCGGTATCCGCGATGGTGATCTGGTGCGGGTCTATAACGATCGCGGCCAGCTGCTGGCCGGGGCGCGGGTGACCGATGATTTCGCCCCGGGTGTGGTGCGGATCCACGAAGGGGCCTGGTACGGACCGCTGGATGCGTCCATAGGTTCGCTGGATACCTACGGCGATCCGAACACCGTGACCCAGGATATCGGCGCTTCCAAGCTGTCCCAGGCCACCAGTGCCAACACCTGTCTGGTCGAGATCGAGAAATATGTCGGCGAGGTGCCGCCGGTGACCGCCTTCGGTGGCCCGGTGGAAGTGCGCTAGCGAGAAGTTTGGCCGCTAATGGCGGCCACAATCAACGGCGGTCCTAAGGACCGCCAAGGCTCTGAACAGCGAGGAATCTCATGAACAGTTTCAGCGAATTGTCAGAAACGCGGGCCAGTATCTACTGGTGGTTTTCGACCCTGTTTGCCAGCGAGCTGAACGATGAACAGCTGCAGGCCTATTGCGGTGAGGAAGGCCGTGACTTTCTGCAAGGTCTGGCGGATAACGGCTTGAGCGAAGAGGTCGGCGCGCTGCAGCAGGCATTACAGCAGATGGCAGCGCAGGACCAGCCCCGACTGGAGCTGGCGGCCGATTTTACCCAGTGCTTTCTGGTGGATCAGAAGAGCTCGGCATTGCCCTATGCCTCGGTCTACCTGTCCGACGACGGCCTGCTGTACCAGCAACCCCACCTGGATATGCTCGACCTGCTCCAGTCCGAAGGGTTGGCGGTTAACGAGGGCATGAACGAACCGGCCGACCACTTGGCGATCATGTTGGATTATCTGGGCAACCTGGTGATGCAGGGGGTGAATTCGAGCTCCGATGCCGAGCAGGGCATGCTGCTCGAGAAGCAGCTGCGCTTTATCGAGCAACAGCTGATGAGCTGGGTACCGGCCTTTGTCGAGCGGGCGACATCTCTGAACAACACCCGCGTCTACCCCCAGGTGGCGGTGCTGCTGCTGGGCTATCTGGGCTTGGATCAGGCCTACCTGCGGGAGTGGATCGGCTAATCCTGATGGCCGTTGCCGCGCTTTTTGCAGCTGGGGTTGAGGGTCAGCACGTTACTGGCTTTGGCCGGGACGAACTGGGCATTGATCTGTTCGACCGGCAGCGGTTTAGCGCATAGATAGCCTTGACCGGTCTGACAGCCGAAGCGGGTCAGGTCCTGCTCCTGCCTCTCGGTCTCTATCCCTTCGGCGACTACGTTTAGCCCCAGCGAACGACCGAGTTGGATGATGTTTCGCAGGATGATGCCGGTGGCGGCGTTTTGCTGGTACTGGTCGACAAAGCTCTTGTCGATTTTCAGGGTATTGATCTGCAGATCGCGCAGGTAACTCATCGATGAGAAGCCGGTGCCGAAGTCGTCGATGGCGATCGTCACGCCCAGTTTCTTCAGATTGGCCAGCACTTCGCGGCTGTAGTCGCTGTCCTCCAGCAGGGCATGCTCGGTGATCTCGATCTCCAGCGCATCACCGCTGACTTGATGCCGGGTCAGCAGTTCGACCACGGTGCTGAGGAAGTCCTGCCGATGGAAGGTGTAGGGGGAGATGTTGACGGCCACCTGCTTGAGCTTGAAGCCCTGGGCGTGCCACCGCAGGGTCTGCTTCAGGGCGTCTTCGAGTACCAGGTAATCGATCAGGTGGATCAGACCGATCTTCTCGGCCACTTCGATAAACTGGTCCGGGGCGATCAGGCCGTGTTCGGGGTGCTGCCAGCGCACCAGGGCTTCAAGGGCCGTGACCTCCTTGGTTTGCAGGTCCCACTGGGGCTGGAAATAGGCGATCAGTTGGCGCTCTTGCAGGGCTTCACGCAGGTCGTGTTCGATGGTGATGCGCTGCTGTACGCTGGTCGATAGCGACTGGCTATGCAGCTCAAACCGGTTCCGACCCATCTCCTTGGCGTGATACATGGCCGAGTCGGCCGACAGCATCAGGGCTTCGGCGTTATCGCCGTCGTCGGGGTAGATCGCCACCCCGATACTGGCGGTGACGTAGGAAGTCACCTCGCCGAGCCGGAACGGCTGGCTCATCTCACTGGTCAGGCGGGAGGCGATCTCCTGGGCCGTCTCGACGGCATGGCTTTGGCCCTTGAGGGTTTTCAGCAGCACCATAAACTCGTCACCACTGATCCGGGAGGCGCTATCCAGTTCGCGCAGGCAGCGGCTGATCCGTTCGGCAGTCTGCTGCAATAGCTGATCACCGGCCTGGTGACCGTAACGATCATTGGTGGTTTTGAAGTGATCCAGATCGATAAACAGCAGCGCAAAGCTGGTTCCCATTCGCTTCGACTCGAGGATGGTCTGGGCCAGGCGGTCGGTGAACAGGGCTCGGTTGGGCAGTTGGGTCAACGGGTCATAGTTGGCGCGGAAATTCAGCTCCAGATTCTTCTGTTCGATCTCGTGATTGGATTCCGACAGCGACTGCAGTAGTTGCTGTTTCTGTCGCTCGCGCTGATACAGGGCCACGCTGAACAGTAGCGCCAGCAGCGTCGCCAGCACCAGGATGGCGCCGCCGGCAATCTTGAACTGCCTCAAATCGGCGGCGATCCGGCCTTGAATATCCTGCTGGACAAAATTGGCCTCGCGGATAAACGACTGGAATATCCGGTCGAACTCCTGGTCAAGATCCGAACCGGCTTCGGAGCCACTGAGGTTCTCGTAGCGCTGCACCGCGATCTGACGGAAATTCTCCAGCTTGGCTCTGACCAGGGTAATCGCCTCACGTAATGCCGGCTCATTCAGGGGCTGATAGCTGTGATTGTTTCGGCGGCCTCCGCGAAGCAGGGCTTCGGCATACCAGTCCGCCTGCTCGATATGGGTCCATACCGAGCTGATCGACTCGTTGCGATCGCCGGAGAGAATCTCTTCGAACCACAGGTGGGCGGTGGTCGCCTCCAGCTTGATATTCATCACCGCGTGCATCTGGGGCACATGGTGGGCGTCCATCCGATTGCCCTGGTAGAACAGGAACGACATCGCCAGCAAAAAAATGAAGGCGCTGATGCTGGTGGTGATCACCAGCCGGCGAGGGTTGAGTGCGTGTTGCTCCGGCATATCAACATCCCTATCAATTGGTACAACAACAGCAAGTCCTAGCTATTGATCGGATTAAATCATCCTGACCGGTGTTTTTCGAGGTGTGCTTTCAGTGTCGGGGCTTTGTTGGATTTTTGTCGGAACTTTACGCCCCATAAATTGATTCTAGTGGAGGATCGGCGATTTCGCTGCCGCTTTGCAGAGTGCTTTCGAGATTAATCCAACCCAGTCGTCAATTAGCTGCTATACCCTTACTGGTAGGGCTGTTATTGAGGCTAAGATTCTTGGTTGCTGTCCGGATCATCAGTCGCAGAGGTTAACCCCATGCAGCGAACTCTATGGGCACTGTTGTTGGTGCTGATCCTGGGTAGGGCGAACGCGGAAGCGCTCGACGATGGCTGTGCTTCGTCGCTGGAGCAGATTCAGTGGCTGAGCGAGCATTATGCGCCCTACAACTTCGTCGGCGAGCAGGGCAAACCGACCGGGATGACCACGGAGATCCTGCTGACCCTGTTCAAACGGCTGGGTGCCAAGGTGGATGCCGAGAGCATCGTCTTCCTGCCCTGGGCCCGCTCCTACCGGACCATCCAGATCCGGCCGGATCATGGCTTGTTCTCCACCACCATTACACTGCAGCGCGAGAAGCTGTTTACCTTTGTCGGTCCGATCGTGCCGATCACGGTGGCGTTGATCGCCAAACGCGACAAGCAACTGCGGATCAGCTCGGTGGAAGATATGAACGATCTGAGAATCGGCACGGTGAAAGACGACATCGGCGAGCAACTACTGCTTGAAGCCGGGGTGAATCCCCAAGTCATTCAGCGGACCAGCTATGCGGATAATCTAGTGATCCAGCTGATTCGGGGCCGTTTGGATGCCATTGCCTATGCCTCGCAACCCACCTTCTACTACATGAATCAGCTTGGCGATAAGGCCAGCGACTACGAACTGATCCATGTCTTCAGCGAGGGGCAGATGGGGGTGGCGTTTCACCCCGCCACCGATCCGCTGGCCATTGCCTGCCTGCAGGAAGCGCTGAATCAGCTGAAGGCCGAAGGCGGGGTGGAAGCGGTGATCAACCGTTATATCGGAGAGCTGCCGCAAAGCGAATAGCCTCAGCCCAAGACTCAACCGAAAAGCCCGCCGTGCATGAAACACGAGCGGGCTTTTGCTTGGAACCTAGGATTGATCGGCGAAAGCGATGGATCAGGAGGTCATCATCGTCGGCAGGTACAGCACGATCGACGGATACAGGGTGATCAGAACGATGGCGAGCGCGATCATAAAGAAGAACGGCAGTGCCGCCTTGGCGACGTAGAAGATGTTCTTGCCGGTCAGGGCCTGGATCACGAACAGGTTGAAGCCCACCGGCGGGGTGATCTGCGACATCTCCACCACCAGCACCAGGAAGATACCGAACCAGAGCAGGTCGATATTGGCCTGGGTCACCATCGGCAGTACTACCGAGGTGGTCAGAACGATCACCGAGATCCCGTCGAGGAAGCAGCCCAGCACCACGAAAAATACGGTCAGGTAGATGATCAGCTCCACCGGCGACAGGCCCAGTTGGGCGATCCAGCTGGCCAGCGCGTTGGGGATTCCGATAAAGCCCATCGCCAGGGTCAGGAAGTGGGCGCCGACCAGAATCAGCCCCAGCATGCAGGAGTTTTTGACCGCACCGGCGATGCTGTCCAGCAGCCCGTTCAGGCTGAAGCTGCCCAGCAGTGCCGACAGCAGCAGCGAGCCGGCGACGCCGAAGGCGGCGGCTTCGGTGGGGGTGGCGATACCCTGGTAGATAGAGCCCAGTACCGCGGTGATCAGAAACACGATGGGAATCAGTTTCTTCAGTGAGCGTAGCTTTTCCGAGAAGCTGTAGCTGACATTGTCGGCGGTCTTGCCCTGGCGGCCCTGAATCAGTGTCCAGACCGCGGTGAAGGCCATAAACAGCAGGATCAGGACCAGACCGGGGAAGACACCGGCCAGGAACAAGCGGGCGATCGAGACTTCGGCCGAGACGCCGTAAACGATCAGGATGATCGACGGCGGGATCAGCAGGCCGAGGGTGCCGGAACCGGCCAGGGTGCCGATCGACATGGCATCGTCGTAACCGCGGCGGGACAGTTCCGGCAGGGTCATCCGGCCGATGGTGGCGGCCGTTGCCGCCGAGGAGCCGGAAACCGCGGCAAAGATGCCGCAGCTGAGAATATTCACGTGCAGCAGTTTGCCCGGCAGCTTCGACAGCAGCGGGGACAGGCCTTCGAACAGATCCTGCGACAGCCGGGTGCGGAACAGGATCTCACCCATCCAGATAAACAGCGGCAAGGCGGTCAGCGACCAGCCGGTCACGGCGCTCCAGGACGAGGTGCCCAGCAGCAAGCCGATGCTGTCATTACCGATCAAGGCCAAGCCGATGACCGAGATGCCGGTCAGGGTCAGTGCAACCCAGATACCGCTGGTCAGCATCAGCAGCATGCTGGCGACGACGATGGCGCCTACGATTGAGATATCCATGATCGTTACTCCGTGGTGCCCAGGGCATCTTCATGGGCGATAAAGCCGGGGGTTTTACCCTGCAACGCGGCCAGGAAACTGTCGGTGATGGCGATAAAAAAGAACACCGAGCCCAGTGCCATCGGCAGCTGTACCAACCACAGCGGAACTGCCAGATAGGTGTCGGTCACATCGTTGTAGATGTAGGACTCGTACGCGGTATAGGCGGTGTAGTAGGCCAGGTAGCCGCTGATCAGCAGGCCGGCGCTGAGGTTGAAGAACTCAACCAGGCGGCGGCTGGGGCCGCTGAGCCGCGACAGCAGGATGGTTACCCGGATGTGGTTACCGCTGTTGAAGGTGTAGGCCAGGCCGAAGAAGATCGTGGCCGATAACAGCCAGCCGGCGAAGTCCTCCGAGGAGGGGATGATAACGCCGAAGAAACGGGCGATTATCTGGGCAAGAATCAACAGCGTCATCACCACCAGGCAGGTGCCCGAGAGCACCAGGGAGGTGGTGTAGAAGGTTTTTTTCAGCGTCAACATGGTCGTGTCCCGATCCGGTTACTGCGTCGATGGGCTTCGTTCAACGCGCCGGATTTTTTTATCGTTTTGACTGCAGAAGTTTGACTGCAGAGGTAGCGCAGAGCCGTCCGCGATGCGGACAGCTCTGCGTCGGGGGCTTACATCGACTGGTAGGAGTCCATCACGCTCTTGCCGGTGTCGCCGGCTTCGTTGAGCCACTCATCGATCATGGTGGCGCCGATCTTCTCCAGTTCGGAAACCAGTTGAGCGCTGGGCTCGGTCACCTTGATGCCGTTTTCGGCCAGGGCATCGGTATGCTCAATCGCCAGCTTGCGGCCCAGGGCCCAACCTTTCTTCTCGGCATTGGCCGCCGCAGTCAGGATCACCTGCTGGGTCGCTTGATCCAGACGGTCGAACACGCGCTTGTTGGCGAACACCATGTTCTTCGGAATCCAGGCGTGGATGGTGGTGAAGTGGGAGATGTAGTCCCAGCTCTGGCTGTTAACCCCGGTGCTGGGCGAGGTGATCATCGCTTCCACCGCGTTGGTGGTGAACGCCTGGGCCACATCGCTGAACGGGATATTGACCGGGGTGGTGCCCATCAGGTCGGCCAGTCGTGAAGTGGTCGGGCTGTAGGAGCGCATCTTCATGCCGGACAGGTCGGCCAGGCTGTTGACCGGCTTGTTCGAGTACAGGTCCTGGGCCGGCCATGGCGAGGTGTAGAGCAGGATCAGGTTCTCTTTGGCCAGGGCCTTGTTGAGGGCCGGCTTGGAGGCTTGGTAGAGCTTCTCGGCGCTGTCGAAATCGGTGGCCAGGAAAGGAATATTGTCGAGCTTGAAGATCGGGTTGATGTTGCCAAGACGACCGATAAAGACCTCACCGATCGGCACCTGACGGGTTTTGACTGCGCGGTGGATTTCCGGATGCTTGATCAGCGAACCGCCGGAATGAACATTGACCGTCAGCTTACCGTTGGCGTTGGCGTTGATCTCTTCGGCAAAGCTTCGAGCCACCTGGGTTTGGTGGGTTCCGTCACCGTAGGGGGTCGGCATGTCCCAGCGGGTCGCGGCGGAGGCGGTGCTGGTTGCTCCCAGGGTCAGAATCGAGGCGAGCAGAGCTGCTGTTGTTTGGGTAAACCGTTTCATTGTTGTTCTCCAGATCTGTGTGATTAAGCAATACCGAAGACGGTTGCTGTATCGGCTATTGCAAGCCTGGGGCCAGATCTGGATAAAGAAAAAGTTTCTTTTAAAACAACGAACTAAAAGTTAATAAATGAGGTTGGTAAGCTCGGCATGAGTCACTTCTGACTCGCCGGTCGGGCTGCTGATGTGTCAGTTTTGACTCAACTGTCGAGGTAATCACCGCGCTCGAGCTGGTACTTCTTCATCCGCAGGTAGAGTTTCTTGCGCGGGATACCCAGCGCCTGGGCGGTCAGTTCGATCTGGCCGTTTTGAGCTTTCAGCGCCGCGATGATCACCTCGCGCTCGTAGCCGGCGATCAGGTCGTCGAGGTTGCCCTCGGTCGGCACCGAGGCCGGGGCCTGGTTGAGCAGGGTGTCGCCGGTGAACGGCAGTCCCAATGCCCAGCGCTCGGCGGCGTTGCGCAGCTCGCGAACATTACCGGGCCAGCTCTGCAGGCACAGTTGCTGCAGCAGCAGTTCGGGCACCGGCTTGTGGTCGCGACCGTAGTGCTGGCAGGCCTGGTCGGCAAAATGGGTGAACAGCAGCGGGATATCGTCCTTGCGCTGGTCCAGACTGGGGATATCGATGTTGGCCACGTTAAGACGGTAATACAGGTCTTCACGGAAGCTGTGTTGGTCGGCGGCCTCGCGCAAGTCGACCTTGCTGGCGGCAATGACCCGGATATCGATCGGAATCTCGGCATTGCCGCCGAGTCGTTGCAGGGTGCGTTCTTGCAATACCCGCAGCAGCCGCACCTGCAGTGATGGCGGCATGCTCTCGATCTCGTCCAGAAACAGGGTGCCGCCGCTGGCGTGTTCGATCTTGCCGATCCGCTGCTTGTTGGCACCGGTGAAGGAGCCGGCCTCGTGGCCGAACAGCTCGCTCTCGATCACCGACTCGGTCACCGCACCGCAGTTGAGGGCCACAAAGGGCTTGTCCTTGCGGGGGCTGAAATCGTGCAGGCAGCGCGCCACCACCTCTTTGCCGGTGCCGGTTTCGCCGTGGATGATCAGGTCGACGTCGATCTGGGCCAGCTGCATCACCGCATCCCGCAGTCGAACCATTGCCTCGGTCTGGCCGACCAGGCGATGATCGAGCTGGCTCTGGCCATCGATGCTTTGCCGCAGTCGGCGGTTCTCCAACACCAGTTCGCGCTTCTGCCAGGCCCGCTCGACCGTATTGAGCTGGTGCTGCGGATCGTCGTTCTTCTCCAGGAAATCGTAAGCGCCCTGGCGGATCGCCTGGATCGCAATGGCGATATCGGCGTGGCCGCTGAACATGATCACCGGAATTTCCGCGTCGATCTCAAGAATCTTCTGCAACACCTCCAGTCCGTGCATGATGTCCATCCGAACATCGCAGATCACCACACCCAGCCAGTTCATCGACAGCTGCTCCAGAGCCTGCTGCGGGTCTTCCACCGCCGTTGCCTGGTAGCCCTCCAGATCGAGGGTCTGGATCATCGATTCACGGACGATCTCCTCGTCGTCGATGATGATGACCTGGCCTTTAGCGGTGACTGCACTCATGAGTTGTCTCGTTTTATCTCTCGTGATGTCTTTGGTTATTTGTCGCGTTGATGGCGGGGTAGCTGGATACGGAAACTGGCGCCGCCGTCATGATCGTCATTGACCGTCAGTCTGCCGCCGAAGTTCTTGATGATGTTATACGAAATCGACAGCCCGAGCCCGAGGCTCTGGTTGCGCCTCTTGGTGGTGAAGAAGGGCTCGAAGATCTGCTCGCGCAGTGCGTCGCTGATGCCGGGGCCGTTGTCGCTGACATCGATCTCGATCCGGTCGTTGCGATGGTGGCAGTGAATCCAGATGCACTTATCGGGTTGCTCGTGCATCGCGTCCAGTGCGTTGGTGATCAGGTTCAGGATCACCTGCTCCAGCTGGACTTCATCGGCTTTGACCCGATTGTCGTCCTGATCAAAGCGGATCTCGATTTGGGTCTGCTTACGGACCTCGTCCCCCTCCAGCAGCATCAACACGTTGTCGATCACCCGGTGTAGATCGACCACCGCCAGATTGACCGGCTGGTTGCGGGCCAGGGATTTGAGTCGGGTGATGATGGTGGTGGCGCGCTTGGTCAGGTTGGCGATCTGATTGAAGTTTTTCTCGGTATCCTCCAGCCGACCGGCTTTGAGCAACCGCACGCCGTTGTGGGAGTAGTGACCGATGGCCGACAGCGGTTGGTTGATCTCATGGGCGATACCGGCGGATAACTGCCCCAGTGCCGCCAGCTTACCGGCTTGCACCAGCTCCTCCTGCAGGGTGCTGAGCTGATCCCGGAAACTGATCAGCGAGCGTGCCATGGCGCCGATCTCATCGTGCCCTTTGACCGACACAGGCTCCTCCAGATGGCCGTTGGCGATCGAGCGCATGCTGGCATCCAGGCTGGTGATCCGCGCCACCATGTAGCGACCGACATAGAGCCAGACCACCAGAATCGAGAACAGCAGACTCACGGCCACCATCAGCAGCATCCAGAAGCGGCCTTTCTGGATTGTTTCTCGGGCGCTGATCGCCGAGGCCTGGGCCGATTCCTCAACCCGGTTGGTCTGCAGTGCGATCAGATGGTTGAGCCCTTCCAGCTCGTCACCCATCTGGCTCAGTAGCCCCTGACCGGCCTCCAGGGTAGAACGCTCCTGGCTTCGCAGCCGGAACATGTTGTTATCGCCATGGGTCAGGAACACGATATTGGTGATGGTCTGCTTCAGGGTTTGGGCACCCTGGATATTGCCCAATGCTTGGATCGCCTGCTGGATCTGGCGGGTGATCTCGTCGGCATGGGTCTGGGTGGCGATCAGTGAGTTCAGGTCCGGCAGATGCTGGGCCCGATCGACCAGGTTGATCAGCAGGTTGACGTCGGCTTTGATCTGGAACAGCCGCTGCAGGTCCACCTTGAGGTTGCTGGCCTGATCCTGGCCCAGGCTGTTGATCACGATCCAGGAATCCGGGAAGTCCTGATTGTAGTAACTGGCCAGACTTTTCTGGACGTTGTCGGCCAACAGGTTGATCTCATTCAGAAAGTTAGAGGCGATCCAGCGCAGGCGCTGGTTCTCGGCGCGTTTCTGCCGTTGTACGGCAAACCGCTCCAGCACGTTGGTATCCAGCGCGGCCAGGGTGGATCTGAGCGTGGCGATCCGATCGACCAGACTGCTGATCGTCGCCGGATCGCGGGTGTGCTCGGCGATCTGCGGCAGCAGGTCGGTCATGGCGGTGATGTTCTGATGCAACTGCTGCCAGATCTGTTGACGACCGGGGTCATCACCGGCGGCCAGCAGGGTGGGCGCCAGCAGGGTGATTTTGCTGCCGCGCTCGCGCAGATCGGCCATCAGCCCGAGGGTTTTGATATTCTCCTCGACCACCTGATTGAGCTCGTCGCCGAGGCGATTATAGGAGACCCAGCTGATGATGCTGGCCAGCAGGGTCAGTGCACTCAGGGCGCAAAATGCGATGAAAAAGCGGCCACGGATTCCCAGCCGACGACTTCGAGTCATAGAAAAACTGCCTTGATCGGTCTGCTCTGCATCATACGCCATGGTTCCACCGAATGAGAAAGTGGGACAGAAAAATCCCGCTATCCGTGGTCATGGCTTCCAGCGGAAGGCGTAGTTAATCGGTTGGAATCAAGCTACTCTGGAGCCTGAACACTGGGATCGGATCAAGGTAAGTATCGCTGTCACTTATGAATGGGTTAACACAACAATCTTGCTCGCTGGCTCGCTCAGTGGTCCTGAGTCTGATGCTCGCTTTGATCAGTCTGCCGCTTCAGGCCGGGGATACCCAGATCATCAAGGCGGTCGGTACCTGGGACTATTTCACCAATTACCAGAAGCACGAAGGGCCGTTCTGGAACCAGCATATCGCCGAGGTCTCGGAAGGGACCATTGTCGGCGAGATCAACCCCCACACCGAGCTGGGATTGCAGGGCTTCGAGATCATGCGACTGGTGAAGAAGGGGGTGTTTGATTTCGCCTTTGGTTTGCCCGGTTATGTGGTGCCCGAGAGTGAGATCTTCGAAGGCGCCGACCTCTCATCCTTGGTGCAGAACATCGCGGTGCAGCGTCAGGTTGCCGATGCCTATTTCCATACCCTGGAGCTGGCGTTTGCGGAGAAGTACAACGCCAAGCTGATGATGCTGTATCCGTTCCCGAGTCAGATGCTCTGGTGCAGCAGTCCGGTGCGCAGTGTGGCCGATCTGAAGGGCAAGCATGTGCGGGTGTTCCTGACCACATTGGGCGATTTTATTGAAGGAGCCGGTGGGGTGCCGGTCAGTGCACCGTTCAACGATGTAACCGACGCATTGGAGAGTGGGATCTTCGATTGCGTGATCACCGGGACCATGTCGGCCTATACCGGTCAGCTCTACAAGGTGGCGCCCTACGGTTTTACGCTAAGGGTTGGTTGGGGGCTGGCGTTCGGTGCCATGAACCTGAACAAGTGGAATCGGTTGAGCCCGGAGCAACAGGCGTTACTGGAACGTGAGCTGGCGCAGCTGACCGACAACATGTGGCGCGAGACGGCGACCGAAGATGCGATCGCGCTGGCCTGTCTGGCCGACGGCCCCTGTCCGATTGGAGAGGTCGGTAACATGGAACTGTTCACCCCGTCCGATGTGGACCTGGAAGCCCGCAGCCAGATCGCCCGCGAAGTGGTGCTGCTCCGTTGGGCTCAGCGTTGCGGCCCCGATTGTGCGGCGAACTGGAACCGAACGGTCGGTAAAGTGCTGGATTTGAGGGCGCAGGCGACCGCCCAGTAACCGGCTGGGGGGCTCCCGTCAGTCGGCCGCATTCACCCGGCAGGCCATCAGCTGCGGCTCCCAACTCGGATCTCGCTCAGGGGCGATAATCTCGATGCGGCTTTCCAGGCTGTCGTCGAGTTCGATCTCGGTCAGAGCATCGCGGGTCAGGTTGTAGCCGAAGATCCCCTCTTCGGTGATAAACACCGCTTTCATCCGCTCGGCGTCCAGGCCGCTGAGGAAGTTCATCAGTTTGGCGCGATCGAAAACCTCGTCGGCGTTGAAACGCCAGCCGACACTCTCAAAGCCTTCACCCTGGTTCTCGGCCTTCAGGAAACCGTTGTCCGGAATGGGCGCTTCGGAGAGACCCGGAGCCGAGCTGTGGTGATGGTGGCCGGCGTCGTCTGCCTCGGGCATCGCCGCCCGGGAGGCACCGTTCAGCAGCGCCGGTGCCAGCTCGCCCTGTGCGGTGAACAGCACCGAGACGTCGGGCCGCGCCTGCTGCGCCACATAGGCTTCCAGCTTGGCGTGGTCACCGGTCTGGTAGAGGTCCTGCTTGTTGCCGACGATCAGGTCGGCGATGGCGATCTGCTGGTTAAAGGTGGGGTGGTCGGTATAGCGGCTATCACCGAGCTGGCGAGCATCGACCAGGGTGATGATCTGCTGCAACGACAGCACGTCGCGGTAATGCTCGGCCGATAGCGACTGAACCACCTCCAGCGGATGACCGAGGCCGGTCGGTTCGATCAACAGCCGGTCCGGCTTAGCCCGGCTGAGCAGCATATTCAGCGCGATCTGCATCGGCAGGCCGGCGGCGCAGCACATGCAGCCTCCGGGCACCTCGCGGATAAAGACTCCGCTCTGTTCGCCGTGCTGACCTTCGAACAGGCTGCCGTCGACGCCGATCTCACCGAACTCGTTGACCAGCACCGCCCAGCGCTCATCGGCAGGCTTCTGCGCCAATAGCTGCAGGATTGCGGTGGTTTTCCCCGCCCCCAGAAAGCCGGTCAGGATATTGGTGGGTACGGCCAGAATCTTAGTCACAGAATATTCTCGGGTTGGATGCGCTTGGGCATCGATTGGTGATTGTGGCCTGTAGGGCTGCACCCCGGGAGTGGGAATCAGCGAGGCTCAAGTATTAAGGATCGTTATAATATAACGGTTCGAGGAACGGGCCAATCGGCGTGATGGGAAGAGCAGGTTTCAGTCGGAAGGAGGCAGGTTGCAACGCCCGATCGGCTGAATCGAACGTTGCGTCCTCTGGTCAGGATAACGGAGTGGTGGCTTACTCGGTCCGCTCGAACACCAGATCCCAGACTCCGTGACCCAGGCGTTCGCCGCGGCGCTGGAACTTGGTGTCGGGGCGGCTCTCGGGCTGGGGTGAGTACTCACCTTCACCGGCGGCGTTGCGGTAGCCTTCGGCGGCGCTCATCACTTCCATCATGTGCTCGGCGTAGTTTTCCCAGTCGGTGGCCATGTGGAACTTGCCGCCGAGCTTGAGTTTGGCGCGGAAGGTCTGGGCGATTTCGGGCTGCACCATCCGGCGCTTGTGGTGCTTTTTCTTGTGCCAGGGGTCGGGGAAGAACAGCTGGATGCCGTCCAGCGAGCCGTCGGCGATGCAGTCTTTCAGCACCAGCAGCGCGTCATCGTTGTAGACCTTGAGGTTCTTCAGTCCCGCCTTGGCGACATTGTTGAGCAGTCGGCCGACGCCGGGCTTGTGCACTTCGATGCCGATAAAGTTGATCTCCGGGGCCGCCTCGGCCATCGCCAGCAGCGAATCGCCCATGCCGAAACCGATCTCCAGCACGGTCGGCGCTTCGCGCTCGAACACCTTGGCGTAGTCGATCAGGCCATCGGCCAGCTCCAGCCCCAGCGTGGGCCATTGCTCGTCCAGCGCTTTCTGCTGCGCCGGGGTCATGCGTCCGGCGCGCATCACGAAGGTGCGGATCGAGCGCATATGTTTCTGCTCGGCGTTGTCGACCTCGGTTTCGGTCGGGGCAGCGCTGTCGTCAATGATTTCGGGGGTATCGATTTGGTCGGTCATGATTTGCAGTGATCTTCTAGCTATTAACCTGGAGGGCAAATACGCTTCCGCTCTATTTGCCCGTCGCCCCCTAAAACTGGCGTAGTTGCGTGAAACTACTTGTTTTAGGGGGGCTCGCATCGGCTTTCAGCCAATGAAAACACATCCCTGTGTTTGTTATTAACCCGCTGGGCTAATAACAAAAAGGCCGAGCCCGAAGGCTCAGCCCAGTCTTGCCACAACGGGGTGGCGGTTTAGTCCAGCTGGCTCAGGTCGCGAACCGCGCCCTTGTCGGCGCTGGTAGCCATCTTGGCGTAGACCTTCAGCGCGGTGGAGACGGCGCGGGGGCGCTCTTCGGCCGGCTTCCAGCCATCCTTACCCTTGGCATCCATCGCCGCCCGACGGTTGGCCAGCTCTTCATCGCTGAGCAGCACGTCGATGGAGCGGTTCGGGATATCGATCTTGATCCGGTCACCCGGTTCCACCAGGCCGATGGCACCACCGGAGGCGGCTTCAGGGGAGACGTGGCCGATCGACAGACCGGAGGTGCCGCCGGAGAAGCGACCGTCGGTCAGCAGCGCGCACTCTTTACCCAGGCCTTTGGACTTCAGGTAGCTGGTCGGGTACAGCATCTCCTGCATGCCGGGGCCGCCGCGCGGACCTTCGTAGCGGATCACGACGACGTCGCCGGGCTTGACCTTGTCGGCCAGAATGTCGGCCACGGCCTGGTCCTGACTCTCGCAGATGTAGGCGCTGCCTTCGAATACCCAGATGCTCTCGTCGACGCCGGAGGTCTTCACCACACAGCCGTCTGCGGCAATGTTGCCGAACAGTACGGCCAGGCCACCCTCTTTGCTGAAGGCGTTCTCAACCGAGCGGATACAACCGTTGGCGCGATCCGCATCCAGTGAGCCCCAACGGGCCGCCTGGGAGAACGCGACCTGGGTCGGAACCCCACCGGGGCCGGCTTTGTAGAAGTTTTTCACCGCCTCGTCGCCGCAGGTCATGATGTCCCACTTTTTCAGCGCTTCGGCCATAGTCTTGCTGTGGACGGTGGAAACCGAGGTATCGAGCAGGCCGCCGCGATCCAGTTCGGCCAGGATGCCGAGGATACCGCCGGCGCGATGCACGTCTTCGATATGGTACTTCTGATCGTTCGGTGCCACCTTGCAAAGGTACGGAACCTTGCGCGACAGCTGGTCCATGTCGGCCATGGTGAAGTCGACTTCCGCTTCCTGGGCGATCGCCAGCAGGTGCAGGATGGTGTTGGTGGAACCGCCCATGGCGATATCCAGGGTCATGGCGTTTTCGAACGCGGCCTTGGAGCCGATCTCGCGCGGCAGCACGCTGTAGTCGTCCTGCTCGTAGTGACGCTTGGTGATCTCGACGATCTTGCGACCGGCTTCCAGGAACAGCTCTTCGCGGTCGGCGTGGGTGGCAACAACGGTGCCGTTACCCGGCAGCGCCAGGCCCAGCGCTTCGGCCAGGCAGTTCATCGAGTTGGCAGTGAACATGCCGGAGCAGGAACCACAGGTCGGGCACGCGGAGCGCTCGACTTCGTTGACCAGCTCGTCGGAGGCTTCGTCATCGGCCGCCAGTACCATGGCGTCGACCAGGTCCAGGCCGTGATCGATCAGCTTGGTCTTACCGGCTTCCATCGGACCGCCGGAGACGAAAATCACCGGGATGTTCAGGCGCATCGCCGCCATCAGCATTCCGGGAGTGATCTTGTCGCAGTTGGAGATGCACACCAGCGCGTCGGCGCAGTGGGCGTTGACCATGTACTCGACCGAGTCGGCGATCAGGTCGCGAGACGGCAGCGAGTAGAGCATGCCGTCGTGGCCCATGGCGATCCCGTCATCGATGGCGATGCTGTTGAACTCTTTGGCCACACCACCGGCCTTTTCGATCTCCCGTGCTACCAGTTGGCCCATGTCCTTGAGGTGGACGTGGCCCGGTACGAACTGGGTAAAGGAGTTGGCAACGGCGATGATCGGCTTGTTGAAATCATCGTCCTTCATACCGGTGGCGCGCCAGAGTGCACGGGCACCGGCCATGTTACGGCCTTTGGTCGAGGTATTGGAACGGTAGGCGGGCATGGCTGCTCTCTCGTTAATGCTTTGCTTTGGTTTTTCTAGGTCGAGTCTTTCTAGGTCAGATAACCGCCCATTCTAGCAAGGGGGGCGGGGGCTGTTAAGAAAGCTGTGAAGAAGCTCTTACGTGTTTCCTGTGGGGGGCTTCAGGCGTCCGATATCCACTGTCCGCCGGCACCCTCAACAAAGGCCCGCAGCGGGGCTTGTTGTTCATCGGGGACGCTGACCTGAAACCGCACCTGCTCGGTGTACTCCACCGACAGCATCTGGCCGTTGTGCTGGCCGAGCCAGTGACGCAACGGCTGCTCCAGCGCGTAATCGCCCACGACCTCGCACTGGCTGTAGGGCACCTGATCCTCAATGCTCAGCTCGGTCATCGCCAGCTGGGCCGCGTGACTGTAGGCGCGCACCAGGCCACCGGCGCCGAGCTTGATGCCGCCGAAGTAGCGGATCACCACCAGCATCAGATCGCCCACCCCTTTGTGCTGCAGCACGTTCAGAATCGGCTTGCCGGCGGTGCCGCTGGGTTCGCCGTCGTCGGACATCGCCACCGTTGTGGGGGAGTGGGGATTGCCGATCAGGTAGGCCCAGCAGTGATGGCGGGCGTCGGGGTAGTCTTCCCGGGCCTGGGCCAGCATCGCCATCGCCGCTTCCCGGTCTGCCGCCTTGGCGACCCGGGCGATAAAGCGACTCTTTTTGATCTCGTACTCCACCGCGACCGCGGCGGCGGGGACAGCATAGGTGGGGCGGGGTGGTTGCATGGAGATTCCTGGCTTGCGGGGAAGGTTGTTGTCGTCAGCCGGAGTCTACGGGGTTTGGCGACGGGCGGCTACGACAGCGCTGATTGGCGTGTCGATCACTCCTCGTGAGCTTCCAGCTCCGGCGGCTCGATCCGCTTGACGCTATAGCGGGTCTGCAACACCGCCAGCACCTTGGGAATCAGCCGACTGTTAGGGATCGACGATTTGAGCTGGTGCTTCATGGCGCTGAAGGAATCCAGCGCCACCTTCTCGTCGCCGTCGAAAATCCAGATCCAGGAGTCGCCCTGCAGGCCCGATTGGATCTGGTCGAAATGAGCCTCTAGCAGCTCGGCCAGCGCGTCATGGCAGTCGGAATAGTGTTCGGGATAGTGTTCGGGATAGTGTTTGAGATAGCCGAGTTCGGCGTAGAGCATCGGTGTGTTGTCGCTATCTGCAAAAGGTTGGGTTTAGAACGCACTAGCCATCGGCGTTGGACTTCAGCCATTGCGGATCGATTGTGGCGGTCTGGCTTTGGCGCAGCTCGGCCAGGGTCACGTCCAGTTTCAACAGTTCCTCGGCGATATCGGTCGACTCGATCTGTGCCAGGGTGCGGTAACGGGTTTCGAGGCCGCGATACTGCTGCACCAGCCGGCGACACTCCGCCTGGTGGGCATCGCAGTCCAGCCCTTTATGGATCGCCGTCAGCAGGCCCGCCACCAGCGCGCCGAGTCCAATCCAAAGCGGATCCGTGTCGGCCAGCAGCGCCGATCCCGCGATCACCCCGAGCAGCGAGGGCACCAGCACGGTGATCCAGTTGGACTTGGAAAAAAACCGCAACCGTTGATCGAAGTAGGCGGCCCGGGAGCCGCACTCGGCGCTTCGCTCGGCGGCCAGCTGTTGATAATTGTCGCTGAGGCTCTGAGTCTCCATCGTGCGTGATCCCTCCGCCCGTCAGGTTGTAGATGTGGCTGCGGGTCGCCCTCTGGGCGTCGCAGCGATCTGTCATATCAGGCTAGCCGCCAAACATCGCCAGCTTCAGCTCAACCGGGTCGCCCAGCCAGTAAGCATAGGTGGTGTGATCTTCCAGGTCGTTGCCGGTGGAGGCGTGGATCAGCACGGTCAGCCCCTGCCGGTGTTGCTCCAGCCAGGGGACCAGCTGCTCAAACTCGTCCTGATTGAACTTGATCTGACAGCTCCACCTCGGATGCGGCCCTACCGGCCGTTGGTGAACCCGCCCCACCTCGAGCTGAAACCGCTCCCCGGCCTGCCGACACAGGGAGGCGGCAAACTCCAGCGTCTCGGCATCGAAATAGACATGGGCATGGTAAGCCGAGTGTTGGTTGACGGGGCGGGGGATCGGTTGGGTTTTAGACATGGGGTGATCAGATTGAGGCAGGGAGGTTAAACAACGATATCGACCTGGGTTTCGAGCAGGTTACCAGCTTCGACGAAGCGCATCGAAACGGATTCTGCCTGAGCCCGAGACATCCGACGATAGAGCCAATCTCGGTGATTATGGGGGTCGTCGGCGATATAGAACTGGGTGGTCAGCAGCTCGCGCCGACCCTGGAGCACTTTGACATGAATATGCGGTGCCCGGCCCGGATAGATCGTCGGCTTGATGGTCCGGAAGCGGTAGTGGCCGTCGGCGTCGGTGATGTCATACCCGAACCCCTGGAAGCCGGTGTCATAAACCACATCGCGATCATCGCCGCGGTGCAGGTATTTGCCATTCACATCGCACTGCCAGATCTCCACCCGGTGATCGGCTAGCGGCAAGCCCTGGCGGTTCAACAGCCTGCCGTGTAGCTCGATAATCTCACCGCCCGCTTGCTCGACCGCCCCGGCCACCTTCACCAGATCGTTATCCACATCGTCCATCCGCATCGAGGCGGTGGGATAGAAGGGGCCTTCGGAGGCGCTGGGGGTCAAGATGGCGGCGATTACCGTGCCCGACAGCGCCGAGCCACCGGCAATAGCGGCCGAATCGATCAGGAGTTTTCTACGGGATAGAGGCTTCATGGTTTAGGGCTTCACTACGGTTGTTGCCGGGCACCCTAAGTGTAGTTGCCCTCGACAGCGGCTGCGCCCAGCCGCAGACCGGGCTGGTAAGCAAGCCAGTAGAGCCATAAGCCCCTACAAAATAAAAGGAATATGGGTAGACCAAGGTATTGCTGCGCCGCAGCAAGAAAGCTGATAGTTTTGACCTCAACATCGAAACGGAACCACGACAAACCGTACATAAACGAAATCTAGGATGAAGTCAGATTTCAACGCCGAGGTGACAATGGCTGGCTTCAATTTAAACTGTGTCTGCAACAGCGATCTCGACCGCATCGCCTTCTACGCCCGTCGACGTTTCCTGGAAGGTATCGACACCATCACCCTGATGGAGCAAGCCAGCAACGAGCAGGAAAAGCGTGAAATCGCCTACGCCGCGCTGTTGGATCTGGATGACGACAGCATCCGAAGACTTAACCTACTGGCTTGTGACAACAGCGGCTGCAAGGCCGACAGCTACCGCCGGGAGCTGCAGCAGATGCTGGCTGGATCACAGGGGAGAGTGGTTGGGTTTTAGTGTGACTTAGAATCGTTTTAAATCAGAAGAGAGTCGTGCCAAACGTCTACTTCTGTTATGTGAGAATAATTGGCATTCCCACACAATAAATACTCTCCAGCCATTTGAGCGAAGCGTTTTAGTTGCACGACGGTCTCTTTTACGGTTGTCGTCAAACTTTTGCTGCCAGAATTGCTGATTTGTCTTGGGTACCCTGCTCCTATCACATGCACGATGATGATGCCAGAAACAGCCGTGAACAAAGATTACAGCTTTGTACTTGGGTAAGACCATGTCAGGCTTTCCAGGTAGATCCCTACGATGCAATTGGTACCGGAAGCCCAGTTTGTGAAGGTACCTCCTTACTACCATCTCAGGTTGTGTATCTCTAGATTTTATTCTGGACATCAGCTTTGCGCGCCCATGTTTTGATATGATATCGGCCATTTTTCCACGAACTCATATACAGCTCTTTAGTTGTTGGGTTATGTAAACAGTGGTTCCAGATTAAATGCACCAGCAAATCCCTGTTATTGATATCTTTGCAGGCCCTGGAGGGTTGAGCGAAGGTTTCTCATCTTTTTATGTAAAAGCTGATGAATGTTTGCGTTCCCATCCCTTCAAGGTAGCGCTTTCGATAGAGAAAGAAACAACTGCGCATCAAACGCTTAGATTGAGAGCTTTCTTGAGATGGTTCATTTATAAAAATAGAGAGCAAGAGCCCCCTGAGGTTTATGTCGACTATGTACGAGCCATGAATCGAGAGGAGAAGACAGCGAAGGCGGTCTTCCTGCGTGAGTTGCTTCACCCTCAAGCAGACATGTCAGAGATTGAGGCTGCTACGGTTGATCAGCAGGCGGCTCTTTTTGAACAAGCTTATGGGGATCGATGGAGAGAGTTTGAGTCCTCTTATGCATTACATATTCAAGAAATACTGAGCGCGGCAGACTTCGCTCGGAAAGAGGCCTGCCAAGTAGAGCTTGGAGAAGCTGAGGACGAATATGTAAAAGACTTGGTGATGTCTGCTATCGAACGAGAAGTTGGAGAGCTGGACTCAGGCAAGCCGTTTGTTCTAATAGGAGGCCCTCCTTGCCAAGCATTTTCCCATGCTGGCAGAGCTCGGTTGAAAAATACCGTCGTAACCGCTTATGAAGAAGATGTTGAGACGTGGAGCCAAGACAAGGACAAGCGTACTTGGCTATATCGGGAATATTTGAAGGTCCTTGATTATGGGCAGCCTGCTTTGTTTGTCATGGAGAACGTTACGGGCATGCAAAGTGCCAAGATCACAACCGAAGACGGACATAAGGAGTTGGCTTGGAAGCATATAATACGCCACCTTCAATATCCCAAGGGGGCTTTGTATCCAGATCCAGGTGAGAACACCGATAAGGATGAATACCTCATTTTCTCATTAGAGGACTTTTCTCTTTATTTTGATGGCACTGAAGATAGCTTCACGCGTGTAAGCAAGAGGGCTAAGGACTTTGTCGTGAAGGCTTCCGATCACGGCGTTCCCCAAGACAGGAAACGTGTGATCCTTTTGGGAATTCGCAAAGACCTAGTAAGTGATAGCGAAGTGCTGGAAAGGTTGGAGCATTTGGCACTGAAGCGTAGCCCTGGAAATGAGCGAGCTACAGTTGCTGATGTCATGTCTGACCTTCCGAAGCTTCAAAGCACGTTAGGTAGTCGTTATACGGGTGAGAAGTATCCAGACAGAATCAAGTATGGCCCTGATAACCGAGACCTTTGGACTGAGACAGTTGCGGAGCAGATAGGGCTGCTGATGCAATCCTGTGACGAGATTGCAGAGATAGAAAAAGAAGATGTTGCAGAACCGCAGCAAGTGGAGTTGTTAGCATCTGAGATAAAACATAAGCGCCCTGTTCATTTTGATGTCGGTACCAAGTTGGACGATTGCTTAGACTTTATTCAAAACCCAGCCAAAGGAATGCCTGCAATAGCTTTTGAAAAGGATGGCTCGGTCCAATCTTGGGAATGTCATGTTGGTGATTATAATCCACACCTTCTGGAGACTTGGTATACGCAGTATTGGAATCAGTCCTTGGTGCTGAACCACTCCGCAAGGCCTCATATGGATACTGATTTGGGCCGCTACATATACTCTGCTGCTTTTGCAGACGTTAAAGATCAAAGAAGAGAAAAAACAAAGCCTCAAGCGCGATTAGCTCAATATGAAGCAGTATCAAGCCTTGGATTGATAAATTTGATACCCAACCATAAGAACAAAAAGGACTTTGTGGATCGCTTTAAGGTTCAGCGGGCAAACTACCCTTCTTATACGGTTACTAGTCATATCTCCAAGGATGGGCATTACTTCATCCATCCAGACCCGGCGCAATGTAGAAGTTTGACGGTTCGAGAAGCCGCGCGCCTTCAGACTTTCCCAGATAATTACTTTTTTGAAGGCGAGCGAACTAATCAGTTCACCCAGGTTGGTAATGCGGTTCCGCCTCTTTTGGCTAAAGAGATTGCGAACGTTGTCTTTGATATATGGCAGTTACTTATCAACAAAAGGCATGGTTAGGAGTCATCTAACTATGCCCTATTGTTGCTTCTTATGAGTATGAAAACTCGCAACAGAAGTATGCCGTTAAGTGCTCAGCTGCTCCTTGAAACGGTCAAATTCAGGGGGAAGTAGCCCCACGATTTGATCGCCGGTCATTGCCATGAAGTCAAAGGTCTTCTCAAACTGGCGGAGAACCTTGGTCAATCGTCGTGGGCTGCTGCCGCCAGCCCCTCGTTTTCGCTTCTGGTGTTCATTATCCCAAAAGAGTTGGTAGATCGCATCTAGCATGGAGGGATTCGTGATAAGCGTTTGGGTAGCAGCGATTTGTGCCCATAGCTCGCCAGGGGTATTCACTTGGCCTGTTAGAAGCACTACCAGCTCATCCTCTTTGTCCCGGTGGGCAGCATAAACTTGCCAAATAGACGCGAGATAATGCCGGTAGTAACGCCGCCAGTTATCGGGCTCTGCGATCCAGATAGGTATCTCACCGGGTTTGTACTTGCTACCGGATTTCTTGCAGAGCCGATAAAACAGGTAGGCTGAGCACCAGGTCCAGAACCCCCAGTCTCTTTCCGCTGAAGCTAGGTCAAGATCGGAGACAACCTGGTCCAGCCCTTTGGCTGTTGAGAGGCAGTCATCCAGGTTCAGTTCATCCAGCATCTTCGTATCGCCACCGATAGTCTCGGCAAACTCCGAGGGAATCAGCAGTTCGTTTGGAAATTCCTGTGGTGAATCTGTCTTATGACTATCTATAAATTCTATGAAGCGAAGCTTGCCTTTATCCGTCATGCGCATAATTTTCATTTCCATGCTCCTGCGGCAAAGTCATCAATGGCCTGCTGGCGTATCCCTATGATTTTGGTCAGCATTCTGACTGCATTGTCGAGCCACTCCTCATTATCATCCGAGTCTGGATCTGGAGTTCCTGCTCCGATTTGTTTAGTGAATAGCAGCCAGCGAGTGGATAGTTCCTCTGGATCAGACAGTTCATGATCCCAGCCATCATCAGAGAGTATCTTGGTTAGGATTTGGCGCATTGCAACGGGCCAGATGAAAGCTTTGAACATTACTGAGCGAACCACTTGGTCGCGACTTCCCAGCTCTCGTTCAATCTCGAGTACAACTTTTTGGTCTCCCCAGCCTACTCTCCAGAGCACTCCATATGGAGCAAGGTCTACGCTAGATACTGGTAAAATACTCTGTTGGTTGCCATCAAGTTCGTCGTCCTTGTTGTAGGGTTTAATATTCTCCGCGATTCCTAACAAGGTGCCCTTGGATTCATCGACGACCTTAACCCTGAAGTCCAAGCCTTCCGCATCGTCGAACTCTTCAAGCTCTATAGAGTTGCGTCTGACGCTGTTCGATGCCTCCCCTAGTCGTATCCGCATGAAGCGGGTTTTGCTTTGGGGCTCCAGAAAGACGGTATCGCTGAGTGAAAACTCGTATCCCGATAGGTCTATTGCTACGTTAACAGCTGGTTTGTCATTGAAGTCCCCCGTTAGACGGATCTTCACATCCTCTCGGAGAATCTTTTTACGACCGGTATAGTTAAATCGCTTCATCGAGCAATACCTCCGAATCTACGTCGACGATAATGTCCCTGAGGGTGTCGAATCCTCTGACGGAAAGCTTGAAATCATTGTTTTCGGCTTCAAACTCTATGGTGTTGCCTTCGATCACGACGTTAAGTATGTTTTCTGTTTCGGGTTTGCAGACATTTTTTGCCCTGCTGAAGTCGAAGTCCCTCTTATCCCAGTTTTTGAGCGCTTTAGCTTTTGAGGCTCCAACAAAGTCATAGGCGACCTTGACCCTATACCTACGCCTATTCTTTAGTTGCTCCTTAGGCCCCTGAACCACAAACCCTTCGCTGGATTTGTTGAGACGGTAAGTCCGGGGCTTTGATGGTGGTATTGGATCAACCGGCGGTGGAGAATCTGGCCCAGAGTTCTCTTTTTTGGCGCGTTTTCTGGATTCAGGAACGTCTTCATCATTTTCTGGGAGGTCGAGAAAAAATATGTCCGATAGAATCGCAGTATCTTCTTCATCATCACCCTGATTCATCAGATTAAGAAGCTTGCTTACTGAAAGTCTTACGAAGTCTATGGTTTTAGACCCCCATCGGTATTTCCCTTTAAACTTGACCGCGTTTTTCTCCCATTCGGTGTGAGCTGGGTTTTCCGCGTCACCGAGTAAAGTTGCAATCGCTCCCGGCTCGATTACCACCATACTGGTATAGCCTTGGATCTTGGGAACACGGGCTTCGGGGATGATAATTCCCTCGCGAACAAATTCAGGCTTACGATTCGTGTCGCTCGTATCCCTAGACAGAAAGATTTCAAAGTACGTCTTTTTGGCTTCTGTAGCCTGCTCTTCCTTCACGTACAAGGGACAGCGGATGCAAACGATAGTCCCGCTTTTAGTCAGCTCATCATGGATTTTCGTCGCGACTTCTTTAGGCAAGTAGTCTTTGTCCCATACAGGAAGCTTTGGGGTTTCTGGTAGGTTTAGTTCTACCGTTAGGTAATCTTTTTCTGTCAATGCCTTATGGGCCAAGGTGGCATAGGGGGCAATCTTCAGTAGTTGGTCCGGCGCTAGGAGTTCGTCTAAATTTTTATGGATGCTTGTTGGATCTATGGTTCGAGACAAGCCGTTTTCAACTACTTCGACTATCAGCTGGTTGTTCAGGATGGGCCAGAAATATTCTCGAACGACATGCTCGGACAGTATGTCAGCCGTTACCTCAGGCTGAATGTAGGGCATGATCAGTGACAATCCGGATTGGTTGCTTGTCCTAGCTAGCCCGAAATCACTCGCGAGTTGTGCAAATAGATTGTTGTCTTCGACTGGAAGTTGAAAATAATCGTTCTCACTGTCCTGTTCGAATCGTCCCCACCAACCATCGGGAGTGAAGCGTATATCATCGACTTGGTGAGATTTAAGTACGCTCTGGCCTGCGATCAGGCACCGTCCATCAGTGCTGCGAACGGTAGCGGCAATAAACATCCTAATTTGGCTGGTGTATGGGAAAACATATTTACCTATGCCATGGCGCCCACGTTCGCCTTCCTGTTTGCCGGATTGCCCTTCGGCGCGCATGAAGAAGTAAAAAGAGTTTCCCGCTTCTTCATCAAAGGCTAGCTCATCGCCGACAAGGCCTTGAGTGTTGAAGTCTTCGTATGCGAGGTATCGGCAATCAGCAGTTTTGGTGGGTGGCGATTGTAGCCCGTTGCCATCGGCGTTGAAGTGCAACCAAGCACCGTCCGGAATATAGCGCATCATCACACCGTTATCTGCCTGGTGTGATCCAATGGAAAAGCGCACTTTCACTGGTTCGGGTGAAAGTCGATCCTCTTTGGCATCCAGTGAATTTTGAATCGCCTCACGGACAAGAGCATGAGTGTCATCCTCGATGCTGGAGTTGGTGAAAAAGCTTGCCTGCATCGGGTCCCGAGACTTTTGGCTTCTCCTCTTCGGCTCAAACCTCCATTGAGCTAGAGTGTTCCCAGAATCATCACAGCTTGAATAGTTCATCATCAGTCTCTCCCTTTGCGTCAAAGCGGGCCTTCATTTCTTCCGTGGCCTTTTTGAGTGCTGCATAGATCTTTTTTACGTCTTGGTCTGTGTACGAGTAGTTGCTTCTATTCGAAAGGTTTCCAATAAGTCTGATGTCCTTTAGTGTTCTTTGTACCCTCTTTTCTGCGAGCTCTACAAACTTTTCTCTTGACCTGGTTTCAGCCATGATTTTTCTCCATGTACTGTGATTTATGCAGATAGTAATGGCTGCAGTATATATGTCAAATATACTTGCGCTTATGTGGGTATATCGTTCGCTTTTAACACATATATTGTGCCTTTGGTGCAGAGTGTTTCCTGTGATGTGGCTCTATTAGGAGCAGGTGGCTGAAATGAGTTGTAGAACTTTGACTGTGTAGGCTGGGCCGATGTATCCAGTCATGGCTAGACAATGGCGTTGGATTACTGAGAGAAGATCGTGCCAAAATAAATGAAGGGGCATTTATTTTCTGAAAGTAATCAATGGATCGAACCCTTACCTTTTTTTACTGTGTCTAATCTACTAAGAAGAGAGGGGCTTTCTAGCGGTAGCTTTAGCTGGCGGGGTTGCTCGCTCAATCTTTTAGGATTGAGCTCGTCCCTCCCTGTGGTCGGGACCGTCGTCGCAGGCTCCGACGTCCTGCGCCTTCGCCGGTGGCGACGAAGGCTTGTGAACCCGCTTCTTGGGTTCAAGTCCGGATCTTCCAAATAAAAAAGGCCACCCCAGAGGGGTAGCCTTTTCTATTTGGTGGAGCTGGCGGGACTTGAACCCGCGTCCACGATGTTTCCGAACCTATGATCTACATGCTTAGTCAGTCTTTTAAGTAACCCTTAAGACTCCGACAGACAGGATTCCGCAGGGCGTGCCGGATTAGTTTTAGCGCTTGGGTCCCCGGCCGGGCTTACACGCGATCCTGTATGGGATGACCCTCCGAACCCCAGCCTACAGGCAAGCCAGGTGGAAGGGCGCTAGGCAGGTGTTTAGGCTGCTAGTGCGTAGTTGTCGTCATTGGCAACTATAAGTTGGTATACGTTGATTTACGTGATCGTTTACCCCTCACGACATGCACACAGGACATCCGCACCCTGTCGAAACCAAATCAGCCCCGAAACTTGTCGGTGTCCGTTATCGGCTTGCGGGCCGATGGGACTTTCCTCTCTTTTCTTCGCTCAATACAGCGATAAGTTCTAACTAAGCGTCTCCCCGTTGGAGTCGGGGAGGGGGGAGAAGTTCGAATTTGGTTGGCTTGGTGTTAACCGCGCCCCATGATCCGTTGCTTCTGTCGACCCCAGTCGCGATCTTTCTCGGTCGCGCGCTTGTCGTGTTCTTTCTTACCTTTGGCCAGTGCGACTTCGCATTTGACCCGGCTGCCTTTCCAGTACAGCGCCATGGCGACGCAAGTATGGCCCTTCTGCTCGGTGCTGGCAAACAGCTTGGCCAGTTCGCGCTTGTTGAGCAGTAGCTTGCGCGGGCGGGTCGGCTCGGCGACCACGTGGGTGCAGGCGGTCTGCAGCGGCGTGATGTAGGCCCCGAGGAGCCAGGCTTCACCGTCTTTGAGCCAGACGTAGCTGTCGACCAGTTGCACCTTGCCGGCGCGAATACTTTTGACTTCCCATCCGGTCAGCACCAGGCCGGCCTCAAAGCGCTCTTCCACTTTGTAGTCGAAGCGGGCGCGTTTGTTTTGGACGATGGAGCCGGGGGAGGGGGATTTCTTCTTAGCCATGGGCGGCGATTATATAGGGAAAATCGCGTAAGTGTAGCGGATATGCACCGATGATCATTTTTTTCGACGGGGCATTCCTATAAAATCGCCCGACCTGTTTTCAGTCAGTCGGGTTTTTCATGCAAGATCGTCAATCTATTCACGGTTCCTGGGCGAGCCGTTGGACCTTTATTCTGGCCGCTACCGGTTCGTCCGTCGGCCTGGGCAACATTTGGAAGTTTCCGTACATCGCCGGTGAGAACGGCGGTGGTGCCTTTGTTCTGATGTACCTGGTGTGCATCGCGCTGGTCGGTATTCCGATCATGATGGCCGAGGTGCTGCTGGGTCGTCGGGGACGTCAGAGCCCGGTTAATACGCTAAAGGATATGGCGATTGAGATCGGTACCACCAAACGCTGGGCCTGGATCGGCCTCTGTGGTGTCGCGGCCGGGATCATGATCCTGAGTTTCTACAGCGTCGTCTCCGGTTGGGTTATCGCTTACGTGGTTTACGCCGCCGAGGGCACCTTTACCGGCGCCGGGGTGGAGCAGATCGGTAAGGTCTTTAATGACCTGCTGGCCGACCCGCAGGAGCTGGTGCTGTGGCACACGCTGTTTATGATCGTGGTGGCCGGTACCGTGGCGCGCGGCGTCAACAAGGGCTTGGAGGCCGGTATCCGGCTGCTGATGCCGATGCTGTTCGCACTGCTGCTATTGTTGCTGGTTTACGCCATCACCGCCGGTGACTTTGCCGCCGGTTGGGACTTTATGTTCCACGTCGATTTCAGCGCGCTGAGCTGGAACGCGGTGTTGATCGCGATGGGTCACGCCTTCTTTACCCTGAGTCTGGGGATGGGCTCGATCATGGTGTACGGCTCCTATATGCCGAAGAAAGCCTCGATCGGCGGCACGGTATTGACCGTTGCCGGCCTGGATACGTTGGTGGCGCTGATCGCCGGTCTGGCGATCTTCCCGCTGGTATTCGGCAATCAGCTGGATCCGGGCGCCGGTCCCGGCCTGATGCTGGTTACCCTGCCGGTAGCCTTTGGTAACATGGCGGGAGGTCAGATCTTCGGCTTCCTGTTCTTCGCGATGGTGGCGATTGCAGCCTGGAGTTCGGCGATTTCGCTGCTGGAGCCGGTGGTAGCCTACGTGGTCGAGCGCTTCAAGATCGGCCGGACCTCGGCCTGTGTGATCCTGAGCGGTTTCGTCTGGGTGCTGGGTGTCGGCGCGCTGGGCTCGTTCAACTTCGGCAGCGACTGGTCGTTCTTCGGCTTCAACTTCTTCGACCTGCTCGACTTTATGACCGCCAATATCATGCTGCCGTTGGGTGGTTTGCTGGTCTGTGTCTTCACCGGTTGGTGGGTCGGCAAGAAGATCACCGCCGACGAGCTGAACATGAAGTCCGAGCTGGTGTTCAACAGCTGGTTCTTCGTGGTTCGCTTTATCGCTCCGGTGGCGGTGGCCATCGTCTTTATCGCCAACCTGTGGCAGAAGTTCGCAGGCTAACGGAGGCCCTATGACTCAGGTTGATCGCAGTGCCCTGGTTCTGCATTCCGCAGAGCAGATGTACGAGCTGGTGAACGACGTGATGAGCTATCCGTCGTTTCTGCCCTGGTGCAGCGGCGCTGAGATCATCGAGCAGGCCAAAGAGCAGATGGTGGCGAAGCTGAAGGTGGCCAAGGGCGGCTTCAAGTACAGCTTTGTCACCCGCAACTCGTTGGAGGCGCCGACCACGATCAAGATGGAGCTGGTCGAGGGGCCGTTCTCCAACCTGAGCGGCTACTGGCACTTCACCGCGTTGAGCGATGAGGCTTGCAAGGTCAACCTGAAGCTGGACTTCGATTTCAAAGGCAAACTGGCCGGGATGGCGATGAGCAAGGTGTTCAACCAGATCGCGATTGCGATGGTGGACGCCTTCTGCGCCCAGGCCGATAAACGCTACGGCTGAGTTTCAGCCCGCAGGTATCAATATGATCAATGTGGAAGTGGCCTTCGCGCTACCCGAAGAGCAGAAGATCGTCGCGCTGAAGGTGGAAGACGATTGCACCGTTTATGACGCGGTGATCCGTTCCCGGATTGTGGAGTACTTTCCGCAGATCGATCCGGACAGCTTTCCGATGGGGGTCTTCGGTAAGGCGGTGCGGGATCCGAAAACCGAGCTGCTCAAGGAAGGCCAGCGGGTGGAGATCTATCGGCCGCTGATTATCGATCCGAAGACCGCCCGCGCCAACCGCGCCGCCAAGATGAAAGCGGCGCAGAAGGACAAGGATTAAGAGATTACTGGGCTTCGGCTGCCGCGTCGCTGTTGGCCTGAGGCTGCTGAGCTCCGGGGCGGAAATCGCCGCCCAGCTGAACCAGCTTGTCATCTTCGAAATACAGCGTCAGCCGCTTCTGCTCGAGCTCGCCATAGCCGGGCTTGAGGCTGTAGAAGTAATCCCAGCGGTTTTGCTCGAAGGTGTCGGTCACAATCGGCGACCCCATGATGTAGCGGACCTGGCTACGGGTCATTCCCGGTTTGAGCTTGTTGACCATCTCCTGGGTGATCAGGTTGCCCTGCTGCACATCGATCTTGTGCACGCCGGGGAAGAAGCCACCTTCGGGGATATAATCTTCAATGGATGAGCAGCCGCCGAGGCTGATCAGAGCGGCAGTTAGAACCAAGGTGGAAATAAGATTTTTTTGCATTAGCTTACGGCTTCAATCAAACTGAGTCGCAGGATGATAACCCATTCTTCCTGACGAGCTAAGCGCTAGTTAGCGACCCTAGATAATCGGTAAAGAAATAATCATGAGCGCAGAGAATCAAGAACTTCGCAAAGCGGGCCTGAAAGTTACCCTGCCCCGGGTAAAGATCTATCAAATTCTGGAGAAGGCCGGCGAAGGTGATCACTTCAGTGCGGAAGATATCTACAAGATTCTGATGGAGTCCGGTGAAGATGTGGGCCTGGCGACCGTTTACCGGGTGCTGACCCAGTTTGAAGCCGCCGGCCTGGTGGTGCGTCACCACTTCGAAGGCGCCCACTCGGTGTTCGAGCTGGCCGACGACGAGAAGCACGACCATATCGTCTGCGTGAAGTGCGGCAAGGTGAAGGAGTTCAGCGACAGCGGCCTGAACAACCGGATTAACGAAGTAGCCGAAGAGATGGGCTTCCGCATCTCCGACCGTACCGTTTACTTGTACGGCGAATGCACCGCAGGCTGCGAAGAGAAATAATTCCCGTCCGCCTGATCGCAGGCGCGACAACGAAAAAACCGGCTAGATCAGCCGGTTTTTTTATGCCCGATCATCTGCCCAAGCTCCGATGCTTCAAAGCAAGGCTTGGCGAGAGGGCCTCAGTGCAGCGCCAGCATCTCCTCGGCGTGGTCGATTGAGCGCTGGGTGATATCGATACCGCCGAGCATTCGGGCGATCTCCTGAATCCGGGCGTCGCTGTCGAGCTGGCGAATCCGGGTCTTGTTGCTGCCGCGGCTGGTCTGCTTGCTGACCTGCAGGTGGTGGTGGCCCTGGGAGGCGACCTGGGGCTGGTGGGTGACGCAGAGCACCTGACAGCGTTGACCCAGCTCGCGTAGCAGGCGCCCGACCACTTCGGCGATGGCACCGCCGATTCCGACATCCACTTCATCGAAGGCCAGCACCGGGGTGTCCGAGGTCTGGGCGGTCACCACCTGGATCGCCAGGCTGATCCGTGACAGTTCGCCACCGGAGGCGACCCGGCTCAGCGCTTTGGCCGGTTGGCCGGGGTTGGTGCTGATCAGGAACTCGATCTCGTCGATCCCCTGGGCCTTGGGCTCGATTGGGGTCAGCTCGGGGCTGAAGCGGCTGTTGGGCATGCCCAGCTGTTTGAGCTGCTCGTTGACCTGATCGCGCAGTTGCTTGGCGGTCTTCAGGCGCTGCTTGCTGAGTTTGCTGGCCAGTTTCTGATAGCTGTCCTGTTCCTGCCGGCAGCGGGCTTCGAGTTGCTCCAGCGCCTCGTCGCCCAGGCTCAAACTGTTCAACTCGTCGGCCAGCTGCTGATGCAGGGTGGGCAACTGATCGGCCTCGACCCGGTGCTTGCGAGCGATCTGAAAGAACAGCCCCAGCCGCTCTTCGACCTGCTGCAGTCGCTGTGGGTCCTGTTCGACCCGATCCAGGTAGTGGCCCAGCTCGCGGGAGGCTTCCTCCACCTGGATCAGCGCGTTGTTGATCATTTCATTGACGCTGTCGAGGCTGTCGTTGCTCAGGTTCAGCTCGGCCAGTTGCTGCAGACTGTGATTCAGTAGGCTGGCGCAGTTGCCCTCATCGCTCTCGCTAAGCTGCTGGCGCACGGCCTCGCCGTTGAGCAGCAGGTTGTCGGCCTGGGCCAGCTGTTGCTGCTCCTGCTCCAGCGCCAGCAATTCGTCCGGCTCCGGGGCCAGTTGATCCAGCTCCTGGACCTGGTAGCGCAGCAGCTGCTCACGGGCGTTCTGCTCGTCGCTGCGGTTGCGCAGTTGCTCCAGCTGCTGTTGCAGCTGTTGCCAGGACTTGAACTGTTGCGCCACCTCGGCGGCCAGCGGCTCGAGGCCACCGAAGCCATCCAGCAGCAGGCGGTGGTGTTCTTTCTTCAGCAGTTTCTGGTGCTCGTGCTGACCGTGGATCTCGATCAAGCGCTCACCCAGGGCGCGCAGATTGCCAAGCGGTGAGGGTTGGCCGTTGATGTAGGCCCGTGAGCGTCCGTTGCGTCCGACCACCCGGCGCAGGATGCAGTCATCGCCCTGATCCAGTTGCTGCGTTTCCAGCCAGGCGCGAGCCTGGGGTAGTTGGCTCAGATCGAAGCTGGCGCAGATCTCGGCCCGCTCGCTACCGTGGCGCACCATGTCGGAATCGCTGCGATCGCCGAGCGCCAGTCCCAGCGCGTCCAGCATGATCGACTTACCGGCGCCGGTCTCGCCGCTGATCACGGTCATGCCGCTATCCAGCTCGATATCGAGTTGTTCAATCAGGGTGAAGTCGCGAATGCTCAGGTGGGTCAGCATGGTCATCTCCGGGGATAACGGATGTAGGATGCATGGTTATTTATACAGTAGTTTTTTTGATCACGCCAGTGATCCGAATCATCCGATTTTTTAGCCTTGAAACTGGGAGGGTTATCCCCATATAGGCCTCAGTAATGATTTTGACCGTCTGAACGAGAGTTGGAGGCGTAGATGGCGAACGAAGAGAAGGCACCGGTTGAAGAGTCGATCGAGCAGCCCGAATCCACCGTAGAGGTTGAGCTGGAGACAGCCGCCGAAGTTGAAGCCCAGCAGCAGAGCGAGCAGGACCAAGGCGCCGAGCAGCTGCAGCAGGAGCTGGAACAGGCCCAACAGGCATTGGCCGAAGCGCAGGAGCAGGTGTTGCGTGCCCAGGCCGATGTGCAGAATATGCGTCGTCGGGCCGAGCAGGATGTGGCCAAGGCGCGTAAGTTCGCGCTGGAGAAGTTCGCCGAAGAGCTGCTGCCGGTGGTGGATAACCTCGAGCGCGGCATCGAGTCGTCCCAGAACGACCAGGCCGATGTGGCAACACTGCGTGAAGGGGTCGAGATGACCCTGAGCATGTTCGTCAACGCGCTGAAGAAGTTCAACCTGGAGCCGGTGGATCCGCAGGGCGAGCCCTTCGATCCGCAACAGCACCAAGCGATGTCGATGGTCGAAAACGACAACGTCGAACCCAACACCGTGCTGCATGTGATGCAGAAGGGCTATCTGCTCAACGGTCGTCTGGTTCGTCCGGCGATGGTGATGGTATCCAAAGGTGGTACCAAGAAACCGGATGCACCAAAAATCGACGAGCAGGCTTGAATCCCTGCAAAACGTACCTATATAGGCATTAACTGAATTCAAGCCGGCGGTCAGCGCCCTTACTGGACGGCCGGCTAAGCGAGACTGGAGCAAAACATGGGTAAAGTAATTGGTATTGACCTGGGCACCACCAACTCCTGCGTGGCGGTACTGGACGGCGACAAGCCGAAAGTTATCGAGAATGCCGAAGGCGATCGCACCACACCGTCGATCATCGCCTACACCGACGACAACGAAATCCTGGTCGGTCAGTCGGCCAAGCGTCAGGCGGTCACCAACCCGGACAACACCTTGTTCGCCATCAAGCGTCTGATCGGTCGTCGTTTCAAGGACGACGTGGTTCAGAAAGACATCAAGATGGTGCCGTACAAGATCATCGAAGCCGACAACGGCGATGCCTGGGTTAACGTCAAGGATCAGAAGCTGGCGCCGCCGCAGATCTCTGCCGAAACCCTGAAGAAAATGAAGAAGACCGCCGAAGATTTCCTTGGCGAGAAGGTAACCGAAGCGGTTATCACCGTACCGGCTTACTTCAACGACTCTCAGCGTCAGGCAACCAAAGACGCCGGTAAGATTGCCGGTCTGGACGTGAAGCGGATCATCAACGAGCCGACCGCTGCGGCCCTGGCCTACGGCATGGACAAGAACCGTGGCGACAGCACCATCGCGGTTTACGACCTGGGTGGTGGTACTTTCGACATCTCCATCATCGAGATCGCCGAAGTTGATGGCGAGCACCAGTTCGAAGTGCTGTCCACCAACGGTGACACCTTCCTGGGTGGTGAAGACTTCGACTTGCGTCTGATCGAGTACTTGGCCGACTCCTTCAAGAAAGAGTCAGGTATCGATCTGCACAACGACCCGCTGGCGCTGCAGCGTCTGAAAGAAGCGGCTGAGAAGGCCAAGGTTGAGCTGTCCACCAGCCAGCAGACCGACGTCAATCTGCCGTACATCACCGCTGACGCTTCCGGTCCTAAGCACCTGAACGTCAAGGTAACCCGCGCCAAGCTGGAGTCCCTGGTTGAAGAGCTGGTTCAGAACTCCCTGGCACCTTGTGCCCAGGCACTGAAGGACGCCGGTGTCAGCGCTTCCGAGATCGACGACGTGATTCTGGTCGGTGGTCAGACCCGGATGCCGCTGGTGCAGGAAAAAGTTAAAGAGTTCTTCGGCAAAGAAGCCCGTAAGGACGTTAACCCTGACGAAGCCGTTGCCATGGGTGCCTCTATCCAGGGTGCGGTACTGTCCGGTGAAGTGAAGGACGTTCTGCTGCTGGACGTTACCCCGCTGACCCTGGGTATCGAAACCATGGGTGGTGTGGCGACGCCGCTGATCGAGAAGAACACCACCATCCCGACCAAGAAGTCGCAGGTGTTCTCCACCGCCGACGACAACCAGACCGCGGTAACCATCCACGTGGTACAGGGTGAGCGTAAGCAAGCGGTTCAGAACAAGTCTCTGGGCCGTTTCGACCTGGCCGACATCCCGCCGGCCCCGCGCGGCATGCCGCAGATCGAGGTCAGCTTCGACCTGGATGCCAACGGTATTCTGAACGTGTCCGCCAAGGACAAGGCCACCGGCAAAGAGCAGTCCATCGTGATCAAGGCCTCTTCCGGTCTGTCCGACGACGAGATCGAGAAAATGGTGGCCGATGCCGAGGCGCACTCCGCCGAGGACGAGAAGTTCGAAGCGCTGATCGGTGCTCGTAACGCCGCCGATGGCATGATCCACACCAGCAAGAAGACGCTGGAAGAAGCCGGCGACAAGGCCACCGACGAAGAGAAAGCGGCCATCGAAGCGGCTATCTCTGCGCTGGAAGAAGCCGTTAAGGGTGACGACAAGGACGACATCGAAGCCAAGACCAACGCCCTGACCGAAGCGGTTTCCGGTGTGGCTCAGAAGATGTACGCCGAAGCGGCGGCGGCCGAGCAGGCTGCCGGTGGTGCTGAGCAGGCACAGGATGCCGACTCCGCCAAAGCTGACGATGTTGTCGACGCCGAGTTCGAAGAAGTCAAAGACGACAACAAGAAGTAAGTCGTTATTGACTTGATGGCAAGCTGGCTGTTGCGCAAGCGGCAGCCCGACTGTCAAACCAGCGCGGGGGCAAGTCTCCCGCGTTGCTGTATCTGACCTTCAGGCAGAATTAAAGCTACTGCACTCGGTTATACAGCGTTAAAAGTCGGTTCAAAATGCTCACTTACCAGCCTGTAAGCTGCGCTTTTTCACCGACTTTTGCCTTGTCTAACCTTCGCTCGTGACGCTTTTCTCCAGCCTGAAGTTGGTAGTGGTGGTTTAAACCACACTCAACGAGCAAGAAGCTATGTCCAAACGCGATTATTACGAAGTGCTGGGAGTCACCCGCGACTCCTCCGACCGTGACATCAAGAAGGCCTATCGCCGCCTGGCGATGAAGTACCATCCGGATCGGAACCCCGACGATAAGGCGGCCGAGGAGAAGTTCAAGGAGGCCAACGAGGCCTACGAAGTGCTGTCCGACGCCCAGAAGAAGGCGGCTTACGATCAGTATGGCCATGCCGGGGTCGACCCGAACATGGGTGGCGGTCATGGCGCTGGTGCCGGCGGCTTCGGCGATATCTTCGGTGACGTGTTTGGCGACATCTTTGGCGGTGGTGGCGGTGGTGGCCGTCGCTCCCGGGTCCAGCGTGGTGCCGATCTGCGCTACAACATGGAGCTGGATCTGGAAGAGGCCGTCCGTGGCGTCGAAAAGCAGATCCGGATTCCGACCCTGGTGGCCTGCGATACCTGTAACGGTTCCGGCGCCAAGCCGGGCACCTCACCGAAAACCTGCGGCACCTGTGGCGGCATGGGTCAGGTGCGGATGCAGCAGGGTTTCTTCTCGGTGCAGCAGACCTGTCCAGCCTGTCACGGCGAAGGTTCCACTGTGACCGATCCGTGTACCGACTGTCACGGTCGTGGCCGCACCGAAGAGACCAAGACCCTGTCGGTCAAGATCCCGCCCGGCGTGGATACCGGTGACCGGATCCGTCTGGCCGGTGAAGGCGAGGCAGGCTCCCACGGTGGTCCGTCCGGCGACCTGTTCGTACAGGTGTCGGTGCGTCAGCATCCGATCTTCGACCGCGATGGCCGTAACCTCTATTGCGAAGTGCCGGTCAGCTTCGTCGATGCCGCCCTGGGTGGCGAGATCGAAGTACCGACCCTCGACGGTCGGGTCAAACTGAAGGTGCCGGCCGAGTCCCAGACCGGCAAGATGTTCCGCCTGCGCGGCCGTGGTGTACCGCCGGTTCGCGGTGGTGCCACCGGTGATCTGATGTGCCGTGTCGTGGTCGAGACCCCGGTCAACCTCAACAGCCGTCAGAAAGAGCTGCTCCGTGAGTTCCAGTCGACCCTGGATGAGAAATACGAGAAGCACTCGCCGAAGAAGACGTCGTTCTTCGACGGAGTGAAGAAATTTTTTGAAGATATTTAATCCTCAAACTCTGATCTTCACTTAGGAAGAATTAAACGCCCCGTTAGCCTGACTACCGGGGCGTTTTTTATGGGTGATTTGTGGCTGATAGGACAGTGGGCTACTGTTCGTCGTCGAGCTGATACAGATAGCAGCTGCCCTGGCCGGCTTTGAGCTGGCGATGCAGGCGCCAGTTGGAGGGTACCGGTAGTGGTTGCAGCTCGGCTTCGGCTTCGACGTAGATCCAGCCGCCGGGGCGGATCAGCTGGCGTTGGTTCAGCTGTTCGCAGCAATCGGCCAGCAAGCCCTTGCCGTAGGGTGGATCCAGGAGCACCAGATCGTAGCCAGGCTCACTTGGGGCCTGTTGCAGCCAGCTGGTGGCGCTGGCCTGAACCAGTGTGGAATCGTCCAGTGCATCGAGCAGGCGCAGGTTCTGTTTGAGCTGATCCACCGCCGCGGCGGCGGTATCGACCAGGGTCAGGTGGGATGCGCCCCGTGACAGGGCTTCTAGCCCCAGCGCGCCGCTGCCGGCAAACAGATCCAGAACCCGGGCGCCCGGCAGTTGGGTTTGCAGCCAGTTGAACAGGGTTTCCCGGACTCGGTCGGTGGTGGGGCGAAGCCCCGGCAGGTCGGCGAATTTGAGCTTACGGCCACGCCAACGCCCGGCGATGATCCGCAGACGCTGCTGGCCGGTCTTGGCGTTGGCAGCCTGTCCCGGCCCGTTGGGGCGTGAGCGGCGGCGAGAAGCGGCGGGTTTTGACGGGCGTCGGGGCATATCAGAATCGCTTTTTAACTGGCTGTCGTGGATGGATAGGGCTTGGGGTTAAGGCTTGGTCAGGGTTTCGCTGCCGAAGCGCTCGGGACTTAACTCGGCTTCTAGCTGTTGCCGCAAAGTCGCTCCATCAAGGTTCGCTATTGTAGCCTCAAACCGGGGCAGATAATCCAACGGCAACTCGTAGAAGGCGATCACCTCCAGCTGCTCCAGCAGCGCGTCCGGTCGCTGGGGCAGCGCTTCCAGTTGTTCACCGATTTGTTCCGCCAGTTGGCGCACCTCCCAGTCCTTCATTCCGTTCAGGCGTTGCTGAATCGACTGCAGTTGGTTTGGCAGACTGGCGTCGCTGTGCCTGGGCAGCCAGACCCGCCAGCTTCGTTGGGCGCTGCTCAGTTGTTGGATCTGGAACTGCTCGCTGAGTCCGGCCAGGACGCGGCTGTGGAGCAGCACTTGAGTAAAGCTGCCCTGGTTTCTGCCCGGCAAGGGCTGCCAGGGTGCGGCGGCGGCAACCGGTGCGGTGCGAGTTTCGGCAGGCGGCCAAGGTTGGCCCGGCGGCAGCTGAGTCAGCCAGGATTGAAGGGGCGGCTGCCAGCTGTCGATTTCGGATGCGCGCAGTGCCAGTCGCAGATTGGTCTGATTGAACAGCTGTTGCTGTAACGTCTCCAGCGCCTGGGCTGTCGGCAGGGCTGGATCGCCGCGGAGTTGTCGATCCAGCCGTTGCAGTCGGCTCTGTTGGTCGCGCTGCAGGTGGCGACGGGCTTGCTCGAGAGCGAGTTGCTGCTGGCGCTGCTCGAGGCTGAACGGCATTGTCAGCGCGTTCAGCAGCTGGGCAAGCCGATCACTTAGGTCGGCGGTAGAGGCTGGGGTATGGATCAGGGTTAGCCGATCCGGATGGGGCTGCAGTTGCCACTGTGTCGCCAGGCCGGCTTGTTGCAGGCGTTGCTGTAGCAGTTCGTTGAGTAAGAGCGCCGCCGTCGACATCTGCAGCCCGGGATCGGGCAGGGCGAAGCTGAGTCGAAGTTGAGCCGGTTGCTCGGCGTCGCTCAGGTGGGTCAGCACCACGCCGTCCAGCTGCCGACGCTCAAAGTCTGGCCAGGGGTTGGTATCGATCGACAGCAGCGCCACCGCTGCGACGCAGACGATGATGATCAGGTTGAGTTGGCGGCGATTGAACAGGGGTTTGTGGGGCTTCATTGCCACTCCTTGAAACAGGCTTAGAAGTCTAACCGCAGCAAGCGCTTGCGTCAGCAACAGCGGCGCAGAACTGTGGTAACATTTGCCGCTGTTTGGCTTGCCGTTTTGCGACGATGCGTCCCAGGGCAAGCGTATCGTAATTTGAGTGGATCTGAATTGATGAACGGGTTGGTTCAGGCTCTAGGTGGGCCCGAGATATTTCCCTACGTAATGGGGGCGCTGGCGTTGGTTATTTCGCTGGCCGGGGCTTACTGGTTAACCCGTTCGGATAATGGAGCGGATAACTAATATGGGCTGGACGAGTAAATTTAAGCGATTGTTCGGAGCCGAAGAGGCCAAACCGGCCGCTGATGAGGTGGTAGCGGATGAGCAGGCGGCCGAGGAGCAGAGTGCAGAGCTGTCGCCGGAGTCAGAACCAGCTGCGGAGCCGCCCAGCGAACAATCGATTCAAGTAGAGCCTCAGCCGGAAGAAGAGTCTCAGTCGGCAGAAGAGCCAAAGCCGCTAGAAGAATCTCAGTCGGTAGAAGAGACCCCGCCGGTAGCAGAATCCAGCCCCGAACCGGAAGCTCTTGCTGAGCCTGAGCCTGAGCCTGAGCCTGAGCCTGAGCCTGAGCCTGAGCCTGAGCCTGAGCCTGAGCCTGAGCCTGAGCCTGAGCCTGAGCCTGAGCCTGAGCCTGAGCCTGAGCCTGAGCCAGAACCCAAACCCGCTCCTGAACCGGCGACGTCAGCCGAACAGCCCAAATCCGGTTGGTTTGATCGGATTAAGAAGGGCCTGGGCCGCACCAAGGCCAATCTGACCGATGGTCTGGCCAATCTGTTCCTGGGCGCCAAGGAGATCGACGACGATCTGCTCGAAGAGATCGAAACCCAGCTGCTGCTGGCCGATATCGGGGTCGAGGCGACCACCGAAATCATCGAGAACCTGACCGACCGGGTGGCGCGCAAGCAGCTCGGTGATGCCGAAGCGCTTTACCAGGCGTTGCAGCAAGAGCTTGCGGGGCTGTTGTCCGAACACAGCGGCGCGCTGCAGATCGATTCCAGTAAGCAGCCCTATGTGATTTTGATGGTTGGCGTGAACGGAGTGGGCAAAACCACCACCATCGGTAAGCTGGCCAAACGCTTCCAGGCCGAAGGCAAGTCGGTCATGCTGGCGGCCGGTGATACCTTCCGCGCCGCGGCGGTGGAGCAGCTGGAAGTTTGGGGCGAGCGCAACAATGTGCCGGTAGTGGCCCAGCATACCGGCGCCGACAGCGCCTCGGTGATCTACGATGCGGTCCAGTCGGCCAAGGCCAAGGGAGTCGACGTGGTGATCGCCGATACCGCCGGACGGCTGCAGAACAAAGCTCACCTGATGACCGAACTGGAAAAGGTCGTTCGGGTGACGCGCAAACTGGACGACACCGCGCCCCATGAGGTGATGCTGGTGCTCGATGCCGGCACCGGTCAGAACGCGCTGAGCCAGGCGGCACTGTTCACCGAGGCGGTGGGTGTCACCGGGATTACCCTGACCAAACTCGACGGCACAGCCAAAGGCGGGGTGATCTTCGCGATCGCCAAGCAGTTGGATCTGCCGATTCGCTTTATCGGTGTCGGCGAGCAGATCGACGATCTGCGGCCGTTTGACGCCGATGAGTTTATCCAGGCACTGTTTGCCCGCGACTAGGTTCCTTAGTCTTTACCAAAACCAGACGAGCGCCGCGATGATCCGGTTCGATAATGTCAGCATGCGCTACCCCGGCGGCCACGAAGCACTGAGCCGGGTCAGCTTCAGTTTGGAGCGCGGCGAGATGGCCTTTCTGACCGGCCACTCCGGAGCCGGTAAGAGTACCCTGCTGAAGCTGATCATGCTGATGGAGAGGGCCTCACAGGGCCAGGTGTTTGTCGGCGATCAGAACCTGAACCGGATGGCGGTCGATCAGATTCCGTTTCTGCGCCGCAAGATCGGGGTGGTGTTCCAGAATCATCAGCTGCTGTTCGACCGCAGCGTGTTCGACAATATCGCGCTGCCGCTGCAGATCTCCGGCTACGAGAAGAGCAGCATCGGCCGGCGGGTACGGGCGGCACTGGACAAGGTCGGCCTGCTCAACAAAGAGAAACTCAACCCGATTTTACTCTCCACCGGCGAGCAGCAGCGGATCGGTCTGGCCCGGGCGATCGTCAACAAGCCCCAGGTGCTGCTGGCGGACGAGCCTACCGGCAACCTGGATCCGCAACTGTCGGCCGAGGTGATGGGCCTGTTTCATCAGTTCAATCAGGTCGGCGTCACCGTACTGGTGGCCAGTCACGATCTGGATCTGATCTCGCGGATGCCGCACCGCTGTCTGACCTTGCAACAGGGGCGGTTGGCCGATGCGTAGTAGCCCTCAGCAAGACAAGCCCAAGGCGCGCGGTAGCGCCTCTACCCAGCAGCCCGATCTGAAGGACCGCGGCGGCAGCTACCTGAACCACCACTTCGAAACCGCCAAGGTCAGTTGGCAGCGGTTGATGGCGACGCCGTTGGCAACCCTGATGACGCTGATGATGATCGCCATCGCGCTGAGCCTGCCGGGTGTGCTCTATGTCGGGCTGCAGAATGTCGAACAGTTGGGGCAGCGCTGGCAGGGCTCGGCCCAGCTGTCGGTATTTCTGGCCGACAGCCTAAGCGAGGCGGAGGGTCGTGATCTGGCCCAGCAACTGAGCGATAACAGCCAATTCAGCCAGCTCAGTTATCTTTCCAAAGACGAGGCGCTGGCCGAATTCAAGGCCTATGCCGGTTTTGGCAATGCGCTGGAGCTGCTGAAGGAAAATCCGCTGCCGGCGGTGATTCTGATTACTCCCAGCACCGACTACCTGCTGTCGGATGATCTGTCCGATCTGACCCAGCAGCTGCTATCGCTCGATGGGGTCGACGATGTGCGGATCGATATGGATTGGGTCCAGCGACTGCAGGCGATGGTCGTTCTGGGTCAGCGCACGGTGCTGCTGTTGGGATTGCTGCTGGCGCTGGGGGTGGTGCTGGTGGTCGGCAATACGATCCGGCTGGAGATCCAGAACCGCCGTGATGAGATTATCGTGGTCAAGTTGGTTGGCGGCACCGACAGCTTTGTCCGGCGGCCGTTTTTGTATACCGGTTTCTGGTATGGCATCGGTGCCGGGCTTGTGGCCTGGATGTTGGTGCAGTTGAGTTTATGGTACCTGGGAACAGTGGTGGATCGGTTGATCCAGTTGTACCATTCGGAGTTTCAGCTTCAAGGGTTGGGGCTGGGGGCAACGTTGTTGTTGATGTTAATTGCCGTGACACTGGGTAGCGGCGGGGCATGGTTGGCGGTGCTAAGGCATCTGCGGGCCATCGAACCCCGTTGACCGGTGTGTGAGTTAGCGCTGGACTGGATGAAAAGTGCTTTTCAGGTAGTAGCGAAGGCGCACCAGGAGGTGCTTCATGTTTGGATCAGGAAAGCTAAAGCAACAAAACGAACAACTCCAGCAGCAGCTGGATCAGACTCAACGTCAGGTTGAGCAGCTCGAAAGCGAGCTTCAACAGGCACGCGAGCAGGCGGAACATGCCCAGGCCAGTGTCAACGATGCCCACCGCCAGCAACAGGAACGCTTCCGCACGCTCTGGTTTACCGGCGCCGATGCGGTGTTGGAAGTGCGTGAATCGATGGCCCAGTCGGCCAGTGTACTCTACGACGAGCGCCACATTCTCGATGATGCCAAAGATGTTTTCTCCCGCAGTGCTTCAACGCTGGAGGCGATGGAGTCATCGCTGCAGGCGATTGCTGCCGATGCCGAGCGCAACTGTGAGCATGTCGGCGAGCTGCAGAACACCGCCCAGGAGATCAACAAGTTCGTCGGGGCGATCAGCGAAATCTCCGAACAGACCAACCTGCTGGCACTGAACGCGGCCATCGAAGCGGCCCGAGCCGGTGAGCAGGGGCGTGGTTTTGCGGTGGTGGCCGATGAGGTTCGTGCGCTGGCGCAGAAGGCCAATTCCGCCAGCTCCGAAATCACCCGTTTGGTTGGCAATATCACCCAGCGCACCGCCGTGGCCGACAGCGATATCCGCGGCATGGCCGAGCAGAGTCAGGATCTGGTCTCCTCCACCAACGAGGTCAGCGGCGCGGTGACCGAAGTGGTCGACCTGTCCCACAAGATGCACCGGATCGTCAGCCGGACCGCTGCCGAGACCTTTATCGAAACCGTCAAACTGGACCATGTGGTCTGGAAGACCGAAGTCTACAAGCGTCTGCTGGGGCTGAGCAGCAAACAGGCCAACGAGTTTGCCGACCATACCCAGTGCCGCTTGGGCAAGTGGTACTTCGAAGGTGACGGTCGCCAGTTCTACTCCGACAGCAGCAGCTTCCGCCTGCTGGATGGTCCCCATAAAGGGGTTCATGACAGTGGCCTGCAGGCGCTGGCGCTGATGGAGAAAGACGATTGCGAGGGTGCGCTGGGCGCCCTGGCCGACATGGAAGAGTACAGCGCCCGGGTGCTGGATCTACTCTGTCAGCTGTCCAACGAGCTGGTCCAATAGCGCTATTAAGCAGGCGGACAAAATAGGCTTCGTTGCTATCTTGTCCGTCTCCCGGCGGCCAATGCTGACGTATTTCAGCATCAGTTTGTTGGCCCGCAGGGTGAATATTCTCAAGCCGATCAAGCGCTTAGTCCGTGACTTGCGATAGGCTTGAACGGCCGTTATAGTTACTGGTCCCGTGCATTCCTGTGCGGGATTTTCGATGGAACCTTTGTTATCGCCAAGGGTCCATTAATCGACATTTTGAATTTGCGATAAGAGGTCGATAGATAGCGTATGGGTACCAGCCTGCAACCGATGGATCTGATGAGCCCGGGGCGTAACCTCGATGCTTATATTTCCACCGTCAGTGCGATCCCGATTTTGAGCCCTGAAGAGGAGCGCTCGCTGACCGAGCGGCTCTACTACCAGCAGGACCTGGAAGCGGCACGCCAGTTGGTTATGTCGCATCTGCGCTTTGTCGTCCATATCGCCAAGAGCTATTCCGGCTACGGCCTGAATCAGGCCGATCTGATCCAAGAAGGTAACGTTGGCCTGATGAAGGCGATCAAACGCTTTGACCCCCGGGTCGGCGTTCGACTGGTGTCCTTCGCGGTGCACTGGATCAAAGCCGAGATGCACGAGTTCATCCTGAAGAACTGGCGTATCGTCAAGGTGGCGACCACCAAGGCCCAGCGTAAGCTGTTCTTCAACCTGCGCAGCTCCAAGAAGAGCCTGTCCTGGCTGACCAACGATGAGGTCGACGCGATGGCGACCGATCTCAAGGTCGAGCCGGCGGTTGTTCGCGAGATGGAGCGTCGCATGAGCGCCAGCGATGCGGCCTTTGATCTGGGTGTCGACGACGACAACGAGGAGGCCTACAAGGCCCCGGCCTACTACCTGGAAGACAAGCGCAACGACCCGGCCCGTCTGGTTGAGGATGCCCAGTGGGATCAGGATAGCAACGCACGACTGGCGTCGGCGATCGGCGATCTGGACGAGCGCAGCCGTAACATCCTGGTGCAGCGTTGGCTCAGCGAAGAGAAGGCGACTCTGCACGAGTTGGCGGCTGAGTATCAGGTTTCTGCTGAGCGGATTCGTCAGCTGGAAAAGAACGCGATGAAAAAGGTTCGGGCGGTACTGGAGGCCTGATCCTGATTTGATCGTTACAAACGCCGGGCTTGTCCCGGCGTTGTCGTTTCTGGCCGACAGAGCCGGTCGAGAAGCGGCGTATCCATTAAGGTTGTGGAGGATGTTTGCGATGACACAACTATCGCTGAGAGGGCGCTGGATGCTGATCCTGGCGGCGCTGATGGGCGCGGCGTCGGTGGGATTGAGTGCGGCGGCGGCCCATGGCCTGGCCGGTCTGGTTGGACCGGAACATATCGAGCGACTCCAGACCGCCAACCGCTACCTGACCCACTACAGCTTGGTGATCCTGGTGCTGGGCTTGTTTTACCAGTATCGTCCCTGGCCGGGGCTGCGCTGGGTGGTCGGCCTGTTTGCCGTTGGAACCGGTATTTTTTGTGGTGCTTTGTATATACTCTGCGTCACTGAAATCAGCTGGTTTGCGCGGCTTACCCCGATCGGGGGGTTAACCCTGCTGGGGGCCTGGCTGCTGTTGGCCGGGGTCGTCTGGCGACAAGGCGCACAGAGTCGGAGAGAGTCATGATCGAGATCGAATTGAACGGTGAAGCCCACCAACTTAGCGGACCGACCACGGTCGCCGAGCTGCTGCAGCAGCTGGGTCTTGGTGATAAGCGTGTGGCGGTGGAATACAACCTCGATATTCTGCCCAAGGGTCGCCATACCGAGACGCCGCTTAGCGCCGGTGATCGGGTTGAGATTGTCCACGCCATCGGTGGTGGTTGATTTTCTGCCCCGGCGCCCATATCTAACCCCTATTCGTACCATCCCACTGCCCAATTAGAGAGCACACTATGAGTGAATCCCGCCTGGATACCCCGTTGAGTTTTGCCGGAATGACCTTTAACTCCCGTCTGTTGGTTGGTACCGGTAAGTACAAGGACCTGCAGGAGACCGGGGAAGCGATCGAAACCAGTGGTGCTGAGATCGTGACCGTGGCGGTGCGTCGAACCAATATCGGTCAAAATCCGGACGAGCCGAATTTGTTGGATGTGATCTCGCCGGACAAGTACACCATCCTGCCGAATACCGCCGGCTGTTTTAACGCCAAGGATGCGGTGCGCACCTGTAAGCTGGCCCGCGAGCTGCTGGACGGCCATGATCTGGTTAAGCTGGAAGTGCTGGGTGATCAGAAAACCCTGTACCCCAATGTCACCGAAACCCTGGTGGCGGCCCGTGAGCTGATCGATGACGGCTTTAAAGTCATGGTTTACACCAGCGATGATCCGATCGTCGCCAAAGAGCTGGAAGAGATGGGCTGCGTGGCGGTGATGCCGCTGGGCTCGCTGATCGGCTCTGGTCTGGGTATCCGCAATCCCTACAACATCAAGCTGATCCTCGAGAACGCCAATGTGCCGATCCTGGTCGATGCCGGTGTTGGTACCGCCTCCGATGCTGCCTTGGCGATGGAGCTGGGCTGCGACGGCGTGCTGATGAATACCGCGATCGCCGCTGCCGGTAATCCGGTGCTGATGGCCTCGGCGATGAAAAAGGCGATCGAAGCCGGACGTGAGGCCTACCTGGCTGGACGGATGCCGCGCAAACTGTACGCCAGCGCGTCGTCCCCGATCGACGGTTTGATCCTCTGATTGGATCTTTCGCGTTTTGATATGACGTCAGGCTGCTGAAAGACGCCGCCTGGCGCTGTTATCGCAGGATATTTTCAGTTTCCGGTAACAGATACCTACGAGCCGAGTCTTCTAGACTTGCAGTTGTCGGTAGCACCGATTCTTCTAACAGGGCAAGCTCGATCTCGAGTTTTGTCATCGACCCAATGGGGTCGCCACTAACGGACAGGGCTTATGCCAACACAACTCCAGCGAATGCTCAGTGGACTCGAGGCCGACGGGCAGGCCGGGCTGCTTAAGGCGGTTCAGCACGGCATCGAAAAAGAGGGGCTGCGAGTCACGTCGCAGGCTCGGGTGGCGCAAACCGGTCATCCTGAATCGCTGGGGTCGGCGTTGACCCATCCCCGTATCACGACCGACTATTCCGAAGCGCTGCTGGAGTTCATCACCCCGGTCTTTCAAGATGTGGACGCGGCGTTGGAGCATCTGTGCGAGCTGCACCGTTTCACCTATGGGCAGATTGGTGACGAGCTGATCTGGGGCGCCAGTATGCCGTGTCGGATCGACGACCCGAGCGAGATTCCGATCGGGCGTTACGGAGACTCCAACAACGGTCGCATGAAGCATATCTACCGGGTCGGTCTGGAGTCCCGCTACGGTCGGGTGATGCAGTCGATCGCCGGGATCCACTACAACTTCTCGATTCCCGATGGCCTCTGGCCAGAACTGCAGCGATTGCAGGGCGATACGGGTGAGCTGCAAGACTTCCGTTCGCGCAGCTACTTCGGCCTGCTGCGCAACTTCCGTCGTTACAGCTGGTTGCTGAACTACCTGTTCGGCGCCTCCCCGGCGTTGAGCGACAGCTTCGTCGACGGCGATGATCACCAACTGGAGCGATTCGACGACAACACCCTCTATGCGCCGCACGCCACCAGTTTGCGGATGAGCGATCTGGGTTACACCAACCAGGCCCAGGCGTCGCTGTTTATCTGTTACAACACCCTGGAAAACTACGTCAACACACTCTCTGAGGCGGTTCAGACCCCCTATCCGGCCTACGAGCAGCTCGGCGTGAAGGATGACCAGGGGCGCTATCTGCAGCTCAACACCAACCTGCTGCAGATCGAAAACGAGTACTACAGCGATATCCGTCCCAAGCGGGTAACCGAGTCCGGCGAGAAGCCGCTGCAGGCGTTGGCGGCTCGTGGGGTCGAGTATGTTGAGGTCCGTAGCCAGGATATCAACCCGCTGTTGCCGCTGGGACTGGATGCCGAGCAGTCACGCTTTATCGACAGCTTCCTGCTGTTCTGTCTGCTGGCCGAGTCGCCGGAGATCGATGGTGATGAGTGCGAGCGGTTGCGGCAGAACCATAACCGGGTCGTGCGGAGCGGGCGTGAGCCGGGCTTGACGCTGCTATACGGAGAGTCTGAGCGTGATCTGCAGGCTTGGGGTGAGGAATTGCTGGATCAGACGATGAAGGTTGCCGAATTGCTGGACCGGGTCCACGGCAGCAGCTGCCACAGCCGTTCGGTCCAGCAACAGCGTCTTAAACTGGCCGATAGCGAGTTGACCCCGTCGGCGCAGATCTTGCGGCTGATGAAAGAGCGAGGCCAGGGCTACGACGAGTTCGTACTGGCTCAATCGAAGCAGCATCGGGAGCGTTTGCTGAGCGAACCGCTGACCGATTCGCAGCGTCAGGGGCTGGAAGAACTGGCACGGCGTTCCCATCAGCAACAGCAGCAGATGGAGCAGGTAGAACAGCCGCCATTCGATCAGTTTCTGGCGGACTATTTCGGCAGCTAAACTCGCTGATAGAAAAAACGCGCCCAAGGGCGCGTTTTTTATGTCCGTATTGGCGGCTGGCCCGCCGGGTTTCAGTTCTGGGTTACAAAACTGGTGAACAGCAGGTCATCCAGCATCGAGAAACCTTCCTCACCGTACTCGCTGACCATGATCTGGCGGATGCTCTCCATCGCTTCCAGACGCAGCTGTTCGCGTCCGGCGGCGGTGCTCAGACTCTCGTCGGTCTGGCGGCTGAACAGCATCACCAGGTTATTCCGAATATGTGGGGTGTGGTGTTTGATATTGGCTTCTGCCTCGCTGCTGGTGACCCGGATGGAGACTTCGGCCTTGAGGTATTTGAGCGGCCCGACACCACCATAGTTGGTGATAAAGGGGGGCTGCAGCTCGATATATTCGATATAGCTGCTCTCCTTCTCTCCGTCTTCGGCAAAACCGGACAGCGGCAGCAGGCAAAGTAACAAGGCTAACAGCGATCGTTGGAAAAGCATGGGGCAATTCTCGGCTTGGTCTCGGTTTCGTTCAGGCTTGCAGGCAGCACAAGAACGGCTCGGGGCGTTTCTCGGCTGCTAAGCAGTATATAACGTCGCTTCGGTTTTGTGCACCGGAGGTCTAACCTCCGGTGCTATTCAAGCTGTTGATATGGCAATCGTCTTGGCGCTAGTATGGTGCTGACTAAATTGCCCTTGAAGGGGCCTTTAAGAAGGAAGTGGCGATGTTAGAGCAATGTCGTAACGCAAAAGAGCGCTGGGGTGGTGTCAGTGATCTGATCGACCGCTGGCTGCAGGAACGTCAGGACCTGCTCAGCCTGTTCGTCGCTTTGCCACAGCAACAGCTGGGTGACGAGCTGTCCGATCTGCTGCGGCAGTTCAGTGAGATCCTGGTTGATTATGCGTCTTCATGGCACTTCGGTGTCTATGAGCACCTGCTGGCGGAAGCGGGCGAGTTTAACGACGGTGGTCTCGAGCTGGCCAAGGAAGTGGATCCCAAGATTCGTGCGACGACCGATCAGATTCTTGCCTTTAACGATCAGTATTCGGACCGGGAAGCCCTGAATGTTCAGGAAATTGCCCATCTGAGTCAGGATCTGTCGAAGCTTGGTGAGGTGCTGGCGGAACGTTTTGAGCTTGAAGATCAGTTGATCGACAACCTGCATACCGCCCATAAAGACCGGATCTGATGACCCTGAGCAAAAGCACGGGACGATTGAGTTTCGGGCTGGCGTTGGCGCTGGTCCTGGCCGGATGCTCCCAGGGCGACAAGCCCAGTGATCAGGCCGAGTATGCGGTGCAGGGCCTTTACAGCGCGGACATCTCCGAAGACAGTCGTTTCGGTATCGTCGGCTCAATCCAGCACGGCGGTAGTCTGTGGAAGCTGCAGGACGACGAGCGGCTGTTTAATTGGAACCACGCCGAAGGGGCTTACAGCAACCTGGTGGCGGCTGATTTCTCCCCCGAGGGCGATTACGCCATCACCGCCGGTCAGCAGGACATGGTGCTGTGGCAGGTGTCCGATGGTCAGCCGGTTTGGTTCTGGAATGCCCCCTCGGGAATACTTGACGCCGCCTTGGCCCCGGACGGTAACTTCGCCCTGCTGGGGCTGGATAATCACACCGCCGTTTACTTCGATATCAAAAATGGCGGCTTACGCCATACCCTGACCCACCAAGGACGAGTCCGTGCGGTTGATGTCAGCCAGGATGGTGACTGGGCCTTGACCGGGGCGGACGACAATATTGCCCGCTTCTGGGATCTGCAAAGCGGTGATCTGGTCCATCAGGTGCAGCATGAGAACGGCGTCAACACCGTGGCGTTGTCGCCCAGCGGTGCCTTTGCCTTCAGTGCTGGTCAGCTGGAAAAGGCGCTGATCTGGCGTACCGGCAGCGGTGAACTGCACCAGACCCTGACCACCGATGAAAGCTTCGTGGCGCAGCGGATCAGTTATACCGCAGCACGTTTCTCTCCTAACAGCGATCAGTTGTTGACCGGTACCAGCTCTGGCTTGGTACAGCTTTGGGATGTCAGCGAGGGGGCCGAATTGCGGCGTTGGGAACTGTTCAAACGCGATCCGTTCCGACCCACTAGTGCAACTGTCTATGGATTGGGGTTCGGCAACGGGGTCTACTACGCCATCGCTTCCAACGGCTTTGTTAACGTGCTGCGATAGCGCGGGATAGCACAGAGCTGAAACGAAAAACGGAGGCCTGGGCCTCCGTTTTTTGTGGCTGCTGAAGCAGAGCGCTTATTGCGCCGCGGCAGCTTCGGGCTTGGTTTCGGCGCCCGGGTTGATATCCAGCAGTTCGACTTCGAATACCAGGGTCGAGTTCGGGCCGATGACCTGGCCCATTCCGAGCGGGCCGTAAGCCAGTTCTGCTGGGATATAGAGCTCGGCTTTGCCGCCCTTGGCCAGCAGCTGCAGACCTTCGGTCCACCCCGGGATTACGCCGTTAAGCGGGAAGGTGGCTGGACCACCGTGGCTGTAGGAACTGTCGAACTCGGTGCCGTCGATCAGGGTGCCTTTGTAATGCACCTGAACGGTGTCGGTGGCCATCGGTTTGGCGCCTTCACCGGCCTCGATGATCTTGTACTGCAGGCCGCTTTCGGTGGTTACGACACCCTCTTTCTTGGCGTTTTCTGCCAGGTAGGCTTGGCCGGCCTGGAGGTTGGCTTCAGCCTGTTTGGCTTGCTGTTCCTGCTGGCGCTGCTGGAAGCGGGCCTGGGCCTGCTGCATTGCCTGCTGAAGCTGCTCATTGCTGATGCTGCGCTCATTACCCTTGAGGGCAAATTCCTGCAGTCCTTTCAGGAAGGCTTCCTGGTCCAGCTTGTAGCCCAGTCCTTCCATCCGGGTGCCGACATCCAGTCCCATGATGTAGCTGACCTTGGATTCGTCGGACTCAAGCCCGGCGGCTTGCGCCTGGGGCAGGGCGAACATCGTGGTTGCCAGAGCGGCGGCCAACATCGTTTTCTTCATTCTGATACCTTCAGGTCTATCTGGTAAATCAACGGGCAGCCGAAGCTGAGGCGTTGAGGCTAGCTATAGGGGCAGCAATATAACTGGAAAGTTCAACCGAATACCAGCTTGGGGCTAATCGGAGCGCTTCGGCATCAATGCGATGAAACCGCTGTGGTACACTTGCGCGCCATGATTGAACTGATCGAATTGAGCCTGCAGCGGGGCAAAAGCCAACTGCTGCAGCAGGTAGACCTGCGCCTGCACGCCGGTCATAAAGTAGGCCTGATCGGCGCCAACGGTTCCGGTAAGTCGAGCCTGTTCCAATTGCTGCTGGGCGGCCTGGAGGCCGATGGTGGCGAGCTGAAGATTCCATCCCAGTGGCGTCTGGCCCATATGGCTCAGGAGGTCGCGGCGTTGTCGCGCCCGGCGGTTGAGTATGTGCTCGATGGCGATGCCGAACTCCGCTCGCTGCAACAGCAGCTGGTCGACGCCGAGTCACAGGGGAAGGTCCATGATCTGGGTGAGCTGCATGCCCGGCTGGCGGCTATCGACGGCTACAGCGCTGATTCCCGGGCGAGGCAGCTGATGCATGGCCTGGGATTCAGCGAAGCGGAAGTGGAAAAACCGGTATCGCAGTTCTCCGGAGGGTGGCGTATCCGCCTGAATCTGGCCCAGGCATTGATGAGCCGCTCTGATCTTCTGCTATTGGACGAACCCACCAACCACCTGGACCTGGACGCCACCCTGTGGCTGGAGCAGTGGCTCAAGGCCTACGAAGGCACGTTGCTGCTGATCTCACACGATCGGGATTTTCTCGATCGGGTCGTCGGCCATATCGTCCACCTACACCAGGCCAAGTTGAACCTCTACAAAGGCAACTACTCGGCATTTGAAAAGATCCGCGCCGAGCGCCTGGCGCAGCAGCAGTCGGCCTACGAGAAGCAGCAGCAGCGGATTACCCAGATTGAGGGCTTCGTGCGTCGCTTCAAGGCCAAAGCCTCGAAGGCCAAGCAGGCCCAGAGCCGGATCAAGGAGCTGGAGCGGATGGAGCTGATCGCACCAGCCCATGTGGATTCGCCGTTCAGCTTCAGCTTCGACAGTTCCGACAAGCTTTCCAGCCCGCTGCTGGCGCTGGAGAAGGCGGCCTTGGGGTACGGTGATCCGGCGCTGATCAATAACTGCTCCCTGAGTTTGCAGCCGGAGATGCGTATCGGGCTGCTCGGTGCCAACGGTGCCGGTAAGTCGACCCTGATCAAGTCGCTGGTCGGCGATCTACCGCTGAGTGGTGGCGTGCGCCACGAAGGCGAGAATTTGCGGATTGGCTATTTCGCTCAGCATCAGCTCGAAGCCCTGGATCTGGAAGCCTCGGCATTGTTGCACCTGCAGCGGCTGGCACCGACCGAGAGCGAGCAGCGGGTCCGAGACTACCTGGGCAGCTTCGGCTTCCGCGGCGATGATTGCCTGGAGCCGGTGCGGCTGTTTTCCGGTGGCGAGAAGGCTCGGCTGGCGCTGGCGCTAATCGCCTGGCAGAAGCCCAACCTGCTGCTGATGGACGAGCCCACCAACCACCTCGATCTGGAGGTTCGGCACGCGCTGACATTGGCGCTGCAGGGCTATCCGGGGGCCTTGATCCTGGTATCCCACGATCGGCACCTGTTGCGTAACTGTGTCGATGAGTTTCTGCTGGTCAGCGACGGCAGGGTGCAGCCGTTTGACGGTGATCTGAACGACTACGCCCGTTGGTTGGCCGAGCGCAACGCAGCGGCTGATGCTGAGCTGGCAGCGACGAAACAGGCTGTTGGAGGCGAGTCGGCCCAGGACCGGAAGGAGCGCAAACGGCAGCAGGCTGCACGTCGTCAGCAGCTGGCGCCGCTGCGTAAGCAGGTTGCAAAGCTGGAGCAGGAGCTGGAGCAACTCGAAGTTGAGTTGCAGCAGATCAACGATCAGTTGGCCGACAGCGCGCTGTACGAGGATGATGCCAAGGAACGGTTGAAGCAGTTGCTGCAGCAGCAGGCGCAGCTGCAGCAACGTAGTGAAACCACCGAGGAACAGTGGTTGAGTCGCCAGGAAGAGCTCGAACAGCTGCTGGAGCAGGAGTCGTCCTAAGGGCACGACTCCGTCTGGGTTACTGCGGTCCGAGGTGGCCGATTAAGCGCGATGCCGTAAGGGTGCTCTTAACCGGCCTCGAGAAAATTTGTCATCTCATCGAGCTGATCGGTCTTGTCGTGGAGCAATTGGAAGGTCTCCTGTACCTTGGAAACGTCCAGACCGAGGCGCTCATAGAGGTCGGAAGGAATGGCGCCGGCCGGTCCATCGCCCATGCCGTTGATGCGCATGACCCGCAGGCTCAGGTCGATGATCTGGGCATACTGCTGGAACTCACCGTCGTAGCTCATTGAATTCTGATAGCGAATCCCTTTCACCACCTCTTCGGGCAGGTTCCAGGTCTCCATCAACCAGGCGCCGATCTGCTCGCGGGTGACATTGAGAATCTGCTTCTCGATGTACTCGTGGTGCAGGTGCGGGTTGGCTTCGATATAGCGCGATACCAGCGAGAAATGGGGCGGGAAAATATGCGCCAGGGTCAGGTAGCCGAAGTTGTGCAGCAGGCCAGTCAGATAGACCAGGCCGGGACGCGGCCGCTTATCGGCCGGCACCTGTTTGGCCAGCTTTTCCGATAGCGTGGCGCAGAACAGTGCCTGCAGCCAGTAGGGGGTGCTGCCGCGGGGAGTATCGGTGGGCAGTTGCAGCGTCCGGCCCATGGCCACGCCCAGGGCAAGGTTGACCACCAGGTCGTAGCCCAGTACCCGCACAATCGCATCGTGAATCGAGTCGATACCGCCGGGAGCGGCGTAGTAGGGCGATGCTGCCCAGCTCATCACCTGAGCCGACAGACTCGGGTCCATCTGGACGATCGGTACCAGGTCATCGACACCGGCGTTGGGGTCGGCCCGCAGCTCGATAATTTTCTGGGCGGTGGGGGGCAGGGTCGGCAATCCCAGGGTGTCTTCCAGACGTTGCTTGATCCGCAGGGTGGTGAACTTCTCCACCGCCCGGGTGATCACGGCGACATCGTTACCTTCGGGTTGCTTGGCGTCGATGGCGGCCGCACTGATGCCCAGCTTGCAGTATTGAACATTATCACCCAGCAATACGCTGTTGAGCCGCAGAACCCGGCCGCTGTTGGGCTCAAGAACATCGAAGTCGCCGTCGAGCTTGCAGCCGGAATCGATCAGGACCGGTAGCGTCAGCAGTTGGCGCACGCCCTTCTCGGCACTCAGGGCTTCCTGGGAGAAGAAGGTTTCAGAGTCGTGGGCAGACAGCGGCTGCAGTTGGCGTTGGGTGTGTTTCCAGACGCTGACCAGGTTGAGCAATTCGTCACCGGGCAGTATCACCAGGGCGCGCCCCTGGGAGTCGTTAAGCATGACGATGCGGAGCTTTGGCTGGCTCATACCTTTAATCCTTTAGCGTACTGGTCGTTAGTAAATCGTAGTTTCGGCCTCAAGACTGCGTCAAGTTATAGCCGGACGGCTATTATACTCAGACGAATATACATTGCCGCTTCAGCTGTTAGCGGCTGAATTAACGGGGAATTTAGCAAAATGGACAGCTTCTATCGCAGTTTCTCGGGGTGGGTCAGTGTTAGCCTGCTGGTGTTGTTAAGCCCATTATCACAGGCCGCCAGCCGGGCTGATCCGGAGCCGGCCACCGGGCTGCAGAGCCGGGTCGAGGCGGTGGCGGCCGAGCGGATGCTGGTGGTCACGGCACACCCGGAAGCGACCCGGATCGGCTATCAGGTGTTACGCCAAGGCGGCAGTGCGGCCGATGCGGCCGTGGCGGTGCAGGCGGCGCTGACGATGGTGGAACCGCAGTCATCCGGCATCGGTGGTGGTGCCTTCCTGCTGCACTGGGATGCCGCTGCACAACGGCTGCAGGCGTTCGATGGTCGAGAAACGGCGCCGGCGCAAGCCGATGGCGATCTGTTTATCGGGGCCGACGGCAAACCGATGGCTTGGCGTGATGCCCTGGTGGGTGGTCGTTCGGTAGGCGTTCCGGGGGTGTTGCGGATGCTCGAGTTGGTTCAGCAGCAGCACGGCAAGCTACCCTGGTCGACACTGTTCGACCAGTCGATCACGTTGGCCGAGCAGGGCTTCGAGGTGACTCCCAGACTGCACCAGATGTTGGTGGATGAGATCAACCCGGGGATCAAGCGCTATCCCCAGGCGCGGGATTACTTCTACCCCGGTGGCGAACCGCTGGCGGTCGGTGCCCGGTTGCAGAACCCGGCGTTGGCCAAGGTACTGAGTCAGATCGCCAGTGAGGGCGCCGATTATCTGTATCAGGGAGAGATGGCGGACAAGCTGGTTCAGCGGGTTCGCGGCGCCGAGGACAACCGGGGGCGTCTCAGCCAGCGGGATCTGTTGGATTACCGCGCCAAGGAGCGGGTGCCGCTCTGTCGTGCCTTTCTGCAGTACCGGGTTTGTGGCATGCCGCCGCCGACCTCCGGCGGCGCAACGGTATTGCAGATTTTGGGCATCCTGGAAGGCTATGAGTTGGCCGGGATGGATCCCCACGGGGCCGAGTTCGCCCACCTGATGACCCAGGCCTCGCGTCTGGCCTATGCCGATCGCGGTCGTTATCTGGCCGACAGCGACTTTGTCCCGGTACCGCTGCCGCAGTTGCTCGACCCGGCCTACCTGAAGGCACGAGCCGACATGATCGATCCGCAGCAGGATATGGGCAAAGCCCAGGCCGGTGAGTTTGACGGCATCAGCTTGATCGATGGGCGCTCACCGGAGCTGCCGTCGACCACCCATTTCGTTATTGTGGATAAAGAGGGTAATGCGGTGTCGATGACCAGCTCGATCGAGATGGCGTTCGGCTCGACCCTGATGGTGGATGGGTTTTTGCTCAACAATCAGCTGACCGACTTCTCCTTCGTCGCCGAGCGTGACGGTCTTGCGGTGGCTAATCGGGTCGAGCCGGGCAAGCGGCCGCGCAGCTCGATGTCGCCGATGATGGTGTTTGATCAGGATGATCGGCTGATTCTGCTGGGTGGTTCGCCGGGAGGCAGTCGGATTATCAACTATGTGGCACAGATGCTGTTGGGAAGCCTGGTTTGGCAGCTGCCGATCGAGCAGGCGGTGGCGATGCCGCATATCAGTAACCGCAACGGTATCACCGAGTTGGAGCAGGGAACCCCGGCGGCTAATCTGCAGTCCGCACTGGAGCAGCGGGGCCATCAGATCAAAGTGCGGGATATGAACAGCGGAATCCATGCCATCGTGCGCGCTGAAGACGGTCGTTGGTATGGTGCGGCTGATCCGCGCCGTGAAGGGTTGGCGCTGGGAGACTAGTTCCGAGCAACCGGCATAAAAAAAACGGGCCTAGCGCCCGTTTTTTTGATCGGAAGAGCGGAGATCAGTCGATCACCAGCACGCCGTCCATTTCGACGCCAACACCCTTGGGCAGCTCGTTAACGCCGATGGCGGCACGGGCCGGGTAGGGCTGCTCGAAGTAGCGTGACATGACCTCATTGACGGTGGCGAAGTTGGCCAGGTCGGTCAGAAAGATATTCAGCTTGGCGATCTGGTTCAGGTTGCCGCCAGAGGCTTCGCAGACCGCTGACAGATTTTCAAAAACCCGTACCACCTGAGCTTCAAAATCACCCTCAACCTGTTCCATTGTGGTCGGATCCAGCGGGATCTGGCCGGACAGATAAACGGTGTTGCCGATTTTGACAGCCTGGGAGTAGGTGCCGATCGCCTTAGGTGCATTGTCGGTGTGGATAATGGCGCGGTTGCTCATAGAAACCTCGAATTGTTGTTGTGGGTTATGGACGAGCCTTGGCTCTTCTACTAACGGGGTTGATAACGGGTGATTATTTCTAATGTCGTCGAAATTGCAAGCACGGCTTGCTAGGTTCTGACGATTTTGGAGACGGATTTGATGGTTCGGATCCGCTTAATGATCTGCGCCAAGTGGATCCGGTCGCGAACCTGAAGGTCCAGATGCACCGTGCTCATCTGCGCCTCTTTCTCGTCGATATCGATCCGGTGGATATTGGCGCCGGCCTGGGAGGCCTTAGTCGCCAGGGTCGCGATGATGCCGCGCTGGGCGGCCAGCTCGATACGCAGGTTGACGGTGAAGTCGTCGTCGATATCGGCATCCCAGTTCAGGTGGATGCATTTCTTCGGGTCGTCACGGAAATCCTGCATGTTGCGGCAGTCATCCCGGTGCACGACGATGCCGCGGCCGATACTGATATGGCCCAGGATATGATCGCCGGGGATCGGGTGGCAGCAGCGGGCGTAGGACAGAACCAGTCCTTCGGAGCCGCTGACCGACATCGGGGTGGCGTTGCTGTCGCTCTCTTCGCTGCTCTGCTGCAGGCGTTGGGCGACCAGGTAGGCCATTCGGTTGCCCAGACCGATCTCCATCAGCAGGGCGTCCAGGTCCTTCAGCTCGGCCTCACGCAGGTATTCCTGCAGCTGAATCGGATTGATCTCATCGACCGAGCTGCCCATGCCGGCCAGGAACTGGTTCAGCAGTCGGCGACCCAGGTTGAGGGACTCCTCCTCCTGCTTGTGCTTGATGTAGTGGCGGATGTTGGAGCGGGCTTTGCCGGTCACCACAAAATTGAGCCAGGCCATGTTCGGCTGGGCGCTCTTGGTGGTGATGATTTCGACGGTCTGGCCGCTTTCCAGCGGGGTGCTCAGTGGCGCCAGGCGCTTGTTGATCCGACAGGAAACACAGCTGTTGCCGATATCGGTATGCACCGCGTAAGCAAAATCCACCGGCGTCGCCCCCTTGGGAAGCTCGAACACGTTGCCTTTGGGGGTGAACACGTAGACTTCGTCGGGGAACAGGTCGATTTTGACGCTCTCGATAAAGTCCATCGAGCTGGTTGCGGTTTTCTGCATCTCCATCAGCCCCTGGACCCATTGGCGGGCACGGTTGTAGCTGGTTTCGATGCGCGACTGATCTTCGCTGCTCTTATAGTGACTGTGGGAGGCGATCCCCTGGTTGGCGATATCGTCCATCTCCTTGGTGCGGATCTGGATCTCGATCGAGATATCACGGGCACCGAACAGATCGGTATGCAGCGACTGGTAGCCGTTGGCCTTCGGGATCGCGATGTAGTCTTTGAAGCGCCCAGGGACCGGCTTGTAGTGGTTATGGACCGCGCCGAGAATCCGGTAGCAGGTGTCGATCTTGTCGGTCACGATTCGGAACGCGAACACGTCCATGATCTCGTTGAACGATTTCTTCTGCGCCACCATTTTGCTGTAGATGCTGTACAGGTGTTTCTCGCGCCCGCTGACCTCGCCCGGTAGCCCCTGTTCTCGCAGGATCTTGCTGATGGTGTAGCCGATCCGTTCGACCACATCGAGACGGTTGCCGCGGGCCCGCTGCACCGCCTTGCCGATCAGCTTGTAGCGCATCGGGTAGTAGGCTCGGAACGCCAGGTCTTCCAATTCGACATGGATATCGTGCATCCCCAGTCGGCTGGCGATCGGGGCATAGATATCGAGGGTTTCGCGGGCGATGCGGCGCTGCTTCTGCGGCGGCATCACCCCGAGGGTGCGCATGTTGTGCAGGCGGTCGCCGAGCTTAACCAGGATGACCCGGATATCCTCGGCCATCGCCATGATCATCTTCTGGAAGTTTTCCGCCTGGGCTTCGGCCTTGGTTTCAAAGTGCAGGTGGGTCAGCTTACTGACGCCGTCGACGATGCCGGTGACCGCTTCGCCAAACTGGCTGTTGAGCGCTTCGGCGCCGACCTGGGTGTCTTCGATGACATCGTGCAGCATCGCCGCCATCAGACTCTGGTGATCCAGGTTCATGGTCGACAGAATCTGCGCCACCGCCAGCGGGTGGGTGACGTAGGGCTCACCGCTCTTGCGGCGCTGACCATCGTGGGCCTGCTCGGCGTAGAAATAGGCGCGCCGCACCTGATGGATCTGTTCAGGATCCAGGTAGCGGGTCAGCTCATGGGAGAGGGTTTGAATCGTCGACATATCGCAACTATAACAGCAATTGCGGCGCTTGCTCGTCGATTCGGCGCCCGATCGCGGAACGACGGGCGCGGCAGGGATCTAGCGGGCGTTGATTACTCGCTCTCAACAGCTTCGGAAGCCTCTTCGAGCAGCTCCTCAACATCGACCGGACGCTCTTCCAGAATGCTGGCGTCGACCAGGCCTTCAGCGATTTCACGCAGGGCAACAACGGTGGGCTTGTCGTTTTCCCAAGCAACCTTCGGCTCCTTGCCGCCGGTAGCCAGCTGGCGCGAGCGCTTAGCCGAAACCATGATCAGTTCGAAACGGTTTTCGACATTTTCCAGACAATCTTCAACGGTTACGCGAGCCATTATCAACCTCAAGCAAATTCAACTGGCTTCAAAAAAGAGCCGTGCAGTGTACAGAAAATCGCCATCGACTGGCAAGCGATCGACGGCGCTAAGCGGTGAATAAGTGTCTTATTTGAGCAACTGCTCGATCATTTCACCGTGACGAAGCTGTTGGCTGGCCAGCAACTGGCGACGGGCCACGAAAATGGCCTGCAGTTCGGACAGCGACTGTGCAAACTGATCGTTGACCACCAGATAGTCGAATTCGTGATAGTGGGACATCTCGCTGACCGCTTCGCTCATCCGCTGGGCGATCACTTCGTCCGAGTCCTGGCCGCGGTTGTTGAGGCGGCGCTCCAGTTCCGGGCGTGACGGCGGCAGAATAAACACCGAAACCGCTTCGGGCATCAGCTCCCGGACCTGGGCGGCACCTTGCCAATCGATCTCCAGAATCACATCACGACCTTCTTCCAGGGTTTGCTCGACCCAGCGTTTGGAGGTGCCGTACTTGTTGGTGAACACCTCGGCGTACTCGAGGAAATCACCGGCGGCGATCATACGATCAAACTCGGCCAGTTCGGTGAAGTGATAATCCTTGCCATCGACCTCGCCGGGGCGCGCAGCCCGGGTGGTGTTGGAAACCGAGACGCAGATCAGAGAGTCCTGCTCGAGCAGAGCCTTTACCAGGCTGGTCTTACCGGCGCCGGAGGGCGCGGAGATGATGTAGAGGGAGCCTTTAGCCATAACAGTATCGGGATTTTGCGATGCTTTAACGGAAAAACCGCCCCAGTCGGCGGTGCGAAACAGGCATTGTACTGCAAACGGCTAACCCGGGGGATAAATAGTCGTGCGGTTAATCACGGCCTTGGGTTATGTTGGGCGCTTTGAACATCGGAGTGTTGACGTTGGAACTGAGTCTCGAGCTGATCCTGCTGCTGTTTGCTGCCGGTGCGTTGGCGGGCTTCGTCGACGCCATCGCCGGCGGCGGCGGGATGATCGCGCTGCCGGCGTTGCTGTTTGCCGGGCTCACTCCTGCCCAGGCGCTGGCGACCAATAAGCTGCAGGGCAGCTTCGGCACCCTGTCCGCCAGTTGGTACTTCGTCCGACGGGGGCTGGTCGATCTGCGTGCCATCGCCTATATGATCGGCTGTACCTTTGTCGGCTCGGCCCTGGGAACCCTGCTGGTTCAGCAGCTGGATCCGAGTTTTCTGACCGGTGCGATCCCGGTGTTGCTGATCCTGATTGCACTCTATTTCGGTTTTTCTCCCCGGCTGGGGGAAGAGGATGTGCAACAGCGGATCAGCGAGCGCGCGTTCGCGTTGACGATCGGCTTCGGGATCGGCTTCTACGATGGCTTTTTCGGACCGGGGACCGGCTCGTTCTTCGCGTTGGGGTTTGTCAGCCTGCTGGGCTTTGGTCTGACCAAGGCCACCGCCCATACCAAGGTGTTGAACCTGACCAGCAATCTGGCCTCGCTGCTGTTCTTTGTTGCCGGCGGGCAGGTGGTCTGGACCCTGGGACTGGTGATGGCGCTGGGGCAACTGATCGGCGGCCGCCTGGGTGCTCATCTGGTCGTACTGAAGGGGGCCGGCTTGATTCGCCCGCTGGTGGTGCTGATCTGTGTTCTGATGAGTCTGAAGCTATTGTTGGGCTGAGCAATTAGGGGCTCAATGCCGGCGGTTACCGGTTGGGCGACAGAGATTGAAGCTACGAGCATGGTTGGATATTCCTGTCTTTGTAGCGACTTAGCTACGCGGAGAGGCCAGTTCGCCTTGCAGCGCTGCCTTTTAGGCCAGTGATAAGCTAAAATTGCCGCCATTCCATCGCCTCCGTGTGTTTACCGGGGGCACATTTCCAGCTTCAAACTGACAGGTTGAACACAGACCGATGGCTCAATACGTCTATACGATGAACCGGGTGGGCAAGATCGTCCCGCCCAAGCGTGAAATCCTCAAAGATATCTCCCTCTCTTTCTTCCCGGGCGCCAAGATCGGCGTACTGGGTCTGAACGGCGCCGGTAAGTCGACGCTGCTACGGATCATGGCCGGTGTTGATACCGATATCGTTGGTGAAGCGCGGCCGCAGCCGGACCTGAATATCGGCTACCTGCCGCAGGAGCCGCAGATGGACGACTCCAAGACCGTCCGTGAAGTGGTTGAGGAGGCGATGAGCGCGGCCACCGAGGCATTGGCCAAGCTGGACGAGGTTTACGCTGCCTACGCCGAGCCGGATGCCGATTTTGACAAGCTGGCTGCCGAGCAGGCCCGTCTGGAGAACATCATCCAGTCGATGGACGCTCACAACATGGAGCGCCAGCTGGAAGTGGCCGCCGACGCGCTGCGTCTGCCGGCCTGGGATGCCAAGGTTGAACACCTGTCCGGGGGTGAGCGTCGTCGGGTGGCACTGTGTCGCCTGCTGCTGACCAAGCCGGATATGCTGCTGCTGGACGAACCGACCAACCACCTGGATGCCGAGTCGGTAGCCTGGCTGGAGCGCTTCCTGGTCGACTTCAACGGTACCGTGGTGGCGATCACCCACGACCGTTACTTCCTCGACAACGCTGCCGGCTGGATTCTGGAACTGGACCGTGGCCACGGCATCCCGTACGAAGGCAACTACTCCTCCTGGCTGGAACAGAAGGAGAAGCGTCTGGAGATCGAAGCCAAGCAGGAAGCGGCCCACCGTAAGTCGGTCCAGGCCGAATTGGAATGGGTCCGTCAGGGTGCCAAGGGGCGTCAATCCAAGTCCAAGGCTCGTCTGAAGCAGTTCGAAGAGATGAGCTCGCAAGACTTCCAGAAGCGTAACGAAACCCAGGAGATCTACATTCCGCCGGGACCGCGTCTGGGCGACAAGGTGATCGAGCTCCACGGTGTCGGCAAGAAGTTCGGCGAAAAGGTGTTGCTGGAAGACCTGAGCTTTGTTATCCCGCAGGGCGCCATCGTCGGCGTGATCGGCGGTAACGGGGCCGGTAAATCGACCCTGTTCAAGATGATCAGTGGTCAGGAACAGCCGGACACCGGTGAAGTGGTGATCGGTGAGACGGTCAAGCTGGCCTACGTTGACCAAATGCGTGAGCTTAATGGATCAAAAACCGTTTTTGATGAGATCTCCGACGGTCAGGACATCATCACCGTCGGTACCTACCAAGTGCCGGCCCGTGCCTACGCCGGCCGCTTCAACTTCAAGGGTTCCGACCAGCAGAAGTTCGTAAAGGATCTGTCCGGGGGTGAGCGCAACCGCCTGCACCTGGCCAAGCTGCTGAAAGAGGGTGGCAACGTGCTGCTGCTCGACGAACCGACCAACGACCTCGACGTTGAAACCCTGCGTGCCCTGGAAGAAGCGCTGCTGGCGTTCCCAGGTTGTGCGGTGGTTATCTCGCACGACCGTTGGTTCCTGGACCGTATCGCGACCCACATCCTGGCCTACGAGGGCGACTCCAAGGCCTACTTCTTCGAGGGCAACTACTCCGAGTACGAAGAAGACTGCGAAAAGCGTGGTATCGATACCAACCCGCACCGGGTCAAGTACAAGAAGATCGACGCCTAACAGCTCGGTTCAGAAAAAAGGGCGCTTAGAGCGCCCTTTTTTTTCATCTTGCGTGATGGGAAAACCGGCTTCTAGGGTTAAGAAGCGGTGGGCCTCAGTCTGTCTGTCATGACTTCAGTTCGAACCGATCCGCATTCATGACTTTGGTCCAGGCTGCCACGAAGTCGTTAACAAACTTCACCTTTGCATCGTCACAGGCATAAACCTCGGCCAGGGCGCGCAATTGTGAATTGGATCCAAAAATCAGATCGACACGGGTTGCTGTCCACTTCACTTCACCGCTGTTGCGGTCTCGACCTTCGAACTCCTCCGCCTTCTCCGACGTCGGTTTCCACTCAACGTCCATATCGGTAAGGTTGAGGAAGAAATCGTTGCTCAGGACTCCCGGCCGGTGGGTCAAAACGCCGTGCAGGGAGCCGCCGTAGTTGGCGTTCAGGACCCGCATTCCGCCGACAAGAACCGTCATTTCCGGCGCCGTCAGGGTCAGCAGCTGTGCTTTATCCAACAGCAATTCTTCGGCCGAGTAGCTGTACGCTGTTTTAAGGAAGTTACGGAAACCATCCGCGATCGGTTCGAGCACCGCAAAGGATTCCGCATCGGTCTGCTCGTCGGTGGCATCCACCCGCCCCGGGGTGAAGGGGACTGCAACATTAATCCCGCCATCCCGCGCGGCTTTCTCGATTGCAGCGCAGCCACCCAGGACAATCAGGTCGGCCATGGAAACCGCTTTGGTCGATGACTGGGCATTGAAGTCCTGTTGAATCCCCTCATAGACGCCGAGTGCATGTTGCAGTTTTTCCGGCTGGTTCACTTCCCAACCCTTCTGGGGGGCCAGTCGGATGCGAGCGCCATTGGCACCGCCGCGATAGTCCGAACCACGGAACGTCGAGGCGCTGGACCAGGCGGTGTAGACCAGTTCGGAAACGGCCAGACCCGAATTGAGGATTCTTTGCTTCAAGGCGGCAATGTCGGCGGTATCGATCAGCTCATAGTCCCGAGTCGGCAACGGGTCTTGCCAGACCAGATCTTCAGCCGGTACTTCATGGCCCAGGTAGCGGGATTTCGGACCCATGTCCCGGTGTGTCAGTTTGAACCAGGCGCGTGCGAAAGCATCGGCAAACTGATCGGGATTTTGATGGAAGCGTTTGGAGATTTCACCGTAGATCGGATCCATACGCATCGACATGTCGGCCGTCGTCATCATGGTGGTGACCCGCTGGGATACGTCATGGGCTTTGGGTGCCCGATGCGCATCGTCGACACCAACCGGCACCCACTGCCAGGCACCGGCCGGACTTTTGACCAGATCCCAGTCGTAGCCGAACAGCATGTCGAAGTAACCGTTGTCCCATTGAATCGGATTCGGCGTCCAGGCACCTTCAATGCCGCTGGTGGTCGTATCATCGCCGCTACCGCTGCCAAAATCATTCTTCCAGCCAAAGCCCATCTCTTCCAACGCCGCCGCTTCCGGTTCCGGACCGACCAGGGCGGGATCTCCGGCACCGTGGGCTTTGCCGAAGGTATGGCCACCGGCGGTCAAGGCAACGGTTTCTTCATCGTCCATTCCCATCCGGGCGAAGGTTTCGCGAATATCCCGGCCCGACGCCAGCACACTGGGCTCGCCATTCGGGCCTTCCGGATTCACGTAGATCAGCCCCATCTGCACGGCGGCCAGCGGGTTTTCCAGGTCTCGTTCACCGGAATAGCGCTTTTCACCGAGCCACTCGGTTTCTGCTCCCCAGTAAACGTCTTCTTCCGGTTCCCAAATATCTTCGCGGCCACCGCCAAAGCCAAAGGTTTTCAGGCCCATCGATTCGATCGCCACATTACCGGCAAGAATAAACAGGTCCGCCCAGGACAGGCTGTTGCCATATTTTTGTTTCACGGGCCAAAGCAGACGGCGAGCTTTATCGAGGTTGCCGTTATCCGGCCAACTGTTCAGCGGTGCAAAGCGCTGATTCCCGGTGTTGGCTCCTCCGCGACCATCGGCGGTACGGTAGGTCCCTGCGGCGTGCCAGGCCATCCGAATCATGAAGGGGCCATAGTGGCCATAGTCGGCCGGCCACCAGTCTTTCGAGTCGGTCAGCACTGCTTCGATCGCTTGTTTGACTTCGCTTAGGTCGAGTTTTTGAAATGCTTCCGCGTAATCAAAGCCCTGATCAAGAGGGTTCGACTTGCGGTCGTTCTGATGAAGGATTTTTAGGTTCAGTTGGTTCGGCCACCAATCACTATTCTTGGTCCCACCGCCTGCCGTACGGGTGTTGCCGCCATGCATGATCGGACATTTTCCACTACCCGCTGTTTTATTGTTTTCCATGATGCTGCTCCCATATTGAATTGGGTAACCTGCGAAGAAGCCATGGCGGATCACGAATGGCGTGGCTTATCGTTGACGGCCCTGTGGTTGAGGGCTAATGCCATTGACTGCGCCTTGTCTCTACTCGCAGAGTCCCGGCTAGGCCTTGTACGAAGGTGACCTAGCCCTAGAGGTAGAATTTAACGATCAATAAAAGACTACGGTTGTAACGTTAGAGCAGCATGGTTGATTGTGATAATTAAATGATTTGAACGGTATGATAGATTTAAGCAATATGTGTTTTAACTAACTGATCTTGTTAGGATCCATAGTCATGTGGCGCTTGGCTGGTGGCCGAATGGCCCGCCTGGGGTCAAATAAAACCCGATGGGTGCCTGATCTGTTCGAAATGTGGAAAAAAGGGCGCTGAGTACACCCTTTTTTGATCGGTCCACTCCAGAGTAGTCAGGCTCCGGCCGCTAATCGACGCCGCCAAAGTCGACCATCGATCGCGGATAGTCCCAGCGCGATCAGGGCGATGCCGATAAGGTGGATCAGCCCGAGTGTTTCACCCAGAAACACGGAGCCCAACAAAATCGCCGAGACGGGGACTAGCAAGGTCACCAGCAGCAGGTTGGTCGCCCCGGCTGACGCCAGCAGCTTGAAGTAGATCACGTAAGCGACCGCGGTTGAGAGTACCGCCAGCGCGATGATCGACAGCCAGGTCGCCAGGCTGGGGCTGGCCAGATCCACGGCCCCTTCGGTCATCAACGTCATGGGAATCATCAGTACCGTGGAGGCGGTAACCTGACCGGCGGCAACCACGATCGGGTTGATCGACATGGCTTTGAAGCGGCGCCCATAAACACCGGCGTGGTGGCATTGAGAATCGAGGCCAGCCCCGAGGCGATCTGGGTCTGGCCCCAGACGATCAGCACGAACGGAATCGCATTATTGAGCAACCCCATTCCCAAGAAGGCCAGCCAGACCTTGGCGCTCTTGGGTGGTCGAAGCCCCATCGCCAAGGCAATGCCCCAGAGCGCGGTCGCGGCTATTCCGACCCGCAGCGTCACGATGGTCAGTGGTGGGAGTTCGGTGACGGCGACACCGACAAAGAAGAATGAGCCGCCCCAGAGTACCGATAACAGGATCAGCAGAGCCCATTCACGGGTGCCCATGGCTGCGTTGATGGTGCTGTTGGAGACTGTGCTCATAGTTTCTACCGCTCGGGTTGATGACTGTTAGGGGTTAGCTTAAGCATCGTGGCTGCAGCAAAACATCCGATTCTTGCGGCCTATTTTCAGTTGGGATGAATCCACAGCATGACCGTAGGTCAGCCGTCTTCGAATTCCGCAGCAACAAACGGATGGCAGCGTACCGGTCGCTCAGGCTTTATAGTACAACCACCCATTGAAAAGCCTTGATGCCATGTTGATGCCTTCAGAACAACAGATGCGTGCCGCGATTGCGGCTAGAGACAAGTCCCGTGACGGCCAGTTCTACTACGGCGTGATTACGACGGGGGTGTTTTGTCGGCCCTCGTGCCGCTCCCGTCCGGCAAAACCGGAGAATCTGCGCTTCTTTGCCAGTATCGAAGCGGCCATGGTGGCTGGTTTTAGGCCCTGCCAACGTTGCCAGCCTGCTGAGGATTCACCGCGTATCAATCGGCTGGTCGACATTGCCCGTCATATCGAAGCCCATGCCGACCAGCGCTTAACCCTGGCTGAGCTGGCCGAGTTGGCAGGGCTGTCACCCTCCCGTTTACAGCGGATCTTCAAACAGGCCTTTGGAATTTCTCCCAAGGCCTATCAGGATGCGGTGCGGATGCGGCATTTCAAACAGTCATTGAAACAGGGAGAGGGGGTGACTGAAGCGATCTTCTCGTCCGGTTTTGGCTCGATCAGCCGGGTGTACGGTGAAGCGACCCGTAATATCGGCATGACCCCCAAAGCCTATCGGGCCGGTGGCTTGGGTGAGTCGATCAGCTATGCCTGTCGTCGTAGCAGTTTAGGTCCGATGATGATGGCGGCGACGGAGAAAGGGGTCTGTTTTGTTCAGTTTGGCGATGATGAACCGGGGTTGATCGAGCAGTTGCAGCAGGAGTTCCCCAACGCTACGCTGGCCGAGTCCGAGGCTCGGCATGATCCAGCGAGTGATCAGGAGCTCGAGCGTTGGATGGAAGCGCTGGAGCAGCATATCAGCCAGGGCGCGCCGCGACCGGAGTTGCCGTTGGATATCCGCGGAACCGCGTTCCAGATGCGGGTATGGCAGTTTCTGCTCAGTATCAAAGAGGGTGATGTGCTCAGTTACGGCGAGGTGGCCAAACAGATCGACCAACCCAAAGCCGTTCGCGCGGTGGCGTCGGCCTGCGGTAAGAACCGCATCGGCGTGTTGATCCCTTGCCACCGGGTGTTGCGCGGGGACGGCAGTCTGGGGGGGTATCGCTGGGGGTTGGCGCGTAAGCGGACGTTGCTGGATAACGAGCGAGAGCGGAACCGGAGTTAGGGCGATAGCGTTTAACAGGGATTAGGGTCTATGCTAGCGGGATATCAAGTCAGAGAGAGCAGGTGAGTTATGAGAACGCTGATCGCATTTGCTGTGTTGCTGTGTACCTTTGTTGCCGGGCCCGCAGCGGCTGCCTCCAAGGCCGAGATCGATGCCAAGACGAAGGCGGCGCTGACCGCCTTCTATGAGCACTCCTCCGCCGGTAAAGAGCTGGTGCAGAAGTCTCAAGGGATGCTGGTGTTTCCCGAGGTGATCAAGGCCGGTGTCGGCATCGGCGGGGAGTACGGCGAAGGCAAGCTGATCGAAGGGGGCAAAACCACCGGCTACTACAACATTGCCGCAGCTTCGATCGGGTTTCAGTTGGGTGCTCAGATCAAGTCGCAGATCATCCTGTTTATGACCCAGGATTCGCTGAACCAGTTTAAGCGCAGTGAAGGCTGGAAGGCGGGCGTTGATGGCAGTGTCGCGCTGGTCACTCTTGGCGCCGGTGGCGAGATCGATTCCAACAACATCAAGGATCCGATCATCGGTTTTATCTTCTCCAACAAGGGGTTGATGTATAACTTGTCGCTGGAAGGCAGCAAGATCACCCGGTTAAATAAGTAACCGATGTAGCCTGCGATGGTGTTGATACCAACGGAATGACTGTGTAGCAGGAGGCTATGACATGTCGGAAATCGATCTGGGGGCATTGCTGGCCACTGGGCTGGCCTTCTTTATCGTGACCGTCTCTCCCGGGCCGGCGACGCTTTCCAATGCAACCATTGCGATGAGCCATGGACGTACAGCCAGTCTGGTCTATGGGGCGGGTTTGTCCTGTGGTCTGATCTTCTGGGGGCTGATTGCGGCGAGTGGGATGGGCGCTATCCTGCAGAGTTCGATCTATCTGCTGTCTGCGCTTAAAGTGGTCGGCGGGCTGTACCTGTTATGGCTGGCCTATCTATCCGCTCGTTCGGCCTGGACGCAAGCCCCCGGTGGTCCGGTCGTTGTCCACCAACAAAAATGGTTTATCAAAGGGCTGCTGCTTAATATCTCCAATCCCAAGTCGGTGGTGGCTTGGATGGCCGCGCTCTCCATCGGTCTTGATCCCGATGACGGCTTTTGGGCCATCGTGGCTGCGACGACGGTCTGCATTGTTGTCGGGTTTCTGGCCAATGCGTTGTATTCGGTACTGTTTTCCTTGGAAGGTATGATGCGAGCGTATCAGCGTTGCAAACGCTGGATCAGTGGTGCGGTCGCCGGGCTGTTTGCCTTTGCCGGGATGGGGCTGATTCGTTCTGCGTTGTCGCGGTGATGGATGCCAGCTACTCAAATTCCTCCACCGCAAAATCGATCAGCGCCCGCACCTTTCTCGAGAGCACACTGCCGGACAGATAGACCGCGCAGATCGGGTGTTGCGGGGTCTGGTAGTCGTCGAGCAGCGGCACCAGACTACCGTCGGCCAACGACTGTTGCAGCACAAAATCCGGGCAGAGGGCTATGCCGATTCCATCCAGCGCCCAGTCGCGGGCTACCCGGGCACTGTTGACCATCAATTGACGGGACGGAGCAAAGGTGAACTCCGCGCCGTTCTGTTGGAACGACCAGCGTGGATCACCACGGGTATTGGTGTCGACGATGCAACGGTGATGCTGCAGGTCCGCCGGACTTTGTGGTTTGGGGTAGCGCTGCAGGTAATCCGGCGAGGCGACCAGCAGGTTTCTGACCTGGCCCAGCTGACGATATTTCAACGACGCCGATTCCAATCGACCGATTCGAAAGGCCAGATCGAACCCTTCGGTGGCCAGGTCCACGTGGGCATCGTTCAGGCGCAGATCGATGATGATGTTCGGATGGTGGCTCGAGAAACGGCTAAGCAGGCGGCGCAGGTGGGTTTCGCCGTAAGTTACCGGCGCCGAAATGCGCAGCAAGCCGCTCAGGCCCTTGTCCTGTTCGGCCACCGATCCCAGCATATCCTCCAGTTCATTCAATAACGCCGGTGCCCGGGCCAGCAGGTCCTGACCGGCCGGGGTCAGGCTGACCTGGCGGGTGGTTCGCTGCAGCAGCCGGGTGCCGATTCGGGTTTCCAGCTCGGCCACGTATTTGGAAGTCAGCCGGTTGGAGATCCCCAACCGCTGCGCGGCGCGGGTAAAGGAGCCGGTCTGAGCGGTGGCAACAAAGGCTTTCAGGCCGTCGATCATATCCATTTGACTGACCCATTAAGAACAATATGTAGTAAATGATTCTATATATGGATCATTGTGTGGAAAACCCTGTGGGCGCATAGTTTTCCTATCTCAACACAGAACCACGACGAGGTAGACCATGCACACCATCCATCCTGATCACGCGTCCTATGCAGCTCTGGTACTGCGGCTGACATCCGGCGCCCTGTTTATCGCCCATGGCCTGATGAAGGTTTTCGTCTTTACCATTCCCGGTACCGTCGGGTTTTTTGAAAGCCTGGGTTTGCCCGGTTTGTTGGCCTACCTGACCATCCTCGCCGAGCTGGGCGGCGGGTTGGCTCTGATCCTGGGGGTGGCGGTACGTCCGGTTTCGCTGCTGTTGATCCCGGTGCTGCTCGGTGCAACCTGGGCGCATGCCGGTAATGGCTGGGCCTTCGGCAATCAGGGCGGCGGTTGGGAGTATCCGTTGTTCTGGGCCCTGGTCCAGCTGGCGATCGGGTTGTTGGGTAGCGGCGCTTTCGCCCTGAAACTGGGCAATAAGCTGGCGGCAAGACAGGCCCAGGCAGCCTGAGCCCTCGAGAAACCGAAATTCATCGATTCATCCACGCCCCGGTCGTTTGACCGGGGCACATGATTAGGCGACAACAATGCTTGTAAATGGTCAATGGCAACAGCGATGGGACCCGGTTCAGCAGCAGGATGCCGACGGACGTTTTATTCGCCAGAACAGCGCCTTCGATGGTCGATTAAAGGGTGATCTGGATGCCTATGTCGGTCGCCTACGGCTCTATGTCGGTTATATCTGCCCCTGGGCGACCCGAACCCTGATTGCCCGCTCGCTATTGGGACTGGAGTCACAGATTCCGGTCCGGGTGGTCGATCCGGTACTGACCGATTTCGGCTGGTGTTTCGGGGATTATCCCGGCAGCAGCGACCCGCAGCTTGAGGAGGTGCAGTACCTGCACCAGCTCTATACCGCCACCGATCCCCATTACAGCGGACGGGCGACGATTCCGCTGCTGTGGGATCGGCAGCAGCAGCGCATCATCAATAACGAATCGGCCGATATTCTGAAGATCTTTAATGACGATCTACGTCCCTGGCATCAGTCTGAGTTGGATCTGATGCCCAAGGGACTAGAGCCGGAGATCGAGGCCTTTAATGCGAGTATCTATCACCGCTTTAACAACGGTGTCTATCGGGCCGGCTTCGCTTCCAGCCAGCAAGCCTACGATGAGGCTTTCGCGGAGGTGTTTGATACCCTGGATGGGTTGGAAGCACACTTCAGCCAACACCCCTATGCAGTTGGCGAGCAACTGACCGAAAGCGATATCCGTCTGTTTGTCACCCTGAGTCGGTTCGATGTCGCCTACCATGGGCTGTTCAAAACCAATCTTCGACAGATACAAGATTATCCGGCGCTGTCGGCCTATCTGGAGCGGTTGCTGGCCATCGAGGCGTTCGCCGACAACACCCGTATCGATCATATCAAGGCGGGCTATTACTCGATCAAGGCACTCAATCCTACCGGGGTTGTACCGATCGGGCCGCAGCTGCCCTGGTTTCGCTATTTGAAGGAGGGAGTATGAGCAGCTTGGCACCGGTGATGTTTATCAGCCATGGCTCTCCGACCTTTGCGCTCGAGCCGGGGACGGCCGGTCAGCAATTGCGGCAGCGATCGGGACTGTTTGACCACCTGAAGGCGCTATTGGTGATCTCCCCCCACTGGATGACCCGTGGCAGCTTCCTAGGCGCCGCCGAGCACCCGGAAACGATCCATGACTTTGGCGGATTTCCGCCGTCGTTGTACCAGCTGCAGTATCCGGTACCCGGTTCGTCAGCGCTGGCTGCGGAGATTCAAACCCATTTGGCACAGCAGGGCGTCGAAGTTCAGCTCGACCCACGGCGCGGGCTGGATCACGGCGTATGGGTACCGCTGATGCACCTTCGGCCCGACGCCGATCTGCCGGTATTGCCGTTGTCGCTCAACGTGGATCACAACCCGGCGCAGCTGCTGCAGCTGGGACAGGCGTTGGCAGCGTTGCGGCAGCAAGGGGTGGCCATTATCGCGTCGGGCGGGCTCACCCATAACCTGAGGGATATACGTTTCAACGCTAGGGTCGCCGCCGACTATGCCGAGCGCTTCCAGGGCTGGGTGGGTGAGCAGGTTCGGGAGCGGGAGCTGATCGCGTTACAAAATCCAGCCCGCCACAGCCCGGATTTCGAACGTGCCCACCCGACTCCCGAGCACTACCTAGCGTTGTTGATCGCGATGGGGGCGACCACGGAACAGGACCGATTGGAGACGCTGGGCAGTGTTATTGAACACCGCGCAATCTCGATGACCAGCTACCTGTGGCAGCGTTCATAGGTCAATAGAGCATCGATCCGGTTTAACTAAATTAGACTTGAATCAAGGTTTCTAGGACTTTTTCCTACTACTTTTACCCGAGTACACAGAACTAGCCTATTCTCAGGCAATAGCGCCAATAAGAGCGCGTTGTACACCGATAAGCTGTACCAGGGTGAGACCATGAAGTTACTTCGAACGCTGTCGTTGAAATCGAAGATTTTGGCGAATTCTATCCTGCTGTTACTCCTGCTCTGCCTCTGTGTAGGCTATTCCCTGATAACGATGAACAGTATCGGCAAAGAGCTTGAAGGCATTACCGAACTGGACGTGCCGTTGACGGAGAAGCTGACCGCGGTCAGCGAGCATCAGTTGCAGCAAGCGGTCCATTTCGAACGGGTGCTGCGATACTTCGAGCAGGCACAAGCCGGTGCGGGTAGTAATGATCGGATCGATCAGGAGCTCAGCTACATCGATAAGCTGGGGGCCAAGGTAAAGCAGGAGCTGTCCGAGGCTGAACAGCTGGCAAGCTTTGCGGTTCAGCAGGCTCATAACGCCGAAGAGCTGAGCGAATTCAAGCAGGTGCTGGCCAGTATCGGCGAGATCAGCGGCGGATACGCGCAGTTCACCAGCCAGATGCAACGGGCGATCGGGTTGTTTAAAGACAATAAGCCGGAGCAGATGGTTTCGGTGGTGGATCAGATGGTTCAGCAAGAAGAGAAATTGGTTCATCAGCTCGAAGAGCTGGTCCACGAGATCGGCCAGTTCACCGAGCACGCGGCGCGTGAAGCCTTGGCCCATGAGCAGAGCGCGCTGACGACACTGATCAGTATCGCCGTGGGCTCGATCCTATTGGGAATCATTCTGTCGCTGTTGATCGTCAGAGATATCTGGCGCGAAATCGGGCATGAGCCGCGGGCACTGAACCAGATTGCCCAGAGTATCGCCGATGGGGATCTAACCATGGAGGCGCCGGATAAGGAGAAATCCCTGGGTGTCTACGGCGCCCTGGGTACGATGTTGATCAATCTGAAAACCCTGATCGAGGGGATTCAGATTGGTGGCGAGCACGTGGCTTCCTCGTCGCAGGAGTTGGCCGCCGTCACCGAGCAGACCAATCAAAACCTGACCTCCCAGCATCAGAGCACCGACCAGGTTGCCACCGCCATTACCGAGATGAGCTCGGCGGTGGAAGAGGTGGCGCGTAGCACCACGGCTGCTGCCGATGCGGCCACCGAGGCTACCAACCAGGTATCGCAAAGCAGTGCCCTGGTGGGTCAGACGGTCGAGGGTGTGCAGCGCCTGGCGCAACAACTGCAGGCGACGATGTCGGTGATCGGCGATCTGGAACAGGGCGCCACCGAGATCAGCAGTATTCTGGATGTGATCAAGGGCATCGCCGACCAGACCAATCTGCTGGCGCTCAATGCTGCGATCGAGGCGGCCCGTGCCGGCGAGCAGGGCCGAGGCTTTGCCGTGGTTGCCGATGAGGTGCGATCGTTGGCCAAGAGCACCCAGGAGTCGGCGGCCGAGATTGAGAATATGATTGTCCGGGTTCAGGCCAGCGCCAATCAGTCGGTGGGAGCGATGCGACAGGGCACCGAGCAGGCCGAGCAGGTGTTGGTTCAATCCGAGCAAGTCACAGCCGCGCTGGATCAAGTCCAAAGCGCCGTCAGCGCGATTTCTGATATGAATACTCAGATCGCTTCGGCCGCCGAAGAACAGAAGGCGGTGGCCGAGGATGTCAGTCGCAACATCAACGAGATCGCCACCATGGCGGTAGAGAATGGCGAGGGCAGCAAGCAACTGACGGCGACCAGTGAAGAGTTGTCGCAGTTGGCGCAACAGCTGCAGTCGCAGATCCGCCAGTTTCGCTTGAAGGCCGGATAGGGCTGACGGGAAAGGGCCTCCATGGACGCGACCGCTGAGACGAAACCACCCCACAGAGCCCCTTCAACCATTCTGGAGAGGGACCTGGAGCGACGCTCGATCAGCGGTATCTACGCCTATCTGATCGCCTGGGTGGTGATCGGTTGGGTGTCCGAAAGCTACGCCTCCGAACCGGACTACTTCTGGAGCGTGTTGACCGTACTGGCGGTGCTGGGTTCGCTGCGTCTACTCAGTTATCTCTACAGCCGCCAGCTGTTGGCAGGTCGACCGCTTCTCTGGAACCTGCTGTTCGGCTTCAACGCCCTGGCCCCGGCGTTGGTGTTTGGTCTGTTGCTGGCAATGGCGATGGCCCATGGTGATCACGATCACCACAGCGATGAGTTTATTTACCTGCTGATGGCGGTGTTCGGCTTGGTCAGTGGCGGTATCGTGACCTTCTCGCCCAAGCTGGGCCTGGCCAATGCCTACCTGCTGTTGATCAGTGTGCCTTCACTGTTCGCCGTGTTGTTTATTAACCCGGATCACCGCGACGAGGGGTTGCTGATCTTTATCTTCAGCCTGTTTTCCCTGGTGCATATCCGGTTGCTGAATAAGGAGTACCTGGAGCGGGTTGCCCAGCGAGATTCGCTGGAGCGGTTGAGCCAGATCGATGGGCTGACAGATGTCTATAACCGGCGTTACTTCGATCAGGCGCTGCAGTTGTACTGGAAGTCCCATCTGCGCAGTGGTGAGTCGCTCGGGTTGCTTCTGATCGATATCGACCATTTCAAGCAGGTCAATGACACTCATGGCCATCCCGCCGGCGACAAGGTGTTGAAGCAGGTGGCCGCCACCATCAAACACAGCTTCCGGCGCGATACCGATGTGGTGGCTCGTATCGGTGGGGAAGAGTTTGCGGTACTGATGTCCGAGCCTGGCGAACCGGTGATCGAGCAGCTCGCCCACGCACTGAATATCCAGATCGCCAGACAGTCGGTACGCAGCGACCGTGCGAACCTACAGGTGACCGTCAGTATCGGGGTAGCGCTGGCAACGCCGCAGCTCAGCATTAGCTTGCAGGATTTTTACAAAGCCGCAGATCGCTGTCTGTATCAGGCCAAGGAGCAGGGGCGAGATCGGGTGGTCAGTTGTCAGCTATCGGGACCCTAGGCGCCGCGTTAGTCCGTTTTTCTTTCAGGCGCTGAACGCACGCATCCAGTGGGTCAGATGCTGCAACAACTGCTTCGGGCCTTCGGGCAGCTGACGGCCGAGCCGGGTGATCATATGGGCTTCGCCGGATGCCAGGATCGGATGGTCGATCGGCACCGCGCAGAGCTGTCCGTCGGCGATCTCCCGGGCCACCACAAAGGCGGGCAGGAAGGTCACGCCCATCTCGGAGCGGACAAAGTTCTTCATCACCGCGATCGAGTTGGTGGTGACACTCGGATTGAGTCGGATCCGCTCCTTAAACTCGACGATCGACAACAGCTGACGGATACCGAAATTGCCTTCCTGCAAGGCCAGCGGATAGTCCAGCGTCTCCTCCAGGCTGACCGGACGTTGCCGCGCCTGCAACGGATGCTGCGGGGGTACGATCACACACAACGGCTGGCAGCTCTTGGCCTGGGTTCGAATCGCCGGATGGCTGGGAGGGTGAAACAGCAGTCCGATATGGGCCTGATCCTCTTCGACCCGGCGGATCACGTCATTGGTACCGCCCATGGTGACCGACACCGACAGATCGGGGTAACGGCGGTTGAACTCGGGGAGTGGTCCGGACATCAGGTCGCCGACAAAGCCTTCGCCGACCGCCAGATCGATATGGCCACTCTTGAGGCCGCGTAGGGCGTTGAGCTGCGACAGGCAGCCCTCCTGATGGGACAGCGATTCGCGGTAGTAACGCAGCACGATCTCACCCGCCGGGGTCACCTTGACCCCCTTGCGATGGCGCTCGATCAGGGTGGCGGCCAGCTCCTCCTCCAGCAGTGAGATCTGGCGGCTGACCGCCGACGGGGCCACATTGAGCTTATCGGCGGCGGCCCGCACGGTACCCATCTGGACCGCTTCAAACAGGTACTTGATCCGCTTTTCGTTGATCCCCGCGATCAGGTCTTTGTGCGTCATCGCCGTAAACCCGGACTCAATCGTTGCTGTCCGGAGTCAGGCAGGCTTGGGCCAGATTGACCCAGTAGCTGGCCCCCAGCGGCAGGATCTCGTCGTTAAAGTCGTAGTGGGGGTTATGCAGTCCCCGACCGCCTTCGCTGCTGCCGTTGCCGATCCAGATATAGGCGCCGGGGCGCTGTTCGAGCATAAAGGAGAAGTCCTCGGCCCCCATGCTGGGTGGCTCGCACCGTTTGACCTTGGCTTCGCCCACCAGCGCGCCGGTCACCTCGGCGCAGCGCTGGGCATGCGCGGGATCGTTGATGGTGGCCGGATAACCGCGGCGGTAGTCCAGGGTGCCGGTGGCGCCGTGGGCGGCGCAGATATGCTCCACCCGACGCTGCATCTCGGCTTCCAGATGATCCTGCATCTCGGTCGAGAACGCCCGGCAGGTGCCCGACAGCCGGATCGACTCGGGGATCACGTTGTAGGCGTCGCCACCGTGCATTTGGGTGACGCTGACCACGCCGCTGTCGAGCGGGTTCAGACCACGGGCGACGATGCTTTGCAGCGCGCTGATCAGCTGGGCTGCGACCGGTACCGGATCGACCCCCAGATGGGGCATGCCGCCGTGGGCGCCCTGGCCGACGATATCGATGTCGAACACCGCCATAGACGCCATCACCGGGCCGTTGTGGACCGCAAAGGAACCGGCCTCGAGGCCGGGCCAGTTGTGCATGCCGTAGACCGCATCAACCGGGAATCTGTCAAACAGGCCCTCTTCGCACATCTTCTTGGCGCCGGCTCGTCCCTCCTCGGCCGGCTGGAAGATAAATACCAGGGTACCGGCAAAGTCCGGATTTTCGGCCAGGTGTTTGGCGGCACCCAGCAGCATGGTGGTGTGGCCGTCATGGCCGCAACCGTGCATCTTGCCCGGGTGGGTGGAGCAGTGATCGAAGCTGTTCAGCTCCTGCAGATTGAGCGCGTCCATATCGGCCCGCAGGGCAACCGACTTCTGGCCCGACTGCCGTCCTCGCAGCACGCCGACGACGCCGGTAACCGCCAGACCGGTATGGACCTCCAGTCCGAATTCGCGCAGCAGCTCGGCCACTTTGGCGGCGGTTCGGTGCTCTTCATAGGCGGTTTCCGGGTGGGCGTGCAGATCGCGACGCCATTGCTGCATCTGCTGATGAAGTTCGCTGTTGGGTTGGATCGGTAACACGTTGCTCTCCTGTGGGCCCGCGCTGCTGCCTGTAAACATGGCAAAGGGTTGGCGCTTAGCTGTCGGGGTAGATCTCGATAATGGTATTGCCGGCGTAATGGGCCGGAATTCGCAAGCCACCATCGCGGGTAGCCACGAACTCTACCCCATTTTGTCGTAGTAGAGCTTCTGCTTTTTCCGGGGTGGCGGTACTGACCCGGATCGCCACCCCGGTGGGCAGCTCGGTATCGCCGAGGTCCAGATCGACACCGTCGAAGCGCTGTCTGGCCTGCTCAAGGCTGAGCACTTCGAACAGCCCCCGGTCGGTCTGAACCTGCAGTCCCTGCTCGGAGCTGCTGACGGCCGCGTCGCCGTAGATGCCGATAAAGCGGGGCCGAAGCTGCTCGGGATCGGCAGCGACATAGCTGACCCGGGTGATGCCGTTGGCGCCGTTGGGGTGATCCATCCACTCCTTGACCCAGACCAGATGGGGTTTGTGCTGGTGGCAGAAGAAGTGGGAGATGGCCGGGAACTGCGGGTTGATCAACATCACCAGCGATACCACCGCCTCCTCTTCGCTGCCGTCGGGGCGATGGGCGACCCGGCGGAAATCGACGATGCCGTGGTTGTCGACGCCGCGTTGCTCCATCAGTTGATGATCGGCGCGGGCATCCTCGCTATGCAATGCCACCAGCGATATTCCCTCACGGCGCTCGATCGAGTCGCTGATAAAGCGGCCGAAGGCAAAACCTCGGTCATTCTTCAGATCCAGTTTGTCGGGATCGTAAATGCTGATCAGCTCGATAAAGTTGTCGGGAAACATCAGCAGGTGGTTGTCGGTGCCCCAGGGGTGGTGGTGGCGGGGATTGATAAAGAACCCGAGCCGTTCGAAATTGCGGCTGGTCTGGTCCATATCGCGCACGGCGACCAGCGGATGATCGATACCCAGATGATTTTTCATACTCTGTTGCCTTTGTTTTCTGCGCTGCTTGCGTCCAATTTGGCCGCGCCGATCAATCGCGCGGCGCTGCCGACCACGGTCTGATTAGCTGCCACCGGTTTGACCACCACGGCACCGGCGGCAACCTTGGCCTCGGCGCCGATCTCGATATTGCCCAGTACCAGTGCGCCGGAACCGATAAAGGCGCCTCGGCGAATTTTCGGATGCCTATCGCCCTGGCCCTTGCCGGTTCCGCCCAGGGTCACGCTCTGGAAGATGGTGACCTCATCTTCGACCACGGCGGTCTCACCGATCACGATACCGACCGCATGATCGATAAAGATGCCGGCGCCGATTCGGGCGGCGGGATGGATATCGACGCCGTAGAGCGACACCACCCGTCCCTGAATATAGTTGGCCAGCGGTTGATCACCGCGCTGCCAGCAGGCGTGGGCCAGTCGGTGGGCCTGCAGGGCCTGATAGCCACCGAAGTGGAGTAGCGGGGTGTAGTGATCCTTGATCGAGGCATTGCTCTGCAACTGGCAGCACAGGTCCTTCAGCGCCGCTGCTTCGATCGCCGGGTCGGCTTCCATCAACTGGCTGAACTGCGCATGCCAGGCGTCGATCCGGAAGGGATCGTCACTTAGCTTGGTGGCCAGAATATACGCCAGCGCGGCGCCGAAATTATCGTGCTGCAGCAGTTGTTGCTGGTAGAAGTCGGCCAGCAGCGGAAACTGTTGCGCATCTCGCCGGGCTTCTTCATGAATGGTGCTCCAGAGTCGATCCAGGTCGATCTCACGCCGATAGTCATCCATCAAATTAGCCTCCTTAAAAAGCCCGGCCCGTAGGCCGGGAAAGAGCCGTTTGTAAAAACGGATAGGGCTGTCATCTTTTGCTTGCGGATTATTCGATCGAGTAGCCGAACTGCACCGCGGCTTCCCGGGCCGTCTCGACCCAGACGCTCTTGGTGCGGGTGTACTCCAGCAAGCCTTCATAACCGCTGGAGCGTCCATAGCCGCTCTCGCCAAAGCCACCGAACGGCGACATCACATTGATCGCCTTGTAGCTGTTGACCCAGAAGGTGCCGGCGTTGACCTGCGCCGCCAGTCGATGGGCGCGACCCACATCGGTGGTCCAGACCGCACCGCCGAGTCCGAAGCGGCTGTCGTTGGCGATCGCCAACGCCTGATCCTCGTCGTCGAACGGAATCACCGATAGCACCGGCCCGAAGATCTCCTCCTGGGCGACCCGCATCCGGTTATCGACACCCGCCAGCACGGTGGGCTGATAGAAATAACCGTTCTCGCCCTGACCTACCTCGGCCCGCTGGCCACCGGCAGCGACCTGGGCGCCTTCGGCGATGCCATCGGCGACCAGGCTACGGACATGATCGAACTGCTTGGCGTTGTTGATCGGTCCGATCATGGTCTGCTCCATCCAGGGCAGCCCGACCGGCAACTTGGCGCAGGCTCCGGCGACCCGTTCGACCACCTGGTCGTAACAGCTGCGCTGCACCAACAGTCTTGAGCCGGACACGCAGCTCTGACCGGCGGCGGCGAACACCGCAGCCTGGGCGCCGACCACGGCGCGGTCGAGATCGGCATCGTCAAAGATGATATTGGCCGACTTGCCGCCCAGCTCCAGCACGCAGGGGATGACGCGCTGGGCGGCGGCAGCCGCGATGCGGCCACCGGTCTGCGGTGAGCCGACGAATACCACCTTGGCGGTGGCCGGATTGGCAATCGCCGCGGCACCGGTGGTGTGTCCCAGGCCATTGATCACATTGACCAACCCTTTGGGGACGCCGGCTTGCTCGATCAGTTTGACCAGCACCGTGGTGCTCAGCGGGGTCAGCTCCGAGGGTTTGAGCAACACGCCGTTCCCGGCACAGATGGCCGGTGCGATCTGCCAGCCACCGGTGAAGACCGGCGCATTCCAGGGGGTGATCTGGGTGACCACACCGTAGGGTTCGTGGCGGGTGTAGTTCATGTGGCTGGTGGGGACCGGAATCACCTGGCCGGTCAGCTTGTCGCACCAGCCGGCGTAGTACTCGAACATCTCGGCGACCTTGGCCACTTCGACCCGGCAATCACGAATCGGCTTGCCGGCGGAGACGGACTCGAGGCGGGCCAGTGGTTCGGCGACCTGAGTCACCTGATGGCTGCATTGCCACAGGACTCGGGCCCGGGCGCTGGCGCTCATCGCCCACCACTTAGCCTGCGCCAGCTTGGCGGCATCGGCGGCCATCGCCACGCGGGCTTCGCCGGCATCGCGGTAGCTCATAAACGCCTGGCCGGTGGCCGGGTTGATCAGTTCGATCGTCTCGCCTTCGCCGGCGACCAGTTCGCCGTTGATCCAGCTGCCGAATTCGGTGTCGCAGCCGAGCAGTTCGTTGAGTAGTCCGGCGACCTGCTGCTCGCCGTTATGGGTCACGGTAAAAGTCATCTCAGGTCTCCAGTCCGGTGGTTTTGACGATGCAGTTAAAATCGTCTTGATCGGGAATTGTCGGTTCGCTGGCGGCCCAGATCTTGGCGACCTGCTCGGATAGCGGCAGCTCCAGCTCCAGATCACGACACAGCTTTTCGGCCAGGCGTACATCTTTGCGCATCAACTGCATCGTAAAGCCCGAATCGAAACCGTTATTGAGGATCCAGCGGGGGAAGTTCACTTCGCTGACCGCGCTGCGACCGGAGCCGGCGTTCAGGCCTTCCAGCAGTTTGGCCGGATCCAGCCCGGCTTTTTGTCCCAGTGCGACGGCTTCGGCGGTGGTAACCAGGTGAGCGGCGCAAAGCAGGTTGTTGATCAGCTTGGCGGCATGTCCGCTGCCGGAGGGGCCAAGGTGAACGGCCTTGGCGCTCAGGGCCTCGATAAAGGGCTTCGCTCGCTGCAGATCCGCGTCCTTGCCGCCGATCACCATCACCATGGTGCCGGCGGCTGCTCCGGACGGGCCGCCGCTGACCGGAGCATCCAGCAGGGCGTGTCCCTGACTGGCCAGCTGCTCGGCCAGCCCTCGGGTGACGTCCGGCTCGGACGTGGAGGTGTCGATCACCAGGGTCGATAGCTGGGCTGACTGCAAAATGCCATCGTCACCGACTATGACTTGCTTGACGTGCTGGGCGGTGGGTAGCGACAGCAGAATCACGTCGGCTTGCTGGCATAGCTGCGCGATGCTGTCGACCAGGGTGACACCGATCGCTTCGGCCGCCTGTCGCTGGGGGACACCTAGATCGGTGCCGAATACCTCAAAACCGCCCCGCAGCAGGGATTGGCACATGCCATTACCCATACTTCCCAGGCCGATAACGCCAATTCTGTGTTTCACCATTTTTCGCCTCTGCGTATTTGATTCTTGTTGAGCCCATGGCTTTGAACCGATTGTTACCGGTCTCTTTGTTCGGAAGAATGTCTTTAAAATTTCTTTATTGTTCTAATTTAGGCAACAAAAAGAAAATCAGCTGGCTTTGGGTGCATAAACAGCAGACCGAAAACCACGGATGGGTTTGTTACTGAACAGGGTTTGATTGAAGTGAGTTCTGAATTGAACGGATCGAAATCGGCGTTGCGAAATAGGCAACGCGAAAAAAAATCTTAGCAACAAATATCTTAGTACTCTCGATTAGCACCTTTAGGAAAGTGCAGGTTGATCTCTCGCAATATCTGTCTTTGGCAGTAAGTGACTAATCACTATTTTGGTCTGTCGCTGTTGCTTGCCGGAGATTCATCCGTCCTTGAACGCTTCCTACGATAACAACAAATCGGAGTGTTAATCATGCTGAAAACCCTGATCCAAAACCCCGGCGTTAAACAAATTGCCGGTTCGGTTGCGCTGGCCGCGACCCTGATGGCCCCGACCTATTCCCATGCGACAGAAGAGGTTGTTCTGGCCCATGCGATGTCAAACGATCATATCTTTAATCCGATCGCCGACCATTTCATGGCTTCGTTGGCGAAGAATGCGCCCGATGCGTTTGAGATCAAGTACCACCCGGGGGGTGACCTGGGCGATTGGACGTCTCAATTTGAGCAAACCATCGCCGGAGAGATCGGCATGACGATGACCTTTCCGGCCACCGACTTCGACCCGCGATTGAATATTTCGATCATGGGGATGGTGGCCGACAGCTGGGACGATGCGGTCAAAATCTATGGCCCCGGCGGCTCGATGGTGGGGACCTATAACGAGATCTACGCCGGACTGAATATGAAATTGCTGGCGATCCTGCCGGTGGATTTCGGCGGTATCGCGATCCGTAAGGGGATGGGCAAGGTACCGGTCAACTTTCCGGAAGACGGTGCCGGCCTGAAGGTGCGGGTGCCGCCGATGCAGACCGCCATCAAGCGTTTTGAATACCTGGGCTTCAACCCGGTGCCGATGCCGTTCTCGGAGCTCTACACCGCGCTGCAGCTGGGGTCCGTCGACGGACGGACTTTCGGTCCGCCCTCTGAGATCTGGCAGATGCGCGATGTGCTGGAGACCTATGTCTTTTCACGGGATTACTTCGAGCAGGGCGCTTTTCTGGTCAACCTGGATTGGTGGAATGACCTGAATCCGGAGCAGCAGCAGGCGCTGCAGGCCGCCGCGGATGACGCCGCCAGCTGGGCCTGGCAGGAAGCGGAGCAGATCAGCGAAAAACTGATCGCCGACATCAAGGACTATGGCATCAATGTGGTTGAGCTGGATGCCGCCCAGCAGAGCAAACTGCGTCAGATCATCCAGGACAAGGAATGGACCTGGATGGAAGCGACCGTCGGTAAACATCTGGTCGAACAGATTCGCGCCACCACCGCTGAGTAATTGCTCAGCCCTGTCAAAGACCGGCAGCCTGTCGGTCTTTCGATTCTTATCAGAGCCCACTTCCAGAGCACATTTACAGTGCCAGTCGGAGGCCTTACCCATGATTTCTCTGTTTGCCCGCGCCGATCGCTATCTGGCGCAGTTTTCTCGTCTCTGCTTGGTGGGCCTGACACTGCTGCTGGCCGGTCTGATGGCGGTGGCGGTGTTTCTTCGCTATGTGATGGATCAAGCCTTTCCCGCCATCGAAGAGATCAGCATCCTGGCCGGATTGTGGCTGTACTTCATCTCGATGGTGGTGGTGACCCGCGAACGCAGTCACCTGACCGGCGGCATTCTCGACCTGCTTAATCTGAGTCCCCGAACCCGGGTGCTGATCAAGGGGTTCAATGACCTGGTCGGCTTGCTGGTGATCGGCTTTTTCGGTTTCTACGCCTTCAAGTACCTGCTGTTTGTCATGAAGATCAACCGGGTCAGCACCAATTTGGGTTGGCCGACCGCGTTCTGGGTCGGCGCCGCGATTGCCGGTTTTACCCTGATGGCGCTGTACAAGGTGCGCGACCTGTTTATCCACAAAAATTCCTACACCGAGTTCGACAACAAATCGCCTCACCCGGCCGATGCGACGCTGGAGGAGATCAGCCGATGACAACCCTATCGATAACCCTGTTTCTGATTGTGACCCTGCTGCTGGTGGGGATGCCGGTCGCCTATGTCTTCGGCGTGGGGGCGGTCAGCTTTGTGTTGCTGACCGGCAAAAGCATGAGCTATCTGGTCCCCCACGCGTTCTGGCAACTGGGCAGCTTTGCGCTGCTGTCGCTGCCGCTGTTTATCATTGCCGGCGCGCTGATGGGGGCCAGTGGTATCTCCGATCGGCTGGTCCGCTTTGTGAATGCCTTTGTCGGGCCGATTCGTGGCGGGCTGGGGTCGGTGACCATCGTCACCTGCGCCCTGTTTGGTGCCATTGCCGGTTCCGGCGCCTCGGCGATTGCGGCGATCGGTTCGATCATGATTCCGAAGATGGTCGACCAGGGCTATCCGCGCGGTTATGCCACCGCACTGGTGGGCTGCTCGTCGGTGTTGGCACTGCTGATTCCACCCAGTGTGCCGATGATCATCTTCGCCTTGACCAGTGGGGTGTCGGTGGCGGCGGCCTTCCTGTCGACCATTCTGCCCGGCGTGACCATCGCGTTGATCTACTGCCTGATCAACTATCTGTTTGTGCGTAACCGTCAAGGGATGCGGGTTGAAGAGAAGATCTCGTTGCCCGAGCGTCGCCGTGTCATTGCCGGTGCCAGCAAAGAAGCCAGCTGGGCGTTGCTGATGCCGGTGATCATGTTGGGCGGCATCTACGGCGGTATCTTTACCCCCACCGAGGCTGCGGCCGTGGCGCTGGTCTATACCCTGCCGGTCGGCTTCCTGATCTATAAGGGGCTGACGTTCCAGAGTGCCGCGACGGCGATTATCAAGGGGGCGATCAGCACTGGATCAATCATCGCGATGATCTTCTTCCTGTTCGTGATGAGTCGGGTGATGATCATGGAACAGGTGCCCCAGCAGCTGTCGGATTTCCTGATCGGGCTGTCGGATAACCCCGTCGTGATCCTGTTGCTGATCAATCTGATTCTGATCGGCATCGGGATGCTGGTGGATGATGTTTCCGGCAGTATTCTGGCCTCGATAATCCTGATGCCGGTGGCGCTGGATCTGGGTGTCCATCCGATCCACTTCGCCGCGATTGTCGGCACTAATCTGGGGCTGGGTAATATCACCCCACCCTGCGCGCCGCTGTTGTACATGGCCGGTTCGGTGGGCAAATCCGCCTTCCACGAGTACCTGAAGCCGACCCTGCGCTTTATCCTGCTGGGCCATCTGCCGGTGGTGTTGGCGGTCACCTTTATCTCGGATCTGGCACTGTTGTTGCCGCGTTGGGTGATGGGAATCGAGTGATCCGAGAGGTCGCTCCCCGCAGCCTCGACTCTGGGTTGGGGCTGCGAAGGGTACAGTTTGAAAAAAACGAGGGGTACAGTGGGGGAAGGCGGACGGCTGGGATGACGGTTAAACCTGATTGTGGCTCTCAAATCACTGACATCAAAGGCGTACTCTGGCTCCATTCCAAGGTTTGATTAACGGCAGAGCCGTTAAGGAGCTGTATCCCATGAGCGCCGGCCAAGCCGCTGCAACGTTGTCCGTGGGCGAGTCTGTCGCCGTATTAGATAACACGTCCTCTCAAAACCCCTCTGCCTCAAGGATTAGCCTATTGGGCCGGGTGCCCGGTAATGGCGCGATCTGGGTCGGCATCTTTGCCGAGATGACCGAGTTCGCGTTTATGTTCCTGATCTATTTTATTGCCAAGGTGCATTACCTGGAGCTGTTTGATCAGGGGCCGCAGCAGCTCCACACGATGGCGGGCACCCTCAATACCCTGGCGCTGTTGACCAGCAGTTACTGTGTCGCCAAGGCGATGGTGGCGGTGCGGCGTAGCGATAATAAGGTGGCGGCTCGCTGGTTGTGGGGCACCATCGGTTGCGCACTGTTCTATCTGGCCGTCAAAGCCTGGGAGTATCAGTGGAATACCGAACAGGGGATCGCCGTCGATACCAACCTATTCTTCACCGTCTACTACTACATGACCTTCAACCACTTCCTGCACGTGGCCTGGGGCGGTTGCGCGGTGCTCTGGGTGATCTTCCGGCTCAAGCGCGGCGCCTACAGCGCCGAGGATCATGAAGGGATGGAGGCGGTCGCCTGCTACTGGCACATGATCGATCTGGTCTGGATCATTATCTTCCCACTGCTCTATGTCCTGAGGTAAACGGCTATGACTCTTTCTTACACAAGAATGTTGGATGCTGTCTGGTTGCTGCTGATGGCCCTGACGATCAGTAGCGCTCTGTTGGCCGAATCAGCCGATCCCAGTTTGCTGGTAACCCTGTTCGTGGCGATTTCGGTGGCGATCAAAGGTGGGCTGGTGGTGGAGCGCTTTATGGAGTTGCGAACGGCGCACCCCTATATCCGGTTTTCGATGGGGCTGTTTTTTGTGGTGCTGCCGCTGTTGATGCTGCTGGTGTTCCTGTTCCCGGAGCAGATCGCGGACCTGACCCGAATCTAGGCTAGGCGGGTCTCTCGCCACACCCGGCCCTTCGGGGCCGTACCCCCTGTCGATCTTCCCGGCCATCCCTCCCGTTGGATTCAATTTGGGACCGAATTTCGGTCCCGATCACAAGTTTGGCTTCAAATTGATCTATTGTTTTGGATGCTGGCCACCGTAGCAGGAGGGCGTGCTTCTGCTACAAGCGAGTCAGCGTTTGAGTTAATCCGGGTTCAGCGTAGCGATCTGAGCCAAGCGGGAGTGTTGCGGGCCGATGGCCCAACGGATCCGAATAAGGCCGGCTTTTGCCGATTTATCGCGGGTCGTCACGGATCTGTTGTGAGCACTTCCGGAGCCATTTAACGGCGGGACCGTTAAGGAGCTGTATTTGATGCGCGACAACCAAGTCTCCGAGGTGCTTTCCGTGGACCAGGCAGGCGTTGCGCTACCCTCGTCGGACCAGCACTCGGCCTCGGCCAATCCGGACGCTGCGTCAGATGCGATCACCAAGCCGAAACCGGGGCGGGTGCCGGGAAACAAGGCGGTCTGGTTCGCCATCTATACCGAGATGACCGAATTCGGGGTCATGTTCCTGATCTACTTTATCGCCAAGGTTCATTCTCAGGAGATGTTCGATCAGGGGCCGCAGCAGCTCAATACCCTGGCCGGCACGCTCAATACCCTGGCGATGCTGAGCAGCAGCTTCTGTGTCGCGCGGGCGATGGTGGCGATCCGGCGCGATGCCGTGCGCGATTCGATTCGTTGGCTCTGGGGCACCATCGGCTGCGTGCTGTTCTATCTGGTGGTGAAAATCTGGGAGTACCTGTTGAACGCCGAGCAGGGGTTCTCGGTTTATACCAACCTGTTTTTTACCGTCTATTACTACCTGACCTTCAATCACTTCATCCATGTGATCTGGGGTGGCGGGGCGATCCTTTGGGTGATTATCCGGCTCCATTACGGCGCCTACAGTGCCAAGGACCACGAAGGGATGGAAGCGGTGGCTTGCTACTGGCACATGATCGATCTGGTCTGGATCGTGATCTTCCCGCTGGTCTACGTGTTGAGGTAATCGGGCTATGTTCGCGTCCTATTCCAAGTTGCTGAACGGTATCTGGCTACTGTTGATGGTGTTGACGATCAGTAGCGGTTGGCTGGCAGAGTCGGCCGATCCCAGCCTGTTGGTGACCCTTTTTATTGCGGCGACCGTGTCGCTGAAAGGCATCATGGTGGTGGAACACTTTATGGAGCTGAAATACGCCCACCCCTATATTCGGTTCTCGATGGGGCTGTTCTTTGTGGTGATGCCGGTGCTGATGATCCTGGTGTTCCTGTATCCGGAGCAGATTGCCGATCTGACCCGGCTGTAGTGATTGCGCGCCTGGCACTGCTGATAGCGTTCTCCATCCTCAGTGATTGGCTCTAGCGCTTCGCTGGTATAGCCTGAGGGCTTTGACAGTGATGATTGAGGGGCGGTGTGATGGCGGATTCGGACAGCTACTATTCGGTGGATGATGTGGCAGCGGTGGCCGAGATGCTCAAGCGGCAAAGCCTGGCCTACGATCAGCTGTTCGAGAACCTGGCCAAGCAGATGTATGTCGAGCTGCAGCGCAGTGACAGCGACGGGGTGGGGTTGAGCCAGTGCTATCAACTGGCCGAGCAGGCCCTGAGCGATTTTCAGCAGCATTTCCCCAGCTCCGGAGCCCTGGCTTGTCACAAGGGCTGCGCCCATTGTTGCCACCTGAAAGTCGAAACGCCCCCCCAGGTAGTGGCCGATATCGCTGCCTATATCCAAAGCCGCTTCAGCCCCGAGGAGCTGGATCAGCTACGGCAGCGATTGGCGCAATATCCGCAGCACCCCGAGCTGGCCTTTGAAAAGCCGCCCTGTCCGCTGTTGGACCAGAATCAGCAATGCTCAATCTATCCCCGTCGCCCGCCCTCGTGCCGGGCCTTCACCTCACCGGATGTGGAACTCTGTATTCGTTCGGTCAAGCAGGGCTCCCAGGTGCCGCAACAGCCGATCACGGTCCGGGTCTACCAGGCGTTGACCAATGCGTTGATGGCAGTGGCGCAGCAGCAGGGCGCTTCTCAGCAGTCGTCGTTAGTTCCGGCGTTACGGGCCGCCCTGAATGATGGGGCCTGACCGATGCGTATCCGACTAATAGCCACAAGACCGAATAGATTCAACGGCCTAGAATAACCAGATTGTTGTTCAGGGTATAAAACGATGGCTGTTATAGCATCCCGATTATCAGCGTTGATTCTGTTGTTGCTGGCGGGCACGGTAGTTGCCAAACCGGTATTGAAATTTGCGGCGGCCGAGTGGGTACCCTATACCACCGCCAGTATGACCAGTGGTGGGGTAGCCGCCGAAATCGTCCAGGCGGCGTTTAAGCAGGTCGATTACGACGTCGAGGTCCTGATCTATCCCTGGCAGCGTGCCCAGAACATGGTGAAGCAGGGCGCACTGGATGGGATGGCGATCGCCTGGTTCACCGACGAGCGTAATCTGCGCATGCTCTACAGCCGCCCCTACCTGAATACTGAAATTGTGTTGCTGCAGCATCGCGACGACGACAACTCCTATGCTCAACCGAAGTCGATGGAAGGGAAGTTATTTGCGGTGATTCGCGGCTATGGCTACCTGAACTCAATCCCGACCAATTACTATCAGACCAGCGTTTCCGACAGTCTTGAGCAGAGTCTGATGATGCTCGGGCGGAAGCGGGTCGACCTAACCTTGGAGGAGCGCCTTAACGCGTTCCACCGGTTGGCATTGATGACGGACGACGAGCGGCAGCGGGTCCGCTTTGGCCGCTCGCTGCAGGTCCGGCCTCTGCACCTGACCGTCTCACGGGGGCATCCAAACCATCGACGGATCATCGACGACTTCAACCACGGCTTAGATCTGCTGATTGAAAAGGGCGACTACGCCAGGATTTTGAAGCGCTACGACCCGTCACCGATCAGTGTGGCTCACTGATTCAGCCTCGGGATTAATTCAATCCGCTAACGCGTCGTATCAGCTGTGCCAGCAGACGATGCCCGCTGACCAGAATCATCCCCGCCATCACCAGCAACGCACCGGTGATAAAGCGCGGTTCCAGGGTTTCGTCCAGCAGCCAGGCACCGAGAATGACGCCGAATAAGGGGGTCAGAAAGCTGAAAATGCCCAGTTGCGAGGCCGGGTAGCGGCGCAGCAGCCAGAACCATCCCAGGTAGCTGGCAAAGGCCACCACCACGATTTGGAATAACAGGCTTCCCGCCAGCTCCTGGCTGAGCCGATAGTCGGTTTGGCCCAGCAGCAGTGCCGCCAGCAGTAGCAGCACCAAACCGGTCAGCAGCTGATACAGCAGGGTTTGGGTGGCCGGTGCCTGGGACAGCCGGGTGCTGCGGATGACCACCGTGGTGGCGGCCCAGACCACCGCCGCCATCAATGACAACAGATCACCCAGCCACTGTTTCGGAGGACTGGATTGGTCGGCTTCACCACCCAGAAAGCTGTAGGCGACCCCGCTGAAGGCGGCGGCGACTCCCAGCCACTGTAGAGCACTGAGGCGTTCGGTGGGAAAGCGCCAATGCAGCGCCAGGGCCACAAAGATCGGCGCGCAGTAGAGGAACACCACGGCCCGCGAGGCGGAGGTATGGCGGATCCCTTCACCCAGAAACAGAAATTCGAGCGTAAACAGCACCCCGGCGATCAGGCCCGGCTTCCAGGTATCGTGACTGAACAGCGCTTCTTTACGCCATAGCATCAGCAGCGCCACCAGAATCGCGGCGCCGCCAGATCGGATCGCAATCTGCAGCACCGGCGCCATATCCAGCGCCACCCCTTTGAGCAGTACCTGCTGCAAGCCCCAGACCAGGCAGAACAACAGCATCATCCCCATGGCGAGGCTGTCGATATTGTCTTTGCGGCTATCCATAGCAGTGATCTCAACGGGTTGGCAGGGTGGTTTGACGACGCTGACAGAGGACGGATCGGAGAGGCTCGGCGTCAGCGAGGGCACAGCATACGCCGATGTCGGTTCAGATCCCAGTGATTGATACGGGCGGATCAAACTAATCGATCGCGAGTCAGGCGCCGATCCGACCGCTGATCAGCAGGCCCGCCAGGGTCCACATCATCGCGCACACCAAACCATCGAGGATCTGCCAGGCCACCGGCTTTTTAAACAGCGGTGCCAGCCAGCGGGCGCCGAGGCTGAGGGCGAAAAACCAGATGCAGGAGAACAGCGCGGCACCGGCACCGAACCAGAACCGCTCGGCCTCCGGATAGCGGCCGCCGATACTGCCGAGCAGTACCACGGTGTCCAGATAGACGTGGGGGTTGAGCAGGCTCAGCGCCAGCGTGGTCAGCAGCGCCGAGCGCAGCGAACTGAGCCCACGCTGTTGGGTTTCCAGGGTTGCCGGTTTCAGCGCCGCCTTCAGGGCGTTGGCGCCGTACCAGAGCAGAAACGCGACCCCGCCCCAGGTCACCAGGGTCAGAATCAGCGGTGACTCGCTGATCAACACGCCCATTCCGGCGATCCCCAGCACGATCAGGATGGTATCGAGCAGGCTGCACACCCCGGCGATCGGCCAGTGGTACTGGCGTCGCACACCCTGGCTCAGCACGAAGGCGTTCTGGGCGCCGATAGCGACGATCAGTCCGGCGCTGGTGGCCAGGCCGGTAAAGAACGGGGTGGAGACGGCAGTCAGGCTAAGGCTCATGGCGGTGGCTCTGCGGATTCGGGGTTGGAATGAACGTCGAAGCGATGCCGGCAAGGTTAGGGGATCGCTTGTAGTTAGAAAAGCTAATAATATTTAATCTAAATTAATAAAATTAATATTTGATGGTCATGGGTGCCCGATGATCGATTACCGTCAGTTGCAGGCGTTTGCCACGGTGTTGGAGTGCCAGAGCTTCGATAAAGCCGCCCAGCGGCTACACCTGACCCAGTCCGCCGTGTCGCAACGGGTCAAACAGCTGGAAGAGCGGATCGGCCAGCTGCTGATCGTCCGCAGCCAGCCGCTTCATCCGACCCCGGCGGGGCAGCAGTTGCTGCGCCACTTCCATCAGATCAAGCTGCTGCAGAGCGAACTGCTGGACGGGCTGGGTGATGCTTACGAGCAGGGCTATACCCGACTGTCGATCGGTCTCAATGCCGACAGCCTGGAAACCTGGTTTATGGAGGCGATCGATCCGCTGTTGCAGCAGAGTCCGCTGCTGTTGGATCTGCGGGTCGATGATCAGGACCAAACCCATCACTTTCTGCGCCAGGGCGAGGTGATCGGCTGTATCAGCTCCAGCGATCAACCGATTCAGGGGGGCAGCTGTGTCGCGCTGGGGCTGACCCGTTATCGAGCCCTGATCAGCACCGAATTCCGTGATCGCTATTTTGCCGACGGCGTCGATACCGAATCGCTGCTGCGGGCACCGGCGGTGGTGTTCAACCAGCGGGATGAGCTGCAGGATCGGTATTTAAAGACCTACTTCGATTTTGAGGGGGATTACCCGCGCCACCTGGTGCCGTCCTCCAACGCCTTCGTCGAACTGATCGCCCGAGGCCATGGTTGGGGGATGGTGCCGGACCAGCAAAGCCAGGCATTGTTGGAGCAGCGGCGCCTGGTCGAGCTGGTACCCGAGCATTGCATCGATGTGCCGCTGTACTGGCATTCCTGGAACCTGAGTACCGATACTGGCCGACGCCTCACCGAGGTGATGATGGCGTATTGCCGGGCCCATCTGCTGCCGTTGCCCGATACCGATTGATCGAACCTTTGGCGTTTGAAATTGACAGCTGCGGATGCCGGGCGTATATTTCGACGAATCGTCATTCAAGATTGAGCCGGTTTATCCGATGAGCCCACGCGCCCTAGATCAGCACAGCCTGCAACAGCGAGAACTCGAGATTATCGAGGCGGCGCTGCGTCTGCTGGAACAGATCGACGTGTCGCAGCTGACGATGGATAAAGTCGTGGCCCAGGTCTCCTATTCCAAAGGCACGGTATACAGCCACTTCTCCGGCAAAGAAGATCTGCTGTCGGCCATCGGCAACTATGCGATGCGGACCATGGTTGACCTGTTTACCCGCGCCGCCGCGTTCGAAGGCAATAGCCGTGAGCGCTACCTGGGGATGTCGTTTGCCTACCTGATCTATGCGTTGTGGAAGCCGACCCTGTTCCGGGTTTGTCTGTGCAGCAAGAGCCCGTCGGTGATCGGCAAGACCTCACCGGAGCGACTGGCCGAACACGAGCAGCTGGAGACGACCCTGATGGGCTTGTTCTTCAGCGTTATCGATGCCGGTATCGCCGAAGGCAGCCTGCAACTCCCGCCGCACCTGAATAAGCAGCAGGTCAGCTTCCTGGGCTGGGCCGGCGGCTACGGCGCCATCATGTTGCTCAACGATGACCTGGACAGCTGTGCCGGGCGTCATGGCCTGTATCTGGAGCGCGAGTACTTCAACACCTCGAATATCTTCCTCGATGGCCTCGGCTGGCAGCCGCTGTCGAGCGAATACAATTATCGCCGGGTGATCAATGCGCTGATGGAAGGCCGCTTTGCGGCAGAGATCGAAGAGATCCGCCAGCGTGGACGCCAGCTGGTGTTCTAGCAACGAAGAATTAACCGTTGTGACGACGGTTTAGCTGCGGTGAAAACCGCATTTTTTTAGTTCTGATAATGACGAATTGTCAGAATAGACAGCCTGGAAGTTGATCCGACTTTCGGGCCTGAAAGACCGGCGATGCTCGTCGGGGGTTGGCGCTAACTTGCGCTTTTTTAACGGTTTTATTTCGACGAATCGTCGACATTCGAGTTCGACACTGATCAATAAGGAGCGAGCGATGCGCGATAGACTGTTTCGGTGGGTCCTGTCCCACCCCGTCTGGGTTCTGCTGCTGGCCATCGGCTTTGTGGTAACCGCCACCATGGGAGCACAGAAGCTGGTATTCAAAGGCGACTATCGGGTTTTCTTCAGCGAGGAGAACCCGCAGCTGACCGCCTATGAATCGATGCAGAAGATCTACAGCAAAAGCGACAACGTTGCCTTTGTGATTGCTCCGGCCGACGGTGAGGTGTTTACCGCCGAGAGTCTTGAGGCGATCCGGCAGCTGACCGAAGAGGCTTGGCAGATCCCCTATTCGACCCGGGTCGACTCGCTCAGCAACTACCAGCACACGGTGGCCGAAGAGGATGATCTGATCGTCGAGGATCTGGTGTTGGAGGATGCGCCGCTGGGCCTGGATCAGCTGGAACAGATTCGCCAGGTCGCCACCACCGAGCCGCAGTTGGTGCATAAGCTGGTCGACCCCGACGGCCGGGTCTCGGTGGTCAATGTCACCATCCAGTTGCCGGGCAAAGACCCGGTCACCGAAGGACCGGAAGTGGCCACCAAGGTGCGTCAGCTGGCCGCCGATTTTGAAGCGGCCAACCCTGGCTCCAAGGTCCATCTGTCGGGGATGGTGATGATGAACGTGGCCTTCACCGAAGCCTCGCTGGCCGATAATGCGACCCTGGTGCCGCTGATGTTCGGGGTCGTGATTCTGGCTATCGGCTTGCTGCTGCGAACCGTCACCGGCACGGTGTCGACCCTGGTGATCATTATTGCCAGTATTACCTCGACCATGGGCCTGGCCGGTTGGAGCGGCCTGTACCTGACCGGCCCCTCGGCTTCGGCCCCGACGATGATTCTGACCCTGGCGGTGGCCGACTGTATCCATATCCTGACCACCATGTTCTACGACATGCGCCACGGCTCGACCAAGCGTGATGCGCTGATGCACAGCCTGAAGCTGAACTTCCAGCCGATCCTGCTGACCAGCGTGACCACGGCGATCGGCTTCCTGAGCATGAACTTCTCCGATTCGCCGCCGTTCCATGACCTGGGCAACATGGTGGCCACCGGGGTGATGCTGGCATTCGTGTTCTCGATCACGCTGTTCCCGGCGCTGCTGATGCTGTTGCCGCTTCGAGTCCAGGTTCGCAGCGAGGAGTCGACCGACCTGATGGATCGGATTGCCGGTTTCGTGGTCAAGCGTCGTCGGGCTCTGTTGCCGGGTATGACCGCGGCGATTATCGGCCTGAGTCTGTTTGTCCCCAACAACCAGCTCAATGACGAGTTTGTGAAGTACTTCGACCCCAGCGTTCCCTTCCGTGCCGCCACCGACTTCATGCAGGAAAACCTGTCGGGGATGACCAACCTGGAGATCTCGATCGACAGCGGCCGGGCCAGTGGTATCAACGATCCGGTCTACCTGACGATGCTGGATGAGTTTACCCGCTGGTTGCGGACCCAGCCGGAAACCGATCACGTCAACTCGCTCAGCGATACCTTCAAGCGGTTGAACATGAACATGCACGGCGATGATCCGAGCTGGTATCGGCTGCCCGATAATCAGGAGCTGGCGGCCCAGTACCTGCTGCTGTATGAGATGTCCTTGCCCTATGGCCTGGATCTGAACAATCAGCTCAACGTCGACAAGTCGGCCACCCGGATCATCGGAACGTTCAAGAACGTCAGTTCCGAAGAGATTATCGCGCTGGAGTCACGGATCTACGACTGGCTGGCGGAAAATGCCAACTACTATGAGGCCACCGTCACCAGCCCGAGCCTGATGTTCAGCCATATCGGTCAGCGCAACGCCTACTCGATGCTGTTGGGTACCGTGGCGGCGCTGCTGTTGATCTCGCTGTTGCTGGGCGTGGCGTTGCGCTCGGTTCGCTATGGGGTACTGAGTCTGATCCCCAACCTGGCGCCGGCTGCCGTCGGATTTGGCCTCTGGGCGTTGTGGGATGGTCAGGTCGGCCTTGGCCTGTCCGTAGTGGTCGGCATGACTCTGGGTATCGTCGTCGACGACACGGTGCACTTCCTGAGCAAGTACCTACATGCCCGTGACGACAAGGGCCTGGATGCCGAGCAGGCGGTCAAATACGCCTTCGGCAGTGTCGGTAGGGCGCTGTGGATCACCACCCTGGTGCTGGTGGCCGGCTTTATGATGCTGGCCCAGTCAACCTTCAAATTTAACGCGGATATGGGGCTGCTGACGGCCGCGATTATTCTGCTGGCGCTGATCATTGATTTCCTGTTCCTGCCGCCGCTGTTGATCAAACTCGATAACCTGCTTAGCGCCAAGCGCTATCCAACCACCGGGCAAGCGCCCGAGGCTGTGAAAACCTTACCGGAGGTGTCTACCGATGCTGTTTAACCAAACGTTGAAATCCACTACCGGCCGCCGTGGCGGCAAGCCGTTGATGGCGGCGCTGATGTTGTTCGGTGCCAGTGTGCTGGCCAACCCGGTGATGGCGATGACCGCCGAAGAGCGGGGACTGGAGATCTCGGTCGAAGCCAAGAACCGTGATCTGGGCTGGGGCGATATGAGTGCTCAGATGGAGATGATCCTGCGCAACAAAGAGGGCCAGATGAGCCACCGTCAGATCCGCCTCAAGTCGCTGGAGCAGGACAACGATGGCGATAAGAGTCTGACCATCTTCGATCAGCCGCTGGACGTTAAAGGCACCGCGTTTCTGAGCTTCTCCCATATCAACAAGGCCGACGACCAGTGGCTTTACCTGCCGGCGTTGAAGCGGGTTAAGCGGATCTCTTCACGGAATAAATCCGGCCCCTTTATGGGTTCCGAATTTGCGTTTGAAGACCTGACCTCGTTCGAAGTGGAGAAGTACAGCTACAAGTACCTGCGCGACGAAGTATTCGACGGTCAGGACAGCTTTGTGGTCGAGCAGGTCCCCACCGACAAATACTCCGGCTATACCCGCCGGGTGGTGTGGCTCGACAAGCAGCACTACCGGGTGCTGAAGGTCGATTTCTACGATCGTAAAGACAGCCTGCTGAAGACGCTGGAGTTCAAGGAGTACAAGCAGTACCTGGATCAGTACTGGCGCGCGGACCGATCGCTGATGACCAATCACCAGACCGGTAAGAGCACCGAGCTGGTCTACAGCGACTATCAGTTCCAAGTCGGACTGAAAAACAGCGACTTCAACAAGAACAGCCTGAAGCGGGCCCGCTGATGCCTTCATCAAAATCAATTGGTTGGAGTCTGGGGCTGCTGCTCGGCGGATTGGCGCCTTTAGGTCAGCAGGCTCAGGCGTTCGAGTCCCAGGTTAGCGGTAAGGTCGGCTACGAGTTGCGCTGGTTTGCCGACGATCCGCAGTACGCCGATCAATCCGGTCGCACCAGCCAGTCGCTGATGTTCGAGCCGGAGATCTACTGGCAGTGGAATAATGGTGACGACAGCCTGGTGTTCAAACCCTTCATCCGCGCCGATCAGCACGATAGCGAACGTTCGCACGCGGATATCCGCGAGCTGCTCTGGACCCATGTGGCCGACGAGTACGAGCTGCGCCTGGGCGTCGGCAAGGTGTTCTGGGGGGTGACCGAATTCCAGCATCTGGTCGATGTGGTCAACCAGACCGACGGGGTCGAAGATATCGACGGTGAGGACAAGTTGGGCCAGACCATGGTGGCGCTGTCGCTGGTACGGGACTGGGGTGTGCTCGACCTGATGCTGTTGCCCGGTTTTCGCGAGCGCAGCTTCGCCGGTGTCGATGGGCGTCTTCGTGGACCGCTGGTGGTCGATACCGACAAGGCCCGCTATGAATCGGGCGCCGAGAACCGGCATATCGATGCGGTGATCCGCTGGAGTCATACCCTCGGGGATTACGACGTCGGGGTCTATTTGTTCCAGGGAACCAACCGGGATCCGCTGCTGATCCAGCAGGGTTCGGTGCTGGTGCCTTTCTACGAGCAGATGACCCAGACCGGGGTTGATCTGCAGGCCACCCTGGGCGACTGGCTGTGGAAGTTCGAGGGGATCTACCGCGACAGTAACAGCGATCACTTCGGCGCCGTTCAGGCCGGTTTCGAGTACACCTATGTCGGTATTCTGGACTCGGCGGCCGATCTTGGCCTGCTGATGGAATACGGTTGGGACAGCCGCGGGACGGACAGTGCCGCCACGGCACCGGACGATCTATTCCTCGGCTCGCGCCTGACCCTCAACGATGCTCAGAGTACCGAGCTGTTGGCGGGGATCGGCCAGAGTCTGGAAGGACGGGGGCACAGCCTGCTGCTTGAGGCCAGTCGACGTCTGGGTAACGCCTGGAAACTGAGCATCGATGGTCGGATCTTCTCCAGTTCGGAGCCGTCGGCACCGCTGTATGCATTGCGACGCGACGATATGGTGCAGATCACGCTGGAGCGGTTCTTTTAATCGCTGAGGTTAAGCATGAAAGACCGGCAGCGTTAGGCTGCCGGCTCATGTGGAAACCGAATTGTTGTCCGCCCTAAGGAATCAAGCGGTTAACTAAGGCCAATCGACTGGTCCTCGGGTAGAGGTACCGCATCTATCTCTTCGGTGATCTGCTCGACCCGCTCGATTGCCCGGGTCGATGCATCAAATCGGGCCAAGTGGTAAAGGGCGTCCCCTTCGTTGACCAAAGGAATATTATTCTGGCCGATAATGATACCGGCATAGGGGCTGGTGATTTCGACCTCTTCACGCCCGAAAGGGGAAGCTACAACCCCCATGATCTGATTCCTGGAGACTCGCTCGCCGAGTTGGACCAGTGATCTGAAAACGCCATCCGATTCGGCCCGTACCCAGGACGAAGAGTTGGCAGAGGCTGGCGCTAAGGTTTTTTTGCGTTTCAGCGCGGGTAGCATCTCAAGCTCTCTCATGACACTGATAATGCCCCGCAGGCCGCCCTTGATTGCATTTTCGTCGAAACGCAAAGCCTCTCCGGCCTCATAGAGAATCAGCGGGATTCCCGCCTCATCCGCACACTGCCGCAAAGAGCCATCACGTAGTTTGGAGTCGATCACCAAGGGTGCACCAAACGCATTCGCCATCTTCGCTGCAGATTCATTGCTCAGATTGGTACGAATCTGGGGTAGGTTGCTTCGATGAATTGCTCCGGTATGTAGATCTATGGCATGAGTGCAATGGTTCAATACACCGGTTCTGAAAAGATGGGCGATGCGGCCGCCCAGCGACCCTTTTTCTGTACCTGGGAAGCAACGATTCAAATCTCTTCGATCCGGTAAGTACCTGGTGCGATGAATAAATCCGAAGATATTGACCACGGGGACGACGATTAAAGTTCCCTTAATCCGATTGAGTGACTTGTGCTTGAGCAGCTGTCGGCATATCTCCACGCCATTGAGCTCATCGCCATGAATGGCCGCACAAACCAGTAGAGTCGGACCTGCCTGGCGGCCATGGATAACCTCAATATCCAGGTCCAGCCGGGTATGGTCATAAAGGCGGGCCAGGTCCAGATGCAGTTGGCGGCGCTCGCCGGGTTTTAGCTTAACACCGGCGATCTCAATCTCGCTGTTCTTTGTTCTAGCCACAGGTTTCCTGTTATCCCTTTCCCCGGGTTCGGGTACGATTCACCCGAGCACTGACGTTTTTCTCAATGAAACCGATGATCGCGCTAGCCACATCCTTTCCAGTTGCTGTTTCGACCCCTTCCAGACCGGGACTTGAATTCACTTCCATCACTAAGGGTCCACGCTCGGAGCGTAACAGGTCAACCCCTGCGACATTAAGCCCCATCGTCTTCGCGGCCAGAACCGCTGTCGCTCGCTCTTTGGGGGTAATTCGAATCAGTGAAGCGGTACCGCCCCTATGCAAATTTGAGCGGAACTCGCCTTCTTTACCCTGGCGTTTCATCGCGGCTACCACTTTATCGCCAATAACTAGGCAGCGGATATCGGCGCCTCCAGCTTCCTTAATAAACTCCTGTACCATGATGTTTACTTTAAGCCCCATAAAGGCTTCCAGCACACTTTCAGCGGCCTTACGTGTCTCGGCCAGAACGACACCGATACCCTGTGTACCCTCCAGTAGTTTCAACACCACCGGGGCTCCGCCAACCATATCCAGCAGGTCGGGAATATCGGTCGCCTTATTTGCAAATCCGGTGACCGGCATCCCCACTTTTTTGCGAGACAGCAACTGCATCGAACGCAACTTATCTCTGGAGCGACTGATGGCAACAGACTCATTTAACGGATAAACCCCCATCATTTCGAATTGACGGAGTACCGCTGTACCGTAGAACGTCACCGAAGCCCCGATGCGGGGAATCACCGCGTCATAACCTTCCAGGTTTTCGCCCTTGTAGTGAATTTCGGGGGTGTCGGCGTTGATATTCATATAGCAGCGCAAGGTATCGATCACTCTTACTTCGTGACCCTTTTCCTGTGCTGCTTCCACCAGCCGTCTGGTGGAGTAGAGATTAGGGTTTCTGGATAGGATGGCTATTTTCATGTGGCTTTTCCTTCGGGGGAGTCAAGCAGGAACGATTGCTCCGGGTTTACTACAAAGCGGCCGTTCAGCGCTGTTCTGCCGAGTAACATCCGAAAAAGCATCGAATCGCGATTAGTCAGCGTGACTTCGATGGGAAAGCAATGCCCTCCCACATCGGCTTGAGTTTGGATTACAAAGCGCTCCTCTTTGTGCCCGCCTGAATCGGTGACGGTACGGATATCCAATACTGGCGCTTCACAAGTGACGACGGTTTCAACATCTTGCTGTACCGGGTGAATATCAAAGCTGACCCACTGGGTTCCGTCCCTTTCAAACGGCTCGACCCGAAAAGCATGCAGAGCGGAGGTTCTTGCCCCCGTATCTACTTTAGCTTTGATACGAAAGATTGCCAGTTCAGGCAGTGAAACCCACTCCCTCCACCCAACGGTTAGCATTAATTGACTTCCTCTATAGCAGTTTTCTTGCGAAGTAATAACTCCAGCAAGCTCATCAAAAAGTCCGGCCATGTATGCAGCCTGAAGAAACGATTATCTTCATGTCTAGACAAGGAATGCTGGCTCATTCAACGGTCGATTGTTGACGACTCGATGAAGCTGTTTTGTTAATCAGAATCGAAGTCTGACGAGCTGCTGCTGGAGTTGGCGCTCAGACCGACACCTAAATAATAGTTGGGTTTATTGATTACCTTTAGATAGCGCTGCCATAGCTTCTCATCTTCGCTTTCCGCCTCTTTTTGTCCTTGGCAAAACAGCACGAAATCGTTCTCCATAGCAGACTGTGGTCGTCGTTTACCGCCAGCCAACTCCTGATAGGCAACCCCGCGCTCCATCAACAGGGAGGCCTGCTTTACGGTGAACTCACCACTGCGATCTATGCCGTAGGGGAAGTGCTCGGTGTCGTAGAAACGTGTGGAAGTCGTGAAACTCTCGGTGCTGTGCGAACTCATGGCGGTGCTACCCTCTCAACCAGTCTTCGTTGGCAGTGAACGAGGCGGAGTATCATTGGGCGCCGTTGTCAGGTAAAACGATAATTTTTTACCGTCAGCACAAAATTATTTGTCGGAGGTGTGATGGATACCGTACTGCTGAGGACCTTTCTAGAGGTGTCGAAAACACGCCATTTCGGTCGTGCAGCGGATAACCTGTTTATCACCCATTCGGCCGTCAGTTCGCGGATCCGCCAGTTGGAGCAGACCATCGGAGCCAAGGTGTTTGATCGGAAACGAAATGACCTGAGGCTGACCCCTGCCGGTGAACGATTAATCCCGTATGCCGAGGGCATTTTGTCGTCCTGGCAGATGGCACTGCAAGATGTGGGTGTTTCCAGCGAACAACGGGATCAGGTGACTATCGGGGCGACCTCGAGCATCTGGGATCTGTTTCTCCAGAAGCGCCTTCCGATGTTGGCGGATAGCCATCCGGCGCTGGCGATGCGCACGGATGTAACCTCGCAGGTATTGCTAGTTCGCTCGGTGATGGAAGGTCTGGTGGATCTTGCGCTGGTGTTCGACCCTCCCAAGAGTCCTGAGGTAACCGTTATTCCCGTGATGGAGATGGTGCTGGTATTGGCGGCACATCAGGCAGGGCTGAGCTTTTCTCAGCTTCCCGAGCAGGACTATCTGTTTATCGATTGGGGTGCGACCTTCAGCGTACAGCATGCCAAGTTATTTGATCAGCCTGTGGTGCCGATATTGCACACGGGGCAAAGCCAGGTGGCACTGGAGTTCCTGTTGCACAAAGGGGGTACCGCGTTCCTTCCTGAGGCAATGCTTGAAGCGTCGGCAGACCTTTATCCGGTGGAAGGGTCTCCGCGGATCGAGAGGCAAATCTATGCAATCTTCCAGGCCCAGAGTGAAAAGCAGGCGCTGCTGAACTCGATTACCCGAGCGCTAACCGACTGAACGGTAAGTATCAACGCTGTTCCAATCGCTCGATCAAGCGATCAAGTTTCTTCTCCAGCAGCTGGTTGTGGGCCAGAATTTCGGCGTTCTGGTGCCGAAGTTCACGGTTCTTGATGCTGGTGTCGGCAAAACCCAGCACCCGATCGGCGATGATGGCGCCGATAAAACCGACCAGTCCGACGCCGATGTAGAACATCACCGCGACCACCGTACGTCCGCCCAGTGAGACCGGGTAAAAATCGCCGAAACCGATGGTGCTGGCGCTCATCTGCAGGGTCCAGAAGGCGTCGCCGAAGCTGGTGATATTGGCGCCGGGCGCGTCCAGTTCGAACATCAGCAGCAGGCCCGATAGCAGGGCGATGATCAGATACAGCAGCCCGACGCTGATCAGGGTCAGAAAGCCGGTGCGATAATTGCGCACCCCGTAATGATCGACTTGGTAGATGATGTTTTTCATAGTCCCTCCTTGATTTGATCTTGTCAGAGTCTAACCGACAGCAAGAGTTCAGCTCGGATTGGGGCTAGACAGATCGAATTAAATATATATGCTTATGCGTATATTTAGATATCCATAGGTAAGCATGATGGACGACCCCTGCGCGATCTTCAAATGCCTGGCCGATCCGACCCGGTTGCGAACCCTGCTGTTGATTCGGGCTGAAGGGGAGCTCTGTGTCTGCGAGCTGGGTGCGGCGCTGGAACTGTCGCAACCGAAAGTTTCCCGCCATCTGGCGCTGCTGCGAAATGCCAAGCTGCTGCTGGACAGTCGCCAAGGACAGTGGATCTTCTATCGTCTCAATCCCGAGCTCAATGACTGGATCGAGCAGGTGTTGGCGTCGGTGGCGCCGGCCTGTGCTACGCAGTTGGAGGCGGACTTGGCCTGCCTGCAGGCGATGGGTGATCGTCCTGAGCGACAGTCGATCTGCTGTTAAACCGGAGAATATGAAATGGGACTATTCGAGCGTTTTTTATCGGTTTGGGTTGGACTCTGCATCCTGGTGGGGGTGTCGGTTGGTAATACGTTTCCGCAAATTTTTGAGCTGATCGCTAAGCTGGAAGTCGCCCATGTCAATCTGGTGGTGGCGCTGTTCATCTGGGTGATGATCTACCCGATGATGCTGCAGATCGACTTTGCCGCGGTGCGCGATGTCGGCAAACGGCCCAAAGGGCTGGTGCTGACGCTGGTGGTCAACTGGCTGATCAAACCGTTCACGATGGCGGCGCTGGGCTGGCTGTTTTTCCGGGTCCTGTTTGCCGACTGGTTCGATGCCCAGACCGCCGGCGAGTATATCGCCGGGATGATCCTGCTGGGCGTGGCACCCTGTACCGCGATGGTGTTTGTCTGGAGCCAGCTGACCAAGGGGGATCCGAATTACACCCTGGTGCAGGTGTCGATCAACGATCTGATTATGGTGTTCGCGTTCGCGCCGATCGCGGCTTTCTTGCTGGGTATCAGTGATGTCGAGGTGCCCTGGCAGACGCTGGCGCTGTCGACGGTGCTGTATGTGGTGTTGCCGCTGTTGGCGGGTATCATCAGCCGGCGACGGCTGCTGAAGCGTGGGGGCGAGTCGGCGCTATCTGAGTTTATCGCCCAGCTTAAACCCTGGTCGGTAATCGGTTTGCTGGCGACCGTGGTGCTGCTGTTCGGGTTCCAGGCCGACACCATCCTGACACAGCCGCAAACTATACTTCTGATAGCGATTCCGCTGTTGATCCAGACCTATGCCATCTTCGCATTGGCCTATTTCTGGGCCAAGCGCTGGCAGTTGCCTCATCGGATCGCGGCACCGGCCTGCCTGATTGGCACATCCAACTTTTTTGAACTGGCCGTGGCGGTGGCGATCTCGTTGTTCGGGCTACATTCGGGGGCCGCGTTGGCGACGGTGGTCGGGGTGCTGGTTGAGGTTCCGGTGATGCTGTCGCTGGTGGCGTTCGTTAACCGCACCCGACACTGGTTCCCGGAACCTGACCTTAACTCGGCAACTACTCAACAGACGGCGTGCACCAGCGGCAGCGCTGCCGATTCGATCGAACAGGAGGCAACATCATGAGCATCAAGGTAGGTATCAACGGCTTCGGTCGGATGGGGCGGCTGATTATTCGTAGCGCCTGGGATTGGCCGGAGCTGGAGTTTATCCAGATTAATGATCCGGGCGGCGATGCAGCGACCATGGCGCATCTGCTCAACTTTGACTCAGTGCACGGTACCTGGCGTCACGAAGCCGGCAGCGACGAGCGCGGCCTGCTGATCGAGGGGCAATCGGTGGCGCTGAGCCGTAACCGCGACATCGAGTCGACCGACTGGTCCGATTGCGATCTGGTGATTGAAGCCAGCGGTATGTACCGCAGCAGTGAACTGCTGCAGGCTTATTTGGACCAGGGCGTGAAGCGGGTGGTTGTGACCTGCCCGGTGAAAGAGCCGAGCGTGCTCAATGTGGTGCTGGGGGTGAACGATCACCTCTACGATCCGGCCAAATACCCGATCGTCACGGCGGCGTCCTGCACCACCAACTGCCTGGCACCGATGGTCAAGGTGGTCCACGAAGCCTTGGGAATCCGTCACGGTGCGTTCACCACCATTCACGACATCACCAACACCCAGAGTATTCTGGACCAGCCCCATAAGGATCTGCGTCGCGCCCGGGCCTGCGGGATGTCGCTGATCCCGACTACCACCGGTTCGGCTACCGCGATCATGGAGATCTATCCGGAGCTGAAAGGGCGCCTGGATGGCCATGCGGTGCGTGTTCCACTGGCGAACGCGTCGATCACCGATGCCCAGTTTGAGGTCGAAAAACCCACCACGGCTGAAGAGATCAATGGGCTGTTCAAGCAGGCTGCCGAGGGCGAGCTGGCGGGTATCTTCGGCTATGAAGAGCGCCCGCTGGTGTCGATCGACTACCGTAGCGATCCCCGCTCCGGAGTGCTGGATGCGGACTTTACCCGGGTCGTTAACGGCACGCTGGTGAAACTGTACGCCTGGTACGACAACGAGATGGGCTATGCCAACCGCTCTGCTGAACTGGCCCGTAAGCTGGCGGAGATGGGCATCTAGGAATGTCGGACAGCAGTAACCGCATCGATAGCACAGAAATGTCCGATACCGACACGCTGGATAAACGTCTGCTGCGTCAGTATCTGCTGGTCACCGGAAATTACTGGGGTTTTACCCTGACCGACGGTGCTTTGCGGATGCTGGTGGTGCTGCATTTCCACCAGCTAGGCTACTCGCCGCTGGCGATTGCGATGCTGTTTCTGTTCTACGAGTTCTTCGGGGTGGTCACCAATCTGGTCGGCGGCTGGCTGGGGGCTCGGATCGGCCTGAACCGCACCATGAATATCGGCTTGGCGCTGCAGGTCGTAGCGCTGCTGATGCTGGCAGTGCCGTCGGACTGGCTCAGCGTGGCCTATGTGATGGTGGCCCAGGCGCTGTCGGGAATCGCCAAAGATCTGAATAAGATGAGCGCGAAAAGCAGCATCAAGCTGCTGGCCGCTTCCGGTGGTGATACTTCTAGGGGAGATCGTAGCGCTGATAGCCGCTTGTATCACTGGGTGGCGTTGCTGACCGGTTCGAAGAACACCCTTAAGGGGGTCGGTTTCTTCCTCGGCGGCGCGCTGCTGGCCTGGCTCGGGTTCCAGTCGGCGATGTTGGCGATGGCGTCCGTGCTGGCGCTGGTGCTGCTCGGTTCGCTGATCCTGCTCAAACGTGATCTGGGAAAAGCCAAGAACAAAGCCAAGTTCAGCGATATCTTCTCCAAGAGTCCGGCGGTCAATAGTCTGTCGGCGGCCCGGTTGTTCCTGTTTGGCGCTCGGGACGTCTGGTTTGTGGTGGCGTTGCCGGTGTTCCTGGCGGCGCAACTGGGCTGGGAGCACACCCGGGTCGGGGCTTTTCTGGCGTTATGGGTGATCGGCTACGGAGTGGTGCAGGCCTTTGCGCCACGGTTGACCGGGCGCCGCCGTGGTCATATTCCTGACGGCCGTGATGCCTTCGGTTGGGCCTTAGGACTGGCTGTCTTGCCGGCGCTGATTGCGGTTGGTCTGGGGGCAGAGTGGTTGGAAGCTTCGACCCTGTTGGTTGGCGGCTTGCTGCTGTTCGGCCTGCTGTTTGCGGTCAACTCGTCGCTGCACAGCTTTCTGATCGTTAGCTATGCCGATGAGGACGGCGTATCACTGGATGTCGGCTTTTACTACATGGCCAATGCGATGGGGCGGCTGTTGGGCACGGTGCTGTCGGGTTGGCTATTCCAGGCTTACGGGCTGGAAGTGTGCTTGTGGGTTTCCAGTGGCTTTGTTCTGCTGGCTGCCGTGATCTCACTGGCGTTGCCGAAACACCGGCCGCCGATCACGGAAATGGGGTAGACTGTCGCGATTTTATTGTTAGCTCCTGGCCACTAAACCGCCCAATCAGTTATCGGAGTCCGTATGCCTTACTTGCCCGCGATCGAGATCGAACCTGCCCAACCCGCCACCGCCGCGGTCATCTGGTTGCATGGGTTGGGTGCTGACGGCAATGATTTTGCTCCGATTGTGCCGGAGTTGCGTTTGCCCGAATCGATGGCAGTACGGTTTATCTTCCCCCACGCCCCCTCAATTCCGGTCACGATCAACAACGGCTGGGTGATGCCGGCCTGGTACGACATTCTCGAGATGACTCTGGATCGCCGGATCGACGAGACTCAGTTGCGCGCTTCGGCGGCCGAGATTCGTAAATTGATCGAACGAGAGATCGAGCGCGGCATCGATAGCCGCCGGATCCTGCTGGCCGGCTTTTCCCAGGGTGGGGCAGTTGCCTACGAAACGGCCCTGAGCTTCGACAAACCCCTAGGCGGTCTGCTGGCCATGTCGACCTACTACGCCACCGCAGACTCGATCGAATTGAATGACGCCAACCGTCTGCTGCCGGTGTTGGTCCAGCACGGTACCCTGGATCCGGTGGTGCCCGAATCGCTGGGTCAGAAAGCCCAGCAGCGTCTGCAGGCCGACGACTTCGAGGTCAGTTACCAAAGTTATCCGATGGAACACGCCGTCTGCCCGCCGCAGATCGATGCGATCGCCGATTGGATACGGGGTCGGTTGCAGTAAGGCCATGATAGGTAGCAAAAGCCCTGTTAAAACAGGGAGATCTTCGGTATAAATTAGCAGCTCTTAATGTCGCCGATATAAGGATATATCGGTAAGTCTTTACTGGTCATGGATGGCTGTATGTCCTCGCTCTACCTCCATATCCTGCTTACCGATGACAGTGGGATACAAAACGCCGCATTTTGCGGTGACTCAAGTTTGTCCCTAAGCCTGTCTTTTGTCCTGTTGCCCACGCCTCTGACACCGAGGCGGGTTCAGTTCCGTTACGTTTCTATCCACGAAGATTAAAAGGAGTTCTTGTCGTGTTCAGGAAGAGCCCGTTAAGTATTGCACTAAGCCTAACCCTTGCGCTGAGTACGCAAGCCATGCTGGTAACGTCGACTCATGCCGTCGAGGAATCGGTAGAAGCGGCAGCCGCTGAGGCTTCCGATGCGTTCGTCAGAAGTGTTATCGCCGAGATTCAGGCTGATCCGGAGCAAGCCGGCACTATCTTACGGCGCTCGGTCAAGTCTTCAGCCCATCGTTACCACCTCGATCCCGCTATCGAAGCGGAGATATCCCAAAACGCCATCGATCCTGACAAGGTGGTCGAGCTGGTCGGTCAATATCTGGAGCAGGATAGCTCGATGTTGATCTCGCTTTATCAACTGATTGAAGCGGTTGGGTCTCACCAGAGCCAAATCCGAGTAGAGATGTTTGTACGAGAGTCTGTGACAAGTGGTGAGCTCTATATCTCTGAAGACAAGGTGGCATACTCGCCAAACCTGGACCTTGGCAACAGCAAGCTGGTTCTGGGTGGGTTGGCTGTCGCCGCCGCGGCGGGCGGCGGCGGAGGTGGTGGAGGCGGCGGTTCGGCTCCGGTCTGGGCGCCTCTGCCGGCCTCTCCATTTAGCCCGACGGCCGCGGAGTATTCCGCCAATAGCACTACCCATACGATGGTTGGGGTTAAGGCTGCCCATGATCGCGGTTATACCGGCGTCGGTGCCACGATCGCGGTGCTGGATAGCGGTTTTTTATCCACCCATGAGGAGCTTTCGGGGCAGTTCGATGACCTGTACAACCCGATCACGAATCGTAGTGGTGTCGATGCCGCTTCAGATCCTCATGGTCATGGCACCCATGTGGCCGGGATTATCGCAGCCAAAGGTAACGGGACCGGTATAGTCGGTGTGGCCCCCGGTGCACATTTGATCGGGATTAGAATTAGTGACGCTAGCGGAAGCGTTGTCTTCGGTGAGTCCCATTGGGGACGGACGGTGGACCGTCTGATCGCTCGGGGCACTGACTTTGTGAATAACAGTTGGGGGGCCACGATAACCGTGGCAGATGTCCCCTCTGCAGCGGCCTACGAGTCGGCATTCCCGAATGAAATCAGTGCACTGCGCAGGGCTGTTGCGGCAGATCAGGTTTGGGTCTGGGCCACCGGAAACGATGGCCCGACGGTAACTCAGCCTTCGGTGAATGCTGCACTGCCGGAGCTGTTCCCGGAGCTTGAGCAACATTGGGTTGCGGTTACTTCGGTCGATGCGGTTGAGAATCTGTCCAGCTTTGCCCAGCCCTGCGGCAATGCGGCGAATTGGTGTGTTGCCGCACCGGGTGAAAATGTACTGTCTAGCTATAGGAATGGCGGCTATATCACGGATAGTGGTACCTCCATGGCCACACCCTATGTCACCGGTGTTCTGGCGCTGTTGAAGCAACGCTTTCCGACGCTGAGTAATGACCAGATCGTGGATCGACTGTTCCTGACCGCCAAGGATCTCGGTGCGGCGGGAGTCGACAGTGTCTATGGCCACGGCCTGGTCGATGCTGATAAGGCTACCGACCCCTTAGGGCCGCTGAGTGTGGTTGTACCCGTAACGTCCAGCAGTAGCGTGACGCTGACTAGTGCGCCTTTGAGCACCAGTCTGCTAACGCTTAGCTCGGCATTTGGTGATGGCTTGAAGCAGGCCTTGCAAGGTCAATCGTTGGCGGTGGCCGACACCCAGGGAGCCGGTTTTTTTGTTGATCTGGCTTCTTTGACTCGGAGCCTGAAACCGTCACTGGATCTGAGCACTGCGCTTGATCGATACCGCTCAACCCCGGAGCTACAGCAGGCTCAGCTGACCCCGGATAGCCGGTTGAGTTTCTCGACACGAAATGATGCCGGTACGATCAAATTTGATCAGCTGATGTATCGCTATCGTCCGTCGGCTGGTAGTCAGCTAAGACTGGGCTTTTCCGATGAGCTGCAGCAGTTTGTTGGGCTGAATTATGGCAGCAGCATATCCGGCTCCTATCTGGGGGCAAATTTCAGCGCACCCTATACCGGTCTAAGTCAGAGCAAGATGGGATTGGGTTACAGTTTGTCGTTGCAAGGGATGGAGCTGGCGTTCAGCGCGGTTGTACCTCATGGCAGTAATGACGAGGAAACTCGAGCATCGGCATTGATCGGAAGCGTATCGATCCCGTTGGGCGAGCAATTACAGACCAGCTTCCAAGTGGGCTATGCACTGGAAGAAAACGCTTTGCTGGGAGCCAGTGGTGAAGGTGCTTTCGCATTTGGTGAGAGTACCCCGACGCTCTATGTCGGTGCTCAGACCCGTTGGCAGCTGGCACCTGATACCGAATTGGCTGGCTCAGTTTACCTAGGCCGATCACGCCCTGAACTAGCCCAGGGCTCACTGATCAGTCAGGTATCTGCCGTTACTTCCAGCAGCTTCTCACTGGGTTTGGGGCACCAGCTGGACGACGGTCGCCGGTTGGGCTTTATCGCATCTCAGCCCTTGCGCGTGGAGGGAGGCTCTATGAGTATGAGTATCTCTGACGGATATGCGGGCAGCCGTTTCAATCGGGTTAACGTTGACGCGGATCTTAGTCCCAACGCTCGAGAGATTGATCTGGAGCTGTTCTACCAATTTAAGGGTAAACGGCTGGACAACCTACGTGCATCGCTGATCCACCAGATAAATCCGGGTCATCAGCGTGTAGCCAGCGACAATCTGTTGCTGCTGACGCTCGATAATCGCTTTTGAGCGGGCTAAATACCACTGAGCAGTGGTCTGAACTCGACCGGGGTGCTTCTGGAAAGCTGATGATTCAGACCGGCTCTGTCCGATAGCCGGTCGGATCTATTCGACTTCAGCCTTTTCATGGATGGCGGGGTTTTAGTGATTGAACTCTGCTAAGCGCTTATAGTCCTATCTGGACTGTACTGAAAAGCTTGGCTCTATCGAAGTAACCCGATGGGGTCGAGCAGATCAATGTTACCTGCGATGCTGACCTGTTTTACCGATGATTCTAAACTGGACCAAACCGATAGCTTGCTCTTTACTGGCGCTGATGCTGCTGGTGTGGGGTTTGCACCAGTTCAGTCAGACGATCAGGCTTCACTCGCTGACGCTGATATCGTCAGCAGACTCAACCGAGAGCCATGCGGATCATCAGCACCAATCGACCCAAAGCCATACTGGCTTAGGTATCGAACACCGCCATCCGTCGGGAACACCCGATCACACCCATGAGAATGCATCGGTTCCGCAACCGGTGTTATCTCCCTATCAGTCTGTCCATTCTCGCCCGCTGGTCGTGCAGTCTGGACACCCCGTTCCGCCCCTGTTCCGCCTCGAGCGCCCTCCCCGTTTCTTTGGCTAAGTTGTTGTTTCAATAAATTCTTTAGCTTAAGAAGGTTGTCTTCATGAAAGTTGACGGTTATTTCGGACCGGCTACGCTGCTGCGTGCTTGTCCGGCGCGATTGATGTTGCTTGGGTTGTTGCTGAGCCTGTTCAGCATCGATATCGCGCTGGCCCATGGTGTCACCGAGGGTGACAAGGGCTTTATTCAGGAGAGCAGTGGCATGATGCTGTTGCCCTTCATCTATCTGGGTGCCAAGCATATGGTGACAGGGTACGACCACCTGTTGTTTCTGCTTGGTGTGATTTTCTTCCTCTACCGGCTCAAGGATGTCGGTCTCTACGTGACGCTGTTCGCGGTGGGCCATTCGGTCACTCTGCTGTTCGGTGTGCTTCAGGGTATCAATGTCAGTCCCTACCTGATTGATGCGGTGATCGGTTTCTCGGTGGTCTACAAGGCGCTCGACAATCTCGGGGCGTTTCGGCGTTGGTTCGGTTATCAGCCCGATACCCGGGCGGCAACCTTGTTGTTTGGCTTGATCCACGGCTTTGGCCTGGCGGCCAAGATCCAGGACTTCGAGATCGCTGCCGACGGCCTGATACCTAACCTGCTGGCCTTCAACGTCGGCGTTGAGATCGGGCAGCTGTTGGCGTTGAGCGCGATCTTGATCCTGATGGGCTATTGGCGCCGAACCCGTAGTTTCTGGCGTCACGCCTTTGCCGCCAATGTACTGATGATGTCACTGGGTTTTCTGTTGATGGGTTACCAGTTGACCGGATACACACTGAGTTCTTAGAGGAATACACCATGTTTAATTCAGAATTACCGACCCAGGCCCAGCTACCGTCGACGTTGCAGCTGCTGGTTTCCACCCTGATGGCGATGTTGTTGGCCGCGGTGTTGCTGATCACCACCGTGCTGCCGGCTGAATACGGTATCGACCCGACCGGCGTAGGCCGGGTGCTGGGGCTGACCCAGATGGGCGAGATCAAGGAGCAGTTGGCCGAAGAAGCTGCCGCCGATCGGGCCCAACAGGCTCAGGCTTCGAAAACAGAGCCCCAAAAACCGGTGTCCGCCCCGGCAGTCGCGGCGGCCCTGGTGTCGACTGAAGCGGCCCAAAGCCTGCCTGCGGTAGCGGCTGAGCCTGCCCCTGCACCTGTAATGGTGGTGAAGACGGCGGTGGCAGCGACGCCTGTTGTTGAAGCGACGACTGATGTTGAAGCGCCGGTTGTCGTGGCCAAGAAGGACGGGCTGCGGATCACTCTGAGACCGGGAGAGCCGGCCGAGGTCAAACTGAAGATGAGCAAAGACGCGGTGGTTGCCTATCGCTGGAGCGCCAACGGCGGCAAGCTCAACTACGATACCCACGGTGACCCCTACGGCGCCCCAAAGGGTTTCTACCATGGTTATGGCAAGGGGCGGTTCCAGCCCGGTGATCAGGGCGAGCTGAAAGCCGCCTTTGATGGATCACATGGTTGGTTCTGGCGTAATCGGACCAATCAGAAGGTTACGCTGACCCTGCAGGTCGAAGGAGACTTCGATGCGATGAATCGGGTTCTGTAATCCAGGGCGGCCACTCTGATCGGGTGGCCGCCGTTTCCGGTACCTATTACTGTCTGTTAATTCACCCCAATTTCACCTCGTTCTCCTTAAGCTGCTCGCCATTCGATGAGTAGAACCGGCCTAAGAGCCTGTCAGGAGAACAACATGACCGATACCAAAGAGCGGCTTTCCGCTGTCACCGTCAAACTGCACTGGATCATCGCGGTGGCGATGATCTTTCTAACTGCGCTGGGCATTATCATGGAGGAGTTCGAGCTGCATCAGCTGTTCGATCTGCATATCTCGCTGGGGGTATTGCTGTTGCTGTTGGTCATTCCCAGACTGGTCTGGCGCTATCGCAACGGTTGGCCCGAGCCCGCCGGCAACTATACTCGCTTTGAGCATCTGAGCGGCAAGCTGGTCCATTGGCTGCTGTTGCTGGCTACGCTGTTGATGCCGCTGTCGGGAATCCTGATGGCGATCGCGGGAGGTCATGGCCTGCATGTATTCGGTTTAACCCTGTTCCCGGAATCACCGGATCCGGCCAACCCCGGCGAAGTGATCATGTTGTCCGCGCCGCTGCAGCAGTTGGGTGAGGGGATTCATGAACTGGGGGCGGACGTTCTGCCGTTGGCGATCGGATTGCATATTGTTGGTGCCCTGAAGCATCATTTTGTCGATAGGGACGAAACCTTACGCCGGATGCTGGGGCTGGCACCGCGTTGATCGATGACGGTTGCGCTACCACCACCGATACCGCAGCGGGGAGGAGCGATGAAGATCCTGATTGTTGAAGACAACGCCTCGCTGGCGGGCAACCTGGTCGATTATTGTGAGCTGCTGGGGCACCAGGTCGACTATGCCGGGTCCGGCAAGCAGTGTCTGAGCTTGCTGGAGCAGGATCAATTCGATGTGATCGTGCTCGATGTGATGCTGCCGGGTATCGATGGCTATGAAACCTGCCGACGCTTGCGGGCCGAGCTGCTCTGTCCAACCCCAGTGATCTTTTTGACCGCCAAGGTGGAGCTGGCCCATAAACTGGAAGGCTTTCGCGCCGGCGGTGACGATTACCTGACCAAACCGTTCGACATCGAGGAGCTGTTCTGCCGGATCGAAGCGCTGGCCATACGGGGCAGTCGTCGGGACCTGGGCAAACTGCAGTTTGGTGAGCTGTGCCTGGATACCGAGCAGGGCTGCCTCACCCGGCAGGATCGGACTATCCGGCTGAACAAGGTTCAAGCCAAGATTCTGCAGTACCTGATCAGCCAGGCACCGGCAGTGGTGAGCCGACGTCAGCTGGAGAGTGAGATCTGGGGTGAAGAGCTGCCCGACAGCGATGCGCTCAAGACCCATATCTATCAGTTGCGGCGGATGATCGACAAACCCTTTGATCACCCCTGCCTGGAGACGGTTCACGGTCGAGGCTACCGGCTCCGAGGCACGGAGGGTCTATGAAACTGCTGAACTATTTCCACCACCGGGTGGCAGTTGTCTTCGCGGCTTTCAGCCTGTTTCTCAGCGTCGCCTTTGGGATGTTTCTTTACGACAGCCTCTACGAGGTCGACGATCAGGTTCGACGGGCGTTGCTGGATAATTTCGAGCAGTCCTTTGTCGACCACTACCGCCAAACCGGCGAGTACCTGTCCGGCGATGGCGCCTTTCAGATCAGGGTGCTGGTCAGCGGTCGTGACCCGATCGAAGCTCCCTATCGCGCCCTGGAGCCCGGCTACCATGAATATTATCTCGACCAGGAGCATGTGATCAGCGGGGTTCTACCGCCTAAGCTTGGTCAGGAGTCGGTCGCTGTTGATGTGCCACGTTACCTACTGATCCACAATGACAGCGACTCCCACGCCATCAATCGGCATCAGGATGAGATTCTGCTGACCATCGAGCTGGCGGTGCTGGGGGTTTCACTGCTGGGAATCCTGATTGGGCTGCTGTTGTCCCGTCAGCTTTCCCTGCCGGTACGCACTCTAAAAGCCCGGATCGATGCCACGGATCCGGACAACCCCTCGTTGGTGCCGCTGGCGCGCCAGGACGAGTTTGGCGATATCAGTCATGCCTATGCCGATACCCTCGATCGTGTGCGCCGCAGCCTGGAGCGCGAGCGCCGGTTCTCCGGCTATGCCAGCCACGAACTGCGAACCCCGGTGGCGGTGGTCAAATCGTCGCTGAATCTGTGGAACGCCTGCCAACGTAGCGAGGATGTCGAACGGGCTGAGGCGATTCGAGCCAAGGTTATCGGCCGGATTTCAGACGCTAATCAGCAGATGGAGGAGGTGATCCAAACCTTCCTGCTGTTGTCTCGACAGCAGCTGGATTGGGATGAGGTCGAAGCGTTGGACCTCAGCGCGCTGTTGTCCGATCTGTTGGAGAAATACCAGGCGATCGATGGCTATGACCGGATTCGGGTTGAACCCCGGATTGAGCCGGGGGTGCTCCGACAGCTTAACCCCAAGGCGGTAAGGTTGATCCTATCGACCTTGCTTCGAAACGGTTTTGGTTACGCCGCCGGTACCCTGAGCATCGCGTTGGATCAGCATGGCTTGCTGCTCAGTAACGATATTGATCAGCTGCGGGTCGAGCAGAGCGAACACTTTGGCTTCGGGCTGGAGATCGCCACCCAGCTGTGTGAGCAGATTCGCTGGCGTTGTGATTGCCGACGATCAGAGCAGAATCGGTTTATTGCCCAAATCCTGTTTGACGATTCAACCCCGGGCCCTGGTGCTTAACCCGGTCGCAGAAGCAGCTGCAGCGCATCCAGCTGTAAACCCAAGCCATCGATGTCGAGCCCGCTGTAGCCAAATATCAGCCCCCGCTGTTCGGCCTTTCCGGCGTAGTAACTGGATAGGGCGGTCAGCATCATACCTTGCTGCTGTAACTGCTCGGCCAGTTGTTGGTCGTCAAAGGGCGGGTTCAGCACAAACACCAGCTGCATGCCGGCCTGGTGATCCAATACCGTCCCGTAGCGATTGAACTCCGTTGATAGGCGGCCAATCAGGTACTGGCGCCGCTCGTTGTAGATCCGCCGCATCCGTCGTAGGTGACGGTAGAACTCCCCGTTATCGATAAACTCCGCCAGCGGTCGCTGTGGCATCAGACTGGCCTTGCTGCCAAACCGGCTCAGGGTCTGCAGGCAGGGCTCGATCAGTTCATCCGGAACCGCCAGATAACCCAGTCGCAGGTTGGAGGAGAGAATCTTCGAGAAGCTGCCGATATAGAGGGTGCGGTGCGGATCGAATCCGGCCAGGGCCGGAATCGGTCGACCGGCAAAGCGGAATTCGCTGTCGTAATCATCTTCGATCAACCAGCCCTGATGGGCCTGAGCCCATTGGATAAAGCGGCTACGGCGCTCCGGTGACATGGTGCCTCCCATTGGATACTGGTGGGAGGGGGTCAACACGGCGATCCGACTGTGATTGTTGGGGTTAGGCAACGTGGTGCCCTGCGCATCCAGCGGCAGGTAGCTTGGCGCCAGACCCAGGCTCTGGACGAACTGGCGCAGCGGTAGGTAACCGGGGTTCTCCAGCGCGATCGGATCACCCTGACGGCAGAGTGTACGCAGGCAAAGCTCCAGTGCGTCGATGGCGCCGGCGGTGATGAAGATCCGGGACGGAGTGGTCTGGATGCCGCGCCAGTCCGCCAGGTGACGGGCAATGGCGGCTCGCAGCTCCGGGTTTCCCCGCGGATCGGTGTTGATGGTCAGGCTTCGAGGATCCCGGCGGCAGATCTGGGCGACGGTACGGGCCCAGGGTTTGTGGGGGAACAGATCCATATCCGGCAGCGAGGCGCCGTAGGGGGGACGCGCTACGTTGAGGCTTTCATCGGCTTCTGTATCGAGTGCTGCAGCGGTCTTAGATTTGTGCTGATTATCCTGATGGCTTGGCGGCAACAGCTCCACTCCGCCGGCACCGGATAGGCTATACCCCGAGCCCGGCAAGCTGGTCAGGTATCCCTCGGCCACCAGCTGTTCGTAGGCATTGATCACGGTGGAGCGGGAGACTCCGAGTTCCACCGCTAGGCTGCGGGTCGGCGGCAGTCGGGTCTGCGGTGGCAGATCGCCGCGGATGGCCTGCTGGCGTAGCGCGTTACAGATCTGCTCGTACAGCGGGAGGTCGTTATCGCGGCTGATTTCAAATCCCAGCCAAGCCTTACCTTTCAAAATTGGTCTGCTTAAATTGTTAATTTTTGGATATTAATAATAGACCAAAACTGTCGCACTATCCGTATCTCGAGCACAACGATCTGTTTGGAGATATGGCTATGTCGTTGCAAACCACTCAGGAAGCGATCTATCCCCGTCCGCTATCCGGCAGCCCGGTGAAGAATCCACCACCGGCACTGTTACCGGCACGAACGCCGATAGTTGGCCGCTGGATCACGCTGGAGCCTCAAGATGCCGAACGTGATGCCGACGAGCTCTTCGAGGCGGGCCACAGTACCCCGGAAGGTTTGGCGATCTGGGATTATCTGGCGTATGGCCCTTGGCCCTCGGTGGAGGCCTACAAGCAGATCTTGAAGGCGCAGGCCGCCAGCTTTGATCCGATCTTCTACAGCATCCGCAGTCATGCCACCGGAAAGCGTTGTGGTCAGATCACGCTGATGGATCTGAATGCGATCAACGGTGTCGCCGAGATCGGCAACATCTGGTTTGGTCCGCAACTGCAGCGCACACGGGCCGCCACCGAAGCGCTGTTTCTGGCGATGGATTACCCGATGTCGCAATTGGGTTACCGGCGGATGCAGTGGCGCTGCAATGCGTTGAACCAGCGCTCCCGCTCGGCGGCCCGGCGGCTGGGGTTCCGGTTTGAAGGCATCTTCTACAACCACTTGATCTTTAAAGGCAAGAACCGAGATACGGCCTGGTACTCGATTCTCGATAACGAGTGGCCGGTGGTCAGGGAGCTGATCGGTTACTGGTTGGCGGATGATAATTTTGACGAGCAGGGACAGGCGATCGAATCGCTCAGTGCATTGATGCAGCAGCGTGATGCCGATGCCTGGGAGCGCCATCAAACAGGAGACGAGCGATGAGTAGTAGTGAGCAACGGTGTAGTCAGCAACGGATCAACGATCTCCAGCAGCCGATCGGTCCTGCCCTGGACAACTGGGGCCCAAGACCTCGTCCACCCAGAACCACGATGCATGGGCGCTACTGCCGGGTCGAACCGCTGCAGCCAAGGCATGCCGCAGCACTGTTCGAGGCATTCGGTGCGGATAGCGACGGTCGTAATTGGACCTATATGCCCTACGGCCCCTTTGAAGACGTTGGCCGTTTTGAACAGTGGCTTCAGCAGCAATGCCAGGGTGATGACCCGCTGTTCTACAGCATCATCGATAACAGCTCCGATCAGCCGGTGGGAATGGCCAGCTACCTGCGTATCGAGCCTGCCGTCGGTGTGATCGAAGTGGGGCATATCCACTTTTCCCCGCGGCTGCAGCGTACCGCACTGGCGACCGAGACGATGTTCCTGATGATGCAACGGGTGTTCGACGAGCTCGGTTATCGTCGTTACGAGTGGAAGTGCGACAGCCTCAATGGACCGTCACGCCAAGCGGCCGAGCGGCTCGGGTTCCAGTTCGAAGGGGTGTTCCGCCAGGCCACGATCTACAAAGATCGCAACCGGGATACCGCCTGGTTCTCGATGCTGGATTCGGAATGGCCGCAGCTGAAGTCAGCATTCGAACAGTGGTTAGCACCACAGAACTTCGACACAAACGGCCGGCAGCGACAACGCTTACAGGCCTTTCGAGACTGAGGTGAGCGATATGAGACTCCGTGTTTCGGCACTCTGTCCCGAAGACCGACAGGCCTGGGAGGCGCTCTATCGTGGTTATGCCGATTTCTATCGGATGCCGATGGAGGCAGCAACGCTGCAACGGGTGTGGCAGTGGATCTTCGATCCAAACAACCGCTTCTTCGCGTTGATCGCCAAGGACCAGCAGGATCGCGGTATTGGATTGATGCACTACCGTGAGATGCCATCACCGATCAGAGGCGCCATGGTGGGATTTCTGGACGATCTCTATGTCGATCCGATGTTCCGGGGTCAGGGGGTGGTCGAGTTGCTGTTCGAGCGCCTGCATCAGGAGGCGCAGGTCAATGGTTGGCCCCTGGTGCGCTGGATCACGGCCGAGGACAACCTGCGTGCTCGCGCGGTTTATCAGCGCCTTTCAGAAAAAACGCCTTGGGTGACCTACCAGCTCTCTATCGATTGATGGTCGCCTTCTCTGGGTGAGAATCAAGTCGGGAGAGTGCAATGTTGGAGTCGATTCTTTTACTGGCCGGGATGTCGATCCTATTGATCGGCTCACCCGGACCGGCGGCCATGGCACTGGCCGCAACCGGGGCTCAGCATTCCTGGAAGCAAGGGTTACCACTGGTTGCGGGGCTGATCTGCGGAGCGCAGTTGACCGGGTTGTTGACCAGTGCCGGGGTGTTGGCATTGCTCAACCGGTGGCCTGAGGCACGCCTGACGATGCAAGCAGTCGGTGGGACTTTCGTGTTGTTGATGGCGTTACGCATGCTATCCGGCGGTACCAAGGTGATTGACGATCAGGGCAGGAGCCGGACGACCTTTGGTTTTCGTTCGGGAATTCTGATGAACATCCTGAACCCGAAAGCCTACGCCGTATTCATGTTGCTGATCAGCAACTACCTGCCGCCGATGCCGAGTCCGTGGCAGTCGGTGCTATTGCTCGAGGCGGTAGCATTGCTGGCTTCGCTGCTGGTGGCGAGCGGGTGGCTGCTACTGGGTCTGTGGCTGGGGCGTATGATCAGCAGTCCGATCGGCCAGCAGCGGCTGCGAGCCCTGTTCGCCGCCTTGATGGTGATCTTCGTGTTGCCGATGTTGCGTTCTATTCCCGACTGAGCGGGGACTTGCTGTAACGCCGGAACCCTACTGTTTGCAACATGGGGCGGCTGCACCTTCGCCTAGAGCTTCCACAGAGACAACAGCTTCCTGATCGCTAAGAGACCGACTTCTGAAGCAATTGGTCAGCCCTAGGTATTTAATCCTGCTTACCGTTGGTACTTTGATTAGGCCGATGTGACGCTATGATGGCCGGTTTATCTTGTCGGAACTATTCAGATGCGTGTTCTCAATACGGTTGAATCGCTGCAATCCGTGCTGCAGTCGGCTCGCGAAAGCGGAAAGACGATCGGCTTTGTGCCGACCATGGGCAACCTTCATCAAGGTCATCTCAGCCTGGTTGAGAAGGCGGGCGAAGCCTGCGATCTGGTGGTGGTCAGCATCTTTGTTAACCCGTTGCAGTTTGCCGCCGGGGAAGACCTGGATACCTATCCGAGAACGCTGGCCGAAGACAAAGCCAAACTGGAACAGCAGGGTTGCGATATCCTGTTTGCCCCCGCGGTGACTGAGATGTATCCCGAGGGTCAGCGGATCGAGACCCAGGTCGATCTGCCGACGCTATCGCCGATGCACTGCGGTATCACCCGGCCACACTTCTTCAAAGGCGTGGCGACGGTGGTGGTCAAATTGCTCTGCATGGTGCTGCCGACCCGGGCGTTTTTCGGCGAGAAGGATCGTCAGCAACTGACCATCATTCGTCAGGTGGTGAAAGATCTGTCGTTGCCGGTTGTTATCGAAGGGGTGCCCACCATCCGGGAATCATCCGGCTTGGCGATGAGTTCGCGAAACGGTTACCTGAGCGAAGCCGCCAGAGCAAGGGCGGCTTACCTGTACCGGCTGCTTCTTGAGGTTCGAGAGCAGATCGAGCAGGGGGCTCGGGATTACCCGGCCTTGCAGCAACAGGCCAATCAAGCCCTGGCATCCGAGGGGTTTGAGCCGGACTATTTCCATATCTGTCAGCAGCAGAGCCTGCAACCGGCCACTGTCCGCGACCGCGAACTGGCGATTCTTGCTGCCGCCAAAATCGATGGCACCCGCTTGATCGACAATATCGCCTTTCGTATTTCTACTTCACCCTTGGCCTAGCGGGCTGAGCCGGAAACAAAAAACGCGCCCGAAGGCGCGTTTTGGTTATCCGCTGTTGGCAATGCTGCGTAGCTGAAGCTTAGGAAGCAACGCAGCTGCGAACGTTGGAGTCGCCGGCGGCTGCCGGGGCGGCCTGACCAGCCTTCGGATCGACCACACGCACGGTGGCAACCTTGTTCTGGGTAAAGAAGTCGACCGCATCTTTGCCCTGAACCTTGTTGTTACCAACCAGCGAGCCCTTGATGCCGCCGAACGGCAGGTAGGGGTGCGGGGCACAGATACCGACGTTAACACCGACCATACCGACGTCGGCCTCGTTGATGAACTTCTCGGTGTAGTAGCTGTTCTGGGTGAAGATGACCGCACCGTTGCCCATTTCGTGGTTCTTGATCATCCGCAGTGCACCGTTGATGCAGCCGACCTTCATCACGCTCAGTACCGGGCCGAAGATCTCTTCGCGAGCGATCTGCATGCATGGGGTCACCTCGGTGAACACGGTCGGGCCAACGAAGTAGCCGTCTTTGTTGGCAGCGCCGACATTGGGATTACGGCCGTCCAGCGCCAGGGTGGCGCCCTCTTTCTGGCCGATCTCGATGTAGTTCTCGATCCGCTGCTTGGCCTTGGCGGAGATGACCGGACCCATGAACACGTCCGGATCCATCGCATCGCCGACGGTGACATCCTTGGAGGCTTCCAGCAGGCGCTCGACAAACTCGTCGTAGATCTCGGAAACCACCGCGATGTTGGACACCGCCAGGCAGCGCTGACCGGCAGAACCGTAGCCGGACATCAGGATGTTCTCGATCATCAGATCCATCGGCGCATCTTCCATTGCCACCAGGAAGTTCTTGGCGCCGCCCAGCAGCATGGTCTTCTTGCCGCTGCGGCCACAGCCCTCGGCGATCGCCTTGGCGGTCGGAGTGGAACCCACCAGGCAGACACCGGCGACATTGTCATCGTCGTACCAGGCTTCAACGGACTCACGATCGCCGTGAACGATGTTGACGACACCATCCGGCAGACCGATGTCGACCAGCAGCTGCATCATCTTCTGCATGAACAGTGGCGACTCGGTGGACGGCTTGTAGACGAAGGTGTTGCCGGTGCCGATCGCAAACGGAATAAACCAGCCGAACACCAGTGCCGGGAAGTTGAACGGCGCCACGCCGCAGAACACGCCCAGCGGCGCCTTGATCAGGCGGCCGTTAATGTTGTTGGCGATACCCTGAACGGTCTCACCCTGGATCAGGGCCGGAATGGTGCAGGCCATCTGCAGGATCTCGATCACACGACCCACTTCACCGCGGGCTTCGGCGATATGCTTGGCCTGGTCCAGCGCGATCGACTCGGCCAGCATCTCCAGGTTGTCTTTCATCGCCTGCTGCATCTTGAAGATGTAGTCCATCCGCTTCGGCAGCGGGGTGGCGCTCCACTCGGGGAAGGCTTCGGCAGCGGCGGCAACGGCGGCACGGGAGGTCTCAACCGAAGATAGTGGTACCTCACCGATCACGGCGCCGGTGGAGGGGTTCTTCAGCGGTTCGTACTGGCCGTTGGTTTCGTCCAGCCACTGACCATTGATGTGATTTTTGATTTTGATGTAAGAGCTCATGGGTTGGGTCCTGTTTGGTTCTTGTTAGTAACAATTAATCCGGTTGTTGGTGGTTTCCTTTGGTGGTTTCCGGTTGGTGGATCACGCGGGGATGTTTACCGTGGGATCACTATAGGGTCGCCGGTAGGCAAGGCCTTAGACCCACGGAGGTTGGTTTTTTAGTTCCAGCTTTTAGGCTTTAAAAAGGCGAACTTTGGCGCAAATGGGCGCCATTTGTCCGCATGTTTATAATTCCAGGAAGAAAAAGGCCCCTGTTGCCAGGGGCGAAAAGGCCGCCGCCCTGTATCCTTAGCGACCTTGGTGTATTGCGCTTAGTAACCCATCAGCAGCTTCGGCAGGAACAGCGAAAGCTCGGGGATAAAGGTGACCACGAAGACCATCGGCAGGTGGCCGAAAAAGAGGAACTTCACGGTCGGTTTGATATAGCGGTCCAGCGATAACTTACTGACCCCGCCGGCCATATAGAGCATCGGTGCGCAGGGCGGGGAGACGTTACCCAGTCCCAGGTTGACGCCGACCACGGCGGCGAAGTGGATCGGATCGATCCCCAGCTGGGTAATGATCGGCAGGAAGATGATCGCCGCCAGCACGCTACCGGAGATGTCGTCGACGATCATGCCGATCAACAGCAGCAGCAGGTTGATCAACAGCAGTAGCACGTACTTGTTATCGGAGATCTGCAGCAGCGCCTGGGCCATATCCCGCGGCACCTGCTCCAGGATCATCGCCCGGCTCATGATGAACAGGAAGAACAGCACCGCCATGATCGAGCCGGTCATGGTCACCGCCCGTACCGTGACGGTCCCCAGGCTGCGCAGCGACATGCCCTTGTAGATGAACAAGCCGACCGGAATCGCATAGGCCACCGCAATCGCCGCCGCTTCGGTGGGGGTGGCGATACCACTGTAGATGGCGCCGAGAATGATCAGCGGCATCAGCAGTGCGAAGGCGGCGTTGTAGCCGGTGGTCGCGACCTCTTTGGCGGCTTTCTTGAACGGCAGCGGCTCGTCAACGGTGATGGTGGTGTTATCACGCAGGAACCAGATGTTCAGCAGGCAGTACAGAATGGTCAGCAGGATGCCCGGGATGATGGTCGACAGGAATGCCGCACCCACCGACAGGCCACCGGTGATCGAGAACACGATCATCGGGATGCTTGGCGGAATCAGCAGTGCCAGGACCGACGAGCAGGCTACCAGCGCGGTGGCGTGGCCTTCCGGGTAACCCTCGCGGATCATCCGCGGAATCATGATCTGGCCGACCGCCGCGATGGCCGCCGACGAGCTGCCGGAGATGGCGCCGAACATGGCGCAGGTCAGCACCGTAACCGCACCCAGGCCGCCCTTGATCCGGCCGACGATGGCGTTGACGAAGTTCAGCAGCCGCTCGGAGATGCCGCCTTCGGCCATTAAGAGTCCGGCGAAGATAAACAGCGGCAGGGCCAGCAGGGCAAAGCCACTGGCGGTTTTGAATCCGTGAGGAATCAGGAACGAAATATCGTTACCGGTAGTGAAAGCGAACATCACTGCGCCGATGCCGAACGCAAAGGCGACCGGGATTTCGATCAGAATCAGGACGATAACGACCAGCATTGAGATAAGAAACAGCGTCATTGCTTAGGCCTCCTGACTATCAAGTTGGGATTGAGATTGTGCTGGCGGCGTTTCCTTGCCTTCAGGCTGCGCCTTGTTATCACGCAGGTGACGGAATTCGTTGACTGCTTCGAGCAGGAAGTAGCCCACCATCATCGCGAAGCCGGCGATCATGCTGGCGCTCCAGATGCCCCGCGGCCAGCGCAGGTTGATGCTGACGCGGCCCTTATCGATCTCCTTGAGGGCGTACTTGCAGGCGAAGTAGCCGAACAGGCAGGCCGCCAACATGCAGATGATGGTGCCGACGAAACGGATGATCGCGACCTTGTAGGGGCTCTTCACCACCAGGCTGACGATACCGCCGTGGATATGCTCCCGTTGACGGGTGGCGTAGCCCATACCGAGGAAGTAGACCCAGACAGCCAGCAGAATCGAGGCTTCTTCGATGCCGGTAAAGGGCGATTCGAGCACATAGCGCATGATGACCTGAGAGAAGGTCAGCGCCGCCAGGCCCAGGGCTGCCAGCACCATCAGGGCGCGGAAGCTCCAGTCGAGCACACGCTCGAAGCGGATCAGGAAACTGTCCACCCGGTTTTCAGCGTGATCGGGAATCGCATGGAGGTGAGGTGGAATCGGGTGTGAGCTGATCTCCGGGTCGTAGTCGTAGATCTTGGTTTTGCCCACGGAGTTGGCAGCAGAGGTTTTGTTGTTCATGGCGCTGATCCTATTGCTGATCCGATGGAGGCTCCCGAAATGGTCGTTCCCGCCAGCCGGGGCCGGTCGGTCGAACAACCGTCGAAGACGGGAATAATCGCGTTGGAAACGGGCGAGCAACCTCTCGGGTTATTTGATTGATGCAGGGATGCATCAACAGTGGCCGTAGGCCTAGCAAACCCAGTAAAAACAGGCGCTATTGGGTAACGGCGCCGGTTTTTACTGGGTGACGGGCATCCAGACCGGAGGTCTAGCTGCCCGTCCGCTTGATGGATCAGTTGATGCCGGCGATTTTGCGCATCATGCCCATGATTTCTGCACCAACAATGCCTTCCATGTACGGCCACTCGCTGGCGTAAAGGATCTCTTTGGCCTTGTTCATGTCTTCCGGGCTCAGCTCGACCACTTTGACGCCGGACTCACGAACCTTGTTGAGGAAGCCTTCGTCGATCGCCTGGGCTTCATCCCAAACCTTGGCCATGGTGGTGTCGGCAGCGGCGATCAGCTTGTTGCGATCGGCTTCCGGCAGGTCTTCCAGCCAGCTCTTGTTGACGACCCAGAAGGCGTGCTCGAAGTAGTCCTTGGTCAGGATGTAGCTCTCGAGAACATCGCGCATCTGCCAGATCTCAACGGCCGGAGCGGTACCACGGGCGTCGATGGTGCCCAGCTGCAGTGCGGTGTACAGCTCGGAGAACGGCATCGGAACCGGGGTGAAGCCGAAGCTCTTGTAGCGCTCGATACCGATCGGAATCGCCGGTACCCGCATCTTGATGCCCTGGCCGTCCTGCGGGAAGCTGGTCGGTACGTCTTCAACGCCCTTACGCATCGCAATGGAGCCGAAACCGGTCGGGATTACACCCAGAACCACCAGGTCCAGGTCGCCGAGGATCTTGTTGTAGATATCGGTCATCTTGCCGTTGGGGCCGTAAACCTCACGGGCCTGATTCCAGTCTTCGACCACGTAGCTCAGCCAGGACAGGTCCAGGCGCGGGTCGTATTCGGAAGCACCGAAGCTCATGGTCATCGGCACGACGCCGTCCATGCTCTGCTCGAAGATGGACGCCCAGTCACCCAGGGAACCGCCGGGCTGGTAGTTGACCTCGATGTCGGCGCCGCTCTTTTTCAGCTCGTCCATGAAGGTGGTGGAGGTCATGTGGAAGATATGGTCCGCCGGGTAAGCGTGTCCCAGCATCAGCTCTTCAGCGGCTTGGGTGGTTTGGGCGGCGGGCAGGGTCAGTGCTGCGGACAGTACGCAGGTAGACAGAATGGATTTAGCGCGTGTTGTTATTGTCATAGTAACCTCGGCTCGTTGTTATTGTTTTGCTCAGGTCCGGTCTCTGGGTACCGGTTAATCAATCCTGGCGCTCCTAGCTTTGCGATGGCGACGGTGGGTGCCGGTGCGCTGAGCTGGAGATTCGAATATAAAATTGGTGATTCCGTGACCAATAGACCCAACGTCAACCGAAAATATGGTTCCAACTGGATTAGGTGGATCCGTCAATCTGGGTCCAGAGCCGAGGTGATTGGGCCGAATCGCTGTGGTGGGTTTTTGCTCTGCAAAAAATCGGTAACCAATAGATATTTAAAAGTTTTATTTGTTTTTCTAATAGGCTGTTGTTGCGTGCGCGGAGCCTGGCTTTGCCGCAATAAAAAACGCAGCCTTTGGGGGCTGCGTTGGACCTATCGGAATAGCATCAATTTCAGGTGATCTGGCGGATGATGTTGACCAATCGATCGATGCCGGGCTGGATTCGCTCGGTGGCGATGGAGGAATATCCCAGCCGGAAGAAGTTCAGCGGCGGGTTTTTTCGCAGGAAATAGAAGTCGCCGGATTCGATAACCACACCCCGTTCCCTGGCTCGGCGTTTCAGCTCCCGCGCATCCAGATTGGCAGGCCCCTTGACCCAGTAAGAGGAGCCGCCAAATACCGGGGGTTCGGCCGATTCGGGCAGATGTTTATGCAGGGCTTCGCCGACCTCTTTCCAGCGCTCCTCGTAGACTTTCACCAATGAGCGGACCAGAGAGTCGTGGTAGCCACGGGCCAGAAACAGCCCCACGGCGCGCTGATTGTTCATCGGCGGGTGGCGCAGAATCAGTCGCCGCAGACCGCGTATTTCACGGATCAGCGCCTTGGGTCCCACCATGTAGCCCAGTCTGAGGCCCGGTGACAGGGTCTTGGAAAGACTGCCGATGTAGATCACCCGATCGTTCTTATCCAGGCTCTTGAGCGCCGGGGTCGGGTTGGTGGCGAAAGTGGTCTCGCACTCGTAGTCATCTTCGATGATCAGGAAGTTATCCTTCGAGGCTTGCTCCAGCAGCGTGCGCCGACGCTCCATCGGCATCGTCACGGTGGTCGGGAACTGGTGACTGGGGGTGGTGAAGATCAGGTCGCAGTCGCGTAACTGCCTGCCGACCTGCAGCCCATCCTGGTCCACCGCCAGGTGCTTGATCTGGCTGCCGGTGCATTCGGCCATCTGTACCAGTTCCGGATAGCCCGGATCTTCGAGGCCGAAACGGGTTTCCCGGTTCAGCAGAATCCGCATGATCATGTAGAGCGCGTGCTGGGCGCCGACGGTGATCAGGATCTCGTCCGGATCGGCCCAAACACCGCGCCGGGGTAGCAAACGGGTCCGAATTTGCTCGATCAGCAGCGAATCGTCGTCATCGTAGCGATCCCCGGACCACTCGTTGATCGACTGCACCGAGACTGATTCCTTGGAGCACTCGCGCCAGTGGTTGTAGGGAAACAGGTTGGGGTCCAACTGACCGTAGATAAACGGATAGGGATAATCCTGCCAGCGGTGGACTTTGTAGAGTTTCTTCTTTGACGGACGTTCCTTGAGATAGGCATCCCAGTCCGGTTTGCTGCCGGGGTCCAGCTCTACCGGGGCCTGCTCCTTGACCGAGCTTTTCAGAATCTCATCGTTGACGTAGTAGCCGGCCCGTTTCTTGGAGATCAGGTAGCCGTCGTAGACCAGATGCTCATAGGCCAGAATCACGGTGTTGCGCGAAACCCCCAGCATCTCGGCCAGTTTGCGGGTCGATGGCAGCGGAATATCCGGCGGGACATGGCCATCGATAATGGCTTTGCTGATCTGCTCGCGAATCTGCTGTTGTAAGCTGGATTCGCTCTCTGAGGAAAGATGAAACAGATGATTGAGCATAGTCATTCTCCGCCGACGGCATGCAGCGAGGGCATGTCTTTTTATTGTAGGGTCCAGAATACGTTTGCCCAACCCCAGGGGGTTAGTTCCAGCAACCAGTTTTGCTTAGTACCATGAGTTAAGGAACTGTTTTGGCTAACTATCTCTACTATCGCAGGTGGATCCTATCCGGCAATTAAACCGAATATAACGACAAGTTTCGGATAGTTGGTCGCTTGATTGATACGCTAGGCTTCCATTGAAGCCAACCGAACGGCACCAAAGAGGCCCCGATGATTCGACTACGAAGCTACCGTTCAAGCTGTGGTGAGCTGTTATTGGGTGACTTTCAGGGCCGACTCTGCCTGTGCGACTGGCGCTATCGTCGTCGCCGTGAGGCCGTTGACCGGCGTTTGCAGCGCTATCTGAAGGCTGATTTTGAAACCGGTGACAGCGAGCTGCTGCAACTGACGATCGATCAGTTAGAGCAGTATTTCGCCGGTGAAAGACAAGTGTTCACTGTGCCGTTGCGCTTTGCCGGCAGTGAGTTCCAGCAGCGGGTTTGGCAGGCCCTGGTTGAAGTCCCTTACGGTGAGCGGGTCAGCTATCTGGAGCTGGCCAAGCGTGTGGGGGATGCGAAGGCCGTGCGGGCGGTGGCGGCGGCCAACGGGGCCAATGCGCTGTCGATCCTGGTTCCTTGCCACCGGGTGGTGGCCAGCGATGGGGCTTTGACCGGCTATGCCGGTGGACTGAAAGCAAAACAGTATCTGCTGCAGTTGGAGCAGCCGATCAGACAGGAGTCATTATTTTGATTGCAGTAATTTTTGAAGTCTGGCCCGCCGATGGACGGATGGACGAGTATCTGGATATCGCCGCTGAGCTGCGGCCTTTGCTGGACGATATCGACGGGTTTATCTCGATCGAGCGATTCTCCAGTCTGGTTGAAGACGGCAAAATCCTGTCGCTGTCGTTCTGGCGCGACGAGCAGGCGGTACAGCAGTGGCGTAATCTGGCCGAACACCGGGTCGCCCAAGCCAAGGGGCGAGGCGGGGTATTTAAAGACTATCGCCTACGGGTGGCGGAGGTCGATCGTGACTACGGCATGGTCCAGCGGGAGCAGACCCCGGCCGACAGTGTCGCTGCCCACGATGATTCGGCCTAACCCCAGTCGAGATAGCTCTCCGGGTTATCGCGGATCTCATTCAAGCGGTTGCGCAGCTTATCGGAGAACGCTTTGGTGATACGTGACCGGGGCGTATCGACCGGGTAGAACAGGCCGATCTTCAGCATGATCTGCGGATCAAAGCGGCGGAACACCACCTTGCCCGGTTTGGCATAGTGCTGATAACTGAGGATTGAGACCGGGTCCATCACGCAGACGCCCAGACCCCGTTCGACGAAGGTCAGCGCCGGAATATAAAAGCGGGTCTGCAGTCGAACGTTCATCCGGTGGCCGTTGGTTTCGAACTGGGTCAGCAGATCGTGGAAGATCATATGGTCCGGATGCAGGGTGATCATCGGCTCGCCGTCGAGCAGCTCGGTATTCAGGACCTCGTGCTCGGCCAGCGGATTATCGGCCGGGATGGCGACAAAGCAGGGAAGGTTGAAGCGGTCCTCTTTGGCCAGCTGGGATTGGTGCTGGGTGATCTCCGCCAGGCCCAGGTCATACTGATTGGAGGCGACCCACTCGGCCACCAGATCCGAGGTTCGGGTCTGCAGTGACGCCTGGACCTTGGGATGCTCTTCCAGAAAGTCGGCCAGCAACTCCGGTACAAAAAAGGTGGAGGGGCCGGGCATACAGCCGATCCGCAAAAAGCCGTACTGCTTGTTCTGGATATCCTGCACCGTCTGGCTGACATCTTGAATCCGACTGAAGATCGCTTCGATCTCCCGATAGAGATAGTCCGCTTCGGGCGTCGGATGCAAGCGCTTCTTGTAGCGCTCAAACAGCTGGAAGCCGATCTCTTCCTCCAGCGAGCTGATCATCATGCTGACCGCAGGCTGGGTTCGGAACAGTTGTTTGGCGGCCTGGGAGACCGAGCCGGTCAGCATCACGGCACGAAAAGCTTCCATCTGTTTCAAGTTCATGGAACACCCTATCGACTCATAAATATTAGTTTGACTGATAAAAGGCCAATAATGTAAGCGATAAATTATGTTATCGATGAGCGGCTGTCTAGGGAGTCTAGGAATAAGCTGCAGCGAGCTTGAGCTTGAGCTTGAGCTTGAACTTGAACTTGAGGGTGGAGCAGATGACTGCCGTTACCGGCGCGAAAGGCGGGAGTAGAAATTGCCGGACTCCAAGCGGAGTCCGGCATACTCGGTGACATCACGACGGCCCGACGCGAATGTCACCGAGTATCCGTCAGACGCTTATTTCTTGGCCTTGGCCGCCGCGTCCTTCATGATGTTGTAGGTCACTTTCATGTCGTTGACCCACTCCGGACCGTGACGGTAGTCGACCACGGCACCGATGTTCTGGTACTTCTTGATCACTTCCGGATCCTGCATCACCTTGGTGGTGGCTTCGATCAGTTTGTCGGTCACTTCCTGCGGCACACCCTTGGGTGCGAAGACGCCGGACCAGCCGCCGAAGCTGCCCTGGATGCCGTAGTCACCGAAGGTCGGAACGCCCGGGTAGTCGTCCATCTTCTGGTCGATAACCAGTGCGCGGGCGCGGTCGGCCTTTACGTGCGGGCCGAAGGCCGGCGGGAAGGACACGGCGGAATCGATGTGGCCGCCAACGACGGAAACCATCGAGTCAGCAGCGCCTTTGGCGTGCACGTACTTGACCTTGTAGCCGGCTTGATCGGCGATGATGTTGGCCAGAATGGTGCCGGATGAGGACGCACCCCAGGAGCCTTGAGTCAGGTTGTTGGCCTTGGCACCGGCGATGAACTCATCGAAGGTTTGGTAGGGGCTGTCTTTCGCTACAACCACGGCCAACGGGACCGAGGTCATCTTCAGGATCGGGGTGAAGGTATCAAAGGTATAGGGCGTTTTGCTGAAGTTCGGCGTCACCAGCATGTTGCTCAGACCGGCGTTGATCAGGGTGTAGCCATCTTTCTTGGCGTTGGCTACGAACGAGGTGCCAACCACACCGCCACCGCCGGCTTTGTTGATTACGACAACCGGAACACCCAGCTCTTTTTCGACCGCGTCTGCCCAGATACGGGTGGTCAGGTCGGAGTCACCGCCGGCACCCCAGGGGACGATCACGTTGATCGGCTTTTCCGGGTAGCCAGCCATAGCTGCGCTGGACAGAGATACGGCAACGGCGCCGGCAAGAGACAGCAGGGTAGTTTTTGTGTTTTTCATCATTTCATACCTTTACTTGTTTTTTTTATGTGATTTCAAAACCTTCGCGTTATGGAACCCAGGGTTCGATACGAAGAAACGGGTAACTGTTAGGTCGATTGAGCGCATTCCTCCTCTGTAGCCGGAGGGTTCTTGGCGGTCTTCTTCCGCATCCGTATACCGGAGTAGATGAAGAAGAAAGACAGCGCGATAAAGACCCAGGAGAACGGAGAGGCAAACAGCAGGTGGTACTCGGTGCCCACGATCGCCAGTGCCTGGTCTAGGTTTTGTTCAAAGAACGGCGTCAGGATGAAGCCGACGATAAAGACGGCCGGGTTCAACCCCACCATCCGCATGCCGTAGCCCATCGCGGTGAAGACGATCAGCACCAGGATGTCGTCCATGTTCTGTCCGGCGGTGAAGGCGCCGGTGAAGGCAAACACGGTCACGCAGGGGAAGATGTAGTAGCGACGCAGTGAAGCCACCTTGACGAAGAAACTGAAGCCGGATTTGGCAATCCCCAGCAGGAACAGATCGGTGATCAGGAAGCCGGCGAAGATCGCGTAGATGGTTTCGGTGTGCTCGAAGAAGATCATCGGGCCGGGCGTCAGGCCGTGGATCAGGAAGGCACCCATCAGCAGGGCCGCCACATCGTCACCGGGAATACTCAGGGTCAGCATCGGAATCATGCTGGAGCCACAGACCGCGTTGTTGGCGGACTCGGCCGCAGCGATACCTTCGACCGAGCCTTTGCCGTACTTCTGCGGATTCTTCGATGTACGCTTGGCTTCACCGTAGGCGATAAAGGCCGCTGTACTAGAGCCCAGCCCCGGCAGGGCGCCGATAAAGGTGCCGATACCGCTGGACTTCAGAATGGTACGGAATACCGAACGGAACTCGGGAAAGCTGATCCGGTTGTCGGCCGGGTTGGGCGAACGGGTGATGGCAAGCTGATGATGGGGCACACGACGACGGCGAATCACATTCAGCACTTCGGGCATCACCAGAATACCGATCAGCATCGGGGTGAAGGTGAAGCCGGCCATCAGCTCGGTGAAACCGAAGGTGAAGCGTGAGGCACCGGTGATCGACGACATGCCGACCATCGCAAACAGCATCCCCAGGCAGCAGGACAGCAGGCCCCGGGGGATCGACTCACCGGCCAGGGTACCGATCACGGTAAAGGCGAACAGCAGCAGGAAGACTTTCTCGATCGGGCCGGCCTGCAGCGAGATCGCGGAGATCGGCGCGGCCACCAGGATCAGTACCAGCGTAGCCAGCATCTCGCCGGAAACCGACGAGAACAGCGAGATATCCAGGGCCTTGCCGGCTTTACCCGCCTTGGTCAGGGCGTGGCCATCCAGCGCGGTCAGGAACGAAGCTGCGGCACCGGGGGTGTTGATCAGGATCGCCGAAATGGAGCCACCGTAGATGCCGGCCTTATAGACCGCCAGTAGCATGGTAATGCCGATGATCGGATCGACGTAAAAGGTCATCGGCAGAATGATCGCGATCGCCATGATCGCAGAGATGCCGGGAATCGCGCCGAAGATAATGCCCACCACGACGCCGGTGATGATACCGAGGATCGGGCCGACCGCCATGATTGCAGAGAATCCGCTGAGAATATTGTCGAACATGGTTTATCTCCCGCTTAGGTCAAGGTCCAGGTGGGTAGGAAAACCCGCAGAAACTCTCTGGAGCCGTAAAAAATCAGCACGGGAGTGATGACCGAAATGGTGATCATCGGGACCCAGTTGCGACCGCCTAGCAGGATGGCGATTGCCAGCATGACGATCGGGGTGGTGATCAGGAATCCGAGGTGGGGAACGGCTAGCCAGTAGCCGACAAAGATACCGATATAGACAAAGATACCGCCGAAGCCGTCGGTGATGATCTCTTCACTGCCCTCGGCCTTGGCACCGGACAGCAGCGATTTGAGCGACTGGATTCCGATAGTAGCGGCAAAGGCGATGATAAGACCTGCGACGATGCGCGGCAGAAACATCGATCCCAGATCGGTTTCAGCGCCGCCTTCGACAAGGTTGTCGTTGGTCAGGATGATCACCGCGATGATGATCAGGAACGTCGACAGACCGACGTCGATTTTTCTTCTGTCCATTGTACTACCTGAAACTTTTTTATTTTTATCTGATCTCTGGAAGTCCCGTAATTGGTGGCTTAGGTGGCGATTTAGGGCTGTTCGCCAACCGGTAAATCACGGGTAGAGATCGCTATTTCAATCCAGTGTAATCAAACTGAATATATAAACAATTCGAAAAAATATTTGATTATATAAGCCGGGCTTATGTTTTTTGTTCAGGAATTGAGCAGTTCAAGGCGCAGGGCGGGATCTAAGCTGCATATAAGCTAAATTGATAAAATCTTAAAAAAATAAGATTTGTGGTTATGTTTGTTCGGGGCAAATAATAATTTCAGCGTGTCGCAGCAGGATCAGAATCCGAGGCGGCGATGCGAACGATAACAATAAAAGAAGCTCCCCGACCTAAGCACACCTCTGGTGGGTTGGTTGTCCTGCATCATGGCCTTAACCCGGCTCACTGATCCCTTCCTTTATTCGTTATCGATACCCAATTTAGCCATGCCCGACACGAATTCTGTTCGTGAACTCAGGCGGCATCTAGCCGTTGATGGGCCGAAGATAGCGAGAACAGCATGATCCACCGTCAACACTCCAATCAGCGCATGAGCCAGCTGGTCAGCACCGCCGGTCTGATCTGGACTGCCGGCCAGGTCGCCAAAGATCCGTCCGAGGATATGGCCGGTCAGACCCGCCAGATTCTGGCCCAGATTGATGCCTTGTTGGCCGATGCCGGCAGTGATAAGCAGCACCTGATCAGCGCCAATATCTGGGTGTCCGATATCCGTCAGTTTGCCCAGATGAATGAGGTCTGGGATGCCTGGGTCGACAGCGACCATGCACCGGTTCGCGCCTGTGTGGAATCGCGTCTGGCTCGGTCGGAATTGTTGGTCGAAATCCAGGTCGTGGCGGCCAAGGCTTAAGTTTCTGAGGCGTGGTCCCCGACCCCGAAAACACCATGGAAAATCAACATATTGCTATCGTTGGCGCCGGTATTGTCGGCCTCTCCAGTGCGCTCTGGCTGCAACGGGCCGGTTATCGGGTCACCCTGATCGATCGGGATGAGCCGGGCATGGGGGCGTCGTTCGGAAACGCGGGTCTGTTTGCCGACTATGCACGCTTGCCGTTCACCAAGTTCGCCCTGATGCGCAAGATGCCGGGCATGTTGCTCGACAGCACCAGCCCGTTGTCGATGCAGGGCAGTTACCTGCCCAAACTGCTGCCCTACGGTTGGGGGTTCTTTAAATCCTGTTTCCAATCCCGCTACGAGCATGGCCGGGCGGCGCTGACCGCGCTGCAGCAGGTCGCGCCGGAGGCGGATCGGCAGCTATTGCAACTAAGCGGCTCCGAGTCGCTGATCAAGGCCAACGGTTGTCTGGCGCTGTTTGAGTCGGAGCAGGGCGTTGATGATGCCCGTAACGGCGACATGGCTGAGCGCCTGCAACAGGGGGTTAAGCTGGAGTTTCTGAGCGCCGCTGAAGTCAACGAGCTGGAGCCCGATCTGGCCGATTTCCATGCCGGCGGGGTTTTCTATCCCAACACCCGCTACACCGTCAGTCCGATCGCCTTGACCCGGAGCTACGCCCTCCATTTTGCCGAAAACGGTGGACGGGTGGTGCAGGACAGCGTCGAACAGATCAGTGTCGGCACCAAGGGTTCGGGGACCGGCGTCAGCCTGCAATTAAGCCAGGGAGTCGAGCATTTTGATCGCTTGGTTCTCTGTGCCGGCACCGCCTCCAAGGTGCTGCTCAAATCCTTGGGATCTGACTTCCCGCTGGTCAGCGAACGGGGTTATCACCTGACCTTGGATACCGGTTCGAAAGCCCTCAGTCGCCCGGTCGGTTGGCTCGATAAGGCGGTGTTCCTGACGCCGATGGCCGACGGGGTGAGACTGGCCGGAACGGCCGAGTTTGCCCATGCCGATGCGCCGCTGAATCCGACCCGCGCCAGCGTGATGCTCAATCATGCCCGGGTGATGTTGGGCCAGGAACCGAGCGTCCGCTCCACCTGGGTCGGCAGTCGTCCATCGACCCCCGATTCACTGCCGGTCATCGGGCCGTTGAAACAGCATCCGCAGATCAGCGTCGCCTTTGGTCACGGCCACCTGGGACTGACCCTCGGCGCCGTCACCGGTCAGCTGATCAGCGAGTCGATTCAGGGCAAGACGCCATCGGTGGACCTGAGTCCATTCTCGCCGGAGCGGTTTAGCTAAGCATTCGGGGAATCTCTGATTCGACCAGAGATTCCTCATCCATCCATTCACCGGACCTGGGATACACTGATAAACAGAAGCAGGGCGGTGGAACCAATCGAATAAGAGAGCAACATTATGCTGATCAAAGGTGGAATCAATATCTGCGGTGTGCCGCTGGGGGTTATCTCGCTGGAATCCTATTTCCCGAAGCCCGACGGCCATATCAAGCACCCGGCCAGTTTCGATTTTCCGATCATGTACAAGACGGTGAAGGGCGCGACCATCGACCGTCTGATCCGCGAGCGTGATCCGGAGCTGCTCAAGCCCTTTATCGAGGCGGCGCAGGAGCTGGAGCGTGAAGGCGTGAAGGCGATCACCGGCAGCTGCGGCTTCCTGGCGCTGCATCAGCAGGCGCTGGCCGATGCGGTCGATATTCCGGTGTTCATGTCCAGCCTGATCCAGGTGCCGCTGGTTTCACGGATGTTGAAATCGGATCAGAAAGTCGGTGTGGTGGTCGCCAACTCCGAAGCGCTGTCGATGGATCATCTGGTCGGTGTCGGTATTGCCGATGAGCCGCTGGTGGTAGCCGGGATGCAGCATCAGCCGCAGTTTGCCGAAGTGATCCTGCGCGGTGACAGCAACGATCTGGACATGCTGGTGTTCGAGCAGGAGCTGACCGTGGTGGTGGCGCAGATGTTGCGCGAGAACCCCGAAGTAGGGGCGATCGTGCTGGAGTGTACCGATCTGTCCCATTTTGCTCCGAAACTGCAGCAGCGCTTCGGCCTGCCGGTATTCGACCTGACCAGCCTGACCCGGATGGTCGCCGCGGCGGTGGAGCGAAAGATCGCTTAAGCGCTTGCTCTGCTGGCTGCGTTGCCGAAACAAAAAAGCCGATCAGTGGAGAGCTGATCGGCTTTTTTTATGCGGATCGGCACCGGTCAGGGCTCGGTTCGAACCTCTTGGATCATCAGGTCGATGTAATTGAGGACATCGTTGCTGGCCTGCTCGGATGCATCCATGTGGGCGATGATTTCCCGACGTAGCTGTTCGTCTTTGTGCCAATCGCCTTCGGATACCGCCAAGGCCTGCTGGACATGCTGATGGACCAGCTGGTGCGGGGTTTCGAGTTGCTTGTAGGCCTGGGTATGGCCGAAGTTGTCTTTGCCGTGGCCCTGGTAGTACCAGTTACCGAGACGGCACTGGGTGTGATTAACCTGGACAGCGTTGTACTCATCACCCTTATCCTGGGCGCCCAGCGCGATATAGCCGTTCTGCTTGAAGATCACATGATCGACCTTGACCAGCGAGCCGAAGGCCCGGTGCTGGACCTGGTTGACCAGCGTATGCGACTGCTGGGCCGTTTTCGCCTGGACCTTGAACTGCTCTTTAAACTCATCGACCAGGACGTTGATCTCGGTGGTGAACTCGCAGGATGACTGGGCTTCCTTGGCCATCTGCTCAACCCGGTCGCTGAATCGAGCCAGGATTTCCGACACATCCTGAGCCGCCGATTTAGTCCGGTTGGCCAGGTTTCTGACTTCGTCGGCGACGACGGCAAAGCCGCGGCCCTGCTCACCGGCGCGGGCGGCTTCAATAGCGGCATTGAGGGCCAGTAGGTTGGTCTGCTCGGCGATCCCGGTAATCATACCCAGCACCTCGGTTACCTTGGCGCTGTCATCACTCAGATCATTAACCACCTTGAGCACGCTTTCACTGTTGGTGGTCACCGAGTTGAGTCCACTGCTGATGGTGGCGACCGTCTGTTGGCTCTTCTGCGCCGTTTCGGCATTGGATTGGGCGATCTCTCGGACCTGGGTCAGGTCGTCATTGATCACCAGCAGGTCTTCCTGATTCTGTTTCAGATTCAAGATCAGGTTGCCGGTATTGAGCTGGTGCAGCCCTGAGGCCAATTCATTCTTTGAGATCAGTTCGGCGTTGGTGCTCATCGCATCCAGGGCCTGGTTGACCATGATCAGTGAGTGCTTGAGTTGGCCCTGCAGGCCGCGATGCTGGGCTCGGCGGTTATGGTCGCCTTCGCTGACCCGTTTAAAGCAGGTACCGACCTCTTTAAAGTAGGTCTCAACCCGATCGAGGAAATCGTTCAGTTCCCAGGCCACCATGCCCAGTTCACCCATCCCTTTGGTGCGGGTGATCCGTTTGTGGATATTGCCTTTGCTGGTGTCGCGCAGGACATCCGCCATCCGCGAAAGAACCAGCAGGGCCCGGTTGCCGATAAGAACCGCGTAAACCGCCATCGCCAGACTGAGCAGTGGGTAGACCAGGACCGCTAATGAGGCATCGGCGAAGACGGTCAAATAGATCGTGAAGACGATGTTAACAAACACGAACGCCCCGATCCCCCAGTCCAGCTGGGTTCGAATCATCGGAATCTTGCGGCTGGAGGAGGTCTGATTAGTTGCTGCGTATCCCATCGGTTATTCCCCCTCGTCCAGGCTTAAGATCAGTTCTTCGTACCCCACGCCCAGCTCTTCGAGGACGCTGACCAGGTAGGCAAGCGATTTTTCGCAGGCCTCGGACGTGCGGCTGGCTCTCTCTATCTCCAGCATCTTTTTGTAGACCGGAACGATGGTATCGATCGCATTCTGGCTGGGACGGCGTCGGACCGAGTAGTAGCCGACCAGCTCGCCGCTGTCGTTGTAATCGCAGGTGATGTTGGCAAAAACCCAGTAATAGCTTCCGTCTGAGGTAAGGTTCTTGACGTAGCCGAAGACTTCATGACCCTGCTTGAGTTCATCCCAGATGTACTTGAAGACGCCGCGGGGCATATCCGGGTGGCGGATAATATTATGCTGGATCCCTAACAGCTGATCCTCAGGATAGCCGGCGATCTGCATAAACACGCGGTTGGCATAGGTGATTTTGCCCTTGGTATCGGTCTTGCTGACGATAAACTCATCGGCACCGAGTTTAATCTCATTGTCCCGGGGCGTTATTTTTGGCTTCATATTCTTACCTTTGACTAAAGCGAAATTCCAAAGGGAAATAGATGCTTTATCTATAGTGCGGTGCGGCTGGCCTTATGCTGTGACGCTAATTTAGCGATTTTGGGGGTTACGGCTGTCTCTACGCAAGCCTGGTACCGGATCCAGGCATCAATCCTTAGTCGTAGGCATAGACGATCGGACTGTCGTAAAGGATTTAACGGGGGGGGCAGCAGCCAGAAACGAAAAAAGCCGACCAGTTAGTGACTGATCGGCCTTCCTGTAAGTTGGTAGCGGGGGCCAGATTTGAACTGACGACCTTCGGGTTATGAGCCCGACGAGCTACCAGGCTGCTCCACCCCGCACCAGAGATCTTTTCAGTGGTAGCTAAATAATCTGAAAAGAATTTTCGTTGGTAGCGGGGGCCAGATTTGAACTGACGACCTTCGGGTTATGAGCCCGACGAGCTACCAGGCTGCTCCACCCCGCATCAACGAGGTGGCAGATACTAGAGATATCAAATCGGTTTGTCCAGTCTTTTTTTATTTCTTAGTTAGTCTATTTCGCGGGATGGATGATCGGATACCGATTCGGCGGCAGGCGTTATGGCTCGCTTGTTGTTGTCGGCGACTTGCCTGGCGGTAGGAAGCGTTGCTCGAATTCGGTCGCCTCTATGGGGCGGCCGAACAGGAAACCCTGGACCTGGGTGCATCCCAGTTGCTGAAGACACTGCTGTTGTACCCGGGTTTCAACGCCTTCGGCCACCACTTCCAGCCCCATATGGTTGGCCATCGCGACCACCGAGGAGACGATCGCGATATCATCCTCATCATCGGGCAGATCGACGATAAATGAGCGGTCGATCTTCAGGGTCGAGATCGGGAAGCGCTTCAGGTAGCTCAACGAAGAGTAACCGGTGCCGAAGTCATCAATGGCCAGGGTCAGTCCCATCTGCTCCAGATCCTTGAGTATCGATGTCGACGCCTCGGCATTCTCCATCAACACGCTTTCGGTGATCTCCAGCTCAAGCACGGCAGGATCCAGCTGGTGTTGCCCAAGGGTACGAGCAATCAGTTTGGGCAGATCTCGATTGAACTGGCGTGCTGAAACGTTGATAGCGATCTTCATCTGGGTCAGCCCGCGTTGATGCCAGCGATGCAGCTGCCCCGTAGCCTGGCGCAGTACCCACTCGCCGATCGGCAGGATCAGCCCGGTATCTTCGGCCAGCGGAATAAAGTCTCCCGGTGAGATCAGGCCGCGTTCGGGATGCTGCCAGCGGAGCAGCGCTTCGGCGCCGACTAGGCGACCGTCGTTCAGATCAAACTGGGGTTGGAAGTGAAGCCGCAGTTGATTCTTCTCCAGCGCCTGGCGCAGATCCGCTTCCAGCATCAGCAGCCGATAACTGTATTCGTTCATATCGGCGGTGTAGAACTGGTAGGTGTTGCGGCCGGCTTCTTTGGCCCGGTACATGGCGGAGTCGGCACATTTCATCAGCCCTTCGACGGTGGTGGCATCGTCAGGATAAAGGCTGATGCCGATGCTGGCCGATGGGAAGAATTCGATGCCCTGCACGGTCATCTTCTCCGACAGTGCCTTTAGGCATTTACGGGCCACAACCACGGCATCTTCAATGACGCCGATATCTTCGAGGATCACGGTAAATTCATCGCCGCCCATGCGAGCGACGGTATCCTCTTTTCGGATCACCGCGGCCAGCCGCTTGCCCACCTCTTTGAGCATGCCGTCGCCGATGTCGTGACCGAGGCTGTCATTGACGTTTTTGAACCGATCCAGATCCAGAAACAGCACCGCGATCCGCCCCCCATCACGCTCACAACGGTCGATGGCGTGCTCGAGGCGGCTGTTGAACAGGGAGCGGTTGGCGAGTTGGGTCAGGTCATCGTGGCTGGCCTGGTACAGTAGCCGCTCTTCGTTCTCCAGTAGCTGCCGCTCGGCTTCCAGGTGCTCGGTCATGTCTCTGGCAACCTCGATGATGCCTTCGAGCTTGCCGTTTTCGCCCCAGAACGGTGAAGCATCCAGCTCGACGGTCGCCACTTTGTCGTTTTTGAGATGATGTTCGTGCACGACGGTGACGGGCTTGCCCGATTCCATCACATCCCGCAACGGGCAGGGGTGTTCATCGCCGCTGCAGGGTACGTCGGAGTGATGGGATACCTGATGGCAGTAGAGTACCGGCTCCGAGGCCAGGTGTTTGGGGATGTTCTGACGGGCGACGCTGTTGGTCATGACGATGCGGTAGTCGGTATCGATCACCATGATCGGGTCAACGACACCGTCGATAACGGTTTGCAGGAATTCCTGTTTCCGCAGTAGCGCAGCCTCAGCCCGCTTTCTTTCCGAGATATCTTCCACTACCGCCAGATAGAAGTGCTCGTTATCGAGGGTCAGGTCGTTGACGTTGAGCTCCAGAGGAAAGACCTCGCCATTCTGGCGCTGCCCTTTAACCTCGATACGGTTTAGCCCCTTGGCAGCATTAGGGCCGGAGCGGATAAAGCGGATCAGTTTCCGTAGCTGAGCTATACGCCCCTCGTTTGGCAGCAGATTAAACGCTGAGGTGCTGATCAGGTTCTGCTCCGGGTAACCAAAAATTTTGCCGCTGGTTCGGTTGGCCTCGCGAATCCAGCCCTTCTCGTCCACCACGACGATACCTTCACCGCTGGATTCGAAGATGGCCCGGCTGCGCTGTTCGCTATCGCGCAGGGTTCGATCACGGGATTCAACCGCCTCGGCCATGCTGTCAAAGGCATTGGCAACGGCCGAGATCTCATCGCTGCCTTGGCTGTTGATCCGAACCCGGTACTCCCCCGACGCCATCCGACTGCTGGCCTGGGTGAGCAGTTTCAAGCGATTGAGGATGTTGTGCTTGAGCAGCCAGAAGACCGCGATGAACGTCAGCATAAACGCGGCGAAATAGGCCGCGACCGAGCCCCATAGATGCTGGTTGATCCGTTCTTCCAGCAGCGTGCTGGGAAGCTTGATGCTGAGAATGCCGCGCAACTCTCCCAGTTGATAGCCGAATGACTGGGTATAGAGGGTTTGGATGGAGAGTGGGGCGTCTTCGCGCTTTCCGTGACATTGAAGACAGCTTTGGGTTATCCAGAGCGGTGAGGAGTAATGGTAGAAGCTACGCCCTTGTTCATCCTGGAAATAGCGGATTCGCTGGGTGGCTTCCGGATTTTTTCTGAAAAAAGCCATCGCCTCCTGTTCGACTTTATCCGCACGCTGCTTCGGATTGCGGGGGCGGTCTGAGACGTTGTTGAAGGAGAGGCCGGACTTGACCCAGTTGTTAAACTCGTCGGAGATCCGATTCAGGGCGTGGGCGGGAAGAAATCCCACGGTTTTGTCGTTGAGCGGGATGCCGCTGGTAACAAACTGATGCCGATAGACATTACGGGTGGCGCGCAGCAGCCCCTGGATCGTATTGGCTTCATTCTTGAGGTTGGCGATGATCTCTTCACGAGCACTTTGGTAGTCGTAATAGATCACCGCGCCAAACGAACAGACGAATACAATCCCGATCGTAATCAATAGCTTGGATTTGAGAGTCAGCTTCACCCTGTGCACTCCAGATCTCGCCGAGTTTGGTGTTTATCCCTTGCTCGTTAAACATGGCCCGGAGGGCCCGTGTCGCGAGGGGCAAACTTGCCTCATAAGTGGCGCATGTTGAGCGGCGCTGTACCGGCTGAGGCTATCAGGATTTGCATCGGTTGTGTCAGTGGTAACCGATCAATTTGACACTTGTCAAGCAATCCACCTTCGGTGATAGAGGCAGACTGCCAAACCCGGCAGGGCCGGCTTGTTGGATTCGTTCTCTTTTTTAACCAGCCAATCAGTCGAACGTTGGGGGGGTGCTGTTCTGCTGAACAGGTTCGGCATCATCACCTCTGCTGAGGGAGCGGATCTGTTGCTTTTGGTAATGGGTAATTGCCGCGGAGAGTTTACGCTGGGTTAAGGAATCCAGGTTCAGGATTCGGCAGCGTAGCAGCGAAGCCTGGCGATCCAATACCTGCAGCAACAGTGGAATCGGGCTGTGGCGATGGCCGATGTACAGAATACCGTGCAGCTCCCGTTTCTCGTTCAACGAGGAGTTCGAATCGTTCAGTTCGAAAGCGATGCCGCTGACGGAAATGTTCTTGATTCGCGCCGGTTCGCCTTCGATCAGCAGCGACAAGGTACCGTTGTCCTCGGGTGTGACCCGGTAGTTCGAGCGCTTGTTGTCGATTTCGCAGCGGACATAAAGCTGCTCGTCAGCACTTTTTCTTTTCCAAAACATTAGCTTGAGAAACCGTTTCATTGACGCTCCTGACATCGGGCGATAGATCATGTATCGACGGGACTGGCATAAGCTGAAGGCCGGAATCGGGATTGCTGGTGATCCGACCTGGGGCTCACCGGGGCCAAATGATTCACGCCTTTACATGACAGCGTATATGCTTAACCGCGGGCCTCCCATTTCGGCAGTAGAGGTTGATGGTTAATGGCGGACTATTCCGAGCAGCAGATCAAGCGGCTTTTAATCCTTGGCAGTGTCTCTTTTGCACTGTTGCTGGCGCTGTTATTTGGTCTTTATATCTGGCTTGAGTTGTTGCGAACGGAGCGAGAGGTTCGAACCCGGCTGATGGATGAGGCCTATGCTCAGTCGCAGGCGGTGGGGGTGAGGTTGCGGGGGGCTCAGATCCTGTTATCTGCCACCCGCTCTCTAATTGAACAACAGGACCTTCTCGACCAGCCGTCATTGCCTCGGCTGCAACAACTACTGCAGCGTCAACGAAATGAACTTGCCTCGGATGTCGATTTAACGGTTGAGCAGCAGCTGTTTGTGATCGATCCCAAGGGGCGGCGACTGGTCGGTTCAGCCGAGGCCTTGTCGAGACCGATCGATCTGAGCACTAAGGGTTATTTTCAGGTGCTGCGCTCTGACCCGGCGGCCGGCCCGCAACTGGGGCGGTTGGAACCCGGCTTAAGCGGAGAACCCCAGGTGGTCTTGGCTGTGCCGCTGCGCCAGGCTGACGACGACTTTTCCGGGGTGCTTGCTCTGTCCGTGCCGGTAACGCAGTTCGAGGCGTATGGCCGACATCTACAGCGGCGTCAGGGTGAAGTGACGACGCTGTTTCAGCTGGATGGTAAACCCCTGTTTCGTGACCCGCCCAGCGAAACCTTTATCGATTTTGATCTTAACCGGGATCCGTCCCTGGCAAAGCGGTTTGCGCGCATGATTGAGCTGGGCCGCGGCAGTGATCGTATGGTCAGTCCGATCGACGGCAGCGATCGTCTATTCGGCTTCTACCGTGCCGGTGAATACCCTCTGTTGGCCGTGGTGTCGCAGTCCTACCAGGCGGCGCTCAAACCCTGGCGCAATAACCTGATCCATATCGGCGGGCTCTTTATCGGTCTGCTGCTGGGGATGTTGGTGATGCTATTGCTGGCGCTGCGGCAGTTGGCAAGTATCGCCAGCCATAAACAGACCGAGCGTGCACTGCGTGATGTGAACAGCCAATTGCGGGATATTCAGGGCATGATTGATCGCTTCGTGATCCTGTCCGATACCGACTTGAAAGGCACCATCACCTACGCCAGCGACGCGTTCTGCAATATCTCCGGCTACCGTGAGAGCGAGCTGCTGGGGCAAAGCCATCGCATCGTCCGCCATCCGGATATGCCCCGCCATGTGTTTGAGGAGCTTTGGCGAACGATCCGAAGCGGCAATACCTGGATTGGAGAGCTGCAGAACCGGCGTAAGGACGGCAGCAGTTACTGGGTTGAAGCGACCATCGTGCCGATCGTCGATGCCGAGGGTAACTGCACCGGTTACCGCGGAATCCGGCAGGATATCAGCGACAAGAAGCTGGCCGAGCGGCTGGCGGTTACCGACCATCTGACCGGACTGAGTAACCGTTCAAAACTGGATCAGCAGCTGCAGCAGCAGATCAGCCACTGCACCCGTTACGGGGACAACTGCGCGCTGGTCATGCTGGATGTCGACCATTTCAAGCAGATTAACGATCAGTTTGGTCATCAGATCGGCGATCAGGTGCTCACAGAACTGTCCGGTATCATGCGCCAGCGAGCCCGTGAAACCGACACCGTGGGGCGCTGGGGAGGTGAGGAGTTTCTGATCATCATGCCCCATACCGATCTGGACGGCGGCATGAAATTAGCCGAGCAGCTACGCCAGGTGATTGCCGACTACCGTTTCAGCACGGGGCAGCCGCAAAGTGCCAGTTTCGGCGTCAGTGCCTACCAGCCGGGCGATACCTTGGAAACGATGACCGGTCGTGCCGATGATGCGCTGTACCGGGCCAAGAAGTCGGGACGCAATCGGGTGGCCAAGCAGCGGCCGTTGGAGTCGACCGCCGACAATGCTGAATCCGGTTAGGGTTAAGCAGTCGCCGCTTGAGTCCTACCAACTTGATGACCATCAAGGGAGCTGAGTAGGTCGACATTGCCAAGCAGAGGATGGCGAATTAAAATCAGACGATCGTTTGTGATGGAATCACACTCATGCCATTGACCCTTCGCCGACATGCAGGACGCGGCCCGTTCATTTACGGGCTGGTTGCGTTGTTGTTGCTGTCGCAGCTCGGTGGTCCCCTGGTCGCCGCAGCGATACAGCACGAAGGGGGAGAAGGGCGCTGGGTTCAGGTCTGTTCCCTGCAGGGGATTCAGCTGATCCAGATCGGCGAAGACGGTGAGATTCCCAGTTCCGAACAGCGCGCTCAGGGCTCGATGCAATGTCCCCTGTGTTCGCTCTATCAGCTTTTCAGTTGTGCGATACCCTCCAACGGTGGCTTCGAGTCCTTGGATTCAGCGCCGATAGGTCCGCAACTCACGCAACTTTCGGGCGACGTTCCCGATCCGTTTCTCACGCCGCTCCATCCAAGGGCACCGCCGCTGGCTTGATGCCACGACGGGCCTGTGGATCGGTCCCCTTGTTCCTTGTCTGACGTTGTTGTGGGCGGATGACTTGGATTTCAGATCAATTGTTGTGGGTTGAATCTGAGCTTTTCCGATCTACCGGCCTGTTCCTGATCGAACGCCTTTTTTGACGACCAACCTTAATCTCTGCATGGCCGGTTTGAGCCGATTCCGCGGAATTGTTCACCGCTGCCGTTGCTGTTTGGTCTACCGAGCCTGGATTGCCAGGCTTTTCTATTGAGCGACAAATATACGATGAAAAAGATTCTTGTACTGATGGCCAGCCTGCTGGCTCTGCCGGTCACGGCCGGTGAAGTAACCAACCCTTATCTGCGTGCCAGTGCCCCCGGTGCTCCGAACAGTGCCGGTTTTATGGTGATCAGCAACCCGACCGATCAAGAGCTGGCACTGGTACGTGCCGAAGCGGATCTGGCTAAAAAAGTTGAACTGCATAACCACGTTAATGACAACGGGGTCATGCGGATGCGTCAGGTTGAGAAGATCCTGATCCCGGCCCAGGGCCAGGTTGAGCTGAAGCCCGGCGGTTATCACGTCATGATGATGGGCTTGAACAAGCAGTTGAAGCCGGGTGAGCAGGAAACGCTGACCCTGCACTTCTCAGACGGCAGCAGCCAGACCCTGAGTGTTCCGGTTAAGAAAGTGCAGCCGATGATGCAGGCCGGCGGTCATAAGATGCAGCACGACATGGCCGGCGGCATGAAAAAAGAGATGCACAAACATTAAACATCCGGACAGGGCAGGAGGCGGTGTCAGACGTTGCCGTACTGCTCGCCCTGTGCCAGCCAGCGTCGGATAATGCCGTCGCAGTTTTGCGGTAGCGACTCGATCTGAGCCGCTGCCGTTTTTACCCCCTCCAGCAGATCCGCATCGCGCTCCAGATCGGCGATTCGAAACTGCATCATCCCGGTCTGCCGGGTTCCCAGAACCTCTCCCGGGCCGCGTAATTCCAGATCTTTCTCCGCAATTCGGAAACCGTCGTTGGTCTCGCGCATCACCTGCAGCCGTTCGCGCCCCTGTTGCGACAGTGGCTTGTGGTACATCAGCACGCAATGGCTGGCGACGGAGCCACGCCCGACCCGGCCGCGTAACTGATGCAGCTGGGCCAAGCCCAGTCGTTCCGGATTTTCAATGATCATCAGACTGGCGTTGGGCACATCGACCCCCACTTCGATCACGGTGGTGGCCACCAGCAGGTCGAGTTCACGGGTCTTGAAGGCGTCCATCACGGCGGCCTTTTCGGTTGCTTTCATGCGACCGTGGACCAAGCCGATCCGCAATTCCGGCAACGCTTCGGTCAGCTCCTGGGCCGTGACTTCGGCGGCCTGGCATTCGAGCACCTCCGATTCTTCGATCAGGGTGCAGACCCAGTAAGCCTGGCGTCCTTCGCGACAGGCGGCCCGGACCCGCTCGACCACGTCGGCGCGGCGCTCATCGGCGATCAGGACCGTGTTGACCGGTGTTCGTCCCGGTGGCAGTTCGTCGATCACCGAACAGTCCAGATCGGCGTAGGCGCTCATGGTCAGGGTCCGGGGGATCGGGGTGGCGGTCATAATCAGCTGGTGCGGAACCAGTCCGCTGGCCCGCCCCTTTTCGCGTAGCGCCAGCCGTTGATGGACCCCGAAACGATGTTGCTCGTCCACCACCACAGCACCGAGATTGTGGAACTGAACCTCATCCTGGAACAGCGCATGGGTACCGACCACGACCCGGGCAGTACCGTCGGCGATCCGTGCCAGCGCCTCGCTGCGTTTTTTGCCTTTCAAGCGCCCGGCGAGCCAGTCGAGCTGGATCCCCAGCGGTTCGAGCCAGTTGCTGAAGTTGAGCATATGCTGTTCGGCCAAAATTTCGGTTGGAGCCATCACCGCGGCCTGATAACTGGCCTCGATCGCTTGCAGCGCTGCCAGGGCGGCAACCACCGTCTTGCCGGAACCGACGTCGCCTTGAACCAGTCGCAGCATCGGCAGCGGTTGACTCAGGTCCGAGGCGACCTCCTGCCAGACCCGGTGTTGGGCAGCGGTGAGTCGGAACGGTAACTGCGCCAGAAACTGCTGTGTCAGCGTGCCGCCCGGTGGCAATCCCGGGGCCGCATGTTGCTGCTGTTGGCGACGCAGCCGCACCAGGCTGAGCTGGTGGGCCAGCAGCTCCTCGAAGGCCAGCCGACGCTGGGCCGGATGGCGGGATTCGCTCAGCTGCAGCAGGTCGGTGCCGACCGGCGGGTGGTGCAGGTAGCGCACCGCGCTAGTCAGGTCACTGAGGTCGAACTGCTGATGCAGGCTGGCGGGCAGCCATTCCGGCAGGCCGCCCTGTTGCTCCATGATCGCCAATGCCTGCTCGCAAAGGCCGCGGATGCGCGGCTGGGTCAGACCCTCGGTCGCCGGATAGATCGGGGTCAGCTGCTGTTCGGTGGGCTCGAACGCTTCGTCGTCGACGGCCCGGTACTCGGGGTGATAAAGCTCCAGGCCGCTGCTGCCGACCCGGGCCTCGCCGAAGCAGCGCAGGGTCATCCCCGGTTTGAGGTTGTTCTTCTGGGCGGCGCTGAAATGGAAAAAGCGCAACGTGACGCCGCCGCTGGCATCGCGCAGTTTGCAGCGCAGGCTCCGTCGCCGTCCCATTTGTACGTCACAGCTGATCAGCTGGCCCTGGATCACCGCCTCGTCGCCGGGGCGTAACTGGCCGATGGGCACCACGCGGGTTCGGTCCTGGTAGCGGATCGGCAGGTGAAACAGCAGGTCCTGCAGGCTCTCGAGGCCAAGTTTTTCCAGCTTCTGCTGCATCGCCGCGCCGACCCCTTTCAGGCGCGAAACCGAGATCTGATCCAGCGTTCGTAGCGGGGTGTTCGATGTCGCCATGATCTATTCCGGGCTGTTGGCGGGGCAGAGCCGGATCGCATCGCACAGCAGGTCGATCGCTTTGGGACGGGGGAAGCTGGTGCGCCAGGCCAGCGCCAGGGTGCGCTTGGGCACGGGCGAACTGAACGGCACCACTTTGGCCAGCTTTGGGGGGTGATCCGGGTCGATCGCCGAACGGGGCAGCACGGTGGATCCCAGTCCGGTGGCCACCATATGACGGATAGTTTCCAATGAGCCGCCTTCGGTGATCAGGTTGTTTTCCGATCCCAGGCCGGTACAGGCTTCGAGGACCTGATCGCGGAAGCAGTGGCCTTCGCCGAGCATCAGCATCGGGATCTGCTCCAGCTCCTGAGGGTCGAGCCGCTCCCGTCCGCTCCAGGGGTGGTCTTCGGGCAGCAGGGCCACGAAGGTTTCGTCGTAGAGCTCGCGTACCAGCACATCGGGGGCTTCGAACGGCAGCGCGATAACGATCGCGTCCAGCTCTCCGGCCAGCAGTTTTTCACGCAGTTTATGGGTGAAGTTCTCTTCCAGATAGAGCGGCAGATTCGGGGCCTGCTGGCGGATTCGCGGCACCAGATGGGGGAACAGATAGGGCGCGATGGTATAGATGGCGCCCAGCCTTAACGGGGTAGTCAAAGGATCGCGACCGAGCTGGGCCAGCTCCTCAACCCGCTTGGCTTCGTTGAGCACCTTGCGGGCCTGATCGATGATCTGCTCGCCGCTGGGGGTCAGTTGAACCCGGTTCTTGTGCCGCTCGAACAGGGCCACGCCCAACTCGGACTCCAACTTCTTGACCGCGATACTCAGGGTCGGCTGGCTGACGAAGCAACGCTCGGCGGCACGACCGAAGTGACATTCGCTTGCCAGGGCAACGATATAGCGCAGCTCGGTCAGGGTCATGATCGGCCTCCGACTGGCTGGACAGAGAGCGTGCCGGGGGGTGACATCACCGGACGGAGGGTCCAGACTGTGGCGCAGCATTTAACGAAATGGGAGTAGGGCATCGTGGCGACAGTGCTACTGGTCGGTTGTGGCAAAATCGGTACCGGTCTTGGGCTTCAACTGAGTCGGGCCGGGCACCAATGCATCGGGCTGAAACGTCATCTTAATCAACTGCCTGAGGCAATCCAAGGGATCGCCGCTGATGTCACCGAGCCCGACTCTCTAGAGGGGCTGCCGGAACACGACTATCTGGTGTTCTCGTTGGTTCCCGCTGCTTATAGCGCCGAAGGATACCAACAGGCCTATGTTGAGGGGCTGCGTAACCTGTTGCAGGCCTTACGCGAGCAACAGTTGTGCCCCAAGCGGATTTTCTTCGTTTCCAGTGCGGCGGTTTATCACCAGCGAGACGGGGGCTGGGTCGATGAATCGAGCCCGACCGAGCCCACCGGTTTCAACGGCCAGGCGATGCTTGATGCCGAGCAGCTGCTGGCTGACTCCGGGTTTACCGGCACCAGCGTTCGCTTCAGCGGTATCTACGGTGCCGGGCGGGAGCGAATCCTGAACTGGGTCCGACAGGGGATTACCGCGCTACCGGAGCCCTGCCAGTACGGCAACCGTATCCATCAGGATGACTGTATCGGTGTGCTGCATTTTCTGATCGAGCAGGATCTGGCCGGACAGCCATTGGCACCGGTCTACCTGGCCTCCGATCCGAACCCGGCGCCTTACCATGAGGTGTTGGCCTGGTTACGAGAACGGTTACAGGTGGAAGTTGAGCCGCAGCCCGAAGATTTCAGTGTGAAACTGCGCAGCGGCAGCAAACGCTGTCGTTCGGATCGGCTGCAGGCCTTGGGCTATCGGTTCCGCTACCCGGATTATCGGGCCGGGTTCGAGGCGGTTATCGCCGCCGCAGGATGAGGTGGGCTCCGAGCGGCCGAGGTTGCCGATGAGCCGTTGTTGCCGGTGAATAGTGAGTAGATTTATCAGGTCTTATACAGGGAGAAGCAAGATGAAACAGATAGCGGTGATTCTATCCGGTTCGGGAGTATTCGACGGTTCGGAGATCTATGAGTCGGTGTTGACGCTGCTGAATATCGAGCAGCAGGGGGCCAGGTACCACTGCCTAGCACCGGATGTCGATCAGATGCATGTGGTGAATCATTTGACCGGTGAGGTCGCTGAAGGCGAACGGCGTAATGTGTTGGTCGAGGCCGCCCGGTTGGCGCGGGGCGAGATCAAGGCGTTGGGTGATGCCAACCCGGCCGATTACGATGCACTGATTATCCCGGGTGGGTTTGGGGCGGCAAAAAATCTATCCAACTTTGCGGTGGCCGGCAGTGACTGTGAGGTAAATCCCGACGTAGCCGCCTTTACCCAGGCGATTCATGCCGAGGGCAAGCCGGTGGGCTTGGTCTGTATCGCCCCGGCGATGGCGCCGAAGCTGTTTGGTGCCGATGTGCTCTGTACCATCGGTAAGGATCCGGAGACCGCCGCTGCCATTGAAGCGATGGGTGGGCGGCACCAGGCCTGTGACGTCAGCGACACGGTGATCGATCGGGACAACAAGGTCATCACCACCCCGGCTTATATGTTGGCCGGTTCGATCACCGAAGCCGCAGCGGGTATTTCGAAGCTGGTCGAAGAGATTATTTCGATGGCTTAAGCGGCAATGACAGCCCCGCGGGGGAGTCGGCAGGCTCCTCCGAAGGCTGTCGAGCCAATTTGACAGGGCTTTTAATCGAAACTGGACTCACGAAGGCGGTTTTTTTTTTGCTATCCTACGCTCGCAATTTTGACGGACAGAGCTGTTGTGAACACCACTAACCTGTTAAAAACCATCGCCGAAGCCCGCCCGGAGTTACGTAAATCCGAGCAGAAAGTGGCGGATTACGTGCTGGCTCACCCGAAAGAGGTGATCCATATGCGGATCGTCGATCTGGCGTCTGAAGCCCAGGTCAGCGAGCCGACGGTGGTGCGTTTTTGCCGGGCGTTGAATTACGACGGGTTCCAGGATTTCAAGTTGACCCTGGCCCAGGTGTTGGCCACCAGCTCCAACTTCGAGCAGTTCTCGCTCAACAAGAAGGACACCGTCAGCGACTTCAAATCAAAAATCTTCGATTCCACCATCGGTAACCTGCTCAACATCAAAGAGGAGCTGGATGCCGACACGCTGGAGCTGGCGATCGACTCGCTGGCCTTGGCGAAGCGGATCGAATTCTACGGCTTCGGTGCCTCGGCGGCGGTCTGTACCGATGCGCAGCATAAATTCCACCGTCTAAAGGTCAACGCCGTGGCCTATTCGGATCCGCACCTGCAGTCGATCGCGGCGGTAACCCTGTCCGAGGGCGATGTGGTGGTGGCGGTCTCACAGACCGGTCGCACCAAGGATCTACTTCACTCGTCCCGCCTGGCGCTGGCCCAGGGGGCCCAGGTCATCGCGTTGTGCCCGAGCAACACACCGTTGGCGGAGTTGGCGACGGTGCCGATCCATATCGACCTGGAGGAAGACAAGGACCTTAGTGCCCTGATGTCCTCACGGGTGGTCCAGTTGGTGGTGATCGACGTACTGGCTGTCGGGTTGGCGATGAAGCTGGGGCCGGGGGTGATCGATCACCTCAAGACCATCCGTCGCAGCCTGCGATCACTGCGTCAGAACGAAAAACGACCGGCAACCCGGATCGAAAAGTAGCCGCTGCACCCCTTTAGTGCCCTATAACGGCGGTCATTGATCGCTCACCGCCTGGTGCTTTCTGCTCTAGGCAGCAAGGCTGTGCTCGGCTGAAATGCTGCATAGCAGCTTGTATTTCCCTTGAAGCTGTGAGAAAAAAATGCCTGTGGGTTGGACCCTGTGTCGTTCCTGCAGCTCACCAGCGACGGTTCGATCAAGAGTCCGCTTCCGGGGTTGTCACCGAAAGGTCACATAGTAGCCCTAGAATTCTGCCCTGCTTGATTATCTTGATATGGAGTCGCTGCCATGATGAGACATGATCACCAGCTGGAAGAGATTCACAACCGCGTGTTCGACGCTGCGATGGAGGTTGAATCCGAAACGCAGCAGGCAACCAAGAAAGCCGCCAGCCTTCGCAACCTTCGCGCCCGCCGGGCCATCGAATCCCACTTCGAAGCGAAGGAGCTCAAACGTAATCTTTGCGAGTACGACTTCGATTGACCCGAGACGTTTATTGAACGTTCGGGTCTGATAACGACGTACGGCAGAGAACGGCCCCGCTGGGGGCCAACGTGTATCGGTCGCTCTTGCTGAGGCTGTGACCTATTGGGCCACCGCGTCATCGAGGTAGAGTTTGACGCTGTCGCTCGGCTTGCCGAGAGGCTTCAGTGCCGCGTGTCTGAACTCGGCAATAAACTGTTGGCCCCGGCGTATTGGCTGTTTGACATGGGCCACCATGACGATCGGTGGCTTATCTTTTCCTTGTGATAGCTGGCCGCCGACCGTAACCCCCTGCAACGCAATCTGGCCGTCATAGCGGAATCTCAGTTGCCAGCGATCGCTGGCCGGTCGTTCTTCACCCACTAGCTTCATCTGCGACTGCACATAGCGGACAAACTGGATCTGCTGCTGTTGCTGGCGTTCACCGGCTTTGGCTTGCTGGTGATCGACATAGGCGCCAAGTAGGGTACCTGCCAGGGCCGAGAAGCCTCCTCCTTGACCGACATTGTCGGCGCCTTGCTGTTTACTCCACAGGCTGTTGTCTTGCAGCAGCTGGGCATGGTTCGGGTTGATCCGGCCCGGTTGGTAGTAGCTCAGCACCTTCTCGCCGTTAACCCGATTGAAGCGTTCGCGATCACTGTTGACCGGGTGTGACTGGAAGAACAGGCCGCGGCGGTTGCCCTCGCTCTGATACTGGCGTTGCCAGATCCGGCTGGCGGCCAGCGGGTCGTAGCCGGCCAGGGCGCTGTAGAGTACGCCGATACGGTCGGCTTCATATTCGTTCTTCTGGGTAAAGGCAGCCCGGTAGCCGTCACGTCCTGCGGAACCCGAATTAGCCAGTGCGGTGACCTGGGCCAGCGACTGGGCTTCGAAGACATGGTTGGCCACGGTGTGGGCAATCTCGTGGGCCATCACCGCCGCGACCTCGTCGTCGCTCTTGAGCTGCTCCATCAGGCCCAGATGCACCACGATATAGGTGCCGCCGGTGGTGAAGGCGTTAAAGCTGTCGCGATCGATCAACACCGGCTGCCAGCGCTCGTCACTCAGGTGGCTGATGCGGTGGACCCGATCGAAGATCTGCACCATGCGCCAGTACTGTGCTTTATCGAGCTGTTGATTGATCTTACGCCCCGCTTGCTGTTCCTTGGCGAGCAGTTGTTCCACGACGCTGTTGCCCTGCTGTATCTGTTGCGTCCGGGATTGCAGGCTGAGGCTTCGCTGGCCGGTGACCCGGTCTTTCTCCGACACCGACTCGGCAATGTTGTACAGACCACGGTCGACGGACTGCAGCGTTTGACAGCCGGATAGCACCAGTACTGAAAGTAATATTAGCGAGAGCTGATAAGCTGTCTTTTCGGTGCTGATCATCGATAAAAATCCCTGATTGTGCATAGATGTGGGTTTATCCATATAACGTAATCTAATTGTACCGCTGCGCCAATTCCGTTAACATTCGCGCGATTCTTCGTATGCTCTGGGAGCAATACCATGAATATTATTGTCTACCCGGGTACGTTTGATCCGATTACCCATGGCCATTCGGATCTGGTGGAGCGGGCCGCCAAGCTGTTCGACAAGGTGATTGTAGCGGTTGCCGCCAGTCCGAAGAAGCAGCCTCTGTTACCGCTCGAGCAGCGCACCGAGCTGGCCAAGGAAGTGCTCGGGCACCTGGATAAGGTCGAGGTGATCGGCTTTAGCGGGCTGTTGACCGAGTTCATGCAGCAGCACGATGCCTGTGCGGTGTTGCGTGGATTGCGGGCGGTTTCGGATTTTGAGTACGAATTTCAGCTGGCCAACATGAACCGGGCGATCTACACCGATTTTGAGACCCTGTTCCTGACCCCGGCTGAAAAATACAGTTTTGTTTCTTCGACCCTGATTCGGGAAGTGGCATGTCTGGGAGGCGATGTCTCCAAGTTTGTCCATCCGCTGGTGGAAGAGGCACTTCGGCAGCGTTTTGCGGTCGACAGATAATAATTAGATAGTTTTACGACTCGATAGTAATAGGATTTTAGAGGTAGCCGACATGGCACTGATCATTACCGACGAATGCATCAACTGTGACGTTTGTGAACCGGAGTGCCCCAACGAGGCAATCACTCCCGGTGACGAAATTTATGAGATTGACCCGGCCAAGTGCACCGAGTGTGTTGGTCACTATGACGAGCCCCAGTGTGTCGAGGTTTGTCCGGTCGACTGTATCCCGAAAGACCCGGATCACGAAGAGACCGAAGAGCAGCTGATGGACAAGTACCACCGTCTGCAGGGCTAAGTGATTTGATCGCTTCTGGACCAAACCGGAGTCAGAAGCGAAATAAAAAGGGCAGCGATCAGCTGCCCTTTTTTGTGTCTGTGTCCCGTCCTGAATAACGTTGACACTTTTCGATCATTAACTCGGGAAGTGACATGAAAACAAAGACTAAACGTACTCAGAAAGATTATTCCCTCGCCTTTAAATTGTCGGTTGTCGACCAAGTAGAAGCCGGTGAACTGTCCTATAAGCAGGCACAGCAGCGTTACGGCATCCAAGGTCGCTCAACCGTATTAGTTTGGCTACGTAAGCATGGCAGGCTAGATTGGTCTCAAGGATCAGATCACCAGGCAAAACTAATGTCAGACAAGCCTTCAGAACTTACCCCAGAGCAGCGGATCAAGGAGCTTGAGCAACAGTTGGCAGATGCCCAGCAAAAAGCGGAGTTCTTCGAAGCGGTGGTTGATGTGCTCAAACGGGATCACGGGGTCCGTGTCGTAAAAAAGCCTCGCGGCAAGTCATCGAAGAACGGCAGGTCACAGGGCTGACGGTTACTCGAGCTTGCCAAATCCTCGGTATCAGCCGACAGGCCTACTATCAGCAACGCCAGCGAGCGAAACAGCAAGCAAAGATGCGTTGTTCCATACTGAGCTTTGTTCAACGTGAGCGTATGCAGCAACCTCGGCTGGGAGCGCGTAAGCTACTGTCCCTGCTCAATGCCGAAACGGAATGTAAAATCGGCCGGGACAAACTATTTGAACTGCTCAGGGATCGCCGCTTATTGGTCCAGCGACGCCGGGCATATCACAAGACTACGCAGAGTCATCATCGTTTCTGGTGCCATCCTAACTTGCTAAAGCCCGGTGCAGAGCAAGAGCAAGCCACACGGCCAGAACAGATCTGGGTCGCGGATATCACCTATCTTCCAGTCAGGGACGGAGAGGCCTATCTGAGCCTGGTTACCGATGCGTATTCACGCAAAGTCGTCGGCTATCACGTACACGGTGATTTGAGGGCTGAGTCCGTATTAACGGCCTATCAGAAGGCCTTGGATGGTTACCAAGGTAGCGCCGGGCTTATCCATCACTCTGACAGGGGGATACAGTACTGTTCAAAGCGCTATCAGGCCGTACATAAGGAGCACGGTGTGCGTTGTTCGATGACGGATGGGTATGACTGCTATCAGAATGCGCTTGCGGAAAGAGTAAACGGGATTCTGAAAGGTGAGTATCTGCTGAGAAAGCCAGAGGATCTAGATCAGGCCACGATCATGGTTGATGAGTCGATCCGACTCTACAATACACGGCGGCCACATATGGCCTTAAAATACAAAACGCCCGATGAGGTGCATCGGGCGTTTTCAACCTGAAAGGATGTCAACCTATATCAGGACAAGACACTGTCGGAACGTTCGTCAGAGTTTTAGCTGCAGCTTCGACAGCCCGAACTCCTGCTCCATCCGTTGCCCGATTACGTTGCATCCTTCACCGGGCTGGGCCAGGTAATGGGCATACTGCATGTGCAGGCAGCGTACCTTGTCCCACTGGGCGATACCGCCGATACCGTAGCGCTGAAACAGCTCGGAAAAGCCCAGCGTTTCGATCCGCTGCTGCTCATCCTCACTCAGATAGCCCTGGCGCAGCGCCACGTAATCACGGTGGTTCTGTTGATACGCCTGTCGCAGTTCCGAATCCTGCTCCAGCTGCTGTTCGATCTGCTTGACCCAGCCGCCGGTCTCGATCTGGCTGATCGCCTTGTAGAGATCTTTGGAACAGAGCCAGTAGAGGGTCGGAAAGGGTTTGTCATCGACCAGTGAATGCATCCGCAGCACCACGGGAATGCCCTCAGTCGTTTGGTTGCTGACCTCGGCAATCCCGCGGGGCTTGCGACCGAGCTGTTGCTCGATCAGTTGCAGTTGTTGATCATTAATCATTCTTGTAAATCATATATTGATATTGATTGTTAGTTTTTAGATTTCAACTCTTCATCGATTAACGACTTCAGCTTTGCCAGCAGATCGCCGTGGTTATGGGGCAGCGGACGGCCGTTGACGAAGAAGGTGGGGGTGCTGTTAATGCCCAGCTCCCGGGCTTCGGCCTGGGATGCGGCCACAATCTGTTGCGGCTCACCGGTTTTCAGACAGCTGTTGAAGGCGTCCATATCCAGTTCCGCCTCTTCGGCCAGCATTTCCACGCTGATGTTGCTGAGGTAGCTCTGGCGTTCAAAGGCCAGTTCGTGGAACGGCCAGTATTGGCCTTGGCGATCGGCGCAGACCGCCGCTTCTGCGACCTTGCGGGAGATCCCGGAGCGATTGATCGGGAAGTCACGGTAAACCAGCCGTACTTTGTCGCCGTACTCTTTCAGTAGCTGCTTGGTGATCGGGCCGGCATTTTTGCAGTGCGGACACTGGTAATCGGCAAACTCAACCAGCGTGATCGGCGCATTCGGGTTGCCCTTGCTCGGGTAGCCGTCGAGTTCGATCGGTAGGCGTAATTTGGGCAGGGCCGCCAGTTCCAGCTGGTAGCCTTTGTCCTTGGCGATCATATCCAGCAGTTGGCGTTGCTTTTCCACCATCAGCGCTTGCTTGAGGTAGTTTTTGATCTGCTCGCGCACCTGCTCCAGTGATCCTGGAATTCGGGCCTTGTTGTCGTGATAGAAAGCTTCGACATCGGCGTCGGTGGGGAGCGGTGCACTCAGCAGTTGCTGTTGCAGCTGCGCGAACGACTTACCTTCAGCCTGGGCACGCTCGCGGACGTAACGGTTAACGATATAGCCATTGATCACGTCGCGACGTTGGCTGTTGAACTGCTGTTCCAGCTCGAACAGCTCGGCCTTCACGGCCGGAGGCAGGCTGTCGCCGCTGTATTGTTGGCCGTCATACTGGAAGCTGGGTCCGGCGGCTTGAGCCAGGGCGGTAGCACCGAACAGTAGGCCGGCGACGAGCCCGCGCAGACGGGAGTGACGGGATGATGGGGTGAAGGACAGCGTCAGGGACATGGTGACTCCTTAGGTCAGGATGCGGCAACTGCTGGCAGGATGTGGTTGGACGATACCCAAGCGGAGATCCCGCAGCAAGCCGAAATAAATCTCTGTCGGTGTGAGTATCCGGTGTGGTTTTGGTTCCCAATTACTGGAGCGCATTTGTACGGTCTTGATCTGGCTCAGATTGGATGGAGACTACCCGGATCGAGGCCGGCTTTTGCTACGCTTTGGTTATGAACTTAATTGAGCTGCTAAGGGCTCAAACTGCGGTAGCCGGGCAAGGCGGCAAGACGGGGCCCGATCTCTTCAGGTACACCAATCTGTGCCTTAGATTGGTGTACCTGTCTGGCCTGTTACTGCTAGGGGGGCAGGCCTGGGGCCAGAGCCTGCTTCGGGTCGGTCTCGATCCCGGTGATCCGGCGCTGATGGCGCGTGCCGGTGGCGAGCTGACCGCTCTTTATATCGAGGTTCTGGAGGCGGTTGCCGCTCAACAGCAATGGCAGCTGCAGTTTCATACCGCGCCGCGACCGCAACTGTTGCAGCAGTTGGACCGAGGCGAGCTGGATCTGCTGGCAGGTCTTGCCAGAACCGAAGAACTATCCAACCGTTATGACTTCAGCGAACAAGCCCTGTATACCCATTGGGCGCAGTTGCTGACCATCGGTTATCCGGTTCGCTCGATCCGTGATCTCAACGGGTCGAGGATTGCCGTGGCTGGAAGCGATCCCCTCGCAGCAGCCTTTGAACAGCAATTGAGCCAGCTGGGGATTCAGGCGCAGTGGCTGGACGCGGAAAATTACGATCAGGTGATGGATTGGTTGAATGGCGCCGAAATCGATGGCGTTCTGGTGCCCCGTACCTCCCTGAACCTGGCTGTGAGTCATTACCGCCTGCAGTTGGCCCCGGTGATCTGCTGTGTGCATGAGGTGGGTTTTATGGCCCGACGGTCAGAGCAGCGAGCGGTACTCGAGGCCCTGGATCACTACCTGGCGGTTCAGAAGTCCCAGCCTGGATCGGACTATCAGCGAGGGCTGCAACGGTTGCTGGAGGCTGACAATGAGGGCGACAGATCGGGTCCGCCCCTACTGGGACTGGCGGAACTGCTGCTGTTGGGGCTGCTACTGGCGATCGTGGGACTGCTCTTTCGCTATAAGGTGCGTCGCCGTACCGTCCGGCTCAAGCGTGAATATGAGGCACTACAGCAGCGGGTGCAGTTGCGTACGTCGGAGCTTTCGAGCAGTCATGCATCACTGGAACAGGAAGTGATGCACCATCGCGCTACCCAGCAACAGCTGCGCCATATGGCACGGTTCGACCCGTTAACCGGGCTACCCAATCGTCGCTATTTCAGCGAACTGATGGAGCAGGAACTGAAGCGGGTTCACCGTACCGGGCGCACACTGGTGGTGATGCTACTGGATCTGGACGGCTTCAAGCGGATCAACGACCGTCATGGCCACGAAACCGGTGATCAGGTACTGGTGGAGCTGGCCGCTCGCCTGAGTCGAACGCTACGCGAGGTCGATAGCCTGGCCCGCTTGGGCGGCGATGAATTTGTGGTGATGCTCAGTGAGATCGGTGGGGTACAGGACGCCCCCCTGGTGGCGCAGAAATTGATCGATGTGGCCAGCCAGCCGTTACCGCAGTTGGCTGAAGGCCTGGGTGTCCATATCGGTATCAGCTATTTCCCCGACCATGGTTATGAAGTGGAGCAGCTGCTGTCGAAAGCCGACCGGGCGATCTGTCATGCCAAGCGCAAAGGAAAAAGCGGTTACGTTGATTTCGAAGATCTTTAGCCTCAGGGGACAAACGGGAAAGGCTGCGTATTGCTGCCGTCTTGGACACCTCTGTCACTAGCCGGGGCCAACTTCTAACCAATAGTAACAGCCCCTGTTTTTCACTTTCCCCAATCTTAAGAATCGCTACACTCAATGGCCGCCGAGAGCCGGCCACCGAGCTTGGCTGCACTATCTGTTCATCAAGGAATCAGGATGTCTACGTCAAGCCCATCTCTACGCTCCGAAGCCTGGCCGGCCCAAGCACTGCTGGCGGTAATCGCCGGATTGTTGATTCTGTTGCTGAACATGGGCGTGAGGCAGTCGATGGGGCTGCTGTTGCCCGACATGCAGATCAGCTACGGTTGGCCGATGGCGGAGCTGTCCTTTGCCTTCGCGGTTCAGAATCTGGTCTGGGGAGCGGTTTCTCCGTTGGCCGGATTGGCGGCCGAGCGCTATGGCACGGTGCGGGTGTTGCTGGCCGGGACTGTGCTCTATGCCGCGGGACTGGCGCTGTTGGCGGTCAGTGAGAGCCCTTGGTTGTATCAGGCCAGTAACGGCATCCTGATCGGTATCGGAATCGGAGCGACCACCTTTCCGGTGGTGCTGGCGGCGGTGGGACGTCAGGTCAGTGAGCGACAACGCTCGTTTGCCCTTGGGGTCGTCAGCGCCGGTGGCTCCTTGGGCCAGTTTCTGTTTGCGCTGTTGACCCAGTGGGCCAACAGTCATTTCGGTTGGAGCGAAGCTCTTTGGATTCTGGCCGGCTGCATTCTGTTGATGGCGCTGTTCAGTCCATGGCTGAAAACGGCCGTACTGCCAGCGCCTCCCGGTACCGAATCTCGGCAGCGGGTCCACTTCGACCGCCGTTTCGTGCTGCTGGCAACGGGGTTTTTTGTTTGCGGCTACCACGTCGCCTTTATCTCGGTGCATCTGCCGAACCTGGTGGCTGTCTGTGGTCTGACACCGGATATCGCGGCCAACTCGCTGGCGTTGATCGGACTGATCAACGTGGCCGGTACCATCTTTGCCGGTTGGCTCGGCGGGCGCTATCACAAACCCTATCTGCTGTCCTGGATCTACGGATTGCGTGGGGCGATCGTATTGGCCTTTATCTGGTTGCCCAAAACCGCCGACAGTTTCTATCTCTTTTCCGCGGTGATGGGGGTGTTGTGGCTGTCGACGGTACCGCTGACCAGTGGCACCCTGGCGCAGTTCTTCGGTACCGCCCGGCTGGCCAGCCTGTTTGGGCTGGTGATGTTCAGCCATCAGATCGGCGCCTTCTTCGGCGCCTGGATTTCGGGCTGGCTGTTCGACCAGACCGGCAACTACGACGCGGTCTGGTTGATCAGCGCACTGCTGGGCTTTCTGGCGGCAGCGGTGCATCTGCCGATAAAGCCTGCTCGTTCGGCTCAACCGGTGCCGGCTTGATCTCGGTTTCCCCGGAAGCCGGATGACAGAGCGCCGACCAGGCCTCGAACTGACTCAGAAACACCTGACCGTTGAGCTGTTGCAGGAAATGGGAGCGTTTGAGCTGGTCCATCACCGGTCCCTTAACCTCCGACAGGTGGAAATAGACCCCGCTGTCGCAAAGCCGGTCGTTGATCGCTTCCAGGCTCTCCAGAGCTGAAGCGTCGATCAGGTTGACCGCCGGACACATCAGCACCAGGTGTTCGATCTCCGGATTGTCGGCCACCAGCTCGTAAACCCGATCTTCCAGATAGCGGGCGTTGGCGAAGTAGAGGCTCTCGTCGATCCGCAGGGTCAAAATGTGGCGATCGGTTTGCACCTCGTGACGTTCAATGTTGCGGAAGTGTTCGGTCCCGGGCACCCGTCCCACCACGGCGCTGTGGGGTTTGCTGGTGCGATACAGGTGCAGCAGGATCGATAGGGTCACCCCGGCAATAATCCCCAGCTCGACACCCTGTAGCAGGGTCAGCACGATGGTAGCCAGCATCGCAGCGAAGTCGCTGCGAGAGTAGTCCCAGGTCCGCTTTAGTGCACCAAGGTCGACCAGCGACAGCACCGCGACGATGATGGTGGCCGCCAGCGTCGCCTTAGGCAGGAAATAGATCAGCGGCGTGAGCAGCAATGCCGCCAGGGCGATACCGATGGCGGTGAAGGCCCCTGCTGCAGGAGTTTCGGCCCCGGCATCGAAGTTGACCACCGAGCGGGCAAAGCCGCCGGTTACGGGGTAGCCGCCGGATAGGGAGGAGGCGATATTGGCACTGCCCAGGCCGATCAACTCCTGATTGGGTTCGATCCGTTGGCGCCGTTTGGCCGCCAGGGTCTGGGCCACCGACACCGACTCGACAAAGCCGACCACGCTGATCAACAGGGCCGAGATAAACAGCTGCTGCCACAGGTCCATGTCGAAACTGGGAAGGGTCAGGCTGGGTAGGCCCTGGGGTACGGCTCCGACGACGGCAACCTGCTGCTCAACCAGGCCGAATAGCCAGACCGCCAGGGTGGTTCCGGCTACCGCCAGCACAGGGCCGGCCTTGGCGCAAAGGTCGGCCAGTCGAGGCGGCAGCCCGAACCCGATCAACAGGGGCTTGAGCCCCTGACGAACCCAGAACAGAAAACCGGTGGCCAGCACGCCGATCACCAGGGTGGTCGGGTTGATCTGATCGAGCCGGGCCAGCAGCGACTGGACGATCTCCAGCAAATTGTGGCCCGACGCATCGACGCCCAGCAGGTGCTTGAGCTGACTGGCGGCGATAATGATCCCCGAGGCGGTGATAAACCCGGAGATCACCGGGTGGCTGAGAAAGTTGGCCAGCAGGCCGAGCCGGAAGATCCCCATCAACACCAGCATCAGGCCGGAGATAAATGCCAGCGCCACCGCCGCCACCAGGTACTCCTGGGTACCCTGCAACGCCAGATTGCCGACCGCGGCGGCGGTCATCAGCGAGACCACCGCCACCGGGCCGACCGCCAGGGTCCGGCTGCTGCCGAACAGGGCGTAGGCCACCAGCGGCAGGATGCTGGCGTAGAGACCGACCTCCGGAGGCAAGCCGGCCAGCAGCGCATAGGCCAGCGACTGCGGGATCAGCATGATGGTCACGATCAGGGCCGCGACCAGGTCGGAGGTCAGGGACTGGCGATTATAGGTGCCGAGCCAATCGAAGATCGGCAGGTAGCGTTTTAACTTCACAGCGTCTCCCGTTCACCGCAACTGCTTGTGTTAGCGCGTGATCGCATCAAGGCTTGTCCTTCCAGTCACAGGCATCGCTGGTGTCCTGAACGGCCGGGTTATGGGCCAGGATCTCCGGCTCGGCCAACCACTCGCGGCCCTTGAGCATGCCTTCCCAGTACAGCCAGGGCAGCATCTTCTCCTTCAGCAGCCAGGACAGCTTGCTGGGTCGGGTACCCTGCACCAGCCAGTTGGGGAAGGTGGGCAGCAGTTTGCCGCCGTAGCCGAATTCGGCCAGTACGATCTTGCCCCGTTCCACCGTCAGCGGGCAGGAGCCGTAACCGTCGTAGATCGCCCGTGGCGCTTCGCCCTCCAACGCCCGTAAGACGTTTTCGGCCACCACCGGGGCTTGCTTGCGCACCGCCGCTGCGGTCTTGGCGTTGGGGGTGTTGCCGCCATCGCCCAATCCGAAGATATCGCCGAACTGCTTGTGCTGCAGGGTTTCCGGGCTCAGATCGAGCCAGCCGTCGGCATCGGCCAGCGGGCTGTCGACGATAAATTTCGGTGACGTCTGCGGCGGGCAGACGTGGATCATATCGAACGGCTTTTCGACTTCGCTGACCTGGCCTTCGCCGTCGGTCACTTTGAACAGGGCGGTCTTGGCCTGACCATCGACGGCGGCCAGGTTGTGCATAAAGTTGAGCTCGATACCGTACTTCTCGATGTACTCCATCAGGGCCGGGACATAGTCGGCGACGCCGAACAGTGCGCCGCCGGCGTTGCAGAACTGGATATCCAGCTCGCCCAGTCGGTTGTTGCGATGCCAGTAGTCGCAAGCCAGGTACATCGCCTTCTGTGGTGCGCCGGCACACTTGATCGGCATCGGTGGCTGGGTAAACAGCGCCTTGCCCCTGCGGGTGCTCTGCACCAGGTCCCAGGTGTAGGGTGCCAGGTCGAACAGGTAGTTGGAGGTGACGCCGTTGCTGCCCAGGGTCTCTCGCAGCCCCGGAATCGCATCCCAGTCCAGTCGCAGGCCCGGTGACACCACCAGCATGCGGTAGCCGATCCGCTCACCATCTTCCAGCACCACCTGTTGCTGTTTGGGCTCGAAGGTGGAGGCGGCGGCGTGGTACCACTTGACCTGATCGGGCATCACCTGCTCCATCGGCCGAACCGTGTCCTTGCGCTCGAAGACACCACCACCGACCAGGGTCCAGCCGGGTTGGTAGAAGTGTTCGGTACGCGGCTCGATAATGGCGATGTCCAGATCCGGCTTTCGCTTCAGCAGGCTGGCGGCGACCGATTGCCCCCCGGCCCCACCGCCGACGATCAAGACATCGTGGCGGCGGCCGCTGCCGGAGGTGATCGCCTGGGCAGGCAGCCCTTCGTTGGCCAGGGCATTGATCCGCTCACGCTGGGCACTGAGGTCATAGCCGGCGGCAGCCGTCGCCTTCAGGATCGCCTCGACATCCAGACGCGGTGCTTCGGCCAGCGCCCACAGGGTGCAGCAGCGGGTTCCGGTTCGGCAGAATGCCAGTACCGGGCCACGGATAGCGGCCATCATTTCACGGAAGTCGGCGGCATTTTCATCGGTGATCTGGCCGGAAATAACCGGCAGGTAGTACCAGGCCAGTCCGTGTCGTTCGCAGGCTTGGCGGATCTCATCGTTGGCGGGTTGATCCTCGCTCTCGTTGTCAGGGCGATTGCTCATGATCGCCTTGAACCCCATCGAGGCGGCAAGGCCGACGTCGGCGGCGGTGATCTGCGAGCAGACACTGATAAAAGGGCTTAACTGATGAACATCCATACCGGGCTCCCTGATGTCGTAAATATTGTTGTTATCGGTTTTATTGTTATGGGTCTTTTGGGTTTGGGCTGGGGCGTAAGTGAACGCCCGCTAACGACAGCCGGTTAAAACAGGTTGAGGGGGACTTTCAGGTAGATCTGGCCGTTGTCCTCGGCCGGCGGCATCTGGCCGGCACGCATATTGACCTGTACCGAAGGCAGAATCAGCCGCGGCATACCCAGGGTCTTGTCCCTCTCAGAACGCATCTGCTCAAAATCCTGCTGGCTGATACCGTGGCCGACATGAATGTTGTTCTGGCGCTCTTCGGCGACGGTGGTCTCCCAGGCGTACTGATCCCGACCAGGGGCCTTGTAGTCGTGGCACATGAACAGACGGGTCTCTCCCGGTAGGGAGAAAATCTTCTGGATCGACTGGAATAGGATACCGGCATCGCCACCGGGAAAGTCGCAGCGGGCGGTGCCGAAATCCGGCATAAACAGGGTGTCGCCGACGAAGGCGCTGTCGCCGATCAGGTAGGTCATACAGGCCGGAGTGTGGCCAGGGGTGTGGATCGCTTTGGCCGTCAAACCGCCGATCTGGAATTTGTCGCCGTCCTTGAACAGCTGGTCGAACTGGCTGCCGTCGCGGGCGAACTCGGTACCGGCGTTAAACACTTTCCCGAAGGTGTTTTGAACCGTCTGGATATGTTCTCCGATGCCGGTTTTTCCACCGGCCTGCTGCTTCAGATAAGGCGCGGCGGACAGGTGGTCGGCGTGGACATGGGTTTCAAGAATCCACTCCAGCTGCAGGTTGTGCTCACGGATATGGGCCAGCATCTGGTCGGCAGAGCGCGTGCAGGTGCTGCCCGAGTCATAATCGAAGTCCAGCACCGAGTCGATGATTGCACAGCAGTTGGAGTTCTGATCCTGCACGATGTAACTGAAGGTGAAGGTCGGTTCGTCAAAGAAGGGGGTCACGAGAGCAGACATGGCAGGCTTCCTCGGTTTGCAGTGAGTTATTGGAGTTATAGTTATGCAAATATGGTTATAACGTTAGATTAAATTAGAATAACATAATAATCGGGAGCGCCGTCAACAGTGAACGCCAGCGACTTTGGTCGAAAATTGATCAGCTTTGTTGCTGAAGCATAGGTGAAGGGACTGGAGTCCGGCTTGCGGTCGCGCTGCTTGGGAACAGGAGGTGGTTGCGGGGAATCGGGCCGGTTGGAATCAACGACCCAATACGGTTCTCAGGTAATCGGCGACAAGACCGGCTTGTTGGCGATCCAACTGACTGATTACGGGCATCTTTTTATGCCCAGAACTGCCCTCGGTAATTAGCCGGATCAACTGCTCACGATCCAAGCGGGTGCCGACATTGGCGGGAATCCCCTCAAGAAAACTCCCTTTACCGCTTTGGCGGTGACAATTGGCGCAGATCTGATTGAACAGCTGCTCACCGTTGAGCGCATCGTAGTCGTGTTGATCCGCGCAACCTGCCAGAAGCAGCAGGCACAGTGGCCAAGGCATCAGGGGTTTGGAGAGTGACGGGACCATGGGTTTATTCCTAGCTTGAACCGTTCGCGTTTAGAACCGTGGATGGAATCTCTTGAGTCTGGCACCAGGGTAAAATGACTGCAATATTTGTGCAATGCACAAATATTAGCCTAGTGTTTTAGTTGGGCCTCCGTTAGTCGTCGGTATGAGGCTTGAAAGCGGGCGGGGAGGGGCTGAGATGGCAGCTAGTGGATTAAATCTGGCGCTGCAGGGCGGCGGAGCTCATGGCGCGTTTACCTGGGGGGTTCTGGATCTGCTGCTACAGCAACCCGACCTACAGATCGAAGCGATCAGCGGAACCAGTGCCGGGGCGATGAACGCGGTGATGCTGGCCCAGGGTTGGCTTGACGCCGGTCCGGATGGCGCGCGGGACTGCCTGCAGCGCTTCTGGCATGCGGTGGCGGCCCAGTCTCCGGCTCGTTGGTTACCCGATATGGAGGGGATGGAGCCGTCACTGAACAGAGCGCTGAACCAGTGGCTGCTGCGACTATCCAGCCAGCTCTCGCCCTACGATCTGAATCCGCTCGACCTGAATCCGTTGGAATCCTTACTTCAGGACGGGGTGGATTTTGAGCGGTTGCGGCATAACAGTCCGTTCAGGCTTTATATTGCGGCGACCCGGGTCAGTAACGGCAAGCTACGGTTGTTTCGGGAGACCGAGCTGGATGTGAGTCGGGTGCTGGCTTCGGCATGCCTACCGACCATTCACCGTGCGATTGAGGTTGACGGTGAGTATTACTGGGATGGCGGTTTTGCCGGAAATCCGGCACTTTATCCGCTGATTTATGACAGCCGCAGTCGGGATATTCTGCTGGTGCTGTTAACCCCGGCAGAGCGGCCGGAACTGCCCACGGATATCGATGCCATCGGTGCCCGGGTGGCGGAGTTTGGTTTTAACAGCGCCTTTCTCAGAGAGATGCGGGCCATTGCCCAGCTGCGGCAACAGAGCCGGTCAAGCTGGTGGCAGTTTGGGGCATTGGAGCGGCGAGTTCGGCGTCTCCGCTTTCATCTGATTGAGCCGGACGCGGCGATGGCTCAACTGTCTCGGGCCAGCCGTTATGATACCCGGCTGGCCTTTCTGCTGCGCTTGAAACAGTTGGGCGAGCAACAGGCGCAGCATTGGCTGGATCAAGGAGGGGCTTTCCCCCGGCGCAACCCGGGGGTCGATCTGGTGGCCCGATTCGGTTGAGTTCGGGGTTATTTCAGACCCAGTACGTCCTGCATGTCGTACAGACCCGGCTGCTTACCATCCAACCAGCAGGCGGCACGAACGGCGCCCCGGGCAAAAGCCATCCGGCTGGAAGCCTTGTGGGTAATTTCGACCCGTTCACCGTCGGCCATGTACATGACGGTGTGATCGCCGACCACATCGCCGCCGCGCACGGTGGCAAAACCGATGGTTTCGCGCTTACGGGCACCGGTTTGACCTTCACGCCCGTAGATCGCGACCTCTTTCAGGTTGCGCTGCAGGCCGTCGGCAACCGCTTCGCCCAGGCTCAGGGCCGTGCCTGAAGGGGCGTCGACCTTATGGCGGTGATGGGCTTCGTAGATCTCGACATCGTAGTCGTCACCGAGAATTTCGGCGGCGGCTTTGGCCAGTTTGAAGCAGAGATTAACGCCGGTGCTGAAGTTGGAGGCGATACAGAGTGAAATCTCGCTTTGAGCACTGTGCACCTCGGTTTTCTGCGTGTCGTCGAATCCGGTCGTGCCGATCACGATCTGTTTGCCGGCGGCGCGGCAGGCCTGAACATTGGCCACAGTGGCGACCGGTGCACTGAAGTCGATCAGCACGTCAAAATCATCGATGACCTGATTAATATCGCCACTGATCGCCACTCCGAGTTTGCCCAGCCCGGCCAGCTCGCCGGCGTCGGCGCCGACCAGCGAACTTTCGGGGCGTTCGATAGCCGCCGTCAAACTGGCTCCTTCCGCCAGCTGTACAGCCTCGATCAGAGTTTTACCCATGCGCCCGGCGGCGCCAGTAATTGCGATACGTGTCATGTCGATCTCCGGAACGAACTCGGTGGAGCACTGGGTCTGCATCAGCGCTGGTCGCCGCATACTAGTAGATTCGATCACCGAAGGCTATCTTCTGCCGGGCCGATGCCGCTTGTCGCAGACCGACTTGGCGGCTATGCGCAATTTAAACCGAACCAAACTCGCTGGAGTCACGGCTGCCTGCTACAGTTTCCTTTGAGTGAGGGCGAGTCTTTTTACGTGTTAGCGTATTGTTGTTCCCCCGCAGTCTCCCAAACAGGTAGTGCCAACCCGGACATTGTTTCGATGGATAACATCGATGGATCGTGTTTCATGGTTTGAGGCTCAATCCGTTATCTGAAGCCGGGTAGCTTGGATAATTCCTGTTGATCGAACACGACCGACGGTGAAGGAGTCACGGTTGGTTTGTTGTCCGGAGTGCGATTTCGGACATCTCTGATAATTCCTGTTGATCGAACACGACCGACGGTGAAGGAGTCACGGTTGGTTTGTTGTCCGGAGTGCGATTTCGGACATCTCTGTTTATAGGGAGTTACGGTAGGTCTGTGACCAACCGGTGGGCACTGGAGCAGATCATGGAGAGGAGAGCGGTTCTTTGTCTGCGGATCGCCGAGGGCTATAAGATTCCGCGACAGGCAATCGAGGGGGCAGGTTGGTTCCCCTACCCGGCGCTGAGTACCGACGACGCGTTACGGATTATCGAGGCCGAAAATCCAAGGGTCGGCCTGGTGTTCTTCGACCGTTACTACCTCAACGGCGGTAGTAATGAGCTGGAGTATCTGCTGCAGCAATCCGGGACGATGGAATGGGTCGGGCTGATCGAGCCTGAAAATCTGTCGCTGAATAAAACGCGTCAGTTGATCGCCCATTATCTGAGTGATTACCACACCCTGCCGATCGACGATGAGCGGTTGATGAATTCGCTCGGCCACGCCTACGGCATGGCCCGCATCCGTCATACCCTGAACGAGCGAAGCGATCGCTATGACTCGGGCTGCCATATGGTGGCGGTCAGTCCGTTGATGCATAAGGTCTTCAACAAGATCGATCGGATCGCCAGCGTCGATGCGTCGGTGATGATCAGCGGGGAGAGCGGTACCGGGAAAGAGCTGGCGGCGCGGGCAATCCATGAAAAGTCGCCACGGGCCGACGGCCCCTTTGTCGCCCTGAACTGCGGTTCGATTCACGCCTCCCTGATACAGACGGAACTGTTCGGCCATGAAAAGGGCTCCTTCAGTGGCGCCCATAAACGCAGCATCGGACGCATTGAGTCGGCCGACGGCGGCACCCTGTTCCTGGATGAGATCGGCGACCTGCCGCTGGAGTTGCAGGTCAACTTTCTGCGCTTTCTGCAAGAGCGGACTATCAACCGGGTGGGAGGAAATGAACCGATTCCGGTCGATGTTCGAGTCATCACGGCGACCCACCGAGACCTGCAAGAGGCGGTCGCGCGGCAGACATTTCGCGATGATCTCTACTACCGGCTGCACGTGCTGGCGCTAAGGCTGCCGAGCCTGCGTGACCGTCCCGAAGATATTCAGCCGTTGGCCCGTTATTTCCTGACCAAATTCCAAGGCGAGTCTCGTCAACGTATTCGTGGCTTCAGCCGTTCGGCGATGCGCTGCCTGCAAAGTTATGCCTGGCCCGGAAACGTCCGTGAACTGATCAACCGGGTCGAACGGGCGGTGGTTATGTGCGAAGGCTGTCTGATCAAGCCTGAGGATCTTGAGTTCAACCAGGAGCCCGATAGCCGGCCGGTTCAAAGCCTGGCTGACAGCCGGGCCGAGGCTGATCGCGCGGCGATCAGTCGGGCGTTGCGCAGTTGCGGCAACAATGTCACCGAAGCGGCCCGGCAACTGGAGGTCTCACGGGTCACGCTGTACCGACTGATGGATAAATTCGGGATGGATCTGAAGGGTAACCAAGAACATCCGGACTAGGTGGTATGCAGTTCAGACAATTGTGGGTCGCGTAATAGCGACGCTTTTGATTTCTAAGGAGGGGTATCTATGAGCAGGGTGAATCGAGTGCGATGTTTTGCACCCTTACTGTTGTCGCTGGCGGTCGCTGAGAACGTGGCAGCCCAAACATTGGAGGAAAAAATAGCGCAGTTGGAGCAGGCGCTGGAACAGCAGCAACAGCGGATCGAGCAGCAACAACAACAGCTTCAAGATCAGCAGGACAGGATTCAGCAGCAGAAACGAAAACTGGAAGATCAGCAACTGGGATTGGAGCTGCTGCGAAGTGATGTCCTGATGCAGAGCCGCGGTGCCGGTCCGGCGCAATCCGATCAGCCGACGCGCCAGGTTCAGGTGGCGCAGAACCAGCAGCAAGCCAATCAGCAACCGGTGGGGCAGGCGCCGAAGCAGTCGCAACAGCAGCGCCGTCCGGTCGTGGCCGAGCTGGCGGAGGTCGGGGGGGTGCTGACACCCAAGGGTGTGCTGGTGCTGGAGCCGTCACTGCAATATGCCCACTCCGACGTTAATCGGGTGACTTTCCGCGGTATCGAAATCCTCAGTTCGTTGGGGATCGGTATCCTGGAGGCGGTTGATGCCGACCGTGACAGTGTGACGGCCTCGCTGACCGGGCGCTTGGGGATAACCCAGCGACTGGAGCTGGAGCTGAAAGTCCCTTATATCTACCGTAGTGAGAAGGAAGGTGCCCTGATTCCGCAGCTGGATGATGATCCGGTCGCTTCAAGCAGTCTTGACGGTAGTGGTATCGGCGATATCGAGGCCGCGTTCCACTACCAGCTTAACAACGGCGAGGATGGCTGGCCCTATCTTATCCTTAACGGTCGCTTGAAGCTGGCCAATGGCCGGGGGCCGTTTGATGTTGATCGTAACGACGAAGGGATCGGGCAGGAGCTGGCAACAGGCAGCGGTTTTTATTCCTTCGAGCCCAGTATCACGGCACTGTACCCGTCGGCTCCGGCGGTGTTCTTCGGCAACCTGGGATATGTGTTCAATATCTCTGATGATGTCGATAAAGTGATTGGCGCCGGTTCGGAAAACGGTGCTCAGCGGATCGGCAAGGTTGATCCGGGTGATGCGGTCCGGATGAGTTTCGGGATGGGCTATTCGATCAATGAGCGGGCCGCGTTTACGCTGGGGTTCAAGAATGACTGGATTCAAGCCACCAAAACCGAGATCAACGGGGTTGAGGTGAGCAGCTCGCAGTTGAACATCGGCTCGATTCTGATGGGTTACTCCTACCAGTTACGACCGAACGTGGGGATCAACCTGAATCTGGAGTTCGGCATCACCGATGATGCGCCGGATATGTTGATGACCTTCCGCATGCCGTTCAGCAACAAGGTTTTCTAATCTGAGATCTTTCTAACAAGCCAAGCCTTAGGTCCCGTTGAAGGACCTAAGGCTTTCTGTTGTTGGGTGATTGTTTGCCAGCCGACAGGTCAGACGATGCTTCACTTCACTGCGGCAAGGCGCAATGACCTAGCGGAACATCCCGCCAGCCAGGCGTCCCATAGCGGCCCGCATCGCCGCCTGTCGTGCACTCTTGGTATTGGCCACCTCAATGCGTATATCCAGTTTCTGTTGAACCTTGAGGTTGTTGGCGTTACTGATCACGGCGCTGATGGCCGCCTCACGGGTTAGTTTGTGCACCGCGGCGGTAAAGCCTTTCTGGTTGTTGATCACCAGCCCACCGAAATTACCCGAGCTGGTCAGGCCATCCAGCTTGATGCCGACCGGGGTCAGATCGGTGATCGAAGTCGGATTGTCGGGACCAATCACCACGGCTGTTGATGACTGAGCGGTAGCCGCACTGGGTTGCGGGGCTGACTGGACGGTAGGTGATGAGGGTGAGGTTCCTGTGGCCGTAACGGTTGAGGGGGCCACCGTCGGTGTTACAACCTGGGCAGCCGTCGTCGAAGGGGTCGAGATGGAGGTAGCAGGTTGCGCCGCCGGAGAGGGCGCTGCGACCACTTGCTCCACCGGAACAGCGGGCAGGGCCGAGGGAGTTCCTGTTACAGGTGTCACACTGGCCGCAGGCCCTGAAATCGTGGAGTGAGTGGAAGCGGTATTGTTGTTCACCGAATCGGTGGGCGGTTTGGCAGTGGTTTGTGTCGTCGCTGCAGCGATCGTCTGCTGGACCGTCGTTACGCTGGCGGGATTGATCTGGGCCAGCTGGGTTAGAGCCTGGGATACGACCTCGGCGCCCCGTTCGGTGATATTGAATACGGTGTCGAGTCTGACTTTGTCGATCAGCGTACTGAGGGTGGCACCGAAGCGCATCTCCAGATTGCCGAACGAAAAACCACCGCGCATCTGGTCCATTGCGCTGAGATCCAGAGGCTCAACCCCGGCATAGGCACCGACCTGATCGGCAACCCGAGGGCTGCTTATCAAGGAGGAATCGGTTGCAGCTTGAACGGGTGCCGCCACCAGCAGAAACAGCCCCAGCAGTCCGGTTCTTACCGGTTTGCTGGACTTTAAAGTATTGATAAGAAAATGTTTCATGATTATTTACCCAGCTCGTTACGGCCCGGCAGATTCATCAGGTAGGTGGACAGGCTGGTTCGGTTTACCCCATGGCCGATCGGCGAGCGGGGTCGGATGCGCCAGTCGGTATCATGGTTGAAATTGGATTTGGCGATCTCGGTATAAGCGCGTGCGCCGAGAATGGCGCCGTTCCAGATCGTTTCGAAGTGGCTGCGCGGTACCACGACCGAGCCCACGGCGGGATCGGCGATGAGGACATGGTTTTCATCGAGTCCTTTGACCACGACGAAGTGGCGGTAACCCTGGGTGTTGAGCAGGGTGATGCCGGGCATGCCGATTCGGATCAGCTTATCCAGCGACATCTTGAAGCCGTCGGAGTGAAAACCCCGGCTATCGAGATAGCGCTTCATATCCAGCATGGAGAAGCCGTGTTGCTGGATTTTGGCTCGATCACCGACCTTGATCATGGCCTGGAACACCGTTTCTTCGTCGGTCGGCAGGTTGTAGTGATAGGTCAGCAGGGTGGCAACCGCTGCTGAACCGCAACTGAAATCATATTTCTGTTTGATAACCCGGTCCCAGCGCATTTCCTGCAGGCTTTTGGCCTTGATGTTGATGCTGCCGAAAGGCCCGGAAAGGTTGATTGTCCCGGCCTCAATGGGCTGGGCGGTTGGATAGAGCAGCGCGCCAAGCAGCATGATAGTGCAGGTGAAGCGTTTCATAGCCGCCTCCTGATTTGCGATTGCTGGTCGCTTACTCGGACAGGTAAATGCTGATACCTACCGCCGAGTTCACCGCGTTGTTATTGCCCGTGAAAAGGTTGAACATGCCGACCCCCTCAAAATTATCGAGGGCATGCTGTTCGATCGTGATGCCGCCGGACATGATGGTGTCGGCGGTAAACGAGCTGTTACTGACCGTAGCCTCGAGCTCTTGGATACTCTGTACGTTGGTCAGGCTGTCCCGACCGTTCAGGGTCGCTAACTCGTTCTCGCTGAGACGGACGCTGTCTTCAAAACCTATGCTGTGATCCAGGCTCTCTGCGCTGAGCGGTTGACTTACCAGTGCAGCCGCCAACAGCAGCGAACTGCCGAGTAGACCGGGATGTTGAAAGAGCTGTTTGTCCATGACTCTTACTCCCTCAGTTTCTGCGTTGGTTCCCTGTCGGTTTAGTTCGCACCCCATCTGACGTGAATCAGGATGCGACCTGGCTGACTGTCGGCGAGCCCGAGGGCTCGCCGACGACTGCTTCAGCTATTAATTGCCGATATTGACGTTGCTGTGTGCCGCCACGTTGGTAGCCGACAGCTGAGCGTTATAGATACCGGTAGACAGGTTGATATTGGCGATACCGCCAAAGGTGCCGCTACCGACATTCAGGGTCGCCATACCGGTCGACAGTACGCCGCCGTCGCCGTTACCACCGGCACCACCGGCACCGCCAGCGCCACCAGTACCGCCAGCACCGCCAGCACCTCCGTTAGCGTTGACAGCTCCGCCAGAACCGGAGCCGGTTCCTACGCCGCCGTTACCGGCGATCGCATCGGCGTTACCACCGTTACCTGCGGTACCGCTGCCATCACCGCCGTCACCCGCGTCACCGCCGGCGCCTCCGGTAGTGCTACCGGCCATGGCATCGGCATTACCGCCGGTGCTGGTGCCACCATCGGCACCACCGCCGGTACCCGCCATGGCATCGGCGCTACCGCCGGTACCACCGGTTGCATCAGCATTGCCGGAGGTGGCTGTACCACCATCGGCCATACCGCCGGTCGCTGTACCACCATCGGCCATACCACCGCCGCCGGTGCCACCATCAGCTGTACCGGATGTGGCCGCACCACCGTCGGCCATACCACCGGTGCCAGTGCCGGCATTACCGCTACCTGCGGTACCGGCTAGGCCATCGGCCGTACCTGAACCACTGGTGCCACCGTTAGCTGCACCTGCAGTGCCTGCGGTGCCGTCGGCATTACCCGCAGTACCTGCTGTTGCATCGGCCAGACCACCGGCACCACCGGTACCATCAGCGGTACCACCGGTACCACCGGTACCATCGGCCATGCCGCCGGTACCACCGGTACCGTCAGCCATTCCGCCGGTACCGCCCATGCCGTCAGCCATGCCGCCGGTACCACCGGTTGCTGCGCCACCCGTGCCGCCAGGGCCGCCAGCGCCGCCTGCTGCCATATCGGCATTACCACCGGTGCTGGTGAAGGTGTCTCCACCTGCGCCGCCGTTACCGTTAGCCGCGTTACCGCCGGTTGAGTTGCCGCCCATGCCGCCATCGGAGGCCGCATCAGCCGGTCCACCGTTGGCATCGGCGTAGCCGCCGGAACCGCCGTTACCGTTGGCGTCACCACCGGTTCCGCCATCACCATCGGCATAGCCGCCGGAGCCGCCGTTACCGTCGGCGTAGCCACCAGAACCACCGGAACCGTAGGCGTCACCACCGGTACCACCGTTAGCATTGGCATTACCGCCGGTACCACCGTTACCGTTGGCATTACCACCGGTACCTGCATCGGCATAGCTGTCACCGCTGGTGCCGCCATTACCGTTGGCATTACCGCCGGTACCACCGTCGGCATAGCCGTCACCACCGGTACCACCATTGGCATCGGCATAGCCGCTGGATCCGCCATTGGCATTACCGTTGCCGCCGGTGCCGCCGTTGGAGTTGGCGTTGCCGCCGGTGCCGCCGTTAGCATCGGCATAGCCGGTTGATCCGCCGTTGGTGTTGGCATTACCGCCGGTACCACCGTTGGCATTGGCATTACCGCCGGTGCCGCCGTTGGCATCGGCATTACCACCGGTACCACCGTTGGCGTTGGCGTTGCCGCTGTTGCCGCCGTTACCGCCGTTATTACCGTTACCACCGTCATTGTTGTTGGCGTTGGAGTCACCGCCGGTACCGCCGTTGGCGTCGCCGCCATCACCGAATCCGACACCGATACCACCGATTGAAGCACCGACGGAGGTACCGCCGTTACCACCGGCTGCACCATTGCCGCCCATGGCGCCGTTACCACCGGCTGCACCTATACCACCGTGGATGGTGATGCTGTTACCGGTTACGTTGGCGTCCAGGGTCTGATAGGCGATTACTTCGGTAACCGTGTTGAAGGACTCACTCCAAGCACTGGCATCACCGCCACCACCGGCTGTGCCACCCCAGGCGGGGCCACCGGCACCACCGGAACCACCGGCAGAACCGTTACCTGCGGTTGAGCTGGCGGTGTTGTTACCGTTGTGGGCGGTATCACCAGCCTGGGTTGATGCGCTGGCATCGCCGGTGTTGGATCCGGCACCACCGTTGCCGCTCATGGCAGCGCCACCGTCGTTGGCGTTACCGCCATTACCGGCGGTGTTGACACCACCAGCGGCACCATCGGCCGATCCTTGGGCGGAGGCCTGATCATTGGAGCGGTTATCATTCGAGCCGCCACCAGGGACGGCGGTTTGGGTTACCGTGCCGTTATCGCTGGCATCGGCCGTATGGCCGCCGCCGCTACCACCGTTGGCGTCACCGCTGGAGCCTCCGGAGCCGGCATTGGTGTTGCCGCCGGTAGCATCACCGCTACTGTCACCGCCGTAGGTGTCGTTATAGGCATCGGCAGAACCGCTGTTGCTGCTACCGGTCTGATTATTGGCGGCGTCCGCACTGGAACTGTCGCCACCGTATCCGCCGTCACCACCATAACCACCGTAGGAGGTGCCGCCGTTGGCATTTCCGCCTTGTCCACCGGTTGCGGTGGCCGTGGCGGTGACTTCATTAGTCTGTTTATCGCCAAAGTTGAATTTATTGATTGGGTTCGCATAAGCGTTGGAGACAGCTAGCGCGAGCGCTAACACCGACGTCCCTGCGATGATATTAGGTCTTTTCATCATTCTTCTCCCTCGATGAACCTGTCAGATAAGGATTTCTACAACTCCCCCATTGATCGGCCCGCGTTGATGCATTCGAGGCACCCTGCGACGCCGATTGAAGCCCGTTCCTCCTTACTGTCGAGTTCCAGCCCTTGTGGGTGGATTTTGTTATCCGGGGGGGGGTATGGCGCTGCGATTAAGACGCGAGCGATAACTCACCCATACCAGCAGTCAACACTCAGCAAGTTTCAGTCCATGCCGATGAACGGGTTATAAAGCCTTGGAATAATTGGGAAAGTTATTTCTGGTTGAGGTGGTGATAAGGCAAGGGGAGGGATTCTGAGGCTCAATTAAGGGTGAGCTGTAACGGCAACGAGGCAGTCCGAACCCTGCTGCTCTCTTGTAGTGATGGATTTATGCCTATGAATCAGAGCGTTAATCGTTGTTGGGAATGCGGGGTTACAAGTTCAAGGTTTCGAACCGCGACTGAGACTGTTTCAGTTGTGAAACTAATAACCATTATTTATCCATGGTTATTGTTTTCTAACTGGTTGATATGAAGTTATTTTATCGAGGCTTAGGACGTTTTGATAAGTGTTACAGCGTTGAAGCAGCTGTGGACGCTCTGCCCCAGTGGTGAAGAGAAGGGGCCTGGAGCGGCCCCTTTGGTAAGTCGATCAGGTTCGATAATCGTGGGTCAGTGTCTCCAGCCGGCCAGCGGTGACGGCCACTTCCTGACTGGCCTCGGTGGTCTGAACCGATGAATGGGCGGTCTGCTCGGACATATCCCGAATCGCGACGATATTTCGGCTCATCTCCTCGGACACGCTCGACTGCTGCTCGGCCGCGGTGGCGATCTGGGTGCTCATATCGCGGATCATCATTACCGACTCGCTGATCCGGTCCAGCGCTTCTTCGGCGTTTTGGGCTTCCTGCACACAGCGTTCGGCGCTCTCCCGGCCCTTACCCATCACGGTGACCGCTCGTCCGGCTCCCTGCTGCAATTTTTCGATCATCTGATGGATCTCTTCGGTAGAGCTTTGCACCCGTTGGGCCAGCGATCGGACTTCGTCGGCAACCACGGCAAAGCCTCGGCCTTGCTCGCCTGCCCGGGCCGCTTCGATGGCGGCATTCAGGGCCAGAAGATTGGTCTGCTCGGCCACACCGCGGATCACATCCAGAATGGTGCCGATATCATTGCTGTCCTGGTGTAGGCCGTTGATCACCTGCTCGACCTCGTTGACCTCGTTGGCCAGGGTCAGAATGGTCTGCTGGGTCTGGGCGACGATCTTGCGTCCACTCTCGGCATCCCTGTCGGCCTGGTTGGCAGCTTCGGCCGCCTGGGTGGTGTTGCCGGCCACATCCTGAACCGTGGCGCTCATTTCGTTCATGGCCGTGGCGATCTGTTCGGTCTCCATCATCTGCGCCTGCATGCCGTCGTTGGTCTGACTGCTCATGCTGCTCAATTGGGTGGAGGCGGCGGCCAGATCATTGGTGGATTCCTGAATCCGGCCGATAACCGTCTTCATCCGTGCACGCACCATGTTCAGCGACAGCTGCATATCCCCGATGCCACCGACCTTATCGGCCACGATAGGGACCTGAAGATCACCATTGGCCAGCGACTTGGTCGCTTTGACCATGACGCGCAGAGGTTGGGTTACCTGCTGATTAACCCAGAAAAAGCCTAGCCCGTAGAGCGCCAGGGCCAACGCGGCAAAACTGAACAGCGCGGTGTCACTACCGCTGCTGGCCAGCCAGAGGCCCGCCAGCATCAAGATCAGCCAGAGGCTCTGCAGCCACTTGAACTGGCTGGAGATCCCCATCCGCAGATCGCGCTGCTTCGGTAGCTCGGCCAGCTTTTGGTTGTTGACCTTGGTGTAGAGGGATTCGGCGGCATCGATCTGGTCCTGGCTCGGCTTGCTGCGAACCGATTGGTAGCCGATCGTTTGACCGTCTTTGATCACCGGGGTTACGAAGGCGTCGACCCAGTAATGGTCGCCGTTCTTACAGCGGTTCTTGACCATACCGCGCCAGGGATTGCCCGCTTTAACGGTGTCCCACAGGTTCTTAAAGGCGGCCGGCGGCATGTCCGGATGGCGAATGATGTTGTGGTTCTTTCCGATCAGCTCCTCCTCGGTATAGCCGCTGATCTCGATAAAATCTTGGTTGATGTAGGTGATGGCGCCTTTAAGGTCGGTCATCGAGATGATCGATTGCTCCTGGCGAACCGGAATTTCACGATTGGTAACCGGCAGATTAACTTTCATCGGGTAACACCCTCCTTCCCTTGGGATGGTAATGCATTGGTGTTGGTACAGGGCAGGAGGCGTGACGTCAGTGAGTCGGCTGGTAGCGATCATCGCTCCAAACCGGGTGGCTCCTGCATGAATTATTCGATCTGTTACTTCACCACTTGAGCATCATGACAACTATCTGGAGCCCCTTGCTGGGGAGTACTGCATAAGCAGTAACTAAGTTAACCCTATTTCCATCATTTTTTGAATGACCAAGTCGGCTAATTGCCTGATTTTTTGGTACTTATTCTGCCATTTATCATTTATTGATTCTGGAGAATAAAAAAGGGCGCCCGTAGGCGCCCAAGTCGAGTTCAGTCGTTTGAGGTCGGGCTCAGCCCTTGGCTAACTTACCCCTTGGTAAATTCCGGGTAGGCTTCCATGCCGCACTCGGCGATATCGACACCTTCGTACTCTTCCTCTTCGCTGACACGGATACCCATGACGGCTTTCAGAACACTCCAGACGATCAGGCTGAAGGCGAAGACCCAGACGAAGATGGTCAGAGCGCCGATGATCTGGCCGGAGAAGGTTGCACCGCTATTGGTCACCGGTACCAGCAGCAGACCCAGCAGACCGCAGGTGCCGTGTACGGAGATGGCACCGACCGGATCGTCGATCTTCAGCTTGTCCAGGGTGATGATGGAGAACACCACCAGGGCACCACCGATGGCACCAAACAGGGTCGCTTGCAGAGCGGTCGGCGTAGACGGCTCGGCAGTGATCGCCACCAGACCCGCCAGAGCACCGTTGAGCAGCATGGTCAGGTCAGCCTTACCGAACAGGATGCGGGCAGTGATCAGGGCTGCAATCGCACCACCGGCAGCGGCAGCATTGGTATTCAGGAACACCATCGCGACAGAGTGAGCACTGTTGACGTCACCCAGCTTCAGTACCGAACCGCCGTTGAAACCGAACCAGCCCATCCACAGGATAAAGGTACCCAGGGTTGCCAGCGGCAGGTTGGCACCGGGAATCGCATTGACCGAACCGTTGGCGCCGTATTTGCCCTTACGAGCACCCAGCAGCAGTACACCAGCCAGGGCGGCAGCGGCGCCGGCCATGTGAACGATGCCGGAACCGGCGAAGTCGGAGAAGCCCAGGTCACCCAGGTTGTACATGCCGAAAACGTCATCGCCGTTCCAGGTCCAGGCACCTTCCATCGGGTAGATCACGCCAGTCATGACTACGGCAAAAGCCAGGAAAGCCCACAGCTTCATGCGCTCGGCCACAGCACCGGAGACGATTGACATCGCGGTGGCGACAAACACAACCTGGAAGAAGAAGTCGGAGGCGCCGGAGTAGACCGAGTCACCGCCGAAACCGGCTTCCTTGGAGTCGGCCAGTACCTGCTCAACATCGACCGACTCGATGCCGTTCAGGAAGATGCCGCCGCCGTACATGATGTCGTAACCGACCACCAGGTACATGATGCAGGAGATCGCGAACAGCGCGACGTTCTTGGTCAGGATCTCGGTGGTGTTCTTGGACCGTACCAGGCCCGCTTCGAGCATTGCAAAGCCAGCGGCCATCCACATAACAAGCGCGCCGCACACCAGGAAATAGAAGGTGTCCATTGCGTACTGTAATTCAAAAATCTGGTTTTCCATGATGATTCCTCTTGGTTACCTATGTCCCAATCGCGCACTTAAAGGGCGCTGTCGCCGGTTTCGCCGGTGCGGATTCGGATAACTTGTTCCAGGTCGCTGACGAAGATCTTGCCGTCACCGATCTTGCCGGTGTTGGCGGTTTTGGAAACGGTCTCGATCACCTGGTCGACGATCTCATCGCTGACCGCGGCTTCGAGCTTGACCTTGGGAAGGAAGTCGACCACGTATTCCGCGCCCCGGTAGAGCTCGGTATGGCCTTTCTGACGGCCGAAGCCTTTGACTTCGGTAACGGTGATGCCCTGGACACCGATTTCGGACAGTGCCTCACGCACGTCGTCCAGTTTGAAGGGCTTGATCACAGCCGAAATAAGTTTCATGGCTAAATCTCCTGAGGGTTAAGTACTTGGGCATCGACCTAAGCTGTCGGGTGCCGTTGGTGAGGATTTAGCATTAGCTGTGCCAGGTTCCCTTAGTTGTTGAATAACAGTTAGTTAGGTGGTTTTTTGAGAGTTTTGGTCGGTTGGTTAGCGGGTGAGGTCCCAGGCTAGGGCACGATAATCAGGCACTACTGTGGTGCATGCACTGCTGTGGTGCGTTGCTGTGCTGCCGGCAGCTACGCCTAGGCTTGAAGGCACTAGAGCGGGAGGGGGCTGTGGTCGCAGGGTAGACGGCAGGGGTGCTAGAATGCGGCAATCAAACCATTTAACCGTTGGAGCCCAGATGATCCCTCCTCAGCTACTGGAAAACCTCAATGAGCAGTTCAGCAAACTGCTGGGACAAGCGCCGCAGCAAACCCAACAGGAGCTGCGCCACAGCGTGAATCTGATTCTGCAAAGCGCGTTCGCGCGGCTTGATCTGGTTACCCGGGAAGAGTTTGACAGCCAGGCCGAGGTCTTGAGTCGAACTCGCCAACTGGTCGATGAGCTGGAAAAGCGTTTGAGCGAATTGGAACGCTCCTGAGCAGCTGGGCCGCCGACAGGCTCAGCCGTCCTGTTTGTCGGCATCCCTTGCGCCAGCTCAGTGCAAACCGTGATTTTCCTTTACGCGACTTGCTATGCAAGGATCCGATCCTTATAAAGCAGTATCGCAATCTATAGCCGAGAGCGGACTATAGTATGGGTCAAATAATAAAAAACCGATGACGGAGAGGAATTATGTGGAGCGTGCAAAAGGGGCTTCGCTTGCTGTTGATGTCAATTCTGATCGGACCCTTAGCGGCTGTTACGAGTCAGGCGGCCCCCCTGGACCAACCCAACGGTGATGTACTGTTGACGGTGACCGGCGCGATTGAACATACCAATGCACCGGGCCAGGCCCGTTTCGATCGGGCGATGCTCGAAGCCATGCCGCAGCATTCATTCGATACCACCACGCCCTGGACCGAGGGTAAGCACCAATATCAAGGGGTGCTGCTGAAGGAGTTACTCCAGCAACTGGGAGCGAAAGGCAGCAAGGTGGTGGCCCATGCCCTGAATGACTACCACTCGGTGATCGATCTCGAACCGATCCGTGACTACCCGGTGATGATTGCCATCCGGGCTGACGGCAGACCGATGCGGGTTCGTGATAAGGGACCGCTGTGGATTCTGTATCCGATGTCCGACTACCCCGAGCTCGATCATCAGCGCCATCATCCGGCGATGGTCTGGCAGCTGAACCGGCTTGAGGTTCAGCCCTGATCATGCTGCTTGCTTAATACACCCTTCCCAGCCCGATGAATATTCAGCAGGTGCTACGTTACGGCATTCTTTTGTTGGTTGTGACCCTCTTCGCAACCAGTGCCGTGCTCAGTTATCAACGTCATGCCGAAACAGTCACCCAGCTGGCGTTGGCGGAAAAAACCGGTGCCTGGGCCTCTTCCGAGCTGGAAGGGGAGTTACGGCGCTTTCTGCACGCCCTTGAGATGACAGGTGCCGGGCGTATCACCCGTGAGCAGTTGATGCTTCGTTTCGATCTGCTGTGGTCGAGAATGGAGGTGCTCAGTATCGGGACCGAAACCCAAGAGATCCGTAGCCTGCCGGGAGCTGCCGAGCTGTTCAGTTCGCTGTGGCAGCAGCTGCGCTTCAGTGAGCAGGCGCTGTTGGCCTTGGAGCCGGGTAACTGGGACTATGCTCAGCAGATCGCCCGGCCGTTTCGACGTCTGCAGACCGAGGTCCGCGCTTTCAATGTCCGTAGCTTTCAAGGCACTCCTAATCTGAGTGCCACCGAGCCGGTTGGCTTCGGGTTGTCGATGTTCGGGTTGTTGCTCAGTGGGGCCTTTCTGGTCGTGCTGGTGGTTCGTGAAAGTGCCCGCAATCGGCTCCAGGCACTGCTGGATGAGTTGACCCAGTTACCCAACCGTAAGTACCTCAATCAGCATCTGGCCGAGGTGGAAGCCCGGGCCAAGCTGGGCAACCACCGAATTGGGCTATTGATGCTGGACCTGAACAACTTCAAGGAGATCAACGACAGCCTGGGCCATGCGGCCGGTGATGAGATGTTGATTCAGGTCTCCAAGATGTTGCGGGATGTCGTACCCAAAGATCAGATGGTTGCGCGTATGGGTGGCGATGAGTTTGCCATCGTGCTGGAGCAGGGGGTGGATCAACAACTGTGTGAAAAACTGGCGACCCGGCTCAGCAACGAGATCGGAGTGGAGATCGATGTCGGGGATAATCGGGTTCCGGCGTCGGTCAGTATTGGCGTCAGTATCTTCCCGGATGACGGCGCCACCCTTTCCCAGGTTTTAATCAACGCCGACATGGCCATGTATCGAGCCAAGCGAGATCCGGCCCAGGCTTATCGATTGTTCGAATTGCAGATGAACCTGGGGCTGCAGCGGCGCCGTGAGCTGGCTGAAGATCTGCGTCAGGCGATAGTGCATAACCAGCTGGAGCTGCATTACCAGCCGCTGATTCGGCTCGATACAGGACGGATTGAATCGGTGGAAGCGCTATTGCGCTGGGATCACCCCAAGCACGGAATGGTGTCACCGCTGGAAGTGGTGGCCGTGGCCGAGCAGTACGATCTGGCGCTGGAGCTCAATGAATGGGTCATTTCCACCGCCTGTAAACAAAGCCTGGTTTGGGAGTCAGCCAACCTGTCTCGGATTAAGATGTCAGTCAATGTCTCACCGGGGATGTACACCAAGCATGATCTGGTCGGCTCGGTGACCTGCATCATCGATTACTACGGTATCAAGCCCGGTCGTCTGATTATTGAGGTGACCGAAGATACTACCATGCAGGATATCGAAAGTTCGCCGGATATCCTGCACGGGCTCCATCAACTTGGGGTGGAGCTGGCACTGGATGATTTCGGAACCGGCTATTCCTCCTTGAGCCACCTGAAAAAACTGCCGGTGGATCGGCTTAAAATCGACAAGTCATTCGTGCAGGACCTTAATAACGAGCCCAAAGACCTGCGCTTTATCCGGACCATTCTCAGCCTGGCCAAAAGTCTGGAGTTGGAAGTGGTTGCCGAAGGGGTCGAATTGCCCCAGAACCTGACCGACCTGATCAATGAAGGCTGTTCGTTGGGGCAGGGGTATCTGTTCTCGAAGCCGGTGGATGCGGATAGTCTGGAGCAACTGTTGCGCCAACAGCAGCAGGGTATCCGTTTGCCGCCCTGGTCGGATGGTTATCTGAATCGCGCCATCTGAACCGCTTTTGCGTTACTATCAATTCGGTAATGAATTAGATCAGCCTGATCTGTTTCATTCTCGGCCGCACCAGGATGGCGCGGTATCTATTGTGCCTGACAGCAACAGGGACCGTTTATGTCATTGGCGATTGTTCACAGTCGAGCCCTGCTGGGCATCGACGCCCCATCGGTGACGGTGGAAGTTCATCTCAGCAACGGCCTGCCGGGTTTTTCGATCGTGGGGCTGCCCGAGGCGGCGGTCAAGGAATCCAAAGAACGGGTACGCAGTGCGTTGCTCAATAGCCGCTTCGATTATCCGATGCGTCGCATCACCGTCAATCTGGCACCGGCCGACCTGCCCAAAGAGGGCGGGCGTTATGACTTGGCCATCGCCTTGGGCATCCTTTGCGCGTCCGGCCAGCTCGAACAACAGCAGCTGGATCGGCTCGAAGTGATCGGCGAGCTGGCTCTGTCGGGAGAGCTGCGGGCGGTGCCCGGAGCGTTGCCCAGTGCGATGCAGGCGCGCCGTGCCGGGCGCGCCTTGCTGCTTCCCAGGGCCTGTGCCGATGAAGCCGCGCTGCTGCCGGATATCGACGTGCTGGGGGCCGAGCATTTGCTGCAGGCCTGTGCCCATCTATTGGGTCAGCAGCCTCTGCAGGCGGTCCAGGCGCCGCCGCTGAGCCAGTCACCGGGCGGCCCGGATCTGGTCGATGTTCGCGGCCAGTATCAGGCACGACGGGCGCTGGAGGTCGCCGCCGCCGGGGGGCATAGCCTGCTGATGTCGGGGCCGCCGGGCACCGGTAAAACGATGCTGGCCAGTCGTTTGCCGAGCCTGCTGCCGCCGTTGACACCGGAGGAGCAGTTGGAGGTGGTCTCGATCCGCTCGGTGGCTCGGCAGACCGATACCACCTTGAACCTACAGCGTCCCTTCCGCCAGCCCCATCATACGGTGTCCGGCGTGGCGCTGGTGGGAGGCGGCAGTACGCCGAGACCGGGGGAGATCTCGCTGGCCAATCATGGGGTGCTGTTTCTGGATGAGCTGCCGGAGTTCGACCGACGGGTGCTGGAGGTGCTGCGTGAGCCGATGGAGTCCGGGCAGATCTGTATCTCCCGCGCCAGTGCCCAGGTCACCTTTCCGGCCCGTTTCCAGCTGATCGCGGCCATGAATCCCTGCCCTTGTGGCTATCAGGGCGATCCGTCGGGGCGCTGTCGCTGCACCCCGGATCAGATCAAGCGCTATCAGGGTCGTATCTCCGGACCGCTACTGGATCGGCTGGATCTGCAGATCGAGGTCGGCGCCCTGAGCGAGCAGGAACTGATCGAAGCGACCACGCCGGCCGAGGATTCCGCCAGCGTCCGTCGACGGGTCGAGCTGGCCCGTCAGCGGCAGCTGCGGCGAAGGGGTAAATTGAATCACCGTTTATCGGGACAAGAGCTGGAGCTGGATTGCGCCCTGAATCGGGAGAACCGACAGCTGATGCAGCAGGCGTTGAACCGTCTGGGCCTGTCGGCGCGAGCCTATCATCGGGTGTTGCGGGTGGCGCGCACGTTGGCTGATCTTGAGGGGGCGACCGATATCGACCGGTCCCATCTGTTGCAGTCGCTGAGTTATCGACGCCAGGATCGAGCAATGAGTTAAGGTTGAGCGACTATCGGTTGGTGTCAGGCGCTGCTGACGCTGTCCTTGTCGGCATCGGTAGCGCTACCGGAACCGGCCAGTTTCTGACGTTGTTCTTTGAGTTGCTTGAACAGCAGCGGCAGGGCAACCGGTTTGCTGTAGTAGTAGCCCTGGACCTGGTCGCACTCATTTCGCTCCAGGAAGGCGATCTGCTCGGCGGTTTCGGCACCTTCGGCAACCACATCTTTACGCAGGTTGTGGGCCAGGTTGATGATGGCGCGAACGATCTCGGCGTCATCCGGGTTGTCGGTGACCCCTTGCACAAACGCCTTGTCGATCTTGAGGGTATTGATCGGCAGTTTCTGCAGATGGGCGAAGGAGGAGTAGCCGGTGCCGAAGTCATCCAGCGAGAAGGTCACGCCGAGGGTGCTCAGATCGGCGATACACTGGCTGACATGCTGTTCGTTCAGCGCCACCGCGGTCTCGGTCAGCTCGAATTCGACCCGGCCCGCATGGATACCGCTGCGCGACAACAGGCGGGCGATGGTCGGAACCAGGGTGTCGTCCTGGAACTGGCGGAATGACAGGTTGATGCCGATGCGGTTGAGTTCGCATCCCTGGGCATCGAGCAGCTTCATATCCTCGAGCGCCTTGTTGAACACCCAGTAGCCCATCGGCACGATCAGGCCGGACTTCTCGGCCATCGGGATAAAGGTGTCCGGGAACAACAGTCCCTTCTCGGGGTGCTGCCATCGGATCAGGGCTTCGACGCCGACGATGCGCTGGGTATTGATATCGATGCGCGGCTGGTAGTGCAGCACAAACTGTTCCTGGCGCAAGGCGTTGAGCAGTTCGGGCTCCAGCGTGATCTGGTTGACCGCATCCTCGAAGTTGCGCTCTTCGTAGAAGCGGAAGGTACAGCCGCGCTCTTTCTTGGCCAGATGCAAGGCCGAGCCGGCATGGCGCACCAGGCTGGCCATATCCTTGGAGCTTTCCGGGTAGATGGCACAGCCGATACTGATGCCCAGCGCCAGGTTGTGGCCTTGAACCCGGTAGGGGCGTTGCTGCAGATAGCAGATCCGATCGATCAGTTTATTCAGCTGCGCTTGCAGATCCTGATCGCCGGGCAGCAACAGCGCGAACTGGTTGTCACCGACCCGGGCCAGCTCCTGACCGCTTTCCAGACCCGCCTGCAGGCGTGAGGCGACCTTGCTGATGGTCTCATCGCCGATCTCCGGTCCCAGGGCGTTATGGACCCGTTTGAAGCCGTCGATGTTGAGCATCATCAAGCCCAACTTGGTGGCGCTGCGGTCGGCGTACTCGAAGGCGTGGCCGAGCTGCTCGGTAAAGCTGAGTCTCGAGGGGGCACCGGTCAGGTCGTCGTAGAGGCGTAGGGTCCGGATCTGGTGTTGCTGCTGCTGCAGGCGGGCGATATAGCGGAACGCACGACGCAGCACATTGAGGTTGATGTTGGTCAGTTCCAGCACATCGATGGCGCCGTCTTCGATAAAGCGCTCTTCGTGGCTGCTCTTGATCGATTGGCCGAACACGATCACCGGAATCTTGAGTTGGTGACGGCGGGCCAGGTGCAGGTAGTTATGGTTGGGATCGGCGGCAAAGCAGTCCGCCAACAGAATCATCTGGAACTCGGCACGGCGGCCCTGGCTCATGGCTTCGCGGACGGATGTGCTCCAGGTTAGTCGATAACCTGGCACCGGGGCCTGCAGCAATGGCCATACCACCGCTTGATAGTCGGGCTCATTCGGCGCGACGATCAACAGGTGTGGTGGTGTACCGTGATCCGGATTAAGCTCGGGCGGCATGACTTCCCAACATGTCCAACTAGTATAATTCCCGTAGTCTGAACGGTAAGATTCGTAATCTAACCAATATCGGCCACGCTGGCCATCGCTTTAGGTCTCCTGTTTGTGACAAATTTGAATCCCCGCCAAAAAGAGGCGGTGTTATACGTGGATGGTCCGCTGCTTGTGTTGGCCGGTGCCGGCAGCGGCAAGACCAGCGTGATCACCCGCAAGATCGCCTATCTGATCGAAACCTGCGGTATCAAAGCGCACCATATTGCCGCGGTGACCTTCACCAATAAAGCCGCCCGTGAGATGAAGGAGCGGGTCGGCAAACTGGTTAAGGGACCGGCGTCGCGGGGGCTGACGGTGTCGACCTTCCATAACCTGGGGCTCAATATCATCCGTCGCGAACACAAACTGCTGGGCTTCAAACCGGGCTTTTCGATCTTCGATGCCCAGGATGCCCAGGCACTGATCCGCGAGCTGATGCAGAAGGATCAGCTCGAAGAGACCGATCTGGTCGACTTTATTCAGCACACCATCTCCAACTGGAAGAACGACCTGTTGGGGCCGGAGCGGGCGCTGCAGCAGGCCAGTAACGGCAACGAAGAGCTGGCGGCGCGGGTCTATGCCCACTACAACCGCCACCTGCGGGCCTACAACGCGGTCGACTTTGACGACCTGATCCTGATCCCGACCCTGCTGTTCCAGCAACGGCCGGACGTGTTGGAGCGCTGGCAGCGTAAGATCCGTTATCTGCTGGTGGACGAATACCAGGACACCAATACCAGCCAATACCTGATGGTGAAGCTGCTGGTGGGCATTCGTGGTGGCCTGACCGTGGTCGGCGACGATGACCAGTCGATCTACGCCTGGCGCGGCGCCAAACCGGAAAACCTGGGTCTGTTGAAGAAGGACTTTCCGTCGCTCAAGGTGGTGATGTTGGAGCAGAACTACCGCTCCACCAGCCGGATTCTGAAGGCCGCCAACCAGCTGATCGCCAACAACCCCCACGAGTTCGAGAAGACGCTGTGGAGTGAGATGGGATTCGGTGACCCGCTCAAGGTGGTGTTCACCCGCAACGAAGAGGCCGAAGCGGATCGGATCGCCGCCGACATCATCGAGCGACGCTTGAACCTGCGCAATCACTACCGCGATTACGCGGTGCTGTATCGGGGTAACCACCAGGCGCGGCTGATTGAGATGAAACTGCAGACCTACCAGATCCCCTACAAACTCAGCGGCGGCACCTCGTTTTTCTCCCGTGCCGAGGTCAAGGACATCATGGCCTACCTGAAGGTGCTGATAAATCCCGACGACGACAATGCTTTTCTGCGGATTATCAATCTGCCGCGACGCGAGATCGGTCCGGGCACGCTGGAGAAATTGGCCGCTTACGCCACCGAGCGGGAAGTCAGTCTGTTCGAGGCCAGCGGCCAGCTGGAATTGGCCCAGGCGATGCCGGCCCGGGCGCAGACCAAACTTTACGAGTTCAGCACCTGGCTCAAGCAGGTGCACGAGCATTGCCACCGCGGGGATCCGATCGAGGCGGTCAAGCAGATGATCCGCGATATCGATTACGAGACCTGGACCTACCAGAACTGCAACTCCGAGATTCAGGGCGAGCGGCGGATGGCCAATGTCTGGTTCCTGGTCGAGTCGCTGCAGCGAACCCTGGAGCGGTTGCAGGAAGACGATCCGGACGCCGAGATTGAAGACGCGGTGGCGCGTTTGCTGTTGATCGATATGCTCGAACAGCAGGAGGAGGACGAGGATGACGATCGGGTTCAGCTGATGACCCTGCACGCCTCCAAGGGCCTGGAGTTCCCCCACGTCTACCTGATGGGGATGGAGGAGGAGTTGCTGCCGCACCGAAACAGCATCGAGGACGACTTTGTCGAGGAGGAGCGTCGGCTGGCTTACGTGGGGATCACCCGGGCGCGCAAGACCCTGACCATGACTTTGACCCGACAGCGGAAACAGTTCGGTGAGGTGATCGACACGGTGCCGAGTCGTTTTCTCGACGAGCTGCCCGAAGAGGACCTGGAGTGGGAAGGGCGCGATCCGGGCTGCGAACAGGCTAATAAAGCCCGGGGCCGGGCGACGCTGAGCAGCTTGAAGAGTCTGCTGAAGTAGTTAACCCAGACCGGTAGTGGCTGGCGCCCCGTCCGGAGGCTTCCTGTAATCACCCGGCATAGGTTTTAGCGCTTTGGTGAGAACTGGATCAGTCGGTAGGCGGCGCGCTTAAGGCGTGGGCCAGCCAGGAGGGCGGTGAGCGCCATTGATTGATCCAGTCGCTGACCTCCCCGGCGGGCATCGGCCGGGCAATGGCATACCCCTGTGCTTGCCGACAGCCCAATGCCAGCAGCAAATGCCCCTGCTCGGTGGTCTCGACCCCCTCGGCGATCACCTCGCGCTGGAACGCTTTGGCCAGTCCCATGATGCCTTCAATGATGGCCAGGTTATCCGAGTCGGCACGCAGCTCCCGGACAAAGCTCTGATCGATCTTGACCGTATCGGCGGGCAGCTGCTTCAGGTAGGTCAGTGAGGAGTAGCCGGTGCCGAAATCATCGATGGCGACCTTGACCCCCAGTGCACGGCACTGGCGAATCACTCGGGAGGTCTGACTGAGATCGTTGAGGGTGCTGGTTTCGAGAATTTCCAGCTCGAGCAGCCTGGCCGGTAGGGTTGGATAGGCTTGCAGCAGGGTTGCCAGCTTCTCGACGAAGTCGCTTTGCTGGATCTGCATGGCGCTGACGTTGACGCTGACGGTCAGGGCGAGTCCTTTGGCATGCCAGATCGCGCTCTGTTCCATTGCGCGCTTGAGAACCCAGTCACCGACATCGATATTCAGCGGGTCTTCTTCGATCAGCGGCAGGAAACTGGCCGGTGACAGCAGGCCTTCCGTTGGGTGTTGCCAGCGGATCAGGGCTTCCATCCCGATCACCTGACCGCTTTCCATGTTCACCTTGGGTTGGTAATACAGACACAGCTCCTCGGCCGTTAACGCGGTTCGAATGCGCTCGATGGTTTCCAGGTGGCCCCGCACCGCCTGGTCGTGCGCCATGTCGAACAGGTGGTATTGGCTTCTGCCGGAGAGTTTGGCTTGATACATGGCCTGATCGGCTTGGCGCAGCAGCTGGTCGGCATCGATCTCCTCGAACTGGGGATAAAAGGTGACCCCCATGCTGGCGGATACCGACAGGGAAGCACCCTCGTGCTCGACCTCGCGTGCGGCGGCTTCCAGAAGCCGGTGCAGGATCGGCTCTGCGGTCTCCCCGTCCTGCAGGTCGATTAGCACCGCGACAAATTCATCTCCGCCGAGTCGTGCCAGAGTGTCTTCATCGCGCAGCGCTTGGCTCATCCGTCTCGCTACGACGCTGAGCAGGTGGTCACCGATATGGTGGCCGTATTGGTCGTTGACCGCCTTGAAACCGTCCAGATCGATATAGACCACGGCCAGTTTCATCCCCCGGCGCTGACACTGGGACATCGATTGAAGCAGACGATCGGCCAGTAGGACCCGGTTGGGTAGCCCGGTTAGAACATCGAAATGGGCGATCTGCTCCAAACGCTTCTGGTGTTGTTTCAGCTGGGTGATATCGCGCGCAACGGTCAACACAGACCGGACCTGATTGTCCTCATCGATATCCGGGGTCAATTTCATATTAAACACAGTCGGACCGGAGGGTCCTTCGAGGGAGAACTCCAGCTCTTGGGTACAGGCGGTCCGGAAGGTTTTGTCGATGGCCGATTCCCATAGCTGACACAGATGCTCCGGAAAACCCAGCTGTTGGTGGGTCTTGCCGATAAACTCTTCGGCTTGAAAGGGGGTCACATTACGAACATTCTCGGAGACGAACAGGTGAGAGCCGTCGCGGGCAAAGCGCATGACGATATCGGGCAGGGCGTCGATCAGGGAGCGCTTTTCCCCTTCGCTTCGCTTCAGTTCTCGTTCGGCAAGCTTGCGATCGGTGATGTCGCTGTGGGTTCCAACCAGTCGACGTGGCGAACATGGGTTGCCGTTGGCATCAACCGCGATCTGGGCGCGGGAGAGGATATCAACCCAGTGGCCCTGTTTGTGGCGCATGCGAAATTCAATCGCAAAGGTCGGGGTCTCGCCCTCCAGATACTGACTGACATGCTTCAGGACCTGATCTTTCTGCGCCGGGTCGACGAGCTTGGCCCAGGTTTTGAGCCTGTCTGCGAGTTCATCCGGATCGTAACCCAGCATGGATTTCCAACGCGGCGAGTAATACACCTCGTCCGTTTCCAGATTCCAGTCCCAGAGGCCGTCGTTAGCCCCGGCCAAAGCCATCTCAAGCCGATCACGGGCCTGTAACACTTCGGTTTGGGATTGTTTCAGTGCCTGCGCCATCCCGGTCAGCGATTCCTGAATCTCGCCCCATTCATCTTCGCGGCCGGCTGGAGTGGAGGGGGTGCCGTTTTGTTTGATCGACTTGATCAGACGCAGTGTCTCGGCCATCGGCTTCCTGATGCTGTGGCGATTGATCCGGTTGATTAGTAATAGAGAAAGCAGCGCAATAGCGACCCCGAGGGCCAGAACCTGGGCATTGGCGGTGCGCAGAATTCGGCTCAGGTCGGCTTTGATCGTCTCGGCCTCGGAGTGGGCTGCCTTGTCGAGTTGCTGCAAGTGACCGAGTACCGCTTTCTTGACCGTCAGCGATGATTCAAGGGCGGCTTCCAAGCCGATAATCGCTTTGCGATAACGCAACACCGCACTGCGGTAATTGGCCAGCTCCAGATCCAGAAGCCTGCTGGCTTCGGCTACCTCCGGGGTGGCGGCAATCAAGGTCTGGAGTCGCAGTGACATATCATCGACCCGGCCAACGGCACCGAGGGTCGAACTGTCGTTGTATTTGGCAAAGGCAAGCTGTTCGGCGGACTCCCGGCCAATCAACAGCAGGGTCTCGCGAAGCCCCGCCACCAGGGTCATCTGTTGATCAAGGTGGTTAGTGGACTTGCCTGCCAGGGTCTGGTCAACCAGATTCTGACCGATCGCCTGTTCCAGGGTATCAAGCCGGTACTCGGTGGTGTTGCCCAGGCGGCGAAGCTGCTTCACCCGCTGGTTCAGCTGCAGGCACTGCTGGAATAGATTCCGGGTTTGGCGCTCAAACGTCGCGATGGTCTGATTCAGCGCCGGATTTGGCACTCGTTGAAGGGTTGCTTGTAGCTCTTGGGTTAGTTGCTCCGCCTGGCTGGGTTGATAGGATTTCTGGCTGCACTGGCGGCTGAGGATATCGATTTCGGCAAACAGCAACGAGATCTGCCTTCCGAGCAGCGCGTTGTTGATGACCCGTTCCGTACCGCCGCCGACGATACGGGTCGACAGATCCTCCACTCGCACAAACGCCAGGCTGACGATCAGCGCAATGACCACAAAGGCGGTAGCATTCAGGCCGGCCAGCCAGACCAGCTTCCTGGCAATGCTTGCGAACAGCTTGGTCATCAGCGCATCAGGATCAAGGCTGCTCGCGAACCAGGGTGGCGCCACGCAGCACCAGCGGCTTGAGCGGTACGTTGTTGGCCTTCAGAGCGCTGACGTTGACGATCCGCTCGCCCTTGTTGTTGGTGGTCACTGGGATCTGCTCCACTGGGGTACCCTGCATCGCCTGCAACAGCATCTCGGCGGCGGTTTCCCCTTGTTCCTGCCCGGTTTTCACCACGGCTGCCCAGGCACCTTGCTCGACGGTGTAGCGGTTACCGCCAAGGATAGGGCCAGGGAAGAGGGTTTTAAGGTAGCTCAGTACCTGTTGGTTACTCATCGACTGCTGAGCGGCATCTTTGATCCCCTCCAAGCTGTCAACAAATAGGGCATCACAGGATTGACGTAGAGTTTCACCGAGTTCATCCAGCTCAGCAGTGCTTTTGGTCAGGAAAAACTGGCGGGCAGGGACCGGATACTTGGTACGATCCGCTTCAACCTGTTGTTGCAGCGCCCGGCCGGAAGGCACGTCGTTGGTGACCAGGCAGGCTCGATCGATTGATGGGAACAGCTGCTTGGCGAAGGCCAGAGATTCCCGCACATGTGCCCGCTCGAGGATGCCAGAGATATGTTGATTGGGGTAGCCGTACTTACTTGCCGCAGCGTTTACTCCGGCAAACATGATGGGGGTGGGTACCTTGTCCTTCAGCGATGGAACGACCAGCATCGATTGGGCGTTGTCATCGACGGTAATTACCCCATCCGGCTGCAGCGCTTGATAGGCAGCAAGCGCCTGTTTGGCTTTTGCCGGCCCACCTTCAGGAGCCACCTTGGTGTCCATGTAGAAGTAACTGATCTCTGAGGAGGGGGCGAGTACCGTATCGATCCCCTGCTTGATCTCCTCGCACCAGGGGTTTTGTTCTTCGTAGCTCATCACCACCAGAACTTTGAAAGGTGCTGCAACGGCTACCTGACTGAGCAGGAAGAAACCGGCACCAAACAACATTGCTCGGAAAAAGCGTCCCATATCATCCCTCTTCACTTCAGAGTCAGGTAAATCTTTACGGCTACAGGATTGTGGCCATGAAACCACGAAAATTCCCATAAGGATAGAACGCCTAAGTCTAAAAAGACCGATGAAACCAGGGACGAAGTCGATAGAGGGGGTTGAGGATGGATAGCAATCATCGGAGTTGGGTTGATGTGTTGCTATCCATAAGTGTGGAGAGAAGGGGCTGGTTACTCGATATTCTGGATCTGCTCGCGCATCTGCTCGATCAGCACCTTCAGCTCCACCGCGCACTGGGTGGTTTCGGCGACGATTGATTTGGAGGAGAGGGTGTTGGCTTCGCGGTTGAGCTCCTGCATTAGGAAGTCGAGGCGGCGGCCGATCGCTTCTTTTTGCTTCAGCACGCGGCGAACCTCACCGGTGTGGGTGTCGAGGCGATCCAGCTCTTCATCGACGTCGGCTTTCTGGGCCAGCATCACGATCTCCTGCTCGACCCGGTTGGGGTCCAGCTCGACCCGGGCGTCTTCGAGACGGGTCAGGATGTTCTGACGCTGCTTCTCGAGGATCTCCGGCAGCTTCTCGCGTACTTGGCGGACCACCTCGTCGATACCGTCCAGGCGCTGGTTGATCAGCTGGGCCAGTTCAGCGCCTTCACGCAGGCGGTTGTCGATCAGCTCTTGAATCGCGTCATCAAACTGGCTCAGGGCCTGTTTCTGGATCGCTTTCATATCCAGCTCGTTTTGTTGCAGGACGCCGGGCCAACGCAGCAGTTCGAGCGGGTTGATCGGTGACGGATTGGCCAGCAGGTCGCTGAGCTGCTGAGCGGCGTCGCGCACCTGATGGGCAACCTCGGTGTTGAGGTTGAGTTGCTGTTCGCCCGCCTCGGCGGCCTGAAAGCGCAGGGTGCATTCGACCTTGCCGCGCTGCAGTCGCTTGCGCAGGCGTTCGCGTAAAGGGCCTTCGATTTCGCGGAAGCTTTCCGGCAGGCGCAGGTGAGGTTCCAGGTAGCGATGGTTGACGGAGCGGATCTCCCAGATCAGGGTGCCCCATTCTTGTTCGCTCTGGCGGCGCGCAAAAGCGGTCATACTGCGTGTCATAGTGCGGGTTCTCGATTAAACTTGGCAATCCATAATTGGCTGCCATTTTAGCAACCTGCCTGCGGCGGGGACTAGCCCGAATCCTGATGATCGGGATTGAATGGCGGCAGCTACTGTTTTTGTTATCTGTGTAAGGTTTCCCGATGAGTACATCTCTCTCCGATCAACTGAAGAATCTTGGTGTGGACGCGATGCGCCCCAGCGGTCGTGAGCATGACCAGCTACGCGAGGTCCGTATCACCCGCAACTACACCAAACATGCCGAGGGCTCGGTGCTGGTGGAATTCGGAGATACCAAGGTGCTCTGTACTGCGTCTGTCGAGCGTGGTGTGCCGCGTTTTCTGCGTGGTAGTGGTTCGGGCTGGGTAACCGCCGAATACGGCATGCTGCCGCGTTCTACCGGCTCTCGGATGGGGCGTGAAGCCGCGCGCGGTAAGCAGGGTGGTCGTACTGTAGAGATTCAGCGTCTGATCGGTCGCTCGCTGCGGGCAGTAATGGATCTGGATAAGCTGGGTGAGAACACTATCACCATCGACTGCGATGTGATCCAGGCCGATGGCGGGACCCGTACCGCATCGATCACCGGTGCCTGTGTGGCACTTAAAGACGCGATCGATTTCCTCAAGAAGGACAAGAACGGCGCGATGAAAGGCAACCCGTTCAAAGGCATGCTCGGTGCCGTATCGGTGGGCATCTACAAGGGTCAGCCGGTGCTGGATCTGGATTATGCCGAAGACTCCAAGGCCGAGACCGACATGAATGTGATCATGACTGAGACCGGCGGTTTCGTTGAAGTGCAAGGCACTGCGGAAGGCGAGACCTTTACCCAGGACGAACTCAACGCCATGCTGGCTCTAGCCTCCAAGGGCATCAAAGAGATCGTCGAGATTCAGAGGGCTGCGCTGCAGAGCTAAGCTTTCACACCGCAGGAAACGAAAAAACCCGCTTTTGCGGGTTTTTTTGTGGGTATCTGCTAGCGAGAATCGATTCGTCAGGGTTAGGCGAAAAGCGGTGAAGAAGCACAGTTTACTGGGAGTAAATGCGCATTCTGAGCCCGCTTTTCAACGACGCCCTGGCGGAGCGAGGCCGTTAGCTGTGGTATTTGGCGCTTAGCTCGTGAACGGCTTCGACAAAGTAGCCGGCGTGGGCCGGGTCGACGAACTGGTGGATGCCGTGACCCAGGTTGAATACGTGGCCCGGGTTGTGACCGAAGCGCGACAGGATGTCTTCGACTTCGGCGCGAATTCGATCTTTGCCGGCGTAAAGAACGCTGGGATCCATGTTGCCCTGGATCGCCACCTGCGAGCCGACACGGCTGCGGGCAACGTCGATATCGGTGGTCCAGTCCAGACCCACGGCATCGGTACCGGTGTTGGCGATGCTTTCCAGCCACTGACCGCCGTTCTTGGTGAACAGGATTACCGGCACTTTGCGACCGTCGTGCTCACGGATCAGACCGTCAACGATCTGCTTCATGTATTTGAGTGAGAACTCGTTGTAGCAGCTGGTGCTGAGTACGCCACCCCAGGTATCGAAGATCTGTACCGCTTGGGCACCGGAGCGGATCTGCTCGTTGAGGTAGGCGGTCACGGTGACAGCCAGCTTGCGCAGCAGCTCATGCATCACTTCCGGCGTCTCGAACATCATCCGCTTAACATGGCGGAAGTCTTTCGATGAGCCGCCTTCGACCATGTAGGTGGCCAGCGTCCAGGGGCTGCCGGAGAAGCCGATCAGCGGTACCCGGCCGTTGAGTTCGCGGCGGATGGTGGAGACCGCGTTCATGACGTAGTCCAGATCGGTGGTCACATCCGGAATTGGCAGTGCAGCCACATCTTCTTCGGTGCGGGTGATCTTCTTGAATTTCGGACCTTCGCCGGTCTCGAAGTACAGGCCCAAGCCCATCGCATCGGGGATGGTCAGAATGTCGGAGAAAAGAATGGCCGCATCCAGCGGGTAACGCTCCAGCGGCTGGATTGTCACTTCACAGGCGAACTCGGCATTTTTGCACAGGCTCATGAAATCACCGGCGGTGGAACGAGTGGCACGGTATTCCGGCAGATAACGGCCAGCCTGGCGCATCATCCAGACCGGGGTTACATCAACGGGCTGGCGCAGCAGCGCGCGCAGAAAGCGATCATTCTTCAGTTCTGACATGGGGTTCTCAACTCGGTATTACAGAATGCCGCCTAGTATAAGGCGTTGGGCAAAAAAAAGGCACGGATCGCCGTGCCTTTAATCTGATTTATCTCAAACTGCCCCCTCAATGGAGCTGTTTGGTCTGAGGATCAGACCTCGAGGTAGTCCAAAATGCCTTCGGCGGCCTTACGGCCCTCGGCGATGGCGGTAACAACCAGGTCGGAACCGCGTACCATATCACCACCGGCGAACACTTTCGGGTTGCTGGTCTGGAAGGCGAAATCACCGGATTCCGGAGCCAGTACGCGACCCCCGTCATCGAGACGGATATCGAACTGCTCGAACCAGGGTGCCGGGCTGGGACGGAAACCAAATGCGACCAGAACTGCATCGGCCGGGATCACCTCTTCGCTGCCCTCGACCACTTCGGGACGACGACGGCCGTTGGCATCGGGTTCGCCCAACGCGGTGGTGACCAGTTTGACGCCGGTGACCTTGCCGTTTTCACCGACCACTTCGACCGGCTGGCGGTTGAACAGGAATTGCACCCCTTCCTCTTTGGAGTTGACCACCTCTTTGCGTGAACCGGGCATGTTGGCCTCGTCACGACGGTAAGCACAGTAGACCGCTTTGGCGCCCTGACGGATCGAGGTACGGTTACAGTCCATCGCGGTGTCACCACCACCCAAGACCACAACACGCTTGCCGCGCATGTCAACGAAGCCGTTTTCGTCCTGCTCGTAGCCGAGACAGTTGTTGACGTTGGAGATCAGGAACGGCAGCGCATCGTGGACGCCGTCGAGGTCTTCGCCGGGGAAGCCACCCTTCATGTAGGTGTAGGTCCCCATGCCGAGGAACACGGAGTCGTACTCTTCCAGCAGGCTGTCGAACGCGATGTCCTTGCCGATCTCGGTATTGAGGCGGAACTCGATCCCCATGCCTTCGAGGATTTCACGACGGCGGGTGATAACGCTCTTCTCGAGCTTGAATTCAGGTATGCCGAAGGTCAGCAGGCCGCCGATCTCCGGGTGGCGGTCGTAGACCACCGCACTGACGCCGTTACGGGCCAGGATATCGGCGCAGGCCAGACCGGCCGGTCCGGCACCGATGATGGCAACCTTCTTATCGGTCGGTACCACCTGGGACATGTCCGGCTTCCAGCCCATCGACAGGGCGGTGTCGGTGATGTACTTCTCCACCGCACCGATGGTGACGGCACCGAAGTTACCCTGCTGCAGGGTACAGGCGCCTTCGCAGAGGCGATCCTGCGGGCAGACCCGACCGCAGACTTCCGGTAGCGAGTTGGTCTGGTGGGACAGCTCGGCGGCTTCAATGATATTGCCTTCGGAAACCAGCTTGAGCCAGTTCGGAATGTAGTTGTGAACCGGGCACTTCCACTCGCAGTAGGGGTTGCCACAGGCCAGGCAGCGGTGAGCCTGATTCGAAGCCTGCTCGGGTTCAAAGCTGTGATAGATCTCGTTGAACTCTACCTTACGGGTTGCCGCGGCAACCTTCTGCGGTTCTTCGCGCTTGAGTTCAACAAATTGAAAGTCGTTGTGCAGACGTTGACTCATAACACCTCGTCCTCATCTTACGGCCCCTTGCTAGTGCTCGGGGCCGGAATCTCTTGATAACCGAATGCGTCGTCGAATTACTCCGGACGTTGACGCATGTTGTCGAGCAGCTCGCCAAGGCTGGCGGCCTTGGGCTTCACCAGCCAGAACTTGTTGATGTAATCATCGAAGTTCTCTAACAGCTGCTGGCCCCAGGCGCTCTGGGTCTCATTGACGTAGTCGGCTATCACGTTCTGGAGGTGGTTGCGGTACTCCTCCATGTGGTAATTGCTGATGCGGTGGATCTCGACCAGCTCGTGGTTGTACTTGTCCACGAAGGTGCGATCCATATCCAGCACATAGGCAAAACCACCGGTCATACCGGCACCGAAGTTGACCCCGGTGTTACCCAGTACGGTGATCTGACCGCCGGTCATGTATTCGCAGCAGTGGTCACCGGCGCCTTCGATAACGGCTTGGGCGCCGGAGTTCCGTACCCCGAAGCGTTCACCGGCACAGCCGGCCGCGTACAGGCGACCCCCGGTAGCCCCGTACAGACAGGTGTTACCGATGATCGAGGTCTTCTGGGTCTCGAACTGGCTGCCCTCGGGCGGACGGATGACGATCTTGCCGCCGGCCATGCCTTTACCGACGTAGTCGTTGGCGTCACCTTCCAGATCCAGCACCAAGCCACCGGCATTCCAGACGCCGAAGCTCTGCCCTGCCACACCCTTGAGCTTGACCGTTACCGGGGTGTCTTCCATGCCGAGATTGCCGTGATGCTTGGCGATCTCACCGGAGATCCGGGCACCGACGGAGCGGTCGCAGTTGGTGATACTGAATTCGAATTCACCGCCCAGCTTGTTGGCGATCGCATCGCGGGTTGCTTCCAGAATCTGCTGGTTCAACTCAGCGGTGTCGTACGGGTTGTTCTGGGACTGCTGACAGGTCTGCGGCTTGCTGCCGTCGACGAAGTCGTTGCGCAGGATCGGAGTCAGATCCAGACGCTGCTGACGCTCGGTCATACCCGGCAGGATCTCCAGCAGGTCGGTGCGGCCGACCAGCTCTTCCAGGCTGCGAACGCCCAGCTTGGCCATCCACTCGCGGGTCTCTTCGGCGATAAAGCGGAACAGGTTCTTGACCATGTCCACGGTGCCGATGAAGTGCTTGGAGCGCAGGTAATCGTGCTGGGTCGCAACACCGGTGGCGCAGTTGTTCAGGTGACAGATACGCAGGAACTTACAGCCTAGCGCGACCATCGGCAGGGTGCCGAAGCCGTAGCTCTCGGCCCCGAGGATGGCGGCCTTGACCACATCCAGGCCGGTCTTCAGACCACCGTCGGTCTGGACCCGAACCTTGTCGCGCAGGTTGTTGATCATCAGAGCCTGGTGGGTTTCGGACAGGCCGATCTCCCAGGGTGAGCCGGCATGACGGATCGAAGTCAGCGGACTGGCCGCAGTACCACCGTCATAGCCGGAGATGGTGATCAGGTCGGCGTAAGCCTTGGCGACGCCGGCTGCGATGGTGCCGACGCCGGGGCGCGAGACCAGCTTGACCGAGACCAGGGCATCCGGGTTGACCTGCTTGAGGTCGAAGATCAGCTGGGCCAGGTCTTCGATCGAGTAGATATCGTGATGCGGCGGCGGTGAAATCAGGGTCACGCCCGGCACCGAGTAGCGCAGCGATGCGATCAGTTTGTTGACCTTGCCGCCCGGCAGCTGACCACCTTCACCGGGCTTGGCACCCTGGGCAACCTTGATCTGCAACACTTCGGCGTTGACCAGATAATGCGGTGTGACACCGAAGCGGCCGGAGGCGATCTGCTTGATCTTGGAGCGGCGGTTGGTGCCGTAGCGGGCCGGGTCTTCGCCGCCCTCACCGGAGTTTGAGCGACCACCGAGGTCGTTCATCGCCATCGCCAGAGCTTCATGAGCTTCCGGTGACAGGGCACCGAGGGACATCGCCGCGGTGTCGAAGCGCTTGTACAGCGACTCGACCGGCTCGACCTCGTCCAGCGCAATCGGGGTGACGTCCTTGAGCTTGAACAGGTCACGGATGGTGGCAACCGGGCGCTCGTTGACCAGTGCGGCGAACTCGCGATAAGCGCCTTCATCATTGTGCTTGACCGCCTGTTGGATGTTGCGAACCACGTCTGGGTTGAAGGCGTGATACTCCTTGCCGTGGACAAATTTCAGCAGGCCACCTTGGTCGATCGGCTTGCGCATCTTCCAGGCGTCGGCGGCCAGCAGTTCCTGATCACGCTGGAAGTCGACGAAGTTGGCGCCTTCGATGCGGCTGGTCAGCTCCGGGAAGCAGGTATCGACCACTTCGGAACTCAGGCCAACGGCCTCAAACAGCTTGGCGGCACGGTAGGAGGCGATGGTGGAGATACCCATCTTTGACAGGATCTTCAGCAGGCCTTTGTTGATGCCCTTGCGATAGTTGGTGTGACAGCCGATCTCATCACCGATGATCTCGCCGCGGGCGATCATGTCGTTGATCACCCGGTACGCCAGGTACGGGTAGACGGCGCTGGCGCCACAGCCGAGCAGCACGGCGATCTGGTGCGAATCGCGGGCGGTACCGGTATCGACGATCAGGTTACAGCTACAACGCAGGCCGATTTCGCGCAGATGGCTATCGACCGCGCCAGTCGCCATCAGGGCGTGGATCGGCAGCATGCCTTCATTCAGATTACGGTCCGACAGGATCAGCATGGTCTTGCCGTCGCGAACCGCCGCTTCGGCACTTTCGCACAGCGCTTCGATCGCGGCCTTCAATCCCACTTGTGGCTCGTAGTTGAGTCCCAAGTAGTGGGTTTCGAAGCCTTCGATCTCGTTGTAGAACAGCTTGTGGTACTTACGTGGCGACAGTACCGGCGAGGCCAGGATGATCCGTTGGGCGTGCTGTTCGGAGTCATCGAACACGTTACGCTCGGCACCCAGGCAGGTTTCCAGCGACATCACGATCGCTTCGCGCAGCGGGTCGATCGGCGGGTTGGTGACCTGAGCAAACTGCTGGCGGAAGTAGTCGTACAGCGAGCGGGTCTTGTGGGACAGCACCGCCATCGGGGTGTCGTCGCCCATCGAACCAACTGCTTCCTGGGAGGTTTCCGCCAGCGGGCGGATGACCTGATCGCGCTCTTCGAAGCTGACCTGGTACATCTTCTGGTGGGTCTTGAGCTGTTCCGGGGTGAATTCCTGGAACTCCAGGTCGCGATCGTCCAGGGTCGACTGCAGACGGAAGGAGCTGTCGCGCAGCCACTTCTTGTAGGGGTGTTCGCTCTTCAGCTTCTGGTCGATATCGTCGGTGTGCAGCACTTCGCCGGTACGGGTATCGATCGCCAGCATCTGGCCCGGGCCAACCCGGCCCTTGGCGACTACGTCTTCGGGTTTGTAGTCGTAGGTGCCGATCTCGGAGGCGGTACACATGATGCCGTCTTTGGTCAGAACCCAGCGTGACGGACGCAGACCGTTACGGTCGAGCATACAGACGGCGGTGTGGCCGTCGGTCATGACCAGGCCGGCCGGGCCGTCCCAGGGCTCCATGTGCATGGAGTTGTATTCGTAGAAGGCGCGCAGATCGGGGTCGATCATCTCGACGTTCTGCCAGGCCGGCGGAACCACCAGACGAACGGCTTTATACAGATCCATGCCGCCGGTCAGCAGCAGTTCGACCATGTTGTCGAGGCTGGAGGAGTCGGAGCCGGTGGTGTTGACGATCGGCATCAGCTCTTGCAGGTTTGGCAGCAGCTCGGTCTCGAACTTGCTGGCCCGGGCGTTGGCCCAGCTGCGATTGCCTTCGATGGTGTTGATTTCACCGTTGTGCGCCAGAATCCGGAATGGCTGAGCCAGCGGCCAACGGGGTGCGGTATTGGTGGAGAAACGTTGGTGGAATACACAGATCGCGGTCGCCATCCGCTCATCGGCCAGGTCCTGATAGAAGCTGGTCAAATCGGCCGGCATCACCAGGCCTTTATAGGACAGCACGGTGCTGGACAGGCTGCAGACGTAGAAGTCTTCGTCTTCTGCCAGCGCGATCTCGGCCTTGCGGCGGGCGACGAATAGGCTGACGGCCAATTCTTCGGCGCTCTTGCCGCCATCTTTTACGAATACCTGCTCGATCTGGCCAAGGGTCTCCAGGGCGATCGGGCCGCAGGAAGAGGGATCGGTGGGGACGGTGCGCCAGCCGACCAGTTCCAGTCCCTGAACCGCAATCTGTTGGCTCAGTTCGTTGCGCGCGGTTTCGGCTTTGGCCTCGTCGCGGGACAGGAAAATCATGCCGACGCCGTAACGCTCGCCCAGCTCGGTGTTAAATTGCTCCTGCGCGATGGTGCGCATAAAGCTATCGGGCATCTGTAGCAGCAAGCCACAGCCGTCGCCGGTTTTGCCGTCGGCCGCGATTCCTCCGCGGTGGGTCATACAAGTCAGCGATTCGATCGCTTTGAGCAGCAGCTCGTGGCTGCTGTCGCCTTCGACGTGAGCCATCAGGCCGAAGCCGCAGTTGTCCTTGAATTCGCCCGGGCGATACAGTCCTGTCATCATACACAGACCTCAACAGAAAAAGTCTTTACAAACAAACGCCTGGAAGTTCTTTTTGGAATAGGTAACCAGGTGAGGTGTGCGTTTATTACGCACAAAAGGAGAGGCATTTTACCCGCGAAACGGGATGAGGACAAATCGGTGGTGCAGGTGCGAAGTGAATTTTCCTTTTAGATGTTGTCAAAGGCAGAAAATTTACCCTTAATTTTCGCCTTTCCGAATATCATCCTGCACACCGGCGATACTTCGGGCCCATGGCCTTCTGGCGCGTAGTGCCGGAGGCAGGTCGCCGATTGCGGCCATGGCGGCTGCGCGGTTGGGGTAGCGGCCATAAACGACGACATACCAAGGCTTTTGTTTATAGAACGTATAGAAACGTTTCAGCTTCTCCTGTTCCGGCATTGAGGCGACGAAGCGGCCAACACTCTTCTCCTGGCGGGCACCGAGCATCTGTAGGGTATAGCCCGATCGGTTCCATTCCAGCAGCTCGTTGCCGTCGCCGAAATAGACCTTGGCGGTTTGGCTGACCGATTCGATTTGAGCCGTTTTGCCGGTGTCTGTTGTCGCTGTCGAGTCAGCGGATTGGGCGCTCGCTTGATCGGTAACCGGTGGAAGCTGCAGCACCAAAGTGTTTGTGCCGGCCCCGGTGGTCGCTTCGGCCTGCGATGCTGCTTCTGTCAGCTGTTCGGGCTGGCTTGCTGTATCGGGTTGGCTTTCAGCCTCTGAGCCACTTTCCTGCGGTTGTGTTTCAGCAGCGGGCTTGATGGGGGCCAGTTCCAGCTGCTGGGATGCCGCTACTTCGGCGGGGGCAGCGTCGGGCTGCTCGGGCTGTGCCTGGGTCAGCTGCTGTTGTTCGGCTTCTAAGGCGGCTCGGGCCTGAGCCAGGCGCTGCTCGAAATCATTCCCCTGGGGTTTTGGAGGAGTAGCCTCAGCAGGGGCTTCATCAATCGGTTTGGGACTGACCGGAATTTCAACCCGGATACGCTCGGCATCCGGATCGAATCGATTGAATTGTTGTAGTTGTGGCCATAGCAGCCATCCGCCCACAGCAACCAGTGTCAGCAGTGTCAGTGCGACCCAGGGCCATCGGGCTCCTCGCTGCTTGGGCGCGGCTTCAGGGGTTGTCTCGGTGCCGGATGAGCTCACTTCCGATGACTCGCCACTCATGATCGTTTCGATCACTCGTGGTATTCGGCCGGGAAGTCCAAGAGAGTCTTTGAGCAGCTGGGCTCGGGTTTTATCATTCAGCCTTGTCGCTACGGCGCTGTAGCTATGTTCGAGCAGGGCGTTGAGCTCGTTGGGTTCGAGAGGCTCCAGCTCAAAAAAATGGCAGCTGCTTTCCACCGCACCGCGCAGTGCCGGATTGGCAAGCTGCTCACGCAGCTCGGGTGTGGCGAATAGGACCAGATGTGGTCGTTGCTCTTCATCCAGCGCAGCCAACTGGTTGAACAGTAGCTCAAGTGCGTCGGCTTGCAGGGCTTCGGCGTCGTCGATCACGATCAACAGCTGTTTGGAGAGTTGCTGCAGCAGCTGACAATGCTGGAGTAGCGCCTGAAGTTGATGCTGTCGATTGCCATCAGAATCCAGATTCAACTGCTGATGTATCTGATCCAGTAGGGTTGCTGCGCTGGTTGGTTGGCTTAGCTTGATCAGGCAGCTATGCACAGCGCTGTCATCGGCAACCTGGTAGAACTGTTGCAGCAAAGTACTCTTGCCGCTGCCGCTAACGCCGGTCACGATTTGAATGAAATGGCTGTAGCGACTCAGGTGCTCTAGCTGTTCGAGCAGTTGCAACTGGCTGGGCGGTAGATAGACCTGGCCCGTTCCGGTGCGGCTGCTGAGCGTCGGAACTTCTTCACTGAGGAAAGGCTCGATGCTGTCAGGGCGAGAGCTAGGTTCTACCATGCTGATCCGCTCAATGGCTGGTCAACGCATTTAGCGTACTTTGCAGCGAGGCCGGACTGAAATCGGCAGTGACGATGGCGTCACCCAGCTGGCGCAGCAAAACCAGTCGGAGCTGCCCGTCTAGGACTTTTTTGTCCACGGCCATCAGTGACATGAAATCGTCCGGCTGCATCTCTTTAGGGGGGAGTAGCGGTAGTCGGGCGCGGCTGAAGATCTGTTTGACCCGCTCGACATCTGCATTGCTGATCCAGCCGAGACGTTCCGACAGGTCTGCCGCCATGATGGTACCGGCCGCAACGGCTTCACCGTGGAGCCAGTTTCCGTAACCGCTGTGGGATTCGATCGCATGACCAAAAGTGTGCCCAAGATTCAGCAAGGCACGCTTGCCGGCTTCTTTTTCGTCTTCGGCAACAACTTCCGCCTTGATCTGACAGCAGCGGTAGATGGCCTCGGCCAGGGCCTTGGGTTCGCGTTGCTGCAAGGCGTTGAGGTTTTGCTCAAGCCAGCCAAGGAACTCCAGATCCAGAATTAATCCATACTTGATCACTTCGGCCAGCCCGGCGGCCAGCTCGTTGTCAGGTAGGGTGTTCAGGCTGTCGGTGTCAATCAGAACGCAACGGGGTTGATGGAAGGCCCCGATCATGTTTTTACCCAGCGGGTGGTTGACCCCGGTCTTGCCGCCGACCGACGAGTCGACCTGAGACAGAAGTGTGGTGGGAATCTGGATGAAGTCTACCCCTCGCTGATAACAGGCGGCAGCAAAGCCGGTCATGTCGCCGACCACGCCGCCGCCGAGGGCGATCAGTGTGGTGGTGCGGTTGTGCTTGGCTTGTAGCAAACCATCGAAGATCTGATTAAGGGTATCGAGATTCTTGTGACATTCGCCATCGGGTAGAACCACCGTGGCGAGCTGTTTGTCGGCCAGAGACTTCTGAACCCGCTCCAGATAGATGGGTGCAATGGTTTCGTTGGTGACGATGCAGACTTGCGAGCTGCGAATATGGGTTGTCCAGAGTTCGGGTTGATCGAGCAACCCGGCGCCGATGTAGATCGGATAGCTGCGCTCGTCGAGGGCAACATCAAGCCGGAGGGTCATGTTGGGGTCCCGTGTTGTGGTCCTGGTTCGCTGGCGTTAGCGAAGTATATCGAGTTGTTCCAGCTGGCGGATTATCTCTCGCGCTACCGACTTTGGCCGTCGGCCGTCGGTCTGGATGAGCAGATCACAACAGTCCCGGTACAGCGGGTCGCGAACCTGCATCAGATCGGACAATACTTTAGCGGGGTCTTCGGTTTGAAGCAAAGGTCGGTTGCGGTCCTTGGAGGTTCGTTCAATTTGTTGCTCCAAGGAGGCGTGCAGATAGACAACGGTACCACGGGATTGCAAAAAGCGACGGTTGTCAGCGCTTAGAATTGCGCCTCCACCGGTGGCCAGGACCACGTTGTGCTGTTGACTAAGCTCGTCGATGATACTGGTCTCGCGCTTACGAAACCCTGCTTCGCCCTCAACATCAAATATCCAGGGAATATCGGCTCCTGCGCGAGTCTCAATCTCTTTGTCGGAATCGACAAACTCCAGTTGCAGCTCTTGAGCCAAAAGGCGACCGATGGTGCTTTTTCCAGCGCCCATCGGTCCAATAAGAAACAGGTTCAAACAACGATCCTAGTATGAAAGGTGCTTAAGCCTCAGCGATTGCTGAGGCTCTCGCTGATGATTTTCGGGGTGATAAAGACCAGCAGTTCGCTCTTCTGATTGCTGTTGTTGGTCCGAGTGAACAGTTTACCCAACACCGGCAGATCACCTAGAAGCGGTACTTTGGAGATGCTCTGGGTCTGTTCTTTCTGGAATACGCCACCGAGTACAACGGTTTCGCCATTATTGACCAGTACCTGGGTCTCGAGTTCGTTAGTTACGATGCCTACCTCACCGTTGGGCAGCTCTTCACCGACCGAATCCTGATTGATCTTAAGGTCGAGAATCAGGCGGTTGTCCGGAGTGATCTGCGGAGTAACATCCAGTGCCAGAACCACCTCTTTGAACTCAACGTTGACTTCGCCGTCTTCGACAGTCTGGAATGGAATCTCATCACCGGACTGAATCCGAGCTGGCATACCATTGGCGGTAATTACTTTCGGCTGCGAGATGATCTCGGCGCTACCGTCGGTTTCAAGTGCAGACAGTTCCATCTGCAGCAGAGTGGTGTTGGAGCCGACACCGATAGCGAATCTGGATGCGCCAATGCTGGTGGCGCCAAGATCCACATTCAAGCTGGAGGGTACGGTGAGCGAACCGCTACCGCCAGCCTGGGCTGTGTTGCCTGGAGCCGTGGCGCCCAGCGCGATTCGAGTCCCGCCGTCCTTGACGTGGCCGAAGCCCCACTTAACGCCCAGCTCTTTGCTGAGGTCGGCTCGGACGGTCACCAGACGGGCTTCGATCATTACCTGGCGAACCGGGATGTCGAGCTTCTTCAGGGCTTTGCGGATCTTGGCGATACTGGTATCGATATCACGTACGATCAGGGTGTTGGTACGAGGATCGGCTTGGACCGAACCTCGCTCGGACAGTAAACCCTGCTCGGTGCCTAGCAGCGAGACAATATCGCTGGCTTTGGCGTAATTAACTTGGATGAACTCGGTCTGCGGTTCTTTCAGTTCGCGAACCTGTTTATTGGTTTCAATCTCGAAGCGTTCGCGTTCGGCAATTTCGGCCGCAGGCGCGATCATCATCACGTTGCCGGTGATGCGCTTGTCCAGGCTCTTGGTCTTTAATACCAGTTCCAGTGCCTGGTCCCAAGGGACGTTCTTGAGTCGCAAGGTGATGTTTCCGCTGACGGTATCGCTGACCACCAGATTCATATCGGTGACGTCGGCGATAATCTGCAGCACCGAACGAATATCGATATCCTGGAAGTTTAAACTCAGCTTTTCACCCGTGTAGGGGAAACGTTCGCGCTGACGCTCTTCGGCCTCGGTGTCGGTGACCGGTTTGAAGTCAACGATCAGTTGGTTATCAGATTGATAGGCCAGGTAGTCGTACGGCAACGCCGAAGGCTTGATCAGAATGCTGCTGTTATTACCGTCCGCCATAGCATCGACAAAGGTGACCGGCGTCGAGAAATCTTGGACATCAACGCGCTCTTCTAAGGCTGCCGGTAGCTGCGCGCCAATCAGGTTGACGACGACATTGTTACCCTCTTCGATAATATCAACACCGGCTTTGTTGTCGGTCATGTTGATAAATACACGACCAATGTTGCCATCCACTCGACGAAAATCGATCGAAGAAACCTGGGTACGAAGAGGGCGGGCCAGGTTGCTGGTGTCCGATTTGCTGGATCCTTTTGCCTGCATAGGTTGGGCTGCGGCAACTGCATCACCGGCTCCGGCTCCGAAGACGACAAACAGACTGTTTCCTTCAATATAGGTGTCGTATTCAACCGATTCGTACAGGTTTGCGATGACGCGGACCCGGTCTTTGACCTCGGCTAGATGCAGGGTGTCGACCAACCCCGTTTTGATGTCGATGCTTTTGCTGCTTAGTCCATTGCTGGCACCGTGCAGGTCTAAAACGACTCGCGCCGGTTGCTCAATTTTGTAGGAGCGGGGCAGCGGTGGAGCTGCATCGAAATCAAGTCGTAGCTCGAGTTTGTTGCCCGGTAATGTCACGAAAGCGGAGTCAATGATCTGTACTTCGGCCAGGGCGGTTTGAGACAGTAGCAGGCAAGCTGCGAACCCTAGCCATTTACGGCTTGAAAGAGCCAGTCGCTGTCGGGCCTGCTGCCATGTGGTTGATGAGAGCAAATTCGCCATATCCATTTACGCCTATTTCTACTGTTCTGCTAAAACCAGATTACGGGGACGCTTCATCCAGCCATCCCGGCCGTTTGGAACGATTTCCATAATATCGATCTGGGTCTCATTGACTGTCAGGATTTCGCCATAATTTCGCCCGACATAGTTGCCACTTTTTATTCGATGGATTTCACCGTTGCCGTCTTTAATCAGCGCAGTCAGCTCGCCGTTTTCCAGCATATGGATGGTGCCGACCATAACAAGATTCTCTAATTTGAAGGCCTCAAGGGGCTCCTTTGGGCGGTCAAAATCAGGCTTCAGGTCGTTTTTGGGGCCATCACCTTTCTCCTCTTCAGTCAGCTCGACCCGGACCAGGGGCTGGAACGGCCCCCTGAGGCTGGTCGCCCGATAAAGAAAACTCTCGTAAGGCTTAAACTCCGGAAGTGGATCGATTTTCCCCGCCGGCCGCGACTGGGTTTCGGCGACATACTGTCGTAAGTCAGCAGTGTCGTTGATCTGGCTACAGCCTGTTAATACGACAGCGGCTAAGGCCAGCGGTAGCCACTGCTGGCGGAGCTGGGAATTAGCTTTCATCGTCATATCGATAGGTCCTGGCAGAAAGGCTCATGCTCAGATCACCGTTATTGGAGATCGGCTTAATCGTGAAGTCGTGAACAGTCACGATTCGGGGCAAAGCAGCAATACCGCTGACAAACTCGCCCAATTGGTGATAGCTCCCTTTGACCGAGATGTTGATCGGTAGCTCGATATAGAACTTGACCTTCTTCTCCGGCGCCAGCGAGATAACATCGAAGTTCAGACCGCTGTTTTGACCGATTTCGGTGATATCTTCCAACAGGCCCGGTACCTCGGTATCGGTCGGCAGCTGCTTAAGCAGCTCGGCAAAGGTTTCCTCGACATCTTCCATCTGGCGTTTCAGGGCTTCCAGATTGGCTACTTGGTAGGCTTTGCTCTGGTATTGACGCTTGAGGTCCGGCTCTTTAGCGATCTCCTGCTCCAGTTTCGACTGCAAGTCTTTGACATGAAGGTGGTAACCGGCTGCACCTAGCGCGGCGATGACCACCAGAAACCAGATCGCCTTGACGCCATAGGGCCAGCTGCCGGCGGTATTGAAATCAAGGTTATTGACATCAAAGCCACGAAAGGCGTTTCTGAATGCATTCTGAACTGACATCAGGAACCTCCCTCTTCAGGCTTGGGTTTGCTCAAGCCAACACGCATGTCAAAATCTTTGTATAGGTCTCCACTCTTGCCCACTTTGCTTAGGTTGGGCTCGGAAAACCAGGATGAGCGATCAAGGTTGCGCATCAGCGTTGAGACATCACGGTTACTTAGCGCGCGGCCTTGTACGTGGAGGGATTCTCCCTGTCGGCTCAGATTCGAATAGTAGAGTTCATCCGGCAGTACACGTACCAGTTCATCGAATACCCTGACAATAACGGGGCGATTACCCTGTAGTTCCTGGATCGCTCGTAGTCGCTCCAACAGTCGCTCGCGCTTGGCTCTCAGTTCCTTGATCTCTGCAATCTTGGAGTCCAGCTTGGCCATCTCCTGGCGAAGGTAGTCATTGCGCAACTGCTGCTTTTTGGTGTTGTGTTCAATGTAGAATCCGGTACCCCAGACTGCCGCTGCTGCCAAGATAGCGACCAGCACCGAGCTGGTCAGAAATCGCTGCTGACGCTCTTTGCGGCGGTCTTCGCGCCAGGATCTGAGGTTGATCAGGGTGTTAGCCATTATTCCGCAAAGCTCCTCAGTGCCAGGCCGCAGGCCAATACCAGCGAGGGCGCTTCGGTATCGAACTTCTGGCGGTTGATACGTGAATCAATGGTCATGGCGCTGAACGGGTCGGCAATGGCCGTATTGATTCCCAGTTCTTGGGAAACTACGTCGGCGATGCCGGGAATGCCGGAGATTCCACCCATCAGCAAAAGTGTCTCAATCTCACCATGCGTGCCTGATGAATAATAGAACTGGATCGAGCGAGATATCTGCTGGGAAGTGGTCTGTTTGAAGGGGTCGATATAGCCCAGCGTTAGCTCTTCGGGGAGCTCATTGGCTTTCTTGGCCCGCTCCACTTCGTCGCTGGATAGATCGGAAACCTGCGACAGACTATGGGTGAGATCATTGCCCCCAAATGCCTGCTCGCGAGAGTAAACCACCTGATTGTTCTCGATCACGTAGAGGGTCATGCTGCTGGCGCCGATATCAACCAGTCCCACCGTCTTATCGAGAAGGTCATGAGTTTCGGCCAGCACTGGGAAAACCCGCTCAATCGCGTAGGTATCGACATCGACAATCTCGCAGTTCAGGCCAGCGCCGTTAACTGAATCTTCTCGGGACTGTACGCTGTCCTGGCGGCAGGCAACAAGCAGAACGTCATTCAGCTCCGGACTACTGTCCGATTCCCCCTGAATCTGGAAGTCGATCGCGACTTCATCGAGCGAGTAGGGGATAAACTGGTCGGCTTCCACCTTGATCTGCTCTTCGAGCTCGTCCTCGGTGAATGATCGACTGAACTCGAGCTGTTTGACGATCACCACCGAGGTCGGGACCGAGGTGGCTGCTCGCTTACTTTTGCTGTTGGCCAGCTTGAGGCCTTTTAAGAGCGCCTCGGCTACGACCGGGACCTCCTGAACGTTGTTGTCGATCACTGCGCCTTCAGGAAGATGGACGACAGCATAGCAATCAACGTTATAATTGCCGGCGTTACCGGACAGGCCTAGCAGCTTGATGTATGAGGAACCGATATCGACGCCAAGCAACGATTTGGATCCGGATTTAAAAAGGCTAATCACCGATTAATCCTTAAATGCAGTGAACTGGCGACCCGATGGAGGCCGTACTCAACTGTACAAAAATTATCACCAATGCGCATACTTTGTTATTAGTGACATTATTCTATATCGCCAATTTACGGATCAGCTTTAGGTTACCATGATCAAAATCAAAACTCTGCTCGGCTTTTTTATAAAAGTAGGGATTTTTTGTACATTTTTAGGGGCTCTGATTGTCGCCGGCGGTTACTACTACCTTAAACCACAATTGCCGGGTGTCGAGCAGCTTCATGATATTAAGCTGCAAACGCCTCTGCGGATTTATTCAGCCGATCATAAGTTGATCGCGGAATTTGGTGAAAAACGCCGGGTCCCCATTAACTATGATCAAATTCCGGAGCCCTTTGTTCAGGCTATTCTGGCCGCCGAAGATAGTCGCTATTTTGACCATGGCGGGATCGATTTCAAGGGCTTGGCACGGGCCGCTTTCCAGCTTGCCAGCACCGGTCGAATCAAGACCGGCGGCAGTACCATTACTATGCAGGTGGCGAGAAATTATCTGTTGACGCTGGAGCGGACTTTTATCCGAAAGTTTAAGGAAATTATTTTATCGCTGCAGATGGAACAGCAGCTCTCAAAAAAAGAAATTCTTGAGCTTTACGTCAATAAAATTTACCTGGGAAATCGAGCTTATGGCATTCAGGCCGCGGCTAATGTTTATTACGGTCGTGATATAGGCCAGCTGACATTGGCCGAGCTGGCGATGATAGCAGGGCTGCCGAAGGCGCCTTCAGCTTATAACCCGCTGGCAAATCCGCCGCGTGCGCTGGAGCGCCGAAATTGGATCCTGGCCCGTATGCAGAAGCTGGGTTATATCGATGCGAGCCAAATGACAGAAGCCCAACAGGCTCCGATCACGGCGGCCTACCATGGCGCCGATATCGAACTCTATGCGCCCTATATCGCAGAGATGGTGCGTAGCGATCTGCTATCCCGCTTTGGTGAGTCGATCTATATCGACGGTTTCAATGCCTACACCACCATTCGCAGTACCGATCAGCAGGCCGCGAATCAGGCCGTTGTGAAAGGCTTGATGGCTTACGAACTGCGTCACGGATATCGTGGTGCTGAGCAGAAATGGGATGCTTCCCTGACCAAACCGCAGTATCTCGACAAGCTACGCCAGATTCCAAGCTATGCCTCGTTGGAGCCGGCGGTGGTATTGGCTGTGTCCGATGAGAAAGCGGAGAAGCAGCGCGCCGGCTTGCTATTACGCAATGGTGAAGTGGTCGAGCTGGATTGGGATGGCATCAGCTGGGCGCGTACCTTTAAGAGCGTCAACAGTCGAGGACCTGCACCCACCCATGCCTCCCAGGTGCTTGCAGCAGGGGATCTGGTCAGGGTGCTGATGACCGACAATGGCTGGGTGCTGCGTCAGATTCCACGGGTGCAGAGTGCGCTGGTCTCTCTGTCGACCAAGGATGGGGCTGTTCGTGCGCTGGTGGGTGGGTTTAGCTTCCAGCAGAGCAAGTTTAATCGGGTCGTGCAAGGGACCCGACAACCGGGTTCTAACTTCAAGCCCTTTGTCTATACCGCTGCACTGGCCAGCGGCTTTACCCCCGCGTCGATCATTAATGACGCGCCGGTGGTGTTCGAGGATAAAAACCTGGAAAGCAGCTGGCGACCGGAAAATTACAGCAAGGAGTTCTTTGGCCCGACCCGATTCCGTGAAGCCTTGTATAAATCCCGCAATCTGGTGTCGATCCGAATCTTAAGGACTCTCGGGGTTAAGCCGACGCTGGACTATATCCAGCGGTTTGGTTTTGATGGCGCGCGTCTGCCGAATAACCTGTCGTTGGCGCTGGGGAGTGCCGATGTTACGCCGCTGGAGCTGGCCACCGGCTATGCCGTGTTTGCCAACGGGGGCTACAAGGTCGAGCCTTACTGGTTGGAACGTGTCACGGATCGAGCGGGTGAGGAACTGTTCAAAGCGCAACCTCTGACCGTCTGTGAAGGCTGTATCTACGCTCCCGAAGTAATGGCAGGCGAGGAACAGGCGGAATCCGAGAGTGAGATTGTTGACTTGTCGCTGCAGGGGGGTGAGGCGCTGACCAGCTTGCCGTTAGCGCCAAGAATCATTGATGAGCAGACCGCCTATCTGATTAATAACATCATGCAGGATGTGATCAAGCGAGGAACCGGTAGAAAGGCTGCTAAGTTGGGGCGTAATGATTTGGCGGGCAAAACCGGTACCACCAATGACCTAAAAGATGCCTGGTTCTCCGGTTTCAACCGCAATCTGGTAGCCTCGGTTTGGGTTGGGTTTGACCAGCCGCAGACATTGGGTCGAAGCGAATTCGGCAGTACCGCCGCATTGCCAATATGGATCGACTATATGGAGCAGGCGCTGCAGGGCGAGCCCGAAGCACCACTGATTCCGCCTCAGGGTATCGTTAGCGTGCGTATTGATCCGGAAACCGGCCTGCTGGCCTATCCCGGTCAGAAAAATGCAATTTTTGAGGTCTTTCGCAAGGAGGATGTGCCCACAGCTGCCGCGGTGCGCCAGGGGGTCAGCACCGGCCAGGTCAGCTCTGAAGAGTTGTTCTGATCGGTGCCACAGCAATAACGGCTTGAGCCTGCCCGGTGGTCTGGGCTGCTAAGGTCCGCTTAGCAGTCCAGCTCGTATTCAACTTCCAAGGGGGCGTGTTCGCTGAAGCGGGCATCGCGGTGGATCAGCGCGTTGTTGATGGTCTTGCGCAGGCCACTCGTCGTAACCTGGTAGTCCAGTCGTGCACCTTCGTTGAGTGTCCAAGCCCGATTGTAGGGGGGCCACCAGGTAAACTGGTGATCGATGTGGTTGATCTCCCGAAACGCGTCGATAAAGCCCAGTTCACCGAAGACCATATCCAGCCATTGGCGCTCTTCCGGCAGGAACCCCGAGTTTTGCTGATTGACGTACCAGTTGCTCAAGTCTGATGTCTTGTGGGCGATGTTCCAGGTCCCGCAAAACACGAACTGCCGCCGCTTGCGCAGAGTCTTTCGCAGGTGGTTCAGAAAGTGTTCCATGTAATGAAACTTTTGCGACTGGGCGGCATCGTCCTTCAATCCCGATGGAATTGTCATTGAGACAATACTGACACCATCGTAGTCGGCCTGAATAAAGCGGCCGTGAAAGTCGCACAGCTCGAACCCCAATCCGGTCATGATCGCCTTGGGCGGCTTTTTGCAATAGATCGCCACGCCGCTGTAGTCATCTTCGAAGGCATCGAAAAAATAGGGGTAATAGCCTTCCGGATGATAGATCGCATCATCCAGTTGGTACTCTTTGCTCTGAATGTCCTGCAGACAGTAAACGTCGGCATCCTCTTCGACCATCCAGTCGAAAAGGCCACGCTCGGCGGCTTGCTTGATGCCTTGAACATTCAGCGTGATAACGCGCATGGAACTACCTTAGGTTGGGGAAATGATTATTTTGGCCGGATTGTAAAGCCAAAGTTTGGGAAACTGAACTTTTTGTTACGCTGAATGGTATTTGATGACGTGCCTTAAGAGGGTTGTTGCTGTAGTCCGGTGAGGGACGTTGTATGATGGCCCCCGTTTTTTACCTCGACTTTTCTACGGAGCCTGCGATAGCCATGCAAGATTACCAGCGAGAATTTATTGAATTTGCCATCGAGCGTGGTGTGTTGAAGTTTGGCGAATTTACCCTTAAGTCCGGCCGTGTCAGTCCTTACTTTTTCAATGCGGGGCTGTTCGACAGCGGTGAGGCGCTGGCGCGCCTGGGGCGCTATTACGCCGCAGCAATCGAAACGGCAAAGATTGATTACGATGTGATGTTGGGGCCTGCCTATAAAGGGATTCCGCTGGCTGCAACTACCTGCGTGGCGCTAGCGACCGAGCATGGCAAGGATGTCCCTTATGTCTTTAACCGCAAAGAAGCTAAGGATCACGGTGAAGGCGGAAATCTGGTGGGAGCGCCGCTACAGGGCCGAGTACTGATCATCGATGACGTGATCACCGCCGGCACGGCGATCCGAGAGGTCATGGCATTGATCGACCAGGCTGGAGCCAAGCCGGCGGCCACCGTGATCGCGTTGGATCGGCAGGAGAAAGGTAAAGCTGAGCTATCGGCCATTCAAGAGGTTGAGCAGGACTTCGCTATGCCGGTGGTCAGTATCATCACGTTTGCCGACCTGATCGAGTATCTGCAGCAGCGTGGCGATCGGGCAACCGAGGTAGAAGCGGTGTTGGCTTATCGCGAACGTTATGGAATTTAATCCTGCACCGTGACTCTAACTCGATACTTGGTTGGTAGTGGCACCAGCTTGACGTTTGGGCGTTAGAGTCTTAGTGCGGCGGATCTTTTTTCGTAATTTAAATCTCCCAGTCCACTCTAATGTCCAAAGCGGGCAAGTCCAAAGGTGCTGTTTGCTCGCCTAACACTTGGATGCGCCACCTTAAAGGCGGAGGAGATCAGTATGCGAATATTTATCGTTTTGTTGGGGGTTGTTGCACTCAGCGCTTGCCAGAGTATCGCTCAGCAAGGCGGGGAGGCGCGCTATACCCTGGAGCAAGGGAAAGCATGGCGCGGTGTTAAGGTGGGTAATGCCCCAGTGCGCTCTGCCAGTGTGATCTGTTACCGCTCCGAGTGCTATCGGCTATTACAGTTGACGAACTTGCCTGGTGAACTAAACGACAAGTATCAGCTAAACCATCTTGTAAACTACCAGACGCTTTCACAGGCTCCGGGTATCGAACGGGACGGTGAACGGCTTGTGCTTCCGAAAGATATCGGCTGGCAGTTGTTTGTTGGCGCCCGTACTCGGGATCGGCTGGAAAAGAGTGAGGCAGGGGTATCCTGGCGGCCCTAAGATTGCGCCAGGATACTCAGTTCCGGTGATTCATTAAGGCCGAAGGTTAGAGACGAACTTCGACCCCTTTGTCGCGCATATATTGTTTGGCTTCGGGAATACTGTATTCACCGAAGTGGAAAATACTGGCGGCTAGGACGGCATCGGCTTTGCCTTCGGTAATGCCATCGACCAGGTGGTCGAGGTTGCCGACCCCGCCGGATGCGATTACCGGCACGGATACGGCTTCGGCAATCGCACGGGTTACACCCAGGTCATAACCGTTTTTCACACCGTCCTGATCCATGCTGGTCAGTAGTATCTCTCCTGCGCCGAGGTCGACCATCTTTTTGGCCCACTCCACCGCGTCGATTCCGGTGGGTTTGCGACCGCCATGGGTGAAGATCTCCCAGCGGTCGGCTTCGTCGGCTGAACTGACCTTCTTGGCATCGATTGCCACCACGATACACTGGGAGCCGAAACGCTCGGCAGCTTCACGGACGAATTCTGGATTGAACACCGCGGCCGAGTTGATGCTGACCTTATCGGCACCGGCATTCAGCATGGTACGGATATCATCGCAGGTGCGGATGCCACCACCGACGGTCAGCGGGATAAACACCTGACTGGCCATCTGCTCGACGGTATGAACCATGGTGTCACGGCCTTCATGGGTGGCGGTGATATCCAGAAAGGTGATCTCGTCGGCACCCTGCTCGTCATAGCGCTTGGCCACCTCGACCGGATCACCGGCATCGCGGATATCGACGAACTGGACGCCTTTGACAACTCGTCCGTTCTCGACGTCCAGGCAGGGGATGATGCGTTTTGCCAAGGGCATGGGGATTCTCCTGATGCTCAATTGGGCAGAGAAGCTGCCCGGCAGACTCGGTTGGGTGCGAGCCTGCCTAATTCGTTAGACCCTGACTGGGCTGAGTCAATTCAATGCCGTTGCTTAGGGCTTACCGTCCCAGTTGAGGAAGTTCTGCAATAGCTGCAGACCGGCCTTCTGGCTTTTCTCCGGGTGGAATTGAACGGCGAAGACGTTATCCCGCGCGACCGCGACATCGAATTCCAATCCGTAGTCACAGCGACCGGCCACCAATGACGGGTCTTCAACCTTAACGTAGTAGCTGTGTACAAAGTAGAAGCGACTGCCATCCTCGATCTCGGCCCAAAGCGGGTGTGGGCGTTGCTGCCGGACCTGGTTCCAGCCCATGTGAGGGACCTTGAGGATTTCACCGTTATGGTCACGATGGTCCTTACCAAAGAAGGGCGCGTTGCCGGCGAAGTGGCCGAGGCAATCGACGCCACCATTCTCCTCGCTATGCCCCATCAGGGCCTGGTAGCCGACACAGATTCCCAGAAATGGCTTACCTGAATCGATCACCTGTCGGACCTCTTCATCGACACCCAGGCGTCGGATTTCGGCCATACAATCACGGATCGCGCCGACGCCGGGTAGGATCACTCGGTCGGCGCTGTAGATCTGCTCCGGATCAGCCGTGACTCGTACTTCGACGCCGGGGGCGACATGTTCCAGGGCTTTGGCGACCGAATGGAGATTGCCCATGCCGTAATCGATAACTGCAACGCTGCTCATGTTCTTTCTTGCTCTAAGAATCTATCTGGGACCGGCCTGCCTTAGAGGCAACCCTTGGTCGATGGAGTGATCCCCGCCATCCGCGGATCAGGCTCTAATGCCATCCGAAGTGCCCGGCCGAAGGCCTTGAACACGGTCTCAGCCTGATGGTGCGAGTTGGCACCCTTCAGATTATCGATATGCAGGGTGACCTGGGCGTGGTTGACGAAGCCGTGGAAGAACTCACCAAACAACTCGGTATCCAAAGCGCCGATCATGGCCCGGGTAAAGGGAATATCCATCGATAGACCGGGACGGCCGGAAAAATCGATCACTACCCGCGACAGGGCTTCATCCAGCGGCACATAGGCGTGGCCGTAGCGAGTGATCCCTTTCTTATCACCGACCGCCTTGGCAAAGGCCTGCCCCAGCGTGATGCCGATATCTTCAACGGTGTGGTGCGCGTCGATATGAAGATCACCTTTGGCCTGAATATCCAGATCGATCAGTCCGTGGCGGGCGATCTGCTCCATCATATGCTCCAGAAAGGGCACCCCGGTATCGGCATTGAATTTGCCGCTACCGTCCAGATTGATCGATACACTGATCTGGGTTTCCAGGGTATTGCGGGTAACGCTGGCCTGACGTTCGCCCATGGTCTCCTCCGACTACCAAAATAAGCCGCCCATTATAGCGGCAAAGGCGATGGCAATGAATGCTTGGGTGTGGATCCGGAGGGGTACTGACGAGGAAAATGAGCGGATCGGACAACTTCCCGGTTTACCTACGAAAATCAGCCACTAAGATGTAGAGCAACAGGTGCTTTTTCTGCGATTGGAGTCGGACATGAAACTGCTGCTAAAAATTTTCCTGGGAATCGTGCTGCTGCTGGTGCTGGCGGTCGGGGCGATCCTGCTGCTGGTGAATCCAAACGACTTTAAACCCGAGCTACAACAGCTGGCACGGGACAAGGGGCAAGTTGAGCTGCAGCTGAGCGGCGATATCGGTTGGTCGCTGTTTCCGAATGTGGCGTTGTCCTTGCCGCAATTGCAGGTGATGACCCTCGATGGAGAGCCGTTGGCGGCGTTGGATCGGGCCAGCATTGAAGTAGCGCTGATGCCGTTGCTCAGTGGTGAGTTAAAGATGAGTGGCGTCGAACTGGAAGGGCTCGACCTGACTGTCAAAGCTCCGGCCCCGGAGCAATCGCAGGAATCGTCCGAGGCCCAGGCATCGGCTAGTGACCCCGGTTCGCTGCTGTTCGATATCGGCCAGGTCCGGATCGCGGATGCACGGGTGGTCTATGACGATCCGGCCAACGATCGGCAGGTGGAGATCAGCAATCTCTACCTGGAGGCCAAGGGGCTGGTCAGCGGTCAGGCTTTTCCACTGATGCTGGAGTTTGACCTGGCGCTACATGAGCAACAACAGCAGCAACTCAAAGCGGCTACCCGCCTGCAAACCGAGATATTGTTGGACGGGGCCAACTACAGCGCCAAGGCGTTGCAGTTGCAAACCTCGTTGTCGGGAGCGCTGATGCCGCAACCGCTGAGCTTGAACCTGAGCGGTAATCTGGCGTTTGATCAGCTCGCCGATCGGGCCGAACTTCAAGCGGGTAAGCTGAAGCTGGCCAATCTGCTGCTGAATCTGGACCTGGTGGCGGAAGGGCTATCGGCTCAGCCGCAGTTGAGCGGTGAGTTGGCGCTTGATCCACTGGACCTGAAGCAGCTGTTGGTCGCTCTGGGGCAGCCGGCACCAGAAACCGCGGATGATCAAGCCCTGCGCCAGGTCGGTCTGCGAGCGACCCTGGCCGGGCCAGCCGGTAGTGTGCAGTTGTCGCCCTTGAGTCTGCAGCTGGATCAGACTCGCTTCGACGGCAGTCTTGGCTACGATCTCAACAGTGGCAAGCAGAGCCTTGCGCTAAGCGGCGATAGCCTGGATCTGGATCGCTATCTGCCACCCTCAACAACAGGGGAAGGGGCTCAGTCGACGCAGGGCAAACCTGCAGCCGGTGGTGAGCGTTACTCCAAGGCGCCGTTGCTGCCCTTGGAAACCCTCAGGGCATTGAAACTGGATGCCGAGTTGGGGCTGAAGCAACTGAAGGCCTCAGGTTTGGAGATCAGCCAGCTCAAAATGCTGCTTAGTGCCGATGCCGGTTTGATCAAGCTGAGTCAGCTCGGCGGTGAGTTGTATCAAGGCCGCTTCGATCACCGCATGACACTGGATGCCCGTAACGATACCCCCCGCTTTGATATCAGCAAGAAGGTCGAAGCCGTCGAGTTGGGGGCGATGCTGTTGGCGCTGACCGGACAGGATCGCTTCAGCGGTCGCTTTACGCTGAATGGAGCCTATCAGGCCCAGGGTAATTCGGTTTATGACCTAGTTCACAGCCTCGATGGCAACATGGATCTGGGACTCAAAGAGGGGCGTCTTAAAGGGGTGAATCTTGGGGATACGCTCTGTCGCGGGATCTTGCAGGTCCGGGGACAACAGGCTCCGGCCGAGACTGCGGAAAGTTACACCGAATTCAGCAACCTCAGTGCAACCGCCAAAATCGACAACGGTGTGGTCAGTAATCAGGACCTGAAGGCCGCCTTGGTCGGGATCAACCTGGCCGGCGATGGTCAGGTCAACCTACCGGCAGAAAAACTCGATTACGGACTGTCACTGACGGTGCTTCAGGACTTTGCCAGCGCCAACTGTCGGATCGATGAGAAATTGCACAACCTGGCACTGCCGTTGCGTTGCGAAGGCGGTTTCGACGAGGCGCCGACCAAACTCTGCGGGGTTGATAAGAAGCGGATCAACAAGGTCTTGGCCGATGTGGGCAAGCGCGAAGTGAAGCAGAAACTGGAGCAGAAGCTCGAAGAGAAGCTCAAGGGCAACGAGGCGGTTAAGGGCGTGCTGAAAGGGTTGTTCAATTGATGCTCAAGCGAAACGTCGGGAGCGGCGTGGTCCGATGAGTCCGGAGCAGTTTCAGCAGGCGGTGCTGAGCTGGTTTGATCAGCATGGTCGTAAGGATCTGCCTTGGCAGCATCCGATCACCCCGTACCGGGTCTGGCTCAGCGAAGTGATGCTGCAACAGACCCAGGTCAGCACGGTGATCCCCTATTTCGAACGCTTCGTTGCCGCCTTCCCGACGGTCCGCCAGCTAGCTGAGGCCGAGCTGGATCAGGTGCTGCACCTGTGGACCGGATTGGGCTATTACGCCCGCGCCCGAAATCTACATAAGGCGGCACAGCAGGTCGTCGAACTGTACGATGGGCAGTTTCCGACCAGCTTGGATGAGATGGCATCGCTGCCGGGTGTAGGGCGCTCGACGGCCGGGGCGATTCTGTCGATCGCCCAAGGCGTGCCGACGCCGATCCTGGACGGCAACGTTAAGCGGGTCCTGGCCCGCTATCGGGCTATCGAAGGTTGGCCTGGACGTAGCGCCGTGTTGAAGCAGCTGTGGCAGCTGTCCGAACACTTTACCCCGCATCAGCGTTGTGCCGACTACACCCAGGCGATGATGGATTTGGGCGCAACCCTGTGCCGACGCGGCAAGCCGGACTGCCAGCGTTGCCCGCTGCGCTCGGACTGTGTCGCGCTGGCCCAGGGCAACCCGCAGGCTTACCCGGGTTCAAAACCGAAGAAAGCGTTGCCCAAGCGGGAATGCCGCATGCTGTTGCTGCGTGATCATCAGGGCCGGGTTTGGTTGCATCAGCGCCCTCCGGTGGGGCTCTGGGGCGGCCTCTGGTCGTTTCCCCAGTTCGATGACACCCAGCCCTGGGAGTCTTGGTTGCAGGCTCAGTGTCGGGAATATGCAGAACCCCAGCCGTTACCGCCGCTGGTTCACACCTTTTCCCATTTTCAGCTTCGGATCGAGCCCGTGCTGATCGAAGGGGTCGCTCTTGAGGAGCGTCGAGTAGCCGAGCCCGGTACCTGCTGGTACGACCTTGAATCGCCACCGCAGCTGGGATTGGCGGCGCCGGTTGAGCGTCTGCTCCGACAATTGTCGCGTTAGCGACGCAAGCCGACGAGTTGTTAGGTCGAGCCTGCTGCTTTGGTGTAATCTTGTAGGCTGTCTTTTAGTTATTAACCCCCCGCCGTCAAAGGGGGATTCAGCGTTAGGAGTCAAAATCGATGAGCCGCACTGTGTTCTGTAAGAAATATCAGCAGGAACTTGAAGGACTGGATCGTCCTCCCTATCCGGGTGCCCGTGGCAAAGAGGTGTTTGACCACGTGTCTAAGAAAGCCTGGCAGGAGTGGCTGGAGCACCAGACTCGGCTGATCAACGAAAAACACCTGAATATGATGGATGCCCAGGCCCGCAGCTACCTGGCCGAACAGATGGATAAGTTCTTCAGTGGCGAAGAGTTCGACCAGGCGGAAGGCTACGTGCCGACCTCCAAGTAACGGCTCAGCCACGCTATCGGACGGTTAATCAGGGTTGTCGGCGCGTCTGGATCTAGGCTTGAAGAAGTACCGCCTGATGGCGGTCATTCTGCTGCTGGTTACCTTTGCGTTAATTTTATGGCAGGTGGCCAGCCTGACCCGCCAGGTCGAGCTCGACAACCTGCGCCGCAGCCTCGATCAAAACCTGTCTCGCTATACCCTGAGCCTCAAGAATGAGCTGGAGAAATACCAGAATCTCCCGGCTCTGCTGGCCACCGACCGAAGCTTTAAGAACGTACTCTACAACCCCGACAACCGGGTGCTGGTGGGGACCCTGAATCGCTATCTGAGCGAAGTGCGCACCATTACCGGAGCTTCGGATATCTATCTGATGGCGCCCAGCGGGCAGACCCTCGCTTCCAGCAATTGGGACACCCCGGCCTCCTTCGTCGGTAAAAACTTTCACTATCGCCCCTATTTTCAGCAGGCCATGGCCGGTGACGAGGGGCGTTATTTCGCCCTCGGAACCACCTCCCGCAAACGCGGCTATTACTTCTCTCATCCGATCCGCAGTGCAGATGCCGTGGTCGGTGTGGTGGTGGTCAAGATTGATCTGAACGATATCGAAGAGCAGTGGAACGATGAGCTGACCGACCTGCTGGTGACCGACATCGATGACGTCATCTTTATCAGCACCCGGGAATCCTGGAAGTTCAAGACCCTGCAGCCGCTGTCCGGCTCCGATCTGCGGCGTATCGTCGACAGCCTGCGGTATGTCGATCAACAACTGGTGTCGCTGCCGATTACGGAGCGGGAACCGCTGGCCGAGGGCGTTGAACTGATCACCCTGCTCGAAGACAACCCCGCCGCCGGTGAGCGCTCCATCGACCGGCTCAGCGGTGCGCGCTATATGCTGATGCGCTTGCCGATGCCGGAGGCGGAGCTGAATGTGGTGGCGCTGGCTCAGTTGAGTCAGGTGTCATCGCGGGTCTGGAATGCGGTGGTGCTGACCGGTGTCATCTTGACGGTTCTGGTGCTGCTGGGGTTGTTTTTACTGCTACGTCAGCGGATCCAGTACGAACGGCAGCGTTTCAAGGAGCAGGCCAACCGCACGTTGGAGCTGAACGAGGCTCGGGTGCGGGCGGTTATCGATAATACCCAGGCCGGTTTGATCACGCTGGACTCCCAGGGCCGGATCGAGTCGTTCAACCCGACCGCCGAGGCACTGTTCGGTTACAGTGCCGGCAAGATCGAGAGCCGCTATTTCAGCCATCTGATCGCTCAGCCGGACCGGGCGGTCTGCTGGCGCATGATCACCGACCCGCAGGAGCTGCCGGAGCAGGCCCAGGTACCGGTACTGGAGGTGCAGGCCCGTCGTCAGGACGATGCCCTGTTCCCGATCGAGCTGACCATCGTGCCGGTGCGCGATCATGGCGAGCGCAAGTTTATCGTCACCATCCATGACCTGACCGAACGTAAACAGTATGAGGAATCGCTGCGTGATGCCCGCGACCTGCTGGAGCAGCGGGTGCTGGAGCGGACCCAGGCGCTGCAGGGCGCCAACGACCGGCTTCGCAATGAGATCGAACAGCACCAGCACACCCAGGAAGAGCTGATTCAGACCGCCAAGCTGGCGGTGCTGGGTGAGCTGTCCGCCGGTATCAATCACGAGCTGAATCAACCGATGACGGCGATCCGGGCCTATGCCGACAATGCCCGCCAGTTTCTGGAGCTGCAGCGTACCGATCGGGTGGCTGACAACCTGCAGGAGATCTCCGGGCTGACCGAACGGATGTCGAAGATCATTGCGCCGCTGAAGGTGTTCTCGCGTAAAAGTTCGGGGCAGGCCGAACCTGTCTCCTTGCTGTCGGTCCGCAAGGGGGCCATGTCGATCCTGTACGGTCGACTGCATAGCGAGCAGGTCGAGGTCAATTGGCCGGAATCGCTGGAAGATCTGCTGGTGATGGGTGATATGGTCAAGCTCGAGCAGGTGGTGGTTAATCTGCTCAGTAACGCGGTGCAGGCGATGCAGGGACAGCCGAACAAGCGGATCGATATTGGTCTAGAATTGACCGAAGAGCATCTCTGCCTGGTGTTCCATGACCAGGGGCCGGGTATCGCGCCAGAAGAGCTGTCGAAGGTATTTGAGCCGTTCTTCACCACCAAGGCCGCCGGCGAAGGGCTGGGGCTGGGGCTGTCGATTTCGCACCGGATCGTCGAAAATCTGGGAGGGCGATTGAGCGCCTCGAATCATCCGCAGGGCGGCGCCTGTTTTCGGCTTTGCCTGCTACGAGCCGATCGCCCGAGGTTCGACTAAACTCTTGATGCAGCTATGGATAGCGAAATGCGCCGGGATGGATCTATATCAACGTTTAAACGCCCGTTTTTTCTCTATACTGCACCATTCTCCATGGTTATTGGAATGATAATCGGATGCAATAGGAGTGCAGCCCGTCGCGTTCAGGCTCGTGAGTGGGTCGGTACGCAGGCCTTCCGTTCGATCTTTAGTCACCGTAATCATCGAGTTTGAGTATCAGTAGTACGGATCGAGCCCAGTCCAGATTCGGGAGAACTCTTATCGACATGCCCATTACAGATCAGCCGACAACAGGCCGCGCCAAGGAGGCGGTAAGCGTATTCGCCTGGGTCGACCGGCAGCATCAGCTACTGGCCGAGACCCACGATCTGCTGTTGTTACGTCCTGATCAAAAATCAATTTCTCGCTGTAAATACCTGGCCCACCAGATCCAGAAAGGTTGTCGTCAGCAACCGACCGGTCTGTTGGCCGCACTGCAGCTGAACCGTAATGCTCAGTTTCAGCATGTTAAAGAGCTCTACTGCGGGGTGTTGGCCGAACTGATCGGGGTGAAGTGCAAAGTCGCACCCGCCAGCCGGTTATCGATGATCTGTGCCGCCCTGACCCAGGATATCGGTATGCTGGACCTACAGGACGATCGTCTTGACCGGCAATCGATTGCGCTGACCGAACAGCAGCAGCGACAGATCAGAAAACACCCGATCGACGGGATTAAAATCCTGACCCAGGCCGGGGTCGATGATCGGATCTGGTTAAGCATTGTCGAGCGACATCATGAGCGTCTGGACGGCACGGGCTACCCCCATCGACTGGATGAGGGGCAGATCGATATGGGTAGCCGGATCATGACTCTGGTGGATAATTTTGTTGCCATGGCCCGGCCTCGTGGTGATCGGGCGGCAATGATGCCGCCGCAGATTCTGCAGCAGATTTTTCGGAACCGGGGTGAACAGATTGATCCGCGTCTGGCCAAGGTGCTGATCGACGTGCTCGGACTCAAGCCGCCGGGTTGCTGGGTGCATCTGGCTAACGGTGAGATCGCGGTGGTGGTGCGTCCGAGCAGTCATAATGCCTTCCCGGTCGTGGCGTCCATCATCGGCCCGGATGGTGAACATTATGAACAGGCGATTGAGCGTGACAGTGGTGAGCACGGTTTCAATATCGTCGAATGTGTGACGGCGCCGTTCCATTTCAACCTGCGTCAGTTGCTGGAGCCTCTCTGGCCCCGGTTGGATAACTGATCAGCCCGCCCGCTAAGTTACCTAGCTCCCCCCCCTCCCGCATCTGCGGATTGGGGTGACGGATCGAATTCGGTATCATCGCAACACTAAGGTCACGACAAGCACGCTGATAAAAGCTTGTTTGTCGGCTCCCGGTTCTGCTCGCCCGACCCGTAAGGATCACCGCCGATGTCCGCCACCATGCCCAGTGTTCTTCTGATCGATGATGAAAAACATATCCGTTCCGCCAGTAGTCAGACGCTGGAGCTGGCCGGCTACGAGGTCCAGGCACTCGACAGTGCCGAGGCTGCGCTGACGCTGATCGACGACCATTGGAGCGGGGTGATCGTCACCGATATCAATATGCCCGGTATGGATGGGCTGGAGCTGATGGCCAAAGCCCGGGCGATCGATCCGGATCTGCCGGTGATCCTGATTACCGGCCACGGAGATATCTCGATGGCGGTCAATGCGATCCGGGACGGCGCTTACGACTTTATCGAGAAACCGTTTCCGGCCGACTTGCTGGTCGATGTGGTCAAGCGGGCCGCCGAGAAACGGGCGTTGACGATCGAAAACCGGACCCTGCGTCAGGAGCTGCAGGCCCAGAGTGCGCCGGGCCCGCGGATTATCGGTAAGACCCTGCCGGTGCAGCAGATGCGCCAGTTGCTGGCCCAGGTGGCCGATACCCCGGCCGATATCCTGATCATGGGTGAAACCGGCACCGGTAAGGACCTGGTGGCACGCTATATCCATGAGAACAGCCGTCGCAAAGATCATAACTTTGTCGCCATCAATTGCGGTGGGGTGCCGGAAAATCTGATGGAGAGCGAGCTGTTCGGGCATGAAAAGGGCGCCTTCACCGATGCCAAGAGCCAGCGGATCGGCAAGCTCGAACATGCCAACGGCGGCACCCTGTTTCTCGATGAGATCGAGAGCATGCCGATGTCGCTGCAGATCAAACTGCTGCGGGTGCTGGAGGAACGGGCGATCGAGCGGCTCGGCGCCAACGAGCTGATCCCGCTGGACCTGCGCATCGTGGCCGCCTCCAAGGCCGACCTGAAGGAACTCAGCGCCGGCGGAGAGTTTCGTGAAGACCTTTACTACCGACTCAATGTGGTACGGGTCGATATCCCGTCACTGCGCGAGCGACGGGATGATATTCCGCTGCTGTTCCAGCATTTCGCCCTGATCGCCTCGGCCCAGTACCAGCGTGAAGTTCCCGCTCTGAGTCCGGCCCGGGTTCACAGTCTGATGAGTTACGACTGGCCCGGTAATGTGCGAGAGCTGCGCAACCTGGCCGAGCGCTATGTGCTGCTGGGAGAGGGCTGCACCTTCGAGTTTGACCAGCTGATTCCGCAGCTGGATGCGGCCACCGACAGCCTGACGCTACCGGAGAAGGTCGAGCAGTTTGAAAAAATGCTGATCGAGGAAGCACTGGCGCGCCACGATGGTCGGATCAAAGAGACCATGGAGCAATTGGGGCTGCCGCGTAAAACCCTGTACGACAAGATGCGTAAATACCGGCTCGACAAACAGGATTACAAACCCGAATAATTTTCATCCAAGCCGTGCTCGGGGCCTGATAGCGGCCCCTGGGCGGGGCTGCCCTCATAAGCCCCAGCTCTCCCTCCGCTCGATACCCCTAGATTTTTTCGGGTTGAACGGCATTCACGCTCGATGGCGCTTTTCCCACCTTTACCGTTGTTCATTAGCCCACTCAATCTGGCCGCGGACCTAAACTGAAGAGTACCAATCACTCAGTGCCGTGATGCTGGCTGGGCAGACGCCGGTCGGCTGTTGTCTCGGAGAAGTCCGTTGATTCGGGCTTGGAGGTAGGGCTATGTGCCGTAGATACACACTGGCCCTCTGTCTGATTTTGCTAAGCGCAGTAGCCCGTGGCGAGGTGCGTACTGTGTTGCCGAATCCCGATGTGATGCCACCGACATCCCGTACCGCAGAGGCCCAGATACCGATTGCCGCAGCGGCTGATCCACGTTCTTTCGGTTCGTTGATCGAAGCCGCCGAATTTTACTCCGATCTGCCCCAGCGCGGCTGGCAGCCGCTGGCCAACGGTGCCTTGTTACGCCAAGGAGACTCCAGTCCACGGGTGGAGGCCTTGCGACAGATGCTGAGCCTCTATGGCGACTATCAGCTACCCGGCGACCGGCGGGTTCTGTTGGCTTACTTCGACTCCGAGCTGGAGGCCGCTCTGATCCGGTTTCAGCACCGTCACGGCCTCAAGCCCGACGGTATTCTGGGCCCCGACAGTTTGCAGGCGATGAATGTCGAGCCGACCCAGCGGGCTTACCAGTTGCTGGTGAACCATGAGCGCCAGCTGGCTTTGCAACGGATCGCCCCGCCACGTTATGTGCAGGTCAATGTGCCTGGATTCCAGTTACGGGTATTCGACCATCAGCAGGCGGTGATGGAGATGAAGGCGATCGTAGGGCGAATTTCTCGCCAGACCCCGACGCTGCAGAGCGAGATCCGCTCGTTGGTGCTGAACCCGGCCTGGAACGTGCCCAAGAGTATTGCCTACAAGGATATTCTGCCCAAATGGCGGGACGATCGGGATTATCTGGATCGGCATAACATGAAGATTGTATCCGGCTGGGGACAGCAGAAGATCTGGGTGGATCAGCAGCAGGCCGATCCGGAGCAGCTGTACCGCGGCCGTGAGTACCTGCGCCTGTACCAGTTGCCGGGCGCCAATAACGCCTTGGGGCAGATTAAGTTTGATTTCCCCAATCCCTATGCGGTTTACCTGCATGACACCCCGAGCAAATCCTTGTTCTCCAGCCATCAACGGGCTTTCAGTTCCGGCTGTGTACGGCTGGAAGATCCGCAGAGATTGGCCAGTTATCTGCTGGGGATGCAGCGTTTGGAAAAGCCGCTGCATCAGATGCTGGCCGAGACGGATACCCGCCGGATCCGCTTGAGTCGACCGGTGGGACTGTATCTGACCTATTGGACCGCCTGGCTGGATCCGCAGCAGCGCTTACAACTGCGTGAAGATATCTATCAGCAGGATCCTTCCAAGCCCCGGCTGGAGGCTGCGGATGAGATTGCGATGCTGCATTGAAGTTGGCGGGGCTTGGTCAGGACGGAGCCGGATCATCCGGCGAACTGGTCGAACCGGGATCGGTCGTTGCAGTAATCCAGCTGAAAACGAGGTCTATGCAGTAGGCATGGGCGAGTAAGGGGGACAGCAGCCGTGGATCGTAAGACGTTTAACCGTAGAAACTTCTTGAAGCTGGCGGGGGGCGTGGTCGCCACCAGTGCCGCTTCGCGTAGCTGGGCCAAAGGGCTCGCCAGCCAGCACCCGGAGCGAAGTCTGCAGTTTTATAATCTGCATACCGGCGAGCATATTCAGACCCCCTATTGGATTGAGGGGGAATACCTGGACGAAGGCCTAACCCAGATCAACAATGTTCTTCGCGATCACCGCAACGGTGAAATCATGGAGATCGACCTGGGATTGCTGGAGATGTTGCATGACCTGCAGCTCAAACTGGGTTCCAAGCAGCCGTTTCATGTGATTTCCGGTTACCGCTCACCGCAAACCAATGCGATGCTACGACAAAACAGCTCCGGGGTGGCCAAGAAGAGTCTGCATATGCAGGGGATGGCGATCGATGTGCGGTTGCCCGATATCCATCTGCCCGATCTCAAGGTCGGCGCGCTGTCGCTCAAACGTGGCGGAGTCGGCTATTACCCGGGTAGCGAATTTGTCCATCTGGACGTGGGGCGGGTTCGTTCCTGGAGTGGCTGATCGGGCTCGACAAATCCGACAAAAATACTGCTATTTCATTGGTTTAGACTTTGGTCTAAGGTCTAATGGGTGGGAATCCACCCTTTTTACCCCTATCGGGGGTGGCGGAAACCCACCCAAAATTTTGGTGATTTTTTCTCATCTCAGAGTTGAGCGGCGTTTAATTAAGCTGTGGTTTTCGTAACCTTCTGTTTTAACTTGTTTTCGATCAGATTGGCACGATAGGTGCTGTTATTCCCGTCAGAGTCGTGCAGCAAGACGCTTTCTTGAGCGCGACCATAAAGACAACAATCTGAATAACGATAAACGAGGAAAAGCATATGCGTCTTCTTTCAGCAGCAGTAGCCACTCTCGCTCTGACCGTCGGTGCCCAATCCGCCATGGCCGCTCCGGTTGAGATCAAGTTCTCCCACGTGGTCGCCGAGAATACTCCAAAAGGTCAGATGGCTAACAAGTTCCGCGATCTGGTTGAGGAGCGTCTGGCCGGTAAGGTTGAGGTCAAGGTTTTCCCGAGCTCCCAGCTGTTCGGTGACAACAAGGTTCTGGAAGCGATGCTGCTGGGCGATGTCCAGATGGCGGCTCCTTCTCTGTCCAAGTTCCAGAAATACACCAAATCCCTGCAGATCTTTGACCTGCCGTTCCTGTTCAAGGACATGGAAGCGGTAGAGCGTTTCCAGCAGGGCCCGGCTGGTCAGAAGCTGCTGGGTTCGCTGAACAAGAAAGGCCTGGTGGGTCTGGGCTACCTGCACAACGGCATGAAGCAGCTGTCCGCCAACAACCCGCTGAAAACGCCGGCTGATGCCAATGGCCGTAAGTTCCGCATCATGACTTCCGACGTACTGCAGGCGCAGTTTGAAGCCGTTGAAGCGGTACCGCTGAAGAAGCCGTTCTCTGAAGTATTCACCCTGCTGCAGACCAAAGCGATCGACGGTCAGGAGAACACCTGGTCCAACATCTACTCGAAGAAATTCTTCGAAGTTCAGCCTTACATCACCGAGTCTAACCACGGCGTTCTGGACTACCTGGTGGTAACTTCCGCCGAGTTCTGGATGGGTCTGGATGATGATCTGCGCACCGAGATCAAGAAGGCGCTGGACGAAGCGATCAAGCACGGCAACATGGTTGCGGCTGAGAAAGCTAGCACCGACAAGCAGGCGATTGCCGATTCCGGTCGCTCTGAGATCCTGACCCTGACCGACGCCGAGCGTCAGCAGTGGGTCGAGGCGATGAAGCCGGTTTGGAAGAAGTTTGAAGGCGAGATCGGTGCTGACCTGATCGAAGCCGCCGTTGCTTCCAACAAGTAAGCGTACCACCGAGGATCAACCGCGCTGCGGTTGATCCTTTCCAAGCGAGGCAGCCGTCTCGCTTCGTTCCGACAACCTGTTTTACCGGAGACTCCTGGTGCGGTGATCTAACCGCTGCCATTAGCAAGGGGTGCCCGGTGAGACAGCTTCGGACTGTAGATCCTTCACTGCTGATGTCACAGAGGTTTCAGGGGCATGCTAGGTAAACTAATTAATCGACTGGAAGAGAGCTTTCTTTGCCTTCTGCTGGTTGCGATGACACTGCTGGTGTTCGCTGAGGTGGTTGCCCGCTTCGGTTTCAACGCCGGTATCCACTGGGCCCAGGAGGTGACGCTGTTGCTGTCCGCCTGGTTCGTTCTGTTCGGCGCTTCTTACGGGGTTAAGGTCGGCAGCCATATCGGCGTCGACGTGTTCGTCAAGATGCTGCCCCGCAATGTTCACCGCGGCGTCACCATGCTGGCGCTTGCGCTCTGTCTGTTCTATTGCTGCCTGTTCCTGTACGGCTCCTGGATCTACCTCAGCAAGATGAAGATGATCGGTATCGAGTTGGAAGACCTTCCGGTCGAGAAGTGGATTCCGATGTCGGTGCTGGTGATCGGGTTTGTGCTGCTGATCGTACGCTTCCTGAACCTGTTCTGGAAGGTGATCACCCATAAGGCCGACGGCTTCCATCTGGCCGATGAGGCCGAAGAGAGTATGCATATCGCCGAAGAGCTGAAAGCGATGAAAGAACAGGAGGAGACCAAGTAATGGCCACCGCAACGCTATTTATCATCCTGTTCCTGTGCATGTTCATGGGAATGCCGATCGCCATCGCGCTCGGTCTGTCCAGTGTCAGCACGATTCTGATCTTCTCCAACGACTCGCTGGCGTCGATCGCGCTGAAGCTGTTTGAAGCGACTTCGGAGCACTACACGCTGTTGGCGATTCCGTTCTTCATCCTGTCGTCCGCGTTCCTGTCCACCGGTGGTGTGGCCAAGCGCTTGATCGATTTTGCGATCGACAGCGTCGGCCATATCAAGGGCGGCTTGGCGATGGCCTCGATCATGGCCTGTATGCTGTTCGCGGCGGTATCCGGTTCCTCCCCGGCGACCGTGGCAGCCATCGGTACCATCGTTATTGCCGGTATGGTGCGTGCTGGTTACCCCGAGAGCCTGGCGGCCGGGGTCATCACCACCTCCGGCACCCTGGGCATCCTGATTCCGCCGTCGATCGTGATGCTGGTTTACGCCGCCGCGACCGAAGTCTCCGCTTCGCGGATGTTCATGGCCGGTTTCATTCCCGGCCTGATGATGGGCTTCCTGCTGATGGTGGTGATCTACATCGTCGCCCGGATCAAGGGGCTGCCGTCGCAGCCGTTCCCCGGCTTTGCCCAGCTGGCCAAGTCCGGCGCCATCGCCATGGGCGGGCTGATGCTGATCGTGATCGTGCTGGGCTCGATCTACGGTGGTATCGCCAGTCCGACCGAAGCGGCTTCGGCAGCGGCCGTGTACGCCTTCCTGGTAGCGGTGGTTGGTTACCGTGATATGGGGCCGATCAAAGGGGTGCCCTGGCGTAAAGAGGGTGAAGGAATCGGCGCGGCGACGGGCCGGAATATCGCCCAGATCGCCTACGCGATTCCGAAGAGTATCTTCGACAAAGAGGTCAACAAGGTCGTTCTTGATGCAGCCAAGGTCTCGATGATGCTGCTGTTCATCATCGCCAACGCGATGCTGTTCGCCCACGTGCTGACCACCGAGCGGATTCCGCACTCGGTCGCCGAAACCATTCTGGAGTGGGGCCTGCCGGCCTGGGGCTTCCTGATCGTGGTCAACATCCTGCTGCTGATCGCCGGTAACTTCATGGAACCGACCGCGATCCTGCTGATCATGGCGCCGATCCTGTTCCCGATCGCGGTACAGCTGGGCATCGACCCGATCCACCTGGGTATCATCATGGTGGTCAACATGGAGATCGGGATGCTGACGCCGCCGGTGGGGCTCAACCTGTTCGTGACGGCGGGGATAACCGGCAACAACATGCTCTGGGTGATCAAAGCGGTACTGCCGTGGATGCTGCTGTTGCTGTTCTTCCTGCTGCTGATCACCTATATCCCGCAAATTTCGCTGTTCTTGCCGGAGTATATCGATCACCTGAAGGGCTACTGATCGATCGACTTTGAAGAGGGAGAGGTGGCGACTGACATGCTCGTCGCCTCCGTTAGCGAGACCCGCATTCGTTGAATGCGGGTTTTTTTATGGCTGAATCATCCGCCGTTGCCGCAGCAATGACCGTCGTCGGCAACAGGGAACGAATCGCAGCCGGACAATCGGTATAGAGGGATTAGCGATAGATCGGCGCGGTGCTGCTCGATGTCGGCTTCTGTGTACGGGGCTGCGCATGATTAGACCGATCGATGCCCGGTGTCCGATCCGATCGCGTCTCGCCGCGGTTGTTCAGACCACAAAGCGCTCCACCAGCCCTTGCAGGCCGGTGCTGATCCGTGCCAGCTGGTCGCTTTGCTGGCGTGCCTGATCGGTTTGCTCGGCAGCGGCCTGGGAGTGCTGCTGGATATCGCTGACGTTGAGCCTTACCGCTTCGGCGGAACCGGCCTGCTGCTCGGTGGTCTGGGCGATCATCAGGTTCATGTGGTGGATGCTGTCGATCGCGCTGACCGCCTGTTGCAGCTGGATAGCTGCTTCCCGGGTCTGTTCGACACAGTGATCGGCATTCTGCTGCTGGCTCCCCATGGCGTTAACGACCTGCTTGGATGAACTGCCGAGTCCCTCGATGATGGCGCGGATCTCATCGATCGAGACCGAGGTTCGCTGCGCCAGCCCGCGGACTTCATCGGCGACCACGGCAAAACCGCGTCCGTGTTCACCGGCCCGGGCCGCTTCGATGGCGGCGTTGAGTGCCAGCAGGTTGGTTTGTTCGGCGATCGAAACGATCACATCCAATACCGCTTCAATGCTCTGGGTATCCTGCTGTAACTGGGTGATCACGCCGTTGCCTTGACGGACTTCCGCCGACAGCTGGGCGATGGCCGCTTCCAGCTGGGTCATCACCGTGGCGCTGCGTTTGACCGATTGCTGGCCCTGGTCCGCCGCCCCTGACGCCTGCTGGGCATGTTCGGCCACCTGCTGGAAGGAGTCGACCAGCTCGGCAATGGCGTTGTCGGCTTCACTGGTACGCTGGTTTTGCTGCACGGAGCCCTGATGAATTCGCAGCGCCACCTGGTCGATACTGCTGCTTGCCTGCTCGACCGCCTGCACTTCCTGACGGATTTCGGACACCAGCTCCTTCATGTACCCCTGCAGCTGATTGGCGCTGTGACGTAGTTGATTCAGTTCTTGGTAGGACTTGTTTTCCGACATCTGCCGGGAAAAATCCCCGGAAGCCAGGTGCTTGAGGTAGTTACCAACCTTGCCCATCCCCTTCAGGGTGATCAGCTGCACCCAGGCGGTGGTGCCTACACTGATAAACAGCAGCAACAGCAGGCTCGCCATCATCAACATGACCTGCTGCTCGATCTGGTGTTTGAGCTGATCCACCACCTGTTGTCCCTGGCTCAGTCGCGCTTCCAGTTCATCGATCAGCAGATCGACCTGGCGGCGGGCCGCCTGGCCATCCTGCTGCCATTGCAGCGTGCGGGTTAATTCTGCCGGGTAGCGTCGACTCAGGGAGGCCAGGTTGTCTTTATGCTCCTGGCCGATCTCGGTCCGCTCGGTCTCAGTTTCTGCCAATCCCATCAAGGAGGCGAACTCATCTTCCTGCTCATCCTGCCACACGCCCAGCGCCGGTAACGCCTGAATCTGCTCGGCCAGTTGTTGCAGCTCAGTGCTTTGCGCGATCAAACCGTCCTGCAAACCGGCATTCGCGCTGGTGCTGAAATAGCTGCTACGCATCAAGGCCCGACGGGACAACGCGGCCAGATATTGCCGCGTCAGAGCTTCCAGCTCCCTGGCCTGATCACGGCTTTCAGCGGGTGCCCGGGTTGCGTAATCCTGCAGTGACTCCAGCGCGTCGATCGATTCACGCTCGTTCTGGATCAACAGCTCTTGGGGATTGCCGGCCAGCTTACCGGCAGCCCTGAGTTCCGTATCCAGCCCCTGCTCCAGTGCCTTCAGCGCCGGTGTCAGGGTCTGGCGCAATGTCTCGGGCAGGCTGGTCATGGCGCGGCTCAGGTCATCGGCAAGGAAGCTTTGCGCCCGTTGCAGATCGGCGGCATTGCCGGTGCGGATGTAGTTGTCGATCAACTGACGGGTCTGGACCGACACCTGAGACGCGAGCTGATAGTAATGCTGGTTCAACGCGAACGGACGCTGTAACTGTTGCAGCCCCCAGTAGACGCAGACTGCCATACCGATGCTGGCGAACAGCATCAGGGCGGTAGTGGAACGGCTCAGTGTGGCGATACGCATGGTTTGACTTCCTGACGTGACTTGCAACGGCAGAAAGTAGGACGGTTTTATGACAGTCAGGTGACATTGCGGACCGTCTTGCGGTCGTCACTTAACGAATAAGAAGGGGTTTGACTTCGGTCAAAACGGCCCCAAAAACAAGCGCCTTGTCACGGGTTGGTCATAAAGACCACGTTAAATCGATGCGTTTTGAATCCAACATGAGACAGGGAACGTCATGAAGTATGTGGAGGTGCTCTGTGACGGCAATGCGTGTGGTGAAATCGATCGAGCCTGCCAAACCTGTCAACGAGGTCGTTATGGATCGTGAACTCGACCGTATTATCAAACTGAGACAGCTCACGCCGCTGTTTATGCCGATCGCCAACACCCGTGAGCGCAAAGTGCTGGGCTATGAGGCGCTGATCCGCGGCCCGGAAGGCAGCCCGCTGCACTCGCCGGCCAGCCTGTTCAAGGTCGCCCACCGTACCGGGCGGCTGTTGGAGTTGGAGTTGCTATGCCGCGAAGTTTCGATTCGACGCTTCAAGTACCTCAATCTGCCCGGCAAGCTGTTTCTTAACGTGACCCCGGCGACACTGCTGGAGAGTGATTTTCAGTGCGGCATGACGCTCCAGCTGCTTAATAAGGTCGGCTTCGATGCCGAGCGGATGGTAATCGAGATCACCGAGCAGTTTCCGATCGAAGATTACACCCTGATGCGCGATGCCACCTGCCACTACCGAGAGCTGGGATTTGAGGTGGCGCTGGACGATCTGGGGGCCGGGTACGCGGGGTTGCGCTCCTGGTCGGAGCTGCGTCCCCAATACGTCAAGATTGATCGCCACTTTATCGAAGGTATTGATGGTACGCCGATCAAGCAGGAGTTTGTCCGTACCATTCAGGAGGTGGCGCGCTCGATTCAATGCCAGGTGATTGCCGAAGGGATCGAGCGGGTCGAAGAGCACCGAACCCTCAACGATATCGGTCTGGTGCTGCAGCAGGGCTACTACTTCTCCCGACCGGTGGCATTGCCCCAGCAGCTGGAGGAGAGTCTGTTCCGCTTCAGTAACGGCGGCACGGGCTCCGATGGGGTCGGAATCCCTCAGGATCTGACCCCGATCACCACGATCCGTCCGGCCATCGATCAACAGACCCTGTTATGTGAGGTCGAGCGCATCTTCCGGGAGCAGAGTGATATCAAGTCACTGCCGGTCGTTTGTCAGGACCGGCCGGTAGGGTTGCTCAGTCGTGAGACCTTTTTGAGCCTGTATCTGAATCCGTTCGGCCGTGAGCTGCACGACCGCAAGCCGGTCAGCGAGTTTATGGATCCGAACCCGCTGATATTGGAGGAGTGTACGGTGCTGGCCCAGGTCAACCAGCAGATCAACCAGAGCGATGCATCGCGGGTACGTTCCGACTTTATCGTCACCAACCACGGCCGCTACCTGGGTACCGGGTCGATTTTCGACCTGCTCAAGCTGATCACCGATCTGCAGTTACGCCATGCCCGCCATGCCAATCCGTTGACTCAACTGCCGGGCAATGTGCCTTTTAACGATGAAGCCGGACGGCGGATGCAAAAGCGAGAGCCGTTCGTGGTCTGCTATCTGGATCTGGATAATTTCAAGGCGTTCAACGACTGCTACGGCTACGAGCGCGGCGATCAGGTGATCCTGCTGCTGGCCCAGTGCATGAAATCCTGCATTGATGACAGCCGGGATTTTATCGGTCATATCGGCGGGGATGACTTTCTGATCCTGTTCGGCAGCGAAGATTGGCAGCAACGTTGTCAGCGGATTCAGCAACTGTTCACCGACGGAGTGCTTAACTTGTACGACGCCGACGAACGGCTGCGCGGCGGTATCTACGCCTTGGATCGTAAGGGCGAGCGAACGTTTTTTGATATCGCTACGGTGTCGATTGGCGCGGCCCTGCCGGATCTGGAGTTGTGCCGCTCGCACCATGATGTGTCGGTACTGGCCACCGATGCCAAACGTATTGCCAAGAAACAGCCGGGCAACAGTCTGTTTATCAATCAGCGTCGCTGGTTAGGAGGGCAGGCCGGCGCCGCCTGAGGTGATTGCGGCTACGGCTTAGTCAAACGATCCTGGTCGTGACATAAAAAAACCCGGCCTGGGCCGGGTTTCCATTTCCATACCAAGTGGGGGCTTGGTTGGAAAAAAGAGGCCCTAGCATCGGAAGGGGAGCGAGGTTAGGGCCTAACGCATGTGTATCAGAGAGCCAGAAGCGATGTTGCAACGATTATGATGTCGTGACTCTCTTGTACTGGGACTCTAAGTATGGTTGATAGTTCAGTAACTGGAGAGGAAATTTCTAAATAATTTTGTTATATCCAGAAATTCAATTGGTTATAAACCTACCCTATCGTCCGGACTGATCGTTCTCCGGTCGTTAATGAGCCTGTTCCCAGTTGTCCCCCACACCAGCTTCGACCAGCAACGGCACATCCAGTTCGGCGGCCTCGGCCATGCGTTGGCTGACCTGCTCGCAGAAAGCCTCAACCTGCTCTTCACGCACCTCGAACACCAGTTCATCGTGGACCTGCATGATGATGCGGGCATCGATCTCACCCTGATCGAGCCATCCCTGCACGTCGATCATCGCCTGCTTGATGATATCGGCAGCGGTGCCCTGCATCGGCGCGTTGATGGCGGTGCGCTCCGCCGCCTGGCGTAGCATGGCGTTGCGCGCCTTGATATTCGGCAGATACAGGCGCCGACCGCGCAGGGTCTCGACGTAGCCGTTTTCAGCCGCCTGGGCGCGGATCTCGTTCATGTAACGCTCGACGCCGGGGTAGGTCTCGAAATAGTGCTCGATATAGCGCGCCGCGTCGTTTCGCGCGATCCCCAGTTGCTTGGCCAGACCGAACGCCGACATGCCGTAGATCAGGCCGAAGTTGATCGCCTTGGCGCTGCGGCGCTGATCGCTACTGACCGCTTCGCGCTCGACCTTGAACACCTCGGCGGCGGTGGCTCGATGGATATCCTCACCATGGCGGAACGCCTCCAGCAGGCTCTGATCACCGGACAGGTGGGCCATGATCCGCAGTTCGATCTGGGAGTAGTCGGCGGCCACCAGCTTGTAGCCTTCCGGGGCGACAAACGCCTGGCGGATCCGGCGACCCTCGGCGGTTCGAACCGGAATGTTCTGCAGGTTCGGATCGGTAGACGACAGCCGCCCGGTGGCGGTCACCGCCTGGTGGTAGGAGGTATGGATCCGACCGCTGTGCGGATCGATCATCTGCGGCAGCTTATCGGTATAGGTCGACTTCAGCTTGCTGAGGCTGCGGTGCTCCAGAATCAGTTTGGGTAGCGGGTAGTCCAGCGCCAGCTCCACCAGCACCTCCTCGGCGGTCGAGGGCGCTCCCTTGGGGGTTTTCTTGATCACCGGCAGCTTCAGTTGGTCGAACAGAATCGCCTGTAGCTGTTTGGGTGAGGCCAGGTTGAACTCCTCACCGGCTGCCTCGAACGCCTGCTGTTCCAGCTCGACCAGGCGGGTGGCGATCTCCTGACTCTGGTTGGCCAGCAGGGTCGCATCCACCAGCGCGCCGGTGCGCTCGATCTTCGAAAGAATCGGAATCAACGGCTTCTCAAGGCTATCGAACAGGGTCGCCAGAGGTTCGACGGCGCTCAGCTGGGGCTCGATCGCCCGGTGCAGCCGCAGGGTGATATCGGCATCTTCGGCGGCATAGGGGGTGGCCTGTTCCAGTTCGATCTGGTTGAAGGTCAGCTGCTTCTTGCCCTTGCCGGCGATCTCTTCGAACTTGGTGGTTTTCAGCTCCAGGAAACGATCGGCCAGTGAATCCATATCGTGACGGCCGGCGGTGGAGTTGAGCACGTAGGATTCGAGCATGGTGTCGTAGGCGACCCCGCGCAGCTCGATGCCGTAGCGGGCCAGCACGTTCATATCGTACTTCAGATGCTGACCGACTTTGGCCCGATCCGGATCTTCCAGCAGCGGCTTCAGTTGGGCCAGTATCGCGTCGCGATCGAGCTGGGCCGGGGCGCCGACATAATCGTGGGCCAGCGGCACATAGGCCGCTTCACCCGGTTCGATCGCGAAGGAGAGGCCGACCAGTTCGGCTTCCATATAGTTGAGGCTGGTGGTTTCGGTGTCGAACGCGAACAGTTCGGCTTGCTGCAGGCGTTCCAACCAGGTATCGAACTCGGCCTGCTCCAGAATGCACTGGTAATCGATCTCCGTCGGAGCTTCGGGCACTGCCGGAGCGGCAGGGTCGTCGGCAGTTGCGGCGCTGTCGCCGCCTTCCAGCTCGCGAACCCAGCTGCGGAATTCGTACTGTTTGAACAGCGTCAGCAGCTGCGCGCTATCGGGGTTGGGCGCGGCGAAATCGTCGATGCCCTGCTCCAGCTCGACATCGGTCTTGATGGTGGCCAGCAGGTAAGACAGCTCCGCCTGTTCGCGATTGTCCTCGAGCTTCTTGGCCATGCTCTTGCTACCGCGAAAGCCCAGGTCGGCGATCTGATCGAGCCGCTGATACAGATCGGAAATGCCGCCGATCCCCTGCAGCAGGGCCAGGGCGGTTTTTTCACCGACGCCGGGCACACCCGGAATATTGTCGACCTTATCGCCCATCAACGCCAGGTAGTCGATGATCAGTTCCGGGCCGATGCCGAATTTTTCCGCCACGCCAAGTCGGTCCATGGCGGTGTCGGTCATGGTGTTGATCAGGGTGACATGGTCGCTGACCAGCTGCGCCATATCCTTGTCGCCGGTGGAGATCACTGTGTCCCGTTTGGCCTCGGTGGCCTGCAGGGCCAGGGTGCCGATCACATCGTCGGCTTCGACCCCTTCGATCGCCAGCAGCGGTAATCCCATGGCTTTGACGATCTGGTGGATCGGCTCGATCTGGCTGCGCAGATCATCCGGCATCGAAGGCCGGTTGGCCTTGTAGTCGGGGTAGATATCGTCACGGAAGGTCTTGCCCTTGGCATCGAACACCACCACCACCGGGCTGTCGGGATAATCCTTCAGCATCCGTCGCAGCATGCTGGTCACCACCCGGATAGCACCGGAGGGCTGGCCGTCTGAGGTCCGCAGGTCAGCTTGCTGGGAGGCGAAAAAGGCCCGATAGAGGTAGGAGGAGCCGTCCACCAGCACCAGTGGAGGGGTGCCTGTGGCAGCGTCGGTCTTGGCAGCGTCGGTCATGAAGTGGGTTCCGCGAAGTTTTTCAGCCGGTCATGATAAAGAATCCCGCCGCCAACACCAATGCCGGCGGCGTTGGCTGTTGCGCTGCGAGATTGACCTTAGTGGCCCGGCGCCGCACTATTTGCGCAGTTGGTTGCACAATCGGATCAATGCTGGCCCATCGGCGGCGCAAGGTTGGTTCCCGGGGACGGCTTGGCGTCGGGGTAAAATAACCCTGACCGCTGGCACCTCGACAGGGGAAGCCCTATTATCTCGGGCCGCCATAGGCAGCTACCATAGGCGGCTAAGAGGACGCTGCATTCCGATCAACCGTAAGTGAATAATTCTGGACCTAGTGCATGGCAGTTTATACCCGAATCAGCCGCGACGATCTCAATGCCTTTCTGGGCGACTTTGAGCTGGGGCAACTGATCGATTTCAAAGGCATCGACGGCGGTATCGAGAACACCAATTACTTTGTCGATACCGATCAGAACGGGGTTACCCGGCATTTTGTACTGACCCTGTTCGAAGAACTGCCTTACGACGAGATGCCGTTCTTCGTCGAGTTGACCGGTTACCTGGCTGAGCGTGGTGTTGTCGTTCCGGCACCGTTCAAAGATCGCAACGGTATCGCCCTGAAAACCTTGGCACGCCGTCCGGCGTTGCTGTTGCCCCGTTTTGACGGGGGCTCGTTGCAGAGTCCGACGCCGGATCATTGCGCACAGATCGGTCGAGCCCTGGCGCAGATGCACCTGGCCGGTCAGGATTTCTTTATGGCCCGGCAGGCACACCGGGGGGTGTTCTGGTGGCGGCGCGAATCCCGTGCGGTGGCCGAACGCCTGAATGCCGAAGATGCCAAGCTGCTGCAGCAGGAGGTGGCGCTGTTCGACAACTTGCGGGAACAGCCGTTGGATCTACCGGTCGGCATTATCCACGGCGACCTGTTTCACGATAATGCGCTGTTCCATGACGGACAGCTGAGCGGCATCATCGATCTGTATAACGCCTGTACCGGCTACCTGCTCTACGATCTGGCCATCGTCGCCAACGACTGGTGTGTGACCGGCGAGGGTGCTTTTGAGGCGGAACGCCTCGATGCGCTGCTGCAGGGCTATGCCGAGGTTCGCCCTTTTGAACCCCAGGAGCATCAGGCCTGGCCGATTCTGGTTCGCACCGCGGCGATGCGCTTCTGGTTGTCGCGCTTGATCAGCCAGCTGGGGTTGGAGCCGACCCAATACGAGGGTGGCCAGGTGATCAAGGATCCGGATGAGCTGAAACGGATTCTGTTGAACCATATCGCCAACCCCGCCAGCCTACCTGGCTAGAACCGCAACCCCCAACGGATTGATAAGCATGAAAACCATTGGCCTGATCGGCGGTATGAGCTGGGAGAGCACCCAGGGGTATTACCGGATACTCAACGAGCAGGTTAAGGCGCGGCTGGGTGGGTTGCACTCGGCCAAACTCGTGCTGCATAGCGTCGACTTCGACCCGATCGAGAAGCTGCAACACCAAGGAAATTGGGACGCGACCGCCGATATTCTTTGTGACGCGGCTCGCAGCGTCGAAGCCGGTGGGGCTGACTGTGTGCTGATCTGCACCAACACCATGCATAAGGTGGCGCCGCAGGTGGCGGCTGCGGTATCGATACCGCTGCTGCATATCGCCGATGCTACCGCCGCGGCCATCAAAGCCCGGGGGCTGTCCCGGGTTGGCCTGTTGGGTACCGGGTTCACGATGGAGCAGGAGTTCTACAAGGGGCGGTTGCGTGATCAACATGGTCTGGAGGTGTTGATCCCCAATGAGGCGGATCGGGCGCTGGTTCATCGGGTGATCTACGAAGAGCTCTGTCTGGGCCGGATCGTTCCCGAGTCCAAAACCCAGTATCTACGGATCATCGCGCAACTGGCCGAGCAGGGCGCTGAAGCCGTCATTCTGGGTTGCACCGAGATCGGTATGCTGGTGCAACAGAACGATACCGCTCTGCCGCTATTCGATACCAGCGAGCTTCACGCCTGCTCAGCGGTGGATTTTGCGCTGGCCTGAGGGTTGGGCCGATCCGAATTCCATTGAGACTCCAATAACTCCGTCATCGATTCGGCGCTGACCGGACGGCTGAACAGGTAGCCTTGGCCTTGGCTGCAGTATTGCTGGCGTAGGAAATCGCGCTGGGCTTCGGTTTCTATCCCCTCGGCGACCACTTCCAGTCCTAGACTATGGGCCATGGCCAGAATCGCCTGGGTCAGCGCCGCCGATCCGGTGGAATCGGGCAGATCATGGATAAAGGCCCGGTCGATCTTCAGGACATCCACCGGAAAACGCTGCAATCGACTCAGTGAAGAGTAACCGGTGCCGAAGTCATCGATCGCCAAGCCTACGCCCAGCTGTTTGAGTTCATGCAGAATGCGTTCGGCTTCGGTCTCCGACTCCAGCAGGTGGGTTTCGGTGAGCTCCAACTCCAGACTGCCGGCTTCCAGGCCGGTTCGGTCCAGCTGCCGGCGGATCTTACTGACCAGTTGGGGATCGTTGAACTGCTGGCCCGATAGGTTGACCGACAGGGTCAGGTCCTCGAAACCCTGCTGCTGCCACTGCCGCAGTTGATCGCAGGCTTGGCGGATAACCCAGTCTCCGATCGGCTGAATCATCCCGGTGGCCTCGGCCAGCGGAATAAACTCGAACGGCGCGATCAGGCCCCGCTCGGGATGGTTCCATCGAATCAACGCTTCGACGCCGATAATCGTGCACTCGCTCAGCAGATCGACCTTGGGCTGGTAATAGAGCTCAAACTGGTTCTCCGTGACGGCATGGTGCAGTTCGGCTTCCAGCGTGATCTGTTGCTGCACCAGCTGGTTCATCTCCGCCGTATAGAAGGCGTAACCCAGCTGCTCTTTGAGCTGTACCTGGCTGCCGGCGAAGCTGGCCTGATCGATCAGCTGTTCGGCATCGCGCCCGTCGTCGGGATAGACCGAGATACCCACCCGCATCGGAATCACAAAATTCTGGCCATCCAGTCCGATCGGTGCGGCGATGGTTTGACGGAACTGCTCGATCAGCTCGATGCTGTCGCGCTCGGGGTGGTTGCTGTGGCTAAACAGCCCCAGGTTGTTTCCCTGCAGGCGACCGACCGCCTGGTGGTTGCTGTTGCCGGCGTCACGGAGGCGCTGGCTCAGTTCGATCAGTATCCGGTCGATACCGTTCTGGCCGAAAGCGTGCTGAACCTTGTCAAAGCCATCGAAGCGCAACACGATAACCAGCAGTTTGTGGGTATCGCTCAGCTTCATTTCGGACTGAATCTGGTTGCTCAGCAGAATCCGCTTTGGCAGGCCGGTGGCGTGGTCGTAGTTGGTCAGGTAGGCCAGCTGTTCCTGCTGTTCCAGCAGCTTGCGATAGCGGTTGAGGCGGGTGATGTTACGGACCCGCGCCCGCAACTCGGCGCTGTTGAACGGTTTGGTAATAAAATCGTCGGCGCCGGCATCGAGCCCCTGAATCCGGGAATCGGCATCGTCCAGGGCGGTGACCATGATGATGGGGATGGCGGATAGCGCCTTATCCGCCCGTAGCCGTCGACAGACTTCGTAGCCGTCGAGGGAGGGCATCATCACATCCAGCAGGATCAGGTCCGGACGGAGGCGTTCGGCGGCCCGAAGTCCCTGTTCACCGCTGTTGCAGGTTTCGACCCGGTAACCCTCGGGCAGCAGCAGGGCTTCGAGGGTGGCCCGGGGAAAGCTTTCATCGTCGATGATCAGAATCGTACTGCTGGGACTACTCATCGCTTACCTGTGATACTCCGTGCTACTTCGGCTGGTCGTCCGTAGACGACGGCGGTTGGCTGTTGTCGAGCCAGTAATCGATTCGGTTGTAGAGCTGCTGCATTTTTACCGGTTTGCTCAGGTAGTCTTCGGCACCCGAGGCCAGACAGCGCTCGCGGTCACCATCCATCGCCAACGCGGTTAATATGATAACCGGTATCCGGTTGAGCCTGGGGTGTAATTTCAACCGGCGGGTCGCTTCCAGACCATCCAGACGCGGCATCTGCACATCCATCAGAATCAGCTGCGGTTCAGCCGTTGAGGCGACTTCGATCGCTTCGAGGCCATCTTCGGCCACCAGCACCCGGTAACCCCGGTAGCTGAGCAGGTCACGAATCAGCATCACGTTGGCCGGGTTGTCTTCGGCCAGCAGAATGGTGACGGCGGCCCCGTCAGGAGTATGGGTCATGGCTTTGCTCCAGGGGCTGACTCCTGTACCGGCAGCGGCTGGCCGACCTTCATGCCGTTGTCCAGCGGCAGCGTGATGGTGAAACAGCTGCCTAGGCCGGGTTCGCTGTCGACCTCAATGGTGCCTTGATGCAGCTTGATGATTCTTGATACCAGCGCCAGTCCCAGGCCGGTTCCGCTGAACTGGCGTGAGAGTTCGGAGTCGACCTGGACAAAGGGCGCGAACAACTCCGTCTGATCGTCTCGGGCAATGCCGATACCGGTATCGGTCACCTGCAGCCAGATCGAGCGGCTATCCGAGGTGACGCCGATATTGAGCCCGATCTGCCCCTGCCGTGGTGTGAACTTGATCGCATTGCCGAGCAGATTGACCAGCACCTGTTTCAGGTGCCTCGGGTCGCCGATATAGCGGGGTAGTCCCTCGGCGATCTGAACCTCCAGCTGTTGCTGCTGTTGCTTGGCCTGTCCCCGAACCAGGCGGATACTGGTTTGAGCGAGGCTGGCAAAATTGACCTCGCCGGGGCGGATCTCCAGCTTGCCGGCGCCGATTTTTGCCAGGTCCAGAATGTCGTTGATCAGTTCCAGCAGATGGTTGCCGCTTTCGTTAACGATGGCCAGGTATTCTGACTGTTTGTCGTTCAACGGACCGAAAACCTGTTCCTGCAACACCTCAGACATTCCCAGAATGGCGGTCAGCGGGGTGCGTAGCTCGTGGCTCATGGCGGCCAGAAACTCATCCTTCGATTTGGCCGCCCGTTCCAACTCCTGGTTGGTGCGGTTGAGCTGGTCGGTTCGCTCGGCGACGCGCTGTGCCAGCAGGCTACGCTCATGTTCGAGCTCAAATTCGGCGCGTCGGCGCTCTTCGATTTCGGCACTGAGCTGGGTATTGCTGCGGGTCAGCTGTTCGGTCCGTTCGGCAACCTGTTGCTCCAGATTGTCGCGATGCTCAATCAGGCTCTGCTGGGCTCGGTAGCGCTCGAGCTGCTCCTGCTCCAGGTGGCTGGTCATCTGATTGAAGGATTCGGTCAGTCTGCCGGTCTCATCGTTGGACAGCACTTCGATCCGGTGGTCGTAGTTGCCTCGGGAGATCTCCGCGGTGCCGCGCAGCAGGTGTTTGATCGGCTCGGTCAGTAGTCGAGACAGCACACCGGCAGCGAGCGCGGCGGCGATCATCACGAGCAACGCGAACAGCAGCGTGTCACGGATCTGAAGGTTGATCCGTAGCTCGATCTCGGTCAGCGGCATCATCATTCGCACCAGATAGGTGGGATTACCGAAGGTGGAGATCGGAACCACAAATTCCAGATAGGCGGTGGTGTTGCTGTCGATTCGGCGGTTCTGGCCCAGGTTCTGTTCGATCACCCGGCGGTAGAAGGGCTCGTTCACCGGCAGCGATTCGTTATCGGATTGCGTCGAAAGCCAGATCTTGCCGTCGATATCGGTGATCATGATCTCACTGATCTGCCCCTGCTCGATCAGCTGCGATGCACTGGCGATGACGGTGGCGTAATCGGATTCGAGAATATAGGGACCGGCCAGCTGACTGTAGGCCTGCACCAACTGGCTGCCGAGTGCGCGGGCCTGTTGGTGCATCGATTCGACGTTGCTGTTGATCGAGGTGTAGGAGAATACGCCGACCACGGCCAGCACCAGCACCAGAAAGGCGGTCAGAAGTTTCAGGCGGATTCCCGGCTGCATCGAGTGTCCTTAGGGCGTTATTATGCTTAATCGTGCCAGGGTTAGTTCGAGCCCATCAGCTGGATAACTTCACGGACGTTGTCGTAATCGCTGTCCTTACCGGCCACAAACCCCTTGGTGGTCAGTCCATCAAACAGCGTGCCCGATGCCCCCGGCTTGCCAATCTCCAACATCGCCTGCTGCAGCTTGTTGAATTGACTATCGGACAGGTCTTTGCGGGCGATCCAGGGGCCGCGGTAAATGGGTTCGGATTTCCACAGTATTTTCATCTGATCGAAATCGATATCGACCTTGTCGATGGCGGTGTAGGAGGTGGCACCGGCATCGGCCTGACCCCGATAGACCGCCATCAGCGAGTTGGCGTGACGGGTGACAAACTTGACCTCGCCGAAGTCGTCCTTGTCCAAGCCGTTCTTGCGCAGTTGCGCCATCGGGAACAGGTAGCCGGAGGTGGATTTGGGATCGGTGAAGGTGAAACGTTTGCCGCTCAGCTGCGCCAGCGAGTCGATGCCCGAGTCTTGTCGGGTCACGATCATGCTGTGATAGAACTCCTGGCCCTTCTTGCTCAGGGTTCGGCAGATTAGCCGTACGCCGTGGTTGTCCTGCACATCGACATAGGAAAAAGGTCCGACATAGCCGATGTCGGCGCTGCCTTCGGCGAGATGATTGATCACATCGTCGTAGGTTTTACTTCCGACCCAGCGGAACTTGTATCCGGTTTTCAATTCCAGCTGCTTGAACAGTTTGCCGTAGGCCTGCTCATTGCCGAGGCTGGATCGGTGGGGGATGATGGCCACCCGTAGCGTATCGGAGGCCGTTGGCTCAGCGCTCAGCGCCGGGGAGGAGGGCAGTAACAGCGCCAGCAGCGGCAGCCATAGCATCGCCATGCGGCGAAGAATTCCTAGGTAAACCATGATGTTGTTACTTCTGCTCGATTACGGGTGGTTAGAGTCTAGCCGAATTGACTCGGTGTTTCGCCACCTTAGCGATCTCTAAAGATGACTTCTATGAGATGAAAGCCAAATTTGGTTTTGACCGGGCCGTGTACCTGGTGCAATGGCTTCTTAAAAATCACCTGATCTACCGCACGGACCATCTGGCCGGGGCGGATCTCTCCCAGGTCTCCCCCTCGTTTCTTTGACGGACAGAGCGAATGGCGCTTGGCCAGTTGGCCGAAATCGGCGCCTTTGGCCAGCTTCTGTTTCAATTGTTCGGCTTCGGCTTGGGTCTTGACCAGGATATGGCGGGCCAGGGCGAGTGGCATGGACGACTCCGGGGCTTGTTGATGATGGCGGTTGGTTGGCTACTGCGGTGATTTTACCCTGTTCCGTCGATGCAGGCTGTATAATCGGCGCTTTTGAAACAGGCAACCGGGACCACTCGATGGATGTATCTGCAATTCTTGATCCGCTGAATGAAGCACAACGCGAGGCGGTGGCCGCGCCGCCGGTGAATCTGCTGGTGCTGGCCGGTGCCGGCTCGGGAAAAACTCGGGTGCTGGTGCATCGGATCGCGTGGTTGATGCAGGCCGAGAATGTTTCTCCCCACGGTATCCTGGCGGTGACCTTTACCAATAAAGCGGCCCGGGAGATGCGTGGCCGGGTCGAGGAGATGTTGGGTCTGAGTCCCTACGGCATGTGGATCGGCACCTTCCACGGTCTGGCGCACCGGTTGCTGCGGATGCATTGGCAGGATGCGGATCTGCAGGAGAACTTCCAGATTCTCGACTCCGACGACCAGCTGCGCCTGGTTAAACGGTTGATGAAGGAGATGAACCTGGATGAGAACCGCTGGCAGCCCAAGCAGCTGCAGTGGTACATCAACGCCCAGAAGGATGAAGGTCTGCGGGCGGCCCATATCGAACACTACGGTGACCCGTACCAGAAAGTGCAGGTCGACTTTTACCGCTACTACGAGCAGGTGTGCCAGCAGAGTTCGCTGGTGGATTTCGGTGAGATCCTGTTGCGCTCCCACGAGCTGTGGCGCAACAAGCCGGAGATCCTGGTCCACTACCAGCAACGCTTCAGTCATATCCTGGTGGACGAGTTCCAGGACACCAACTCGATCCAGTACGCCTGGCTGCAGATGCTGGCCGGACAGAACGGCAAACTGATGGTGGTGGGTGACGACGACCAGTCGATCTACGGTTGGCGCGGCGCCAAGATTGAAAACATTCAGCAGTTCAGCAAAGATCATCCGGATACCCAGGTGGTTCGTCTGGAGCAGAACTACCGCTCCACCGGTACCATCCTGCGGGCCGCCAACGCGTTGATCGCCAATAACCAGGGGCGCTTGGGGAAGGAACTCTGGACCTCCGGGGTCGACGGCGAACCGATCTCGCTGTACGCCGGCTTCAACGAGCAGGATGAGGCGCGCTTTATCGTCGATACCGTCGAGGACTGGGTCAGCGAGGGTAACGAGCGGGCCAGCAGTGCGATCCTGTATCGCTCCAACGCCCAATCGCGGGTGCTGGAAGAGGCGCTGATCCGGGCCGGGGTGCCCTATCGAATCTACGGCGGGCAGCGCTTTTACGAGCGTCTCGAGATCAAGAATGCACTGGCCTATCTGCGCCTGGTCAGCAACCGGCTCGACGACACCGCAATCGAACGGATCATCAATGTGCCGACCCGGGCGATCGGCCCCAAGACCGTTGAAGTGCTGCGCCAGCGGGCCCGCGATGAGGGGATCAGTCTGTGGCAGGCAGCCCATGAAGTGATCGAGCTGAAACTGCTGCCGGCTCGTGCCAGCAATGCGCTGCGGGCTTTTGTTGAGCTGATCGATCGACTCGACGATGAGACCGAAGGGGTGACGCTGCACGAACAGACCGAACACCTGATTCGCCACAGTGGCCTGATCGACCACCACCTGAAGGAGAAGGGTGAAAAGGCCCAGTCACGGATTGAAAACTTGCAGGAACTGGTCAGCGCCGCCAAGCAGTTTGCCCAGCAGTGGCAACGGGCCGAAGACCAGGGTGAGGAGCAGGAGTTGCCGGTGCTGGCAGCGTTCCTGGACCAGGCGGCGCTGGATGCCGGCGATGCCCAGGCCGACGAGTTCGAGGACAGTGTTCAGTTGATGACGCTGCACTCAGCCAAGGGACTGGAGTTCCCGCTGGTGTTCCTGGCCGGGGTCGAAGAGGGGTTGTTCCCCCACAAGATGTCGATGGAGGAGCCGGGGCGGCTAGAGGAGGAGCGCCGACTTTGCTACGTGGGTGTCACCCGGGCGATGAGCAAGCTCTACCTGACCTACGCCGAATCACGCCGGCTCCATGGTCAGGATACCTATAACCGCCCATCACGCTTTGTGCAGGAGATTCCTGCCGAGTTGATGCAGGAAGTCCGGCTCAAGACTCAGTTTACCCGTCCGGTCAGCTTTGGGGCGCAGAAACCCCAACCATCGATGTTCGGCGGCAACGACGTGCCTGACACCGGTCTGGCGCTGGGGCAGCGGGTGCTGCATCCGATCTTCGGCGAGGGGGTGGTACTCAACTACGAAGGGCAGGGAGCCAACGCTAGAGTTCAGGTCAATTTCGACAGCGAAGGCACCAAGTGGCTGGTGGTCAGCTACGCCAAGCTGGAGCCGCTTTGAGTTGATTGCTGCGAAATCGGTTCTTTTCTGAATTATCGAGGTTGTCTTCGGTTGCGCCCCGTCGGGTTTGCTGCGCGCGCAAGCGCAATTCGGGGCGCAGCAACGGGGCTCCTGCCCCGACGCTGCGGCTCGGCGTCCCTGCCTCGCCCCTCTTTAACAAGAGGGCCTGATCCGAATTTCGCTTACGTGCTCGCCGGCAGCAATGACAGGTCTTCGACGTGAGAGTGGGAATAGCGGCTTGCACCCAAATATCCCCTTCGAGAACGATCAAGGCCAGACTGAAAATGGCCCGTAGGGGCGCGTCAAGGATGACGCGCCGGAAAGTCGGTACAAGGATGTACCGTCTTTCCGCCTCAGGCTGGTTTTGATAGCGCCGTAGGCGCGTACCCGCAGGGCGTTCTCGCAGGGGCCGCTTAGGTTTCTTAAGGATATGGCGGCGCATATCCTTAAGGCGCCGATAGGCGCAACAAAACCTTGAGAACAACCCGGAGCTTTATTGAACTTCGCTTAGCTCAGCATTACAGGGGGCTGTTTACAGTGATAGCTTGAAAAAAGGGCGTCGATGGACGCCCTTTCGTGTGACAAACGGTAATTACCGCCCGGTCTTGATACTGGTCCAGAGCCGGGTCTTCAAACGCTCGATCTTCAACGGTGTGATCTCGGAGATAAACAGATTGTTCATTGTCTCCTTGTTCGGGAACACCGTTTCGTCGTTGCGCAGCTCCTCGTCCAGCAGCGGCATCGACTCCGGATTCGGGTTGGCGTACCAGACGTAGTTGGTGATGTCGGCGATCACCTGCGGGCGCATCACATAGTCGATAAACCGATGGGCGTTGTCCTTGTTCTTGGCGTCGGCCGGGATCGCCATCATGTCGAACCAGATGTTGGTGCCTTCTTTGGGGATGCTGTAGAGCACCTCCTGTCCGGTTTCGGCCTCTTCGGCACGGGCAGCGGCCTGGATCACGTCACCGGACCAGCCCATCGCCACGCAGGTTTCGCCGTTGGCCAGATCCGCAATATAGGATGAGGAGTGGTACTGCTTGATGTAGGGGGCGACCGACTTCAGCAGTTTGGCCAGTTCGCTGTTGCTCTTGTAGTCGGCCGGATTCTTGCTGTTGGGGTCTTTACCCAGGTATTGCAGCGCAATCGGTAGTACTTCGTCGGCCGAATCCAGCAGGGTGACGCCGCAGCTCTGCAGTTTTTTCAGGTTTTCCAGATCGAAGATCAACGACCAGCTGTCGACTGGCGCCACGGTGCCTAATACTTCGGCGACTTTAGCGGGGTTGTAACCCAGCCCGGTGGTACCCCACATATAGGGTAGTGCGTGTTTGTTGCCCGGATCGACGGTCTCCAGCTGTGCCATCAAGATCGGGTCCATATGCTTGCGGTTCGGCAGCTTGGAGGAATCCAGCGGTTCGAACACGCCGGCCTTGATCTGGCGACCGAGGAAGTTGGAGGACGGCACCACCAGGTCGAAGCCGGAGTTGCCCGCCAGCAAACGGGCCTCCAGGGTTTCGTTGGAATCGAACACGTCGTAGGTCACCTTGATGCCGGTTTCCTGTTCAAACTTTTCGATCGTGTCCTCGGCGATGTAGTCGGACCAGTTGAAGATCTTCAGCTCACCGTCAGCCAGGGCGCTGTTGGCAGCAACCAGGGTGCTTAAGGTCAGTATCGGAAATGCCTGCTTCAGCAGCTTTTTCATCACGTCTCTCCGGTTGTTATTTTTTGATGCGGATTAGGTTTGTTTCCGGGTTTATACACTCAACAGCAGATGCTCACGCTCCCAGGAGCTGATCACCCGATTGAAGGCTTCGAATTCGGCTTGCTTGACGCCGGTGTAGGCGCGTACGAAGTGCTCGCCCATCACCTGCTTGAGCTCAGGACACTCGTCCAGCAGGCGCAGTGATTCCTCCAGGGTTCGCGGCAGCTGAACCTCGCCGTAGCTGTTGCCTTCGACCGGCTCGGTGGGTTGAATTTTCTGTTTAAGTCCCAGGTAGCCACAGGCCAGAGATGCGGCGATGGCCAGGTAGGGATTGGCGTCGGCACCGGGGAAGCGGTTCTCGACCCGGGTAGCCTCGGCAGGGCTCAGCGGTACCCGCAGGCCGGTGGTGCGGTTGTCGATACCCCACTCCAGGTTGACCGGCGCGGCGATCTCCGGGGTAAAGCGGCGGTAGGCGTTGACGTTGGGGGCGAAGAACGCCATCGCGGCGGCGCTGTAGCGTTGCAGCCCGCCGATAAAGTGCAGCAGTTTGTCGGAGTGGCTGCCATCTTTGTTGGCGAAGACGTTGTTGCCGCTCTTCTTGTCGATCAGACTCTGATGGATATGCATCGAGCTACCTGGCTCCTCCTCCATCGGCTTGGACATGAAGGTGGCATAGATATCGTGCTGGAAAGCGGTTTCACGGGTGGTGCGCTTGAACACGAACACCTGATCCGCCAGTGACAGCGGATCACCATGGTGAAAATTGATCTCCATCTGGGCCTTGCCGGATTCGTGAATCAGGGTGTCGACGTCCAGCTCCTGCCGGTCGCACAGGCTGTAGAGGGTGTCGATGATCGGTTCGAACTCGTTGACCGCATCGATGCTGTAGGACTGGCGAGCGCTTTCGGCGCGGCCGGAGCGTCCGACCGGGGGCTTGAGTTCGTAATCCGGATCCAGGTTCTTCTGCACCAGGTAGAACTCCACCTCCGGTGCAATTACCGGGGTCAGGCCCTCATCATCAAAGAGTTTCAACACCCGCTTAAGGACGTTGCGGCTGGACAGCTCGTGGGGCTGATCGGTCTCCATGTTATGGCAGTCGAAGATGATCTGGGCGGTCGGTTCCTTAGCCCAGGGGACCAGCCTCAGAGTGGTTTCATCGGGCACCAGGGCCATATCGCGATCGGCCGGGTGAACCAGATCGTCGTGCTCTTCGGCCCAGTCGCCGGTTACCGTCTGCACCAGAATGCTCTCGGGTAGGCGGGGCTCGGGATCACCGATGAACTTGCGGGTCGGGAGGAATTTTCCGCGGGCGTTGCCGGTCATGTCCGGCACCAGGCATTCGATCTCTGTAATTCGATGTTGTTGCAGAAATCGTTTGATCAACTCCATGGGGCACCTGTGGTTTGTTGGTTGAACAGATTGCTTCGGTCTATTGCATTGCTTGATGTAAAAACCGAGTAAAGTTTCGAGTTTCAGACTAGATCAACATTTTCTTTAAATCAACAGAAAATAATTTATGTCGCCATTTAATGTGCTTGTTGGGCCAAAAAAACCGAGCTATCATTCGAATTAAATCATCAGTCAGCGCAAGAGGTTTTCGATGGCAATGTCCGGATATGATCCCTCCTACTACACCGCAACCGCTAACCCAACGACCGAGTATCCGGCACTCAGCGAGGCGGTAGAGGCGGATATTTGTGTGATCGGTGCCGGCTTCACCGGGTTGTCGGCGGCACTGCATCTGGCCGAGCGCGGATACAAGGTGGTGGTGCTGGAGTCACACCGGGTCGGCTGGGGAGCGTCCGGGCGTAACGGCGGCCAGGTCTGTGTCGGCCAGCGTCAGGGGCAGCAAGAGCTGGAGAAAATGCTCGGTGATGAGCATGCCCGCCGACTCTGGGATCTGGCCGAAGAGTCCGTGGCCCTGGTCAAGCAGTTGATCGATCAGCATCAGATCCAGTGCGATCTGAAACCCGGCATCCTGCACACCGCTCACAAGCCCGGCTATGTGTCAGAAATGCGTGAAGAGGTGGAACATCTACAGCGACATTACGACTATGACGCGGTTGAATTTGTCGAGCAGGATGAACTGCGTCAGATGCTGGATACCGAGTACTACTACGGCGGTCAGCTGTTCAAAAATGCGGCCCATCTGCATCCATTGAACTATGCCTTGGGTTTGGCCGATGCGGCGACCAAGGCCGGCGCAACGATCTACGAACAGAGTGCGGTTTTGGAGACGCAGGACGGTGCTACCAGCCTGCTGAAAACCGCCGAAGGCTCGGTCCGTGCCAAGCAGGTGGTGCTGGCCTGCAACGGCTATCTGGATAAGCTGGAGCCGCGGGTGGCGGGTAAGATCATGCCGATCAACAACTTCATTATCGCCACCGAGCCGCTCGACGAAGAGCTGGCGCACAAGCTGATCCGCGACGATGTGGCGGTGGCTGACTCCAAGTTTGTGATCAACTATTACCGGCTGTCGGCCGACAAGCGGCTGCTGTTCGGCGGTGGCGAGAACTATCGACGCAGCTTTCCTTCGGATATCAAAGGCTTTGTCCGCCGCTATATGCTCGAGGTCTATCCGCAGCTGGAAGACGTTCGAATCGATTACGGCTGGGGGGGAACCCTGGCGGTGACGATGAATCGGATGCCCCATTTTGGCCGGGTCGGCAACAACACCTATGTGGCTCAGGGCTATTCGGGGCATGGGGTGGCGATGGCGACGCTGGGCGGCAAACTGCTGGCCGAAGCGCTTAGCGGAACCCTGGAGCGTTTCGATCAGTTTGCCAAGGTGCCGACGCCGACCTTTCCCGGTGGTACACTGCTGCGCTGGCCGGGTATGGTCGCGGGTATGCTGTATTACTCGATTCGGGACCGGCTATAAGCCAATCTATCGTTTTAGCAGGGGGCCACTTGGCACAGGACAACAAACCTTCCATTGCGGCTGAGCCGCCGACCACCAGTCGCGTCAGCCCCCGACGACGCCCGAGCCAGAAGCGCTCCAAGGCCCGCAGTCAGCAGATTCTGGATGCCACGGCCGAGTTGCTCGATGAGGTTGGCGTCGATGATCTGACCACCAACCTGATCGCCAAGCAGGTCGGTATTTCGGTCGGCTCCTTGTACCACTACTTTCCGAATAAGCATGCGATTCTCTACGCCCTGGGTGAGCGTTGGCTCGAACAGACCCGGCTGCTGTTGGAACAGATCGACCAGTGGCCGTTGGCCACCCTGAGTCTGCGTGAGTTCGTCGATAAAGTGGTGGATCAGAACCTGAAGGTCTACAAGAAGCAGCAGGGGGTATTGCCGCTGGTGCAGGCGATGTTCGCCATTCCCGAGCTGCGGCCGCTGGATCAGTACCACGATGATATGGTGATCGCGGCAATGGCCAAGGTGTTCAAGCAGCTGGGCGCCCACAAGCATGTGCATGAACGGGAGCGAATCGCCCGGGCCTATCTGGAACTCACCCATGCGTTGCTGCTGGTGGTGGTTACTCAACAGGGTCAGCGGGCCAAGCGTACCCTGGATGATCTGAAGTGGATGGTGGAGGCGCTATTGCAGCGCCACCTGACCGATATCGAGTAGTCGTTAACCGGCCCTGGTTAGAACAGCAGCACATGCAAAAGTGTGCGAAGCAGGATCGCACAGATTGCACCGAGCACTGCCGGTAGCACCACCGCTGCGACTCGTCGGCCCGCCGACATCATCACCGCGACTCCGGCCAGATCCATCGGGTGGATCAGAAAGCCCGCCAGTCGGTTCAGCTCGGTGCCACTGATCAGCCCCTGATTGATGTAATCGACCGTGACCCCCATCATCGCCATGCCGCCGGCGATATACTTGGCCAATACCGGCAGCAGCGTCTGTTGCGGCAGGTCCAGGCTGGTAAACAGCGGTGCCAGCAGTCCCTCCAGTTGCTCGATCACACCCAGTGTCCGGAGGCTGTAAACCACCACGAGCGCCAGGACCAGCATCGGCAGCGCCGCGATGGAGATATCGAACGCATCCTTACCGGCCCGCTGGATCACCGCGAACAGGCTGGAGCCGTCCTCGTGATCGCAATCGAGTTTCTGGTCCACCTCCTGGGTCGAGAGATTGCGGCCAAACAGATGGTAAGTCAGCGCCGCGGCGATGATGCCGCAGCCGAGCGAGATCAGGATCGTACCCCAGACATCGAGGCCGACCGTGGCCATCGGGAATACCACGTTGGCCTGGGCCAGGGTCAGCACCAAGGCCAGGGTGGCGGCGATATGGCGGCTGGAGATACCGCCGCGGTCCATCATCGCCAGGGTCGCAACCGGGGCTGCGAAGCTGACGAACAGCACCTGGATCATCGCAAAGATGCCCAGTCCGGGAATGCCGAACGGCTTCAACAGTGGCGAGCAGAGCCGTACCACGTGATCGAGTACGCCGCGCGATTCCAGCAAGCGCATCAACGTCAGCATCACGATCATTACCGGCAGCAACACGAACAGCGCCAGTTCGATACCGGCACGACCGGCGTCCAGGATCAGCTGGGCGATCTCATTCATCGATCAGGCTCGTTATGTCAGGGGGTGCGAAACAGCGGTTGCGCCAACAACGGCCACTGATCATCCCAGCCCTGGGTCGGCGGTTGCTTGAACTCGCTACGCACGAACTGGCGGATTCGTCCTTCGACGCAGGCCATCAGTAGGTTGGCACTGACGATGGCACTGGCCTGGGTGCGCAGCCCTTCCTTCATTTCGGCTTCGCGCAGGATCTGACGCAACTGGGTCTCGAGACGGTCGAACACCTGGCTGACCTGCTGGCGCAGCCGATCGGTTTCGCCGGCTAGGGCTTCGCCGGTCATGATCCGGGCCATGCCGGGGTTGCGCTCGACGAAGGCCAGTACCAGGGTCAGGATCTGCTCGCACTGCTTCAGGCTGTTGCCGTCGCTTTGGACGATCATCTTTACCCGTGAGAACAGGGTCTCTTCGATAAAGCTGATCAGGCCCTCGAACATCTTCGCCTTGCTGGGGAAGTGCCGATAGAGCGCGGCTTCGGAAACGCCGACCTCGCGGGCCAGCGCCGCGGTGGTGATACGGGCGCCGGGGTTGTTCTCCAGCATCAGCGCCAGAGACTGCAGGATCTGCTCACGACGGGACAGCTTGTCGTTGGTCTGGGTCATCGGACTTCCTTAGTCTTCCTGGTTGCTGTCGCTGTCATCGCTCAGCGCATTGGTGATCAGGGTACCGACGCCGGCATCGTCGCTGAAGATCTCCAGCAGCGTGGCGTGAGGGACTCGACCATCAATGATATGGGCACTGGTGACGCCCTCTTTAACGGCTGACAACGCACAGCCGATCTTCGGCAGCATGCCGCCGTAGATGGTGCCGTCTTCGATCAGACCGTCGACTTGGTCGGTCGACAGACCTGTCAGCACATTGCCCTCTTTATCCAGCAGACCTTCGATGTTGGTCAGCAGGATCAGTTTCTCGGCCTTCAGCACCTCGGCGACCTTACCGGCCACCAGGTCGGCGTTGATGTTGTACGAGCTGCCGGAGTGGCGGCCGACGCCGATCGGTGCGATGACCGGGATAAAGTTGCTGTTGACCAGGGTGTCGAGCAGCTCGGTGTCGATCTGCGACACTTCACCCACGTGGCCGATGTCGATGATCTCCGGCGCGGTCATCTCCGGGGTCTTGTGCTTGACCTTCAGCTTCTTGGCCTTGATCAGCTTGCCGTCCTTGCCGGTCAGGCCCACCGCGCGACCACCGTTGTTGTTGATCAGACCGACGATGTCTTTGTTGACCAGACCGCCCAGCACCATCTCGACCACATCCATGGTGGCGCTGTCGGTGACCCGCATGCCGTTGACGAAGTGGGATTCGATATTCAGCTTTTTCAACAGATCACCGATCTGCGGGCCGCCGCCGTGGACCACGATCGGGTTGATGCCGACGGTTTTCATCAGCACGATGTCGCGGGCGAAGCTGTTTTTCAGCTCCTCGTCGATCATCGCGTTGCCGCCGTATTTGATCACCAGGGTCTTGCCGGCAAAGCGCTGGATATAGGGCAGCGCTTCGGTCAGTACGTTGGCCACATTCATGGCCGAATCACGGTTCAGGGTCATGGTGTTCTCGTTGCTCGTTATTCGTTGGGAATCGTCAGGCCGGCGTCGACCGCGTGCAGGTTCTGCTGGAACTGATTGCGGATCCGCGCCAATGCCTCGGCGGTTTCGGCTTCGAAGCGCAGCACCAGTACCGGGGTGGTGTTGGAGGCGCGCACCAGGCCCCAGCCGTCCGGGTAATTGACCCGGATACCGTCGATGGTGTGCGGCTCGCCACCGGGGTAGTCGGCCTGCTGCAGCTGTTCGATGATGGCGAACTTGTTCTCGTCGGTGACCTCGATATTGATCTCCGGGGTGCTGTGATCCTCCGGGAAGGCCTGGAAGATCTCGTCGCAGGTGCGGCTCTCGTTGGACAGGATCTCCAGCAGCCGGGCAGCGCCGTAGAGACCGTCGTCAAAGCCGTACCAGCGCTCCTGGAAGAAGATGTGGCCGCTCATCTCGCCGGCCAGGTGGGCGCCGGTCTCTTTCATCCGCGCCTTGATCAGCGAGTGGCCGGTCTTCCACATCTGCGGCTTGCCGCCGCCTTCCTCGAGCACCTTGTGCAGCAGGCGCGAGCATTTGACGTCGTAGATGATCTCGGCGCCGGGGTTGCGGCTGATCACGTCGAGGCCGAACAGCATCATCAGCCGGTCCGGATAGACGATATGACCTTTGTTGGTCACCACGCCAACCCGGTCACCGTCGCCGTCAAACGCCAGGCCAACATCGGCGCCCTGGGCTTCGACTTCGGCGATCAGGTCCTTCAGGTTGGCGGGCTTGCCCGGATCCGGATGGTGGTTGGGAAAGTTGCCGTCGATGTCGCAGTACAGCTCGGTCAGCTCGCAACCCAGCGCTTTCAGCAGGCGTGGTGCCAGCTCGCCGGCGACACCGTTACCGCAGTCGACCACCACCTTCAGCGGGCGGCTGAGTTTGACGTCGCTGACGATCCGTTCGATGTAGTCGTTGGAGACGCTGATCTTGTTGATCGCGCCCTGGCCATCGACGTAGTCCTGGGTTTTGATCCGGGTCAGCAGGGCCTGGATATCGTCGCCGGACAGGGTCTTGCCCTGGATGACGATCTTGAAGCCGTTGTAATCCGACGGGTTGTGGCTACCGGTGACCATCACGCCGGAGCGGCTCTCGAGAATGTTGGTGCCGTAGTAGGTCACCGGAGTCGGCACCATGCCGATATCGAGCACGTCGCGGCCACTGGCGCGCAGGCCAGCGATCAGCGCGGCACTCATCTCGGGGCTGGAGAGACGGCCGTCGGCACCGACGACAACGCGTTGCTCGTCCTGGGCGGCGGCTTCGGAGCCGATGGCACGGCCGATGTGGTAGACCACGGCGGGGGTGAGGGTGTCACCGACCACACCACGAATATCGTAGGCCCGGAAGATGGACTCGGGCAGGTTGTTGGGTAGTGGGTATTCCATTGACTCTATTTCCTAAAAACTCAAAAACATAAAGCTTCAACCTGGCTAGGACAGGTGCGTCAGGGTTAGGCAAAAGTCGGTGAAAAAGCGCAGTTTACTGTGGGTAAGTGAGCATTTTGAACCGACTTTTAACGACGCCCTGGCGTGCCTGGACAGTTAAGTTGGAGCTTTCAGTGGCGGCCTGAATGACCAAAGCCACCTTCGCCGCGATCGGAGTCGCTGAACTCGTCGACGATCTCGAAATCGGCCTGGACCACCGGGACCAGCACCATCTGGGCGATCCGCTCGCCCGGCTCAATCCGGAAACTCTGGTTGCCACGGTTCCAGCAGGACACCATCAGCTGGCCCTGGTAGTCGGAATCGATCAGCCCGACCAGATTGCCGAGTACGACCCCGTGCTTGTGGCCCAGACCAGAGCGCGGCAGTAGCATCGCGCACAGACCGGGATCTTCGATGTGGATCGCCAGTCCGGTTGGGATCAGCTGGGTTTGACCGGGCTCAAGATCGATCGCCTCGTCGATCAACGCGCGCAGATCCATGCCGGCAGAACCGGGGGTGGCGTAAGCGGGCAGCGGGAATTCGGTACCGATGCGGTCGTCGAGAATTTTTACCTGTAACTGTTTCATCTAACTGTCTCTGGATCGTCGTCACTGGATAGCGAGTCGGGCTCAAGATCCAGTGAGGTTAATCGTTATTTGTGAAGCTTCGTCTGAAGCCTCAGATTAATTGTTGGGGTTCAAGCGTTGGGCGATCAGGTCGACCAGGGTTCGGGCCAGTTTGTGTTTGCTGGTCTGGTCGATCCGCTGCTGGTCGTTCGCACTGACCACCGTGACGGCGTTGTCGTCGCTATTAAAGCCGATCCCCGGTTGTGCCACGTCGTTGGCGATCACCAGGTCGAGCTTCTTGCGCTCCAGCTTGCCACGGGCGTGCTCGATCACCTTTTCGGTCTCGGCGGCAAAGCCCACCGTGAACGGCCGCTGGGGGTGGGAGGCGACCGTGGCGACGATATCGGGGTTCTTGACCAGCTCGATCGTCATCTGTTCGTTGTTCTTTTTGATTTTCTGCTCGGCCACGCTGGCTGGTCGGTAGTCGGCCACCGCAGCAGCGGCGATAAACAGATCGCAGTTGCCCAGTTGTTCTTCAGCCGCGTCGAGCATCTCCTGAGCACTATCAACACGGACCAATTCGACACGAGCAGGCGGCGCCAACGAGACCGGGCCGCTGATCAGGGTGACCTTGGCGCCGGCTTCGGCAGCCGCTTCGGCCAGTGCATAGCCCATCTTGCCGGAGCTATGGTTGCTGATATAGCGCACCGGATCGATCGCCTCACGCGTCGGGCCAGCGGTGATGCAGACTTCCATGCCGCTCAGGGTGCCCTGCTCGAATTCGGCAGCACAGAGTTCGGCCAGCTGTTGTGGTTCCAGCATTCGGCCGGGGCCGCTGTCGCCGCAGGCCTGGTCGCCAACCCCCGGCCCCCAGATCTCCATTCCCAGTTTTTCGAGCGCGTCGACGTTGTCGGCGGTTCGCTGGTCGCGCCACATCGCCTGATTCATCGCCGGGGCAATGGCAATCTGAGCATCGGTGGCCAGGCAGAGGGTGGTCAACAGATCGTTGCCCATACCCGCGGCCAGACGTGCGATAAAGTCGGCGCTGGCCGGTGCGATCAGCACTAGATCGGCCCATTTGGCCAGTTCGATATGGCCCATGCCGGCTTCGGCTTCCGGGTCCAGCAGGTGCTGGTGTACCGGGTTGCCGGACAGCGCTTGCAGGGTCAACGGGGTGATGAACTCGGCTGCTGCCGGGGTCAGTACGATACGCACCTCGGCACCGGCAGTTTTCAGCTGTCGGGTCAGCTCGGCGCTTTTATAGGCGGCGATGCCGCCGGTCAGACCGAGCAGGATGCGTTTGTTGGTCAGTGAGTCTAAAACCTGTGTCATGGCAGTCGCTTGACGGTTAGTAAAAGCTCACTATGCTAACACTGGCTTACGCATCTGCGTAACTGCCTTTTTAGATGTCGATATTTCAGGGAGGAAATATGGCGATATCCGATTGGCCCCTGTCGGAACGACCACGAGAAAAGCTGCTGCGTCGTGGGGCAAAATCTCTTTCAGATGCCGAATTGTTGGCGATTTTTCTTCGAACCGGGGTGGCTGGTAAGAGTGCCGTCGATCTGGCCCGGGAGCTGATTGCCGAGTTTGGAAGCTTGCGGGCTTTGCTGGCGGCCGATCAGCAGCATTTTTGTCGTGCCAAGGGGCTGGGGCAGGCGAAGTTCGCTCAGCTGCAGGCGGTGCTGGAGATGGGGCGGCGGCACCTGGATGAAGAGCTGCAACGGCTGGACTGTTTTACCAGCCCGGCCCAGACCATGGCATTCTTACGGCGTCATCTGCGTGACCGTCAGCGAGAAGTGTTTGCCCTGATGCTGCTCGATAATCAGCATCAGTTGCTGCATTACAACGAGTTGTTCGAAGGCACCCTCGATGCGGCGGCGGTCTATCCCCGTGAAGTGGTCAAGCTGGCGTTGCAGCACAATGCCGCCGCCGTGATCCTGGCCCATAATCATCCTTCAGGTGTTGCCGAACCCAGCCTAGCGGACCAGCAGATAACGAAACGTTTAAAGGATGCCTTGGCATTGGTCGATATTCGGGTCTTGGATCACCTGGTCGTCGGGGACGGGCGGCCGATATCCTTCGCCGAGCGAGGCTTGCTTTGAAGCCGAGTTTGACCGGTCGAATAAAAAACGATCAATTGTTTGCCATCACCTGGGCTTTGCTATAGTATCCGCGCTCCTGTCCACGGTATGGGATGTATGTTCGCAATGGGTGCGGACGCTCCGCCTGAGGTTGGATCGATAAACGGCAGTGTTAGGGCCCGTCGATTATTCACACCAATAAGTTCGGACAGCGAGAAACTAAGGTATCTACCATGGCTCGAGTATGCATGGTCACCGGCAAGCGTCCGGTAACCGGAAACAATGTTTCCCACTCACAAGTTAAAACCCGTCGTCGTTTCCTGCCTAACCTGCACTGGCACCGTTTCTGGGTAGAAAGCGAGAACCGCTTCGTTCGTCTGCGTGTTTCCTCCAAGGGTATGCGTGTTATCGACAAGAAAGGTATCGACGCGGTTCTGGCCGAAGTTCGTGCCAACGGCATTAAGGTATAAGGAGACTTACGATGCGCGATAAGATCAAGATGGTTTCCAGTGCCGGCACCGGTCACTTCTACACCACTGACAAGAACAAGCGGACTACTCCGGAAAAACTGCAGATGAAAAAGTTTGACCCGGTTGTTCGTAAGCACGTCATGTACAAGGAATCTAAGATCAAGTAAGTTTGATCGAATGTATCCTTAAAAAAGCCCTGCTAGTCAGGGCTTTTTTGTGCCTGCTGTCCCGTCCTGAATAACGTTGACACTTTTCGATCATTAACTCGGGAAGTGACATGAAAACAAAGACTAAACGTACTCAGAAAGATTATTCCCTCGCCTTTAAATTGTCGGTTGTCGACCAAGTAGAAGCCGGTGAACTGTCCTATAAGCAGGCACAGCAGCGTTACGGCATCCAAGGTCGCTCAACCGTATTAGTTTGGCTACGTAAGCATGGCAGGCTAGATTGGTCTCAAGGATCAGATCACCAGGCAAAACTAATGTCAGACAAGCCTTCAGAACTTACCCCAGAGCAGCGGATCAAGGAGCTTGAGCAACAGTTGGCAGATGCCCAGCAAAAAGCGGAGTTCTTCGAAGCGGTGGTTGATGTGCTCAAACGGGATCACGGGGTCCGTGTCGTAAAAAAGCCTCGCGGCAAGTCATCGAAGAACGGCAGGTCACAGGGCTGACGGTTACTCGAGCTTGCCAAATCCTCGGTATCAGCCGACAGGCCTACTATCAGCAACGCCAGCGAGCGAAACAGCAAGCAAAGATGCGTTGTTCCATACTGAGCTTTGTTCAACGTGAGCGTATGCAGCAACCTCGGCTGGGAGCGCGTAAGCTACTGTCCCTGCTCAATGCCGAAACGGAATGTAAAATCGGCCGGGACAAACTATTTGAACTGCTCAGGGATCGCCGCTTATTGGTCCAGCGACGCCGGGCATATCACAAGACTACGCAGAGTCATCATCGTTTCTGGTGCCATCCTAACTTGCTAAAGCCCGGTGCAGAGCAAGAGCAAGCCACACGGCCAGAACAGATCTGGGTCGCGGATATCACCTATCTTCCAGTCAGGGACGGAGAGGCCTATCTGAGCCTGGTTACCGATGCGTATTCACGCAAAGTCGTCGGCTATCACGTACACGGTGATTTGAGGGCTGAGTCCGTATTAACGGCCTATCAGAAGGCCTTGGATGGTTACCAAGGTAGCGCCGGGCTTATCCATCACTCTGACAGGGGGATACAGTACTGTTCAAAGCGCTATCAGGCCGTACATAAGGAGCACGGTGTGCGTTGTTCGATGACGGATGGGTATGACTGCTATCAGAATGCGCTTGCGGAAAGAGTAAACGGGATTCTGAAAGGTGAGTATCTGCTGAGAAAGCCAGAGGATCTAGATCAGGCCACGATCATGGTTGATGAGTCGATCCGACTCTACAATACACGGCGGCCACATATGGCCTTAAAATACAAAACGCCCGATGAGGTGCATCGGGCGTTTTCAACCTGAAAGGATGTCAACCTATATCAGGACAAGACATGCTTATTTTGTGAATGACGGTTTTGGAAGTGAGTCGATGCCTGAGTTGCCCGAAGTAGAAACCACCCGGCGTGGGATTGCTCCTCATCTTGAGGGCAGGAAGGTTGCTGCAGTAACGGTACGCCAGCCGAAACTGCGTTGGCCGGTGCCGGATCATCTGGCCCAAACGTTATCTGGGCAGCAAATCCGCAGGGTCGCAAGGCGAGCAAAATATCTGCTGATCGAATGCGAGACCGGAACCCTGATTATCCACCTGGGAATGTCCGGTAGTTTGCGCCTGATCGATGGGGCTTTGCCTGCGGCCAAGCATGACCATGTCGATATTCAGTTGGATAACGGCTGCGCATTACGGCTAACCGATCCTCGTCGTTTCGGTTCTGTGCTTTGGCAGAGTGAAGAGGACGAGGAGCACCCGCTGTTGCAGCAACTGGGGCCCGAGCCCTTCGATACGATTTTCAACGGTGAGCGGCTCTATCAAATGTCGCGGGGCAAGCGCCAGGCAGTAAAACTGTTCATCATGGATAACCGTACCGTCGTGGGGGTCGGGAATATCTATGCCAACGAAGCGTTGTTCCAGGCTGGTATCGATCCCCGTCGAGCGGCAGGCAGAATTTCGCAGGCGCGCTATCACCTGTTGGCGGAAAAGATCCAGCAGGTATTAAGACGGGCGATAGAGCAGGGTGGTACAACCCTGAAAGATTTTGTTGGCGGCGACGGAAAGCCGGGTTACTTCCAGCAGCAGCTGCATGTGTATGGGCGTGGTGGTGAGGAGTGCGATCAGTGTGGTTCGATGCTTCAGCAGGTCGTCCTGGGGCAGCGGGCCACGGTATTTTGCCCAGAGTGTCAGCGCTAACGTTCAGCCACTTTTTGATAGGCAAAAGAAAACCCGCACGAGGCGGGTTTTGCAATCCTTAGCAGCTTAGTGCTGGCACCCAGTCCTTTGGGTGGATATTGGGGCAATCCTTGCCGGCATTCCGTGCCAAGACTCTTCATCCTGAAGAGTTTCCTGTGCCGCATCCTTACGGCTAGTGCGTCCATGCAGGTCAAATATAAGTGGCACTCGATCATCGGGCTATAGGAATAATTCCTATTTTTGCGAATAGAGTTGTGATTTCTCGTTATTTGAGTCTTATCAAAGAACGTGGTTAACCCTGTTGTTGTTCATGTTTTGAGCAGTCTGAAAAAGATCTGATTTTTTTGTAGATTGGGTGTTGACGGTCGAAAACTGTCGCCTATAATACGCGCCTCGCTTGAGACGAAACGTCCTAACGGACAACGACACAAGCAACGCTCTTTAACAAATCGACCATGCAATTCGTGTGGGCACTTGCTGGGATAGGACAGCAGATATTCTCCGGAATATCACAAAGACTTATCAAAGTAAGTGACTCGTGAATTCATACGACACTATACGTACTTACGTTTAGTTAAGTTATTCCAGTTTTACTTTGAGCAAAAATTCGTTGGCTTCGGCTGACAACTTTTTTGAACTGAAGAGTTTGATCATGGCTCAGATTGAACGCTGGCGGCAGGCTTAACACATGCAAGTCGAGCGGTAACAGGACTAGCTTGCTAGTTGCTGACGAGCGGCGGACGGGTGAGTAACGCGTAGGAATCTACCTAGTAGTGGGGGATAGCCCAGAGAAATTTGGATTAATACCGCATACGCCCTACGGGGGAAAGGAGGGGATCTTCGGACCTTTCGCTATTAGATGAGCCTGCGTGAGATTAGCTAGTTGGTGGGGTAAAGGCTCACCAAGGCGACGATCTCTAGCTGGTCTGAGAGGATGATCAGCCACACTGGGACTGAGACACGGCCCAGACTCCTACGGGAGGCAGCAGTGGGGAATATTGCACAATGGGCGCAAGCCTGATGCAGCCATGCCGCGTGTGTGAAGAAGGCCTTCGGGTTGTAAAGCACTTTCAGCGAGGAGGAAAGGATGTAGGTTAATACCCTGCATCTGTGACGTTACTCGCAGAAGAAGCACCGGCTAACTCCGTGCCAGCAGCCGCGGTAATACGGAGGGTGCGAGCGTTAATCGGAATTACTGGGCGTAAAGCGCGCGTAGGCGGCTAAGTCAGTCAGATGTGAAAGCCCCGGGCTCAACCTGGGAACTGCACCTGATACTGCTTAGCTAGAGTTTGGTAGAGGGGTGTGGAATTTCCTGTGTAGCGGTGGAATGCGTAGATATAGGAAGGAACACCAGTGGCGAAGGCGACACCCTGGACCAAAACTGACGCTGAGGTGCGAAAGCGTGGGGAGCAAACAGGATTAGATACCCTGGTAGTCCACGCCGTAAACGATGTCTACTAGCCGTTGGGGAACTTGATTTCTTAGTGGCGCAGCTAACGCGATAAGTAGACCGCCTGGGGAGTACGGCCGCAAGGTTAAAACTCAAATGAATTGACGGGGGCCCGCACAAGCGGTGGAGCATGTGGTTTAATTCGAAGCAACGCGAAGAACCTTACCCGCTCTTGACATCCAGAGAACTTTCTAGAGATAGATTGGTGCCTTCGGGAACTCTGAGACAGGTGCTGCATGGCTGTCGTCAGCTCGTGTTGTGAAATGTTGGGTTAAGTCCCGTAACGAGCGCAACCCTTGTCCTTATTTGCCAGCGATTCGGTCGGGAACTCTAAGGAGACTGCCGGTGACAAACCGGAGGAAGGTGGGGACGACGTCAAGTCATCATGGCCCTTACGAGCGGGGCTACACACGTGCTACAATGGGCAGGACAAACGGTCGCGAAGCAGCGATGTGGAGCTAATCCGAGAAACCTGTTCGTAGTCCGGATCGCAGTCTGCAACTCGACTGCGTGAAGTCGGAATCGCTAGTAATCGTGAATCAGAATGTCACGGTGAATACGTTCCCGGGCCTTGTACACACCGCCCGTCACACCATGGGAGTGGATTGCACCAGAAGTAGCTAGCTTAACCTTCGGGAGGGCGGTTACCACGGTGTGGTTCATGACTGGGGTGAAGTCGTAACAAGGTAGCCCTAGGGGAACCTGGGGCTGGATCACCTCCTTAAACGAAGCTGCCGTTCTGGTAAGTGCTCACAACGAATTGCATGGTTGGATGTTTTAGAGAGCGCCATTCGATGTTCTATCGGATGGAACTTAGGCGAAGGATGTTTTGCTACAGGCAAGGCGCTGACCAAGAGAAAGAGGGAGTGTGCAAATAGCACATGACCGATTGAACGAAGGAAGCAACGTAGCTTGGAGTGAAACAAACGAGCATAAGTGGGTCTGTAGCTCAGTTGGTTAGAGCGCACCCCTGATAAGGGTGAGGTCGGTAGTTCAAATCTACTCAGACCCACCAATTTTGTGCATCTCGTCGTTGCAGCTTCACTCGCATAGCAGGCTATGCGTCACGAAACTGCGCCTGGATCTGCGCAAAATTGGCACTTATTAAGCCTAGGGTTTTCATGGGGCTATAGCTCAGCTGGGAGAGCGCCTGCTTTGCACGCAGGAGGTCAGCGGTTCGATCCCGCTTAGCTCCACCATTTCTCAAGAAGCCAAAAGCTAATGATTAAACAGTTTGTTTATCCATTACCTTTTGTTTTCTTCGGAAAACACGCTCTTTAACAAAGTGGATCTGTGATTGAAGCAATCAAATTGAATCAGTTTAATTTTATTGTGTTCGATCAAGCGTTTATATCTGGCGATTAATATCGTATTAGTTCTGACTGATAACTTGAACACTGTTTTGGGTTATATGGTCAAGTGACTAAGCGTGCACGGTGGATGCCTAGGCAGTCAGAGGCGATGAAGGACGTTGTAGCCTGCGATAAGGTTCGGGGAGTCGGCAAACAGACTTTGATCCGGACATTTCCGAATGGGGAAACCCACCCGTCATAAGGCGGGTATCTTGACCTGAATACATAGGGTCAAGAGGCGAACCCGGGGAACTGAAACATCTAAGTACCCGGAGGAAAAGAAATCAACCGAGATTCCCTCAGTAGCGGCGAGCGAACGGGGATTAGCCCTTAAGCGTTTTGAGTTTTAGCGGAACACTCTGGAAAGTGTGGCCATAGTGGGTGATAGCCCCGTACGCGAAAAGGCTCTTAATGTGAAAACGAGTAGGACGGGGCACGTGAAACCTTGTCTGAACATGGGGGGACCATCCTCCAAGGCTAAATACTCCTGACTGACCGATAGTGAACCAGTACCGTGAGGGAAAGGCGAAAAGAACCCCTGTGAGGGGAGTGAAATAGACCCTGAAACCGTGTACGTACAAGCAGTGGGAGCGGTCCTTGAGACCGTGACTGCGTACCTTTTGTATAATGGGTCAGCGACTTAATTTCAGTAGCAAGCTTAACCGTATAGGGGAGGCGTAGGGAAACCGAGTCTTAATAGGGCGTCAAGTTGCTGGGATTAGACCCGAAACCGAGCGATCTACCCATGGGCAGGTTGAAGGTTGAGTAACATCAACTGGAGGACCGAACACACGTATGTTGAAAAATGCGGTGATGACCTGTGGGTCGGAGTGAAAGGCTAATCAAGCTCGGAGATAGCTGGTTCTCCTCGAAAGCTATTTAGGTAGCGCCTCGTGTCTCACCTTGGGGGGTAGAGCACTGTTTCGGCTAGGGGGTCATCCCGACTTACCAACCCGATGCAAACTCCGAATACCCAAGAGTGCAATCACGGGAGACAGACGGCGGGTGCTAACGTCCGTCGTCAAAAGGGAAACAACCCAGACCGTCAGCTAAGGTCCCAAAGTTACAGTTAAGTGGGAAACGATGTGGGAAGGCTTAGACAGCTAGGAGGTTGGCTTAGAAGCAGCCACCCTTTAAAGAAAGCGTAATAGCTCACTAGTCGAGTCGGCCCGCGCGGAAGATTTAACGGGGCTCAAACTGTACACCGAAGCTACGGATGCCACTTTGTGGCATGGTAGAGGAGCGTTCTGTAAGCCGTTGAAGCGGAAGCTGTAAGGCACCGTGGAGGTATCAGAAGTGCGAATGCTGACATGAGTAACGATAAAGGGTGTGAAAAACACCCTCGCCGGAAGACCAAGGGTTCCTGTCCAATGCTAATCAGGGCAGGGTGAGTCGGCCCCTAAGGCGAGGCAGAAATGCGTAGTCGATGGGAAGCAGGTTAATATTCCTGCACCTCAGATAAGTGCGATGGGGGGACGGAGAAGGTTAGGCTAGCGCGGCGTTGGTTGTCCGCGTTTAAGGATGTAGGTTTGGATCTTAGGTAAATCCGGGATCCTTTAAGACTGAGATCTGATGACGAGCTCTCTTTTGAGCGAAGTAGTCGATACCATGCTTCCAGGAAAATCCTCTAAGCTTCAGCTTATTTGAGACCGTACCCCAAACCGACACAGGTGGTCAGGTAGAGAATACCAAGGCGCTTGAGAGAACTCGGGTGAAGGAACTAGGCAAAATGGTACCGTAACTTCGGGAGAAGGTACGCCGGTTTTGGTGATGGGACTTGCTCCCTAAGCTGAGGCTGGTCGAAGTGAAATGGTGGCTGCAACTGTTTATTAAAAACACAGCACTCTGCAAACACGAAAGTGGACGTATAGGGTGTGACGCCTGCCCGGTGCTTGAAGGTTAATTGATGGGGTTAGCTTAGGCGAAGCTCTTGATCGAAGCCCAAGTAAACGGCGGCCGTAACTATAACGGTCCTAAGGTAGCGAAATTCCTTGTCGGGTAAGTTCCGACCTGCACGAATGGCGTAATGATGGCCACACTGTCTCCACCCGAGACTCAGTGAAATTGAACTCGCTGTTAAGATGCAGCGTACCCGCGGCTAGACGGAAAGACCCCGTGAACCTTTACTACAGCTTCACACTGAACTCTGAACCTACTTGTGTAGGATAGCTGGGAGGCTTTGAAACGTGGACGCCAGTTTGCGTGGAGCCAATCTTGAAATACCAGCCTGGTATGTTTGGGGTTCTAACCCAGACCCGTTATCCGGGTCGGGGACAGTGTGTGGTGGGTAGTTTGACTGGGGCGGTCTCCTCCCAAAGCGTAACGGAGGAGCACGAAGGTACCCTCAGCATGGTCGGAAATCATGCAATGAGTGCAAAGGCATAAGGGTGCTTAACTGCGAGACAGACACGTCGATCAGGTACGAAAGTAGGTCTTAGTGATCCGGTGGTTCTGTATGGAAGGGCCATCGCTCAACGGATAAAAGGTACTCCGGGGATAACAGGCTGATACCGCCCAAGAGTTCACATCGACGGCGGTGTTTGGCACCTCGATGTCGGCTCATCACATCCTGGGGCTGAAGCCGGTCCCAAGGGTATGGCTGTTCGCCATTTAAAGTGGTACGCGAGCTGGGTTTAGAACGTCGTGAGACAGTTCGGTCCCTATCTGCCGTGGGCGTTTGATACTTGAGAAGAGCTGCTCCTAGTACGAGAGGACCGGAGTGGACGAACCTCTGGTGTTCGGGTTGTGTCGCCAGACGCATTGCCCGGTAGCTACGTTCGGACGGGATAACCGCTGAAAGCATCTAAGCGGGAAGCCTCCTTCAAGATAAGGTATCACCAGGGCCTCGAGCCCTCTGAAGAGCCGTTCAAGACCAGGACGTTGATAGGCTGGGTGTGTAAGCGTTGTGAGGCGTTGAGCTAACCAGTACTAATTGCTCGTGCGGCTTGACCATATAACGCCAAAGCGGTGTTAGGTTGGCACTGATACGAAACAAGCTAGATATAAACGATCGACACATTGAACTGATTCAAGATTACCAATTACAGATTCACTTACCTTTTTTGCTTGGCGACCATAGCGATTTGGAACCACCTGACCCCATCCCGAACTCAGCAGTGAAACGAATCAGCGCCGATGGTAGTGTGGGGCTTCCCCATGTGAGAGTAGGTCATCGCCAAGCGCCTAATACGAGAAACCCCTAGCACGCTGTGCTAGGGGTTTTTTCGTCTTAGCGGCTCTGACCTACAGCCGGTATGTGAGAGTAGGGCCACGGCGGAAACAGACGAAGCGAAGCTTTGTCCCGGCGGGGCGACTGCGGCGTGTACGCCCGCAGGACTTCCATCGCCAAGCGCCTAACGAGGCTGTACCAAGTTTTTTTGTATTAGCGCCTTCCGGCGCTACGCGCCGGGAAGCCAACACGTATCGGGACCGCTGAGTATTTTTATCGATATCGGTTTGTTGTTGTTAAACGGACGCTTTTTTAGTTCATAATCAGCCCATGGATTCAAACAAGGTCAAGTTACTCCGTCTGGCCTGGGCCGCCATCACGCTGTTGGTGCTGGCTCTGCTGCTGATGCTGGATATCAGTCGTCAGCGCGAAGCATTGCAGCTAGAAAGCCGAGTGATCTATGAGTTTGCCCACGAGCGTACGTTGGTAAACGAGGTTCTGTTGCAGAACCTGGTCGAGCTGGTCGAGAGCGATCCGGATAATATCGCTGCAATCAAGCGTTATGCCCACGAACTGCGTGAACTCTATCCCCATATCCGTCGTCTGTTGTTGCTTCAACGGGTCGAGGCCGACGAGCTGGAAGTTCATGAGCAGCGGATGCGTCAAAACGGCTTTACCGAGTATGCGGTTCGCAGCAGTGAAGAAGGCTCGCTACTGGAGGCTGCTCAAGCCTCGCTTTATTATCCGGTCGTATTCGCCGAACCCCTCGATGTTGAGGGCCTCAGGCTGTTGGGACGCGATGCCTATTCGGTCAGTCAGAACCGCCAGGCCCTGATTCAAGCCAGTTATTACCTCAGTGTTTTCGCCGCTGATCCTTACCCGCTCGAGGATGGCGAGATTGGTTATCGGCTGATGCATGCGGTTGATCCGGTTTATACCAACAGCAATGAATCCGAGTTGATCGTTGAGTTAGTGCTGAGTGTTAACGAGTTACTGCCTCCGCTGCCCCATATACAGCGTGGAGTGTCGGTTCGTTTGTTTGACGATGAGGGTAATCAGCTGCTGCATCGCGATAATCGTGAGGCGTTCGGAAGCTGGTTGCTACCCAAGATCGAAGAGCGTCGACCGATTACCCGTTTTGGTCAGTCGCTACAGCTGTTGGTTGAAAAACAGTTGGTCTGGCGTGGGATGAATTGGCCGGTTGAGCTGATCGTTTTGCTTTTCTCCATCGTCACCTATCAGTTTACCGTGCAGGGTTATCGCCGTCGGCTTGAGGCGGAAGCCCAGATGCGGCAGTTGAATATTCAGTTACGCCAGGAACGGGACCTGCTTGAGCAGCGGGTTTTGGAGCGGACTCAGGAATTGGTCAGCCGTAATTCCGAATTGGGCAATCAGATGCAGGAAAACCGGCGCCTGACCCAGCGGGTATTGGACATTCAGGAGATCGAACGGCGCAATCTATCCCGTGAGTTACACGATGAGATGGGACAGGCCCTGACCGCCATCCGCACCGATGCCCGACTGCTGCAAAAATTGACCGAGGATGATCAGGACTCGATGATCCGGACCTCCGCCGAAGCGATCGATACCACGGCGCAGCGTATCTACGGCGTGACCTATGGTTTGATGAGGGCCCTGCGTCCGGCCGCGCTGGATGATCTGGGACTGGTCGATGGACTCAAGCAATGCATCTCTACGTTCAACTTCGATGGTATCGGTACGCAACTTCATCTTGATCTGCGAGGACCGTTGAACGAGCTTCCGGACAGCTTGTCGATCCATTGCTACCGGTTGGTACAGGAGGGGCTGACCAACTGTGTCAAATACGCCCAGGCCAAGAACCTGTGGTTGTCACTATCGCTGAACACGGGCAAGTTCGGCCGACCGGGTAAGCTGGTCATTCAGATCGAAGACGACGGGCTCGGCTTTGAACTCAAAGAGGACCAGGAAGGCTTTGGTCTGATCGGGATGCGCGAACGCGCGTTGGCCAATGACGGTAAGTTCAACATCAACTCGGCACCGGGGCTGGGGACGCAAATCAGGATTGAGCTGCCCATCCCCGCGCTTGATGCCGATCTATAAAGCGACCTACCTGGCCGGTAGGCCGCTGTCAGCTAGGACTCCGACGCGATAGCTTAGAGTCCCATCCGGACCTGGGGCTTGAGTTGTAGCGTTGTATCGATTTTCGCCAAACAACTGAACAACTGATCGTCGTTGGCCTTAAGCTGGTCGATCAGATAAGACTTGACGCTAATGCCCCGCTCTTCAGCCAGGTCCTGCAGCTGGGCTATTTCCAAGGGCGTTGGTGCCGGCGCCGCAGTGGGCGCAGAGGCTGATGCGGCAGACGCGCTTGCCGGCGGCTTAGATGCCGGCTTCGGACGTTGTTGAATGACCCACTCCAGATCCGAGGCAACACTGATTCCACAAAGCTTGAGTCTCAAGCCTTTGCGTTCCTGCAGTATGCCGCCAATCTTGGCCAGGTAGTCCTGACCAACGGGCGTCAGCTGTGAGGAGCCGGGCTCGAAATAGACCGGTTCCAGCTTGATGGCACTGCCCTCAGCGGCATCGAGAGCCATGCGGCCGAGGCTGAGCAGGGCACCGTAGGGCTGTAGCGATGCACTCAGATAACCCATGGCCGCCTCTTTGGCGACCTTGGTCATGACGATATTGATAACGCTTTGAATCCCGAATTCAGGGTCGTCCAAAGAGCCTTTAACCGGCAGATCAAGCTCGACATTGTCCTTGTCATCGGTCAGCAATGCCACGGCGACGCCCAGCGGCATTCCCAGTTGTCCATCGAACTCCTGTGTCGAGTTCGGACCGGCCGGCTCTACGGACAGGTTGTTGATGCTGAGCTTGTTCGTGCTGTTGACCAGCCCCTCGTTAATCTTGCCCTGGCTGGTCAGGCCGAGCTTACCGCTCTCGAACTCATAGCCGGTGGCCTGGTTCATGAAGCGGCTGAAGGGCGGAAGGGCCATGCCCTTAATCCGGCTTTGCCACTGGGCGTTGGTTTTGTCGGCAAACAGCGCGTAGCTGCCGTCGAGCTCGATTTCACCGAACCGATTGGCTTTAGCCTTGAGCTTGAATGGCGAACTCTGATCCGACAGGGTATTGAGCTTGGCCAATGAAAGCTCGCTCAGGGTCAGTTGTACCGGCTTGGTTTGGGCCTTGAGCTTGGGTGAGTATTCGGAAAGCAGAATCGTGGCCGGTTGCTGCAGTGTTAACTCAGCCAGCGTGAAGGGGAAGGGAGGCTGTTGCTGCGTCTCTTTCTCGGTCTGCTTCTGTTCATGAGACTGTTCTGACCCGGCGTTGGGCTGCAATTTGGCCAGCCATTCCTGCCAGCGGTAGGGCGTTTTGTCGGCCCCTAGATCAACCCGAGCGACCAATGCTCCAGGTTGGATCTGAGCAATGGATGCACCCTGTTTGGAGCCCGACAGCTGGGTAATGGTCAGCTGGTCCAGGGTCAGCAACGGCTCATTATTGCCCAGCTGCAGCTTGGTTAATTGCAGTTTGTCGCTGGCCAGCTGGTTCGGGGCTGGAGCGTTGAGGCCCGTCAGGCTGAAGTTATCCAGTTGGATCAGATCGGTTCCATCCTGATGCTGCACCTTTAGCGGTCCCAGGGCCAGGTCTCCGCTCAGTGCGTTCAGTTGCTGGGTTTCCAGATCCAGTGCCAGGTCACCCTGCCAGCGGCGTGATTGGTTGCTCAATTGCAGCTGTTGGAGGTTGACCTGGGCGGGTGCCGTTTCAAGCAAGCCTTTGAAAAGCAGTTGCTTCAGGTTGGTTTCCAGTTGTCCGGTGAGGGCGATCTGTTGTTCGTTGACCTGCAGCTCGGGTTGGCTCAGCCTGAGCTGGTTCAGCTGCAACTGGCCGTCCGTGGTCAGCTTCTGCAGGCCTTCTTCTCCCAGCGCAACATCGACTTTACCCTGCCAGCTGCGTGACTGGTTGCTCAATTGCAGCTCGGGTAGGTTGATCTCGGCGGTGCCGGTGTTGAGGTTGCCGTCAAAGTGAATTTTTTGCGTGCCTTTAAGATCGATCTTGGCTTTAACGGATATGTCACTCTCTTTCAGTGCCAGGCCGGCGTCCGCGAGTTCCAGCTCCAGCTGTTTAAGCTGCAAATCGTTGTTGCTCTGGATGCCGCTCAGATTGCCCTGCGCAAGCTGCTGTGCGGCGCTACCTTGCCAGCGGATCTGGGGTGTTGCTGTTTTGAGGCCATCGGCCTGATAGGTAAAGCCATCCAATCGCAAGCTGCCCGACTGCTGCAGGGCAAAGCCGCTGTCGCGTTGCTCGACATTGATGGTCAGTTCGGTACTGAGCAGACCTTCAAGGCCTGGTACCCAAGGTGCGCTAAGCGGGGCCAGGTCCAGCCGATCGAGTTTGATGTCGAATTCGAGTTGGGGACGTTGGGCCAGCGGGGTGCCCTTGGTGTCGATACGGATCGGGCTGCCATTTAGCTCACCGTTGACGGTCAACTCGGTATGCTTGTCCGGCGTCCATTGATACAGCAGCTTCAGGGTGGCCTGATCGATCTGTAACCGCTGAGAGAACTGCGGGTTTTGATAGGACGCCTGTAGGCGGTCAAATTGAAAACCGTTCAGCCCCCAGCGCCAGTCGGTGCCTTCACTGCTGTCTGATTCCTCCTCGGCCGCTTTCGGTAGCGTTAAGGGCCCCAGCTGTATTTCGCTGCCTTTCTGGCGCAGGTGGAACGCGGCATCGGACAGGTTGAGGCGGGTAAGCTGGAGCCGTTTATCCCATAATGCACCATAGCTGACTTCGGCTTCGAAACGGCCGACCTTGAGTTCGGGCTGTCCGGCGGACTTGGCGCTCAGGCCCATGATTTCCAGATAGCCGGTCCAGGGATTGAGGTAGGCCGACGCCAGGCCGACCTGTTCGGCGCCCAGTTGCTTGAGCTGCTGTTTGAGTTGTAACTTCAATACCAGGGCTGGGCCGAAGCTGATAGCTAGCAGCATTACCACCAAGGTGGTGCCGATCCACAGGGATTTACGATTTCTCATGGCGTGACAAGAGCCTCTGCGGAGCGTAAACGGCCCGCGACAATGAACGGATGAATAGTCTAAGCATAAGACATTGAAGGAGAAGTTTCAGTTTGGTTGAGCAGAAAAAAACCTTGCGCATCGGCCAGGTAGCACAGCAATCCGGCGTCAGTGTCGAGACGGTCCGTTACTACGAGCAGCGCGGGTTGTTGAAGTCGCCACGGCGTTCGCCCAGCGGGTATCGTGAATATGATGCGGCGGTCTTGCAGCAGTTGGCCTTTATCAACCGTGCCAAGGCGCTGGGTTTCTCTCTGGAGCAGATCGGTGAGCTGTTGCAGCTTCAGTTCAGTCCCGATGCCGATCGGAGCCAGGTTAAACAGGTGGTGCTGGAGAAGCTGCAGATGGTCGAGCAGCGAATCCTGGAGTTAGAGCGCTTGCGCAACGCGCTCCAAGGATTATCGGCCAGTTGTGATGGGCAGGGCGGGGTCGATGATTGTCCGATCATGACCTTCCTGCAGCAGGGGGATGCCGCCGGTTGTTGTCCGTCCGACGGCAAATCGAGCAAGGCAGCGGCCGACTGAATCATCAGCCGACTCAGGCTGCCCGAGACGCAGGACGTTAGCCAAGGCGCAACGTCTCGACGCCGTTCGGCGTTCCCATCAGTACCACATCGGCGGGCCGCTCGGCGAACAGGCCGTTGGTGACGACGCCGACCATGTTATTGATCTTCTGCTCCAGTGCCACGGCGGCATCGATGCTCAGGTTATGCACATCCAGGATCTGGTTGCCGTTGTCGGTGACCACGCCCTCGCGGTAGACCGGTTGAGCGTCGAGCTTGAACAGCTGGCGGGCAACATGGCTGCGAGCCATCGGGATCACCTCCACCGGGAGCGGGAACTCGCCCAGCAGATCGACCTGCTTGGTCTCGTCGGCGATGCAGATAAAGGTTTTTGCCACCGCGGCGACAATCTTTTCGCGGGTCAGGGCGCCGCCGCCGCCTTTGATCAGCTGCAGCTTGTCGTTGAACTCGTCGGCGCCGTCGATATAGAAGTCGAGCTGGTTGACGCCGTTCAGATCGTAGACCGGGATGCCGTGGCTTTTCAGCCGCTCAGCGGTGGCTTCAGAGCTGGCAACCGCGCCGTCGAACAGGTGCTTCACTTTGGCCAGCTCGTCGATAAAGAAGTTGGCGGTCGAGCCGGTGCCGACACCCACGATGCTGGAGCTTTCGAGGCTGGGCTGGATCATCTCGACGGCGGCGATGGCCACGTCCTGTTTCATTTCGTCCTGAGTCATGGAGTCTGAGTCTCTATCGGGCTGGGTTAGGTTGGGTCGTATTGTACGAAAGTACCGCATTATACGTGGCCTCGGGCATGGGTTGTAGCGTGACGATCAACGATTGGACGGTGGACGCCGCCGGGGTGAGTGATTACTATGGAGTGCTGCCCTGTTGCTCCCTTAAGAGCTTTTTACAGGGCTTTGTTTTTATTCAGTTACTTGATCAATAACCTAAACCGCGCAGGACGATGCAAACCGATTATGCCGCACCAATATATCAAGAAGATTCTTCAAGCCCGGGTCTACGAGATCGCCAAAGAAACGCCACTGGATGAAGCGGCGTCGATTTCGTCGCGCTTGAACAATCAGGTGTTGCTCAAGCGCGAAGATCTGCAGCCGGTATTCTCCTTCAAGCTTCGCGGTGCCTATAACAAGATGGCGCAGTTGAGTGATGAGCAGCGTGCCTGCGGGGTGGTCGCCGCCTCCGCCGGCAACCACGCCCAGGGCTTGGCGCTGTCGGCCAAGGTGATGGGAGTTAAGGCCACCATCGTGATGCCGAAGACAACGCCGGACATCAAGGTCAACTCGGTCCGCGCCCGGGGCGCCAAGGTGGTGCTGCACGGTGATACCTTCGACGAGGCTTTTGCCCATTCCCAGAAGCTGGTCGACGAGCAGGGGCTGGTTTATGTCCACCCCTACGACGACCCCGATGTGATCGCCGGTCAGGGTACCATCGGCATGGAGCTTCTGCGTCAGCGCAGCGGTCCGATCCATGCGATCTTTGTGCCCGTCGGCGGCGGTGGCCTGATCGCCGGTATTGCCGTCTATATCAAATACCTGCGGCCCGAGATCAAGGTGATCGGGGTCGAATCTGAAGAGTCGGCCTGCCTGAAGGCGGCGATGGATGCCAACGAGCGGGTCAAGCTGGACCAGGTCGGTATCTTTGCCGACGGTACCGCGGTGGCGCAGATCGGTGAGACCACCTTCGATATCTGCCGCAATTACGTGGACGAGGTGATCACCGTCACCACCGATGAAATCTGCGCCTCGATCAAGGATATCTTCGACGATACCCGCTCGGTCACCGAACCTTCCGGGGCCCTGGGTCTGGCGGGCCTGAAGAAATATGTGGCCCGTGAAGGGATCGAAGGTAAGACCCTGATCGCGATCGATTCCGGTGCCAATGTTAACTTTGACCGGCTGCGACATGTGTCGGAGCGGGCCGAACTGGGTGAACAGCGTGAGGCGATCATCGCCGCCAAGATTCCGGAGCGTCCCGGCAGCTTCAAACAGTTCTGCCAGACCCTGGGTCAGCGCAACATCACCGAGTTCAACTACCGCTACAGCGACAACAGCGAAGCGGTGGTCTTCGCCGGGGTGCAGATTCGACCCGGGGAACGGGAAGAGTTGCTGTCAGCGTTGGGTGAGCACCTGGACGAAGTGGCGGACCTGACCGATAACGAGACCGCCAAACTGCATGTGCGCTACATGGTCGGCGGTCATGCTCCCGTCGGGATGCAGGATGAGGTGATCTACCGGTTCGAGTTCCCGGAACGGCCCGGTGCGCTGATGCGGTTCCTGAACAAAATCGGTGGGCGCTGGAACATCTCGCTGTTCCACTACCGTAACCATGGTGCGGCCTATGGCCGGGTATTGGTGGGTCTGCAGGTGCCCGAAGAGGATCGCGACAAGGTCCAGGATTTCCTGGCCGAAATCGGTTACCACTTCTGGGAAGAGACCGACAATCCGGCCTATCAGTTGTTCCTGAACTGATTCCTGCTGCTGAACGATCCCAGGTAGCGGCGCTGACCGCCGCTACCTGCTCTCTTTGTTTTGACCTTCGCGACTCAGCCTGGCTGGCGTGGTAGGCGGATCTCCAGGGTCAAGCCGCCGCCTTCACGATTCCGGGCGCTGATGCTGCCCTGATGCTGGGCCACGGCGCGTGCGGCGATCGCCAGCCCCAAGCCCCAACCACCCTGTTGGCGACTTCGAGCCTTATCGGTGCGCACGAACGGCTCGAAGATCTTCTCCAGCATTTCCGGTTCAATTCCCGGCCCGCGGTCGGCGACCTGAATCAGAATGTCGGAGGTGCCGATACTCAGATTCAGCTCGACCTGATCCTGGGAGTACTTCAGCGCGTTGCTGAGTCCGTTGGCGACGGCGCGCCGAATCAACCGGGGCTCCACAGCCAGGCTGATGGGGCCTTCACTGTGGTAGTCGATCCGAGCCTGATCCAGATTGAACTCTTCGGCCAGCTCCTGCAGCAACTGGTCAATATCGGTCGGGGTCTTGGGTTCGGTTTTAACCCTGGCATCCAGACGCGCCAGCATTAAGATTTCATCGATCAATTGGTCGAGCTGCTCGGCCTGCTTCTCGATCCGATCCAGGCTGGCGTCTTCACCCAGCTGCTTACGGGCCAACTCCAACGCAACCCGCTGTCGCGCCAGCGGCGTCCGCAGTTCGTGGGAAACGTCTCGCAGCAGTTGTTGCTGACCCTGAACCAGCGATTGAATTCGCTCGGCCATGCGGTCGAAGTCCTGCCCCAGCTGGCCCAGCTCATCCTTGCGGCGACTGACCGAGCCGCCGACCCGGCTATCCAACTGGCCATCGGCCAGTTTCTGGCTGGTACGCTGAAGCTGTCGAATCGGGGTGATCAGGTAGCGGGCCATCAGGAATGACAGCAGCGCAACCAGCAACAGGGTCAGGCCGATACGCCAGGCCAGTTGCGGACCGGAGTAGAGGTGGTCGAGTAACTCCTGCGGATTGAGCACCACGAACAGGTAAGATTGGCCGTTGTGTTGCAGAGGCAGGACGGCTGGCCGGAAGCGGGGGCGGCGTTTCTCTTTCCATTCATCCCGATCCTTGCGTGAGTATTCACTGCGCTCGTGATCATCGTCATCATGATCGTATCCACGGCGACGATAGTTATCTTCGTCACGGTCATGATCGTCGGAATCGCGGCAGGATTCATCGCTGCGCTTGTCGATGGGGGCGCGGCCGAAACGGAACAGTTTCTCCAATAACCAGGGCGGTAAGGGTTCGCCGGTCAGGCTCAATCCCCGGCCATCAAGCAGCAGGACCCGGAGGCCGGTCTCCCGCTTGAGCTGCTCACGCCATCGATGCAGGCCGACCGGACCTTCAGCGGCATACTGTTGCATCGCCTGACTGGCATAGGCGGACAGGGTTTGGGTGCGGTTGTCGGACTCTTCGAACTGGCGTGCCAGGGTCCAGGTGACCAGCATGTTGCAGCCGACCACCAGCAGCATCATCAGCCAGGAGGCGAGGAAGATCTTGAGGTAGAGACTACGCATCGCCGGGCCGGTCGAACAGGCGGTAGCCGGAACCACGCACGGTTTGGATCTGAATATGGCAACCCTCCGCCTGGCTCAGCTTGCGGCGCAGATTACTCAGATGCATATCGATGCTGCGATCGTAGGGCCCCAGATTGCGGTTCAGGGCGTGGCGGGTCAGGTCCTGCTTGGTGACCAGACGGTCGGCCTGATCGAGCAGACACTCAAGGATGCGGAACTCGGTCTGGGTTAATGCCAGCGGCTGCCCATTGGCGCTGGCACTGAAGTCCTGACGGTTCAGGTTAAGGCCGGCATAGCTCAGCAGGTTGTCGTCGTGGCTGTCGTTGCTGCCGTTTTCCAGCGCAACACGGCGGATAATGGCGCGGATTCGAGCCAGCAGCTCACGTGGGCTGCAGGGTTTGGGCAGGTAGTCGTCGGCGCCGATTTCAAGGCCAACGATCCGATCCACCTCTTCACCGCGGGCCGACATCATCAACACCGGTGTGCGGGCTTCATCGCCGGATCCGCCCCGCAGTTGCTTCAAGGTGTCGAAGCCATTGAGGGCCGGCATCATGACATCCAGGATGATAACGGCGTACTGCTGCTCGGCGACCTGCTGCAAGGCCTGCTCACCATCGTGAGCCTGGTCGACACTGAAACCTTCCAGCTCGAGAAACTCGGCCAGCATCTGGCATAGCTCCAGGTCGTCATCAACCAGCAGTATCTTGTCCATCATTGCTTCCTACTACCCTCTTAGCACGGCGTGTTCTGGACCTAAGGGTTCAGGCTGTATTCTGACACAGCTTTACCTCGCCTTAGGGCTCTTTACGCAAACTTTACACCGCCCTGACTCTGCTTTGCATTCGGCCCGATAGACTGGAAACCGTACTCAATAGCGATCTCAACGAGGAACGAACGATGAAAAAGCAGATTCTTATTGCAACCACAATCATTGCCCTGGGCGGTGGTGCGGCGCTGACGTTGGCCGATGGATACGGCTACGGCGGCTGCGGTGGAAAAGGCGGCTACAAAGGTGGCTACGATGGTAAGTGGGATGACGATGACTACCGCGAAGGCAAAGGCTGGAGCAAGCGTGATCCGGAGCGTATGCAGCAGCGTATGCTGGATAAACTGGACCGAAAACTGGAACTGACCGCCGAGCAGCGCGAGCAGATTTCCACATTGATGGCGAAGAAATTCGACAGCATGCGTGATGCCTACAAGGATCGGGGCCCGATGCGCGATCAGTGGCAGGCACTGGATCCGAGTGCGGCTGACTATACCGAGCAGGTTGAAAAACTGGCCAAAGAACGGGCCCAGTCGATGGCTGATCGGATGATGGAGCGGGCTCAGTACAAGGCCGATCTGTACTCGATCCTGACGCCGGAGCAGCAACAGGAGTTTGCCGAGCTGGAACAGCGTTTCAGTAAGCGTGGCTGGCGCCACTGAGGTGTTTCAACGACTAAGCTCGTTGGGTTCTCAACGGGCTTTACGGCGGCCGGCAGTGCTCAGGGCGATTCAACCAAAGCCTGGACCTTCTCAAACTGTCTGATACAGCGCTTGGTCGCTATAAAGCCCGTTCTTTTTAACAGCAGGGAAAAAGCTCGTCGGTGAGCCTAAGCGCGGGCCGACAGTTCTGCCGGAATATCCGGGGAATGAGGATAGTCCGCCTGAGTAAAAGCCTGATAGGTAAACAGCACCAGGCTGATAATGCCCCAGGTCAAGCCGATGACCACGCCCAGATCGACAATCCCCCGCCAGGGTTGATCCAGCAGGGAAACGGCTTGGACCAGACCGATGATCGTCAATGTCAGCGCGAAGGTAATGATCTGGCGCTTGCGGCTGATATGGAAATAGCCCATGCAGAACAGCGGTGCCAGCAACAGATGCAGCGGGGTGGGGTTGCGGTACAGGTAGGCGATCCGGGCGGCGACCCGGGGGGAGAAGCCTTTCTGAAAGCCTTTATAGCCCTCGTTGTAGGCCATAAAGATCACCCAGATGACGGTAATCAGCCAATGGTGCCACTGGAACGGCACCGACCAGGCGTCCAGTCCAACCTGACTGAGCCGAACAATGGCAAACCCAAACAGGGTCAGGATGCCACCCATACCCCAGATAACAGCAATTAGACCCATAACGATGCGATGTCTTCCTGTCAGGCCGTTTCAGCCGGTCCGCTGGCCCGAATTAAAAAGGGGCTATTATAGCGGTCCGGCCTGGTCAGTAAAAATCGGCGTTAGCCCGGTCGGCCATCAATCCGGGGTTTGATCAGATAGGGCAGGTACTCTTTGGCGAAGGCGCCGAAAGCCAGGATCCAGCAGAGCGCGGCCAGGCCCAGTAGTGCCGAGCCCAGGGCGCCGGTGAACAGAGTCGCTCCGAGACGGAACAGGACGCCGGCGGCCAGGATCTTGATGCCCAGTACGGTCAGCGGGGGCAGATGCAGCATGCGGCCGGTATGGCCCAGAGAAACCCGTCCCATCATGCCCAGGGTGATCAGGCCGATGCCGCCGTAGGCCAGCATATGCACGGCAGTGCTGGCCGGAACCCAGCCCAGCAGTGCAATGCCCTTAAGCACAAAACCCAGCGCAATACTGACGTAAGCCACGTGCAGTACCCAGATGATCGGATGTTGCCAGATCCGCTTGTCGTACCAGCCGGACACGCGAAGCAGCAGAACCAGCCCCAGCACCAGGCTCCAGATCGCCGGTACCACGGCCAGCGGCACCAGCAGCTCAAGGAACAGCAGGGCAACGGTGCCGAACACCGAAAAGAACTCAACCCAGCCCCATTTGCGCGGTGTCATGCCGGGTAGCGGATTACGGGTAAAGAACGGGATAACCCGGCCGCCCATGATCACGATAACCAGTATCACCACGCCGAGTCCCATGTCGGTACCGGCGCGGGCGCTGTTGCTGATTCCCAACGGCTCCAGGTGCATCAGCAGGTTGGCAAACCACAGCAGCAACAGAATAAACAGGAATGCGATATTGCGGATGTTGCGGGCTTTGATCAGAGGGCCTGCCAGTCCGAGAATCACGCTGGGGATAAACAGCAGATCGATAGCGGCGATAGCAGCGGCGGGCAGCCCCAGCGGTGCGGTAACGACGACCCGTCCCAGCAGCCAGATCGCAAAAATCACGATTAACGGGGTGCCGGAGGGGGTTTCCATCGAGGTCCAGTTACGCGCGGCCGTCAGCAGAAACCCGGCGATTACTCCGGTCGTAAAGCCGAACACCATCTCATGGGCATGCCACATCAACGGATTGAAGTGGCTGGCCAGTGTTAAATGGCCGTACAGATAGGGCAGCCACAGCAGAATCAGAATGACCGAGGCGATGGCGGAGAACAGAAAAAAGGGGCGGAACCCCAGCGCAAACAGGGAAAACGTATCCGGTGGGATGCGGTCTTCAGGGCGTTCGATGTTGATCATGCTAAAACAGGCTCATGGCTTGGTGTCGCCGTGAAGGGATGACATGCAGCGACGGGTCTTTCTTTAGGTCTGGTGGTGGATCTCGCTTCAGGTGCTGTGCAAGAAACCCGCGGATATATTCCGCAGCGTACGCAGCATAGCAGCTGCTGGTTGCTATGCCTTGATTTGGATTAGATTGGTGAGACGCCGATCCCGGTGGTGACGCTGACCAGGGTTAAGGCACACAAAAAACCCGCCGGCTAGGCAGCGGGCGGGCTTTCAATCCGGGGTAGCTATTAGCCCAGGTTTTCGGCAACGAAGTCCCAGTTGACCAGCGCCCAGAAGGCGTTCATGTAGTCAGGACGCAGGTTGCGGTAGTCGATGTAGTAGGCGTGCTCCCACAGGTCGACGGTCAGCAGCGGAGTCTGACCTTCGGTCAGCGGGCAACCGGCGTTGCTGGTGTTGACGATAGCCAGGCTGCCATCGGCATTCTTGACCAGCCAGGTCCAGCTGGAGCCGAAGTTGTTGATGGAGCTGTCGGTGAACTTGGCCTTAAAGTCTTCGAAAGAGCCGAACGCTGCGTTGATTGCGTCGGCTACGGCACCAGTAGGCTCGCCGCCACCGTTGGGGCTCAGGCAGTGCCAGTAGAAGGTGTGGTTCCAGATCTGGGCGGCGTTGTTGAACACACCACCGGCAGGCGCGGAAGTGATGATCTCTTCCAGGCTCTTGCCTTCGTACTCGGTGCCCGGTACCAGGCCGTTCAGCTTAACCACGTAGGTGTTATGGTGCTTGCCGTGATGGAACTCCAGAGTCTCGGCAGAAATATGGGGCTCCAGGGCGTCCTTGGCATAGGGCAGCGGGGGTAGTTCAAAGCTCATTGTTCAGTTCCTATTTGAATAGCTAACACTCTCAGTATCCGACGAAGGGGGTCGGATGGCTAAACCTCTCCGGGTTCATCGCTGGCGCGATCATAGCACTCAAAATGACATATGTCATAGTAAAATGGTCGGTTTTACCGGGGTTCAGGGTGGTGATCCGTCCCAGCATCAGTATGGATTGTAGCAAGCTCGACTAAAGCTGTGTTCCACGACGACGATCTCCGTACTTACAATGACTGACCCGATAAAAATAAGTTCGTCACCGATGCCTAGAATTTTCCTTTACTTGGCGGCCTTCGCGCTGCTGGGTTTCTTTATCACCCGGACCTTTAACCAGCAACCACCCAGCTGGGAGCCCTTCTATCAGGCCTGTATGGCTGGCGCAGGGGCGACTGAGCAGCGCTGCGGCTGCTTTACTGATTATGTTCATGATCGGCTCAGCGACGATGAGATCGACGCCGTGATGGAGAATCGGGTTGCCGGAGCCAGCTTTCAGGATCGGGTCGAACAGATTGTTCAGAAAGGTACGCTGGCCTGCCACTAACCATTTTCGGCAACTGAATCAGCTTTCCAGTCCCAGACAATGGCTCCAGTCGAAAGCCCGGTCTCCGGTGGCGATAAAATCCGGATTGATCAGGTTGTCTCGCTCGTTATAGCGCATCGCTCGACCCCGAAAGTCGATCACCTGACCGCCGGCGGCTTCCAGTACCGCCTGGGCGGCGGCTGTATCCCATTCGCTGGTCGGCCCGGTACGAAGGTGAAGATCGGCAGCGCCTTCGGCGATCAGGCACAGTTTTAAGGAGCTGCCCATTGGTGTTTCCGACACCGGCAATATCTGGCGTAGTCGGTCGATGTACGGATCGAGTGCGCTATCTCGGTGGCTGCGGCTGACCACCAGCGACAGCGGTCGGAATGGAGCCAGCGGGCGGCTCTTCAAGGGCAACTGTCGCAGACCTTTGCCGTTGGATTTATAAGCAATGCCGACCTTGTCACAGCCGGCATACAGGGTGTCGATTGCCGGTGCGTAGACGACCCCGAGCAGCGGTTGGTGGTTGTCGATCAGGGCAATGTTCACGGTGAACTCGCCGTTGCGTTTGATGAACTCCTTGGTTCCGTCGAGCGGATCGACCAGCCAGTAGCGTGACCACTGTTGCCGCTCGGCGATCTGGGACACGGCGGATTCTTCCGACAGGATGGGGATTTCCGGACAGAGTCGCTCCAGGCTTGAACAGATCAGCCGGTGCGCGGCCAGATCGGCTTCGGTCAGAGGGCTGGTGTCGGCTTTGTGCTGAACCTGAACCGGATGATCACGATCATAAATGGACAGGATCGCTTCGCCGGCTTCGACGGCAATTCGGGTCAGTTGGGGCAGCAAAGCGGTAAAGTCCATAGCAACTCCTGGAATGGGACTCTGTTCGGGCCGGTTTTAATCTACGTGCCCGGGCGTCATACTTTAGCTTAAACCCGTCACATTCTTGAGCCTATACCTATGTTGGATTGGGGAAAAATCGATACCGTTCTGTTGGATATGGACGGAACCCTGCTGGATCTGCACTTTGACACCTATTTCTGGTTGGAACACCTGCCGGCACGCTACGCCGAAACCCACGCGCTGGAACCCACTCAGGCCCGGGAGCAGCTGCACGATCGGATTCGCCGTGAGCGGGGCACCCTGAGTTGGTATTGCGTCGACTACTGGTCAGAGGAATTGGGGGTCGATGTGGCGGCACTTAAACATGAGATCGGCCATAAGGTCGCGTTTCGGCCCCATGTACAGGATTTTCTGCGCGCCTTGAAAGAGCAGCAGATCCGCTCGGTGATCGTCACCAATGCCCACCGCAAGAGCCTGGACTTGAAGCTGGCCAAAACCGGTCTGGATCAGTATGTCGATCGGATTCTGGTATCCCACGACTTTGGCCTTCCAAAGGAAGATGTCCAGTTCTGGCATCGGTTGCAGCAGGAGGAGCCTTTCGATCCGGCCCGGACTCTGTTGGTGGATGATAGCCTGCCGGTGCTGCAATCGGCCCGCGATTACGGCATTGCCGAATTGCTATCGATCGTGCAGCCAGACAGCCAGCAAGCGGAACGACAAATCGATGAATTCCGGGCGATCCGTCACTTTGATGAGATCAAACCCGAGAAAAAGAAGTAAAAAGGAATAAACTTGACGGCATGACCGACACACAATTGAAAGTGCGCCTGGATAAGTGGCTCTGGGCCGCCCGTTTTTTTAAGACCCGAGCCCTGGCAAAACAAGCGATCGAGGGCGGCAAAGTTCACTATAACGGTACCCGTGCCAAGGTCAGTAAGGCGGTCGAAGTCGGGGCGATGCTGCAGATTCGACAGGGGTTCGATGAAAAAGTCATCGAGGTATTGAAACTGTCGGACCAGCGCCGGGGAGCACCGGAAGCCGCGCTGCTGTATAGCGAAACCGAACAGAGCCAGGCCAAGCGCGAACTGGCCGCCGAGCAGCGCAAGGCGCAGCGGGCCGCGCAGGCGCCCGAGCGTGGCCGACCGACCAAGAAAGACCGGCGCCGGATCCGTGATTTCAAGGATGCCCACGGCAATTAATCCGGGTTGCCCTTTCGAACCCTGTTAAGGGTTGTATTGGGGCGGGTCGGCCCCATATAGACAGGCCTGCGCCCCAGGCGCCACAGACAGAAGTTGTTCCAGCACCGCAGCGGTGCTGGACCTGAGCAAGAGAGCCGAGTGACCATGAGTAGTGCGGACCAGATTCAACGCTTTATTTTCGATGATGCCGATGTTCGTGGTGTGCTGGTTGGGTTGGATCACAGCTATCACGACTGTGTCGATCACCATCACTACCCCCAGCCGATCAAACAGTTGCTGGGGCAGATGTTGGCGGCGGTGTCGCTACTGAGTTCGACGCTAAAATTTGAGGGCCGCCTGAGTTTGCAGGCTCGCGGTAACGGCGCCATTACGCTGCTGATGGCCGAATGCACCCGGCAGAACCATTTGCGGGCCATCGCCCAGGTTGCCGATACCGTCGACGGTGAGGACCTTGCCAAACTGCTTGGGAAAGGACAGCTGGCGATTACCATTGAGCCGGAAAAAGGGCAGCGCTATCAGGGCCTGGTGCCGTTGGAGCATCCGCAGCTGGCCCAGTGTTTGGAACAGTATTTTGCCCAATCGGAGCAGCTGGCGACCCGGATCATGCTGGCCGCCGATGAACATCGTGCCAGTGGTATGCTGTTGCAGGCGTTGCCTTCGAATGATCAGGACGAGCGTTACCAGGAGAACTGGGCGCGGATCGATCATCTCGGTAGCACCCTGACCTTGAAGGAGTTGAAGGAGCTGGATAATGAGACCCTGCTGTTTCGGCTGTTCCACGAAGAGCAGGTGCGACTGTATGAAGCCGGTGATCTGGCCTTTCAGTGTGACTGCTCCAAGGAGCGTTGTTTGCGCGCGCTGCTGACGTTGGGTGAAGATGAGCTGCAGCAGATGCTCGATGAAGAGGGCGCGGTGGCGATTGATTGTCAGTTCTGCAACAGTCGTTATCACGTGGATCAGGTCGAGCTGGAGCAGTTGCGCCGTGGTGATGCCACCGCGGCATCGGAACAGCTTCACTAAGTCGGCCTTGAAAGCGGGGCAAGCATCCCCATAATAACAAGCTGTCATCTCTGACCGCGTCCGGGACGGGCGAGCCATGGCAGTTTCTTCAACCGCTATTTGCGGCTACTATCTACGGTCAGTTATCTGGAGGATTTATGAGCGACAATATCATCAACGTCACCGATGCCAGCTTCGAAGAAGAAGTGCTTAAGGCCGAAGGTGCTGTACTGGTCGATTACTGGGCCGAGTGGTGCGGACCCTGCAAAATGATTGCCCCGGTACTGGAAGAAGTGGCGAGCGACTACGGTGACCGACTGAAGATCTGCAAGCTGAATATCGACGAGAACAGCGAGACTCCGCCGAAATTCGGTATTCGCGGTATTCCGACCCTGATGCTGTTCAAGGGCGGTAATGTCGAAGCGACCAAAGTGGGCGCACTGTCCAAGTCGCAGCTGACCGCCTTCCTCGACAGCAATATCTGATCGATATGAAAAACGGGCCTTAGGGCCCGTTTTTTTATGGCGGCGTCTTATTCGACTTAATTCCATAGGGGTTATGTTGCAATCCAAAGGTTTAGCGGCCACAATAGCTCCCCGGTACCGCCCAGTGCGGAGAAACCGTTAACGCTGTACTGATTACCAAATTCCAAACTCCCTCCTTCCTGCCAACAGCAAGCACCCTCTCGTGTGCAGTCTTACGATCAAATTATGAATCTTAGTGAACTCAAGCTAAAACCCGTTTCCGAACTTCTCGACATCGCCAAAGAAATGGGCTTGGACAATCTGGCCCGTTCCCGTAAACAGGACGTCATTTTCTCGATCCTCAAAAAACACGCCAAGAGCGGTGAGGATATCTACGGAGACGGTGTGCTGGAGATCCTGCAGGATGGATTCGGTTTCCTGCGCTCTGCCGACAGCTCCTATCTGGCCGGTCCGGATGATATCTATGTCTCTCCGAGCCAGATTCGTCGCTTTAACCTGCGTAAGGGCGACAGCATCTCCGGTAAAATCCGCCCGCCCAAAGACGGCGAGCGCTACTTCGCGATGCTCAAGGTTGATGAGATCAATTTCGATCGTCCCGAGCGGGCCAAGAACAAGATTCTGTTTGAAAACCTGACCCCGCTGTTTGCCCAGAAGCGCCTGCGTCTGGAGCTGGGTAACGGTTCTACCGAAGATCTGACCGCCCGGGTTATCGACCTGATCTGCCCGATCGGCAAGGGCCAGCGTGCCCTGATCGTATCGCCGCCCAAGGCCGGTAAGACCCTGATGTTGCAGAACATCGCCAACTCCATCACCCGCAACAACCCCGAGTGCTACCTGATCGTGCTGCTGATCGACGAGCGTCCGGAGGAAGTGACCGACATGCAGCGCACCGTACGCGGTGAGGTGGTTGCCAGTACCTTCGACGAGCCGCCGGCCCGTCACGTGCAGGTCGCCGAGATGGTGCTGGAGAAGGCCAAGCGTCTGGTCGAGCACAAGAAGGACGTGGTGATCCTGCTCGACTCCATCACCCGTCTGGCCCGTGCCTACAACACCGTGATCCCGTCATCGGGCAAGGTGCTGACCGGTGGTGTCGATGCCCACGCGCTGGAGCGTCCGAAGCGTTTCTTCGGTGCAGCCCGTAACATCGAAGAGGGCGGCAGCCTGACCATCATCGCCACCGCGCTGGTTGATACCGGCTCGAAGATGGACGAAGTTATCTTCGAAGAATTTAAAGGCACCGGTAACTCGGAAGTGAACCTGGATCGCAAGGTAGCCGAGAAGCGCGTCTTCCCGGCCATCAATATCCGTCGTTCCGGTACCCGTCGCGAGGAGCTGCTGACCACCGAGGACGAACTGCAGCGGATGTGGATCCTGCGCAAGTTGCTGGATTCGATGGAAGATTCGGCCGCGACCGAATTCGTCATCGACAAGCTGAAGGACTTCAAAACCAACGATGAGTTCTTTATGTCGATGAAGCGCAAGTAACGAAGCGCTTTGCATCCCGTAGGGCAGGTCAATGACCTGCCTTTTTTTTCGGTCGTGACTGTGATGAAATAGCCGACCGTTCTAGTCTGATTTACGGTATTTCCATGAAATACAAAGACCTTCGCGAGTTTATCGACGCCCTGGAGGCCCGGGGTGAGCTGCAGCGGATCAGTGTCGAAGTTGATCCGGTGCTGGAGATGACCGAAATCTGCGACCGCACCTTACGTGCCGGTGGACCGGCGCTGCTGTTCGAAAACCCCAAGGGGTTTGATATGCCGGTGCTGGCCAACCTGTTCGGCACCCCGAAGCGGGTGGCGTTGGGGATGGGGGAAGATGATGTCGATCAGCTGCGCGAAGTGGGCAAGCTGCTGGCGTTTCTGAAGGAGCCTGAGCCGCCGAAGGGGATGAAGGATGCCTGGCAGAAACTGCCGGTGTTCAAGCAGGTGATGAACATGGGGCCGAAGGTGGTTAAGCAGGCCCCTTGCCAGACTCATGTGTTCCAGGGCAGTGATGTTGATTTGACCAAACTGCCGATCCAGACCTGCTGGCCGGGCGATGCTGCGCCACTGCTGACCTGGCCGTTGGTGATCACCAAGGGGCCCCACAAAGAGCGTCAGAACCTGGGGATCTACCGACAGCAGCTGCTGGGTAAGAACAAGCTGATCATGCGCTGGCTGTCCCATCGCGGTGGTGCGCTGGATTTCAAAGAGTGGCGCGAAGCCCACCCCGGCGAGCGCTTCCCGATCTCGGTGGCGCTGGGCGCCGATCCGGCCACCATTCTTGGGGCGGTGACGCCGGTTCCCGATACCCTGTCCGAGTACGCCTTTGCCGGTTTGCTGCGGGGTCAGAAGACCGAGCTGGTCAAGTGTCTGACCAACGATCTGCAGGTGCCGGCAACGGCGGAGATCATCCTCGAAGGCTATATCGAGCCCGGGGAGTTGGCCGACGAAGGCCCGTTTGGCGACCATACCGGTTACTACAACGAGGTCGAGCGTTTCCCGGTCTTTACCGTCGAGTGCGTGACCCATCGCCAGGACCCGATCTACCACAGTACCTACACCGGACGGCCGCCGGATGAGCCGGCGGTGTTGGGGGTGGCGCTGAATGAGGTGTTTGTTCCGATCCTGCAGAAGCAGTTCCCGGAGATCGTGGATTTCTACCTGCCGCCGGAGGGCTGCTCCTACCGGATGGCGGTGGTGACGATCAAGAAGCAGTACCCGGGCCACGCCAAGCGGGTGATGATGGGAGTCTGGTCATTCCTGCGTCAGTTTATGTACACCAAGTTCGTTATCGTCACCGACGATGATGTGAATGCCCGTGACTGGAAAGACGTGATCTGGGCGATGACGACCCGGATGGATCCGGCCCGCGATACCGTGATGATCGAAAACACCCCGATCGACTACCTGGATTTTGCGTCGCCGGTCCCTCGGCTGGGTTCCAAGGTCGGCTTTGATGCCACCAACAAGATGCCCGGCGAAACCGAGCGTGAATGGGGCAGCCCGATCACCATGACCGACGAGGTCAAACAGCGGGTTGATGATATCTGGGCTAGCCTGAATATAAAGCTGCCGCAGTGAGTCGGCGATTGGGCCTGAGTTAAACAAGCCAGAGCATACAAAGAGATAAGAGACGATTATATGGCCGCTACAAGCCAAGCCACTATCAGCGACTGTCAGGTCGAAGAGGTTACCCAACTCACCGACGGTATCTACCGTATTCAGCTTCGGTTGCTGCAGCCGTTGGTTCATCGGGCTGGCCAGTACCTGGAGCTGCTGTTGGATCAGGGTCAGACGGCAGTACCTTATACCGTGGCTTCCGCACCGGCGGCGCTACCGTTGTTGGAACTGCAGATTCAGGATCTGGGCGAAGGGGGGCTGGCCTCTCGGGTGATCGATACGTTCAAGAACCAGTCGACGGTGCAGGTACGCTTTCCCCGGGGTGAGTGCTATCTGGATCAGGCGCCGCAAGATCCGTCACAGCCGATCATCCTGATCGGTGCGGGTACCGGCTTTTCTCAGATGAAAGCACTGATCGAACATGCCCTGGCCGAGCAGATGTCCAATCCGTTGCATCTGTACTGGGGGGTGCGTGAGGCGGAGCACCTGTACGGTCACGAACTGATCGAAGGCTGGCAGCAGAGCCATCCCAATTTCTATTTCCATCCGGTGGTCTCTGACCCGACCGGTGATGACTGGTCCGGCCGCATCGGACTGGTGCACGAGTCGGTGATGGAGGACTTTCCGCAACTGGATAAGCCGTTGATCTACGTCTGCGGCTCGCCGGCGATGGTGTATGCCGTCGAGGATGATTTCCGCGAGCGCGGGATGGGCGACGGCCAGATGTTCTCCGACGTATACAGCTACGCACCACGCAGCTGATCCGTTTTTCTCGCAACTAAACTCGCAACTAAAAAAGCCGCTGTAGATCAGCGGCTTTTCTTATGGTGCTTGGCAGTGCCGGTTAGCTGGCGGCTTGTGCCTTGGCGGCCTCATCGTTGCTGCCTTCCGACTCGGTAGGCACCGGTTCCGGCTGAACTTCAGGCTGCGGCAGCTCGGGCAGTGATGCGGTCAGGCTATCGACGTACTGATCCAGCACCTGCGGATCGGTGCTGCCGTTGCTGCGGTTGTGCAGCAGACGGGCCAGCTCAGCGTAGGTCACCTGTGAGGGAGACAGTTCCAGGCTCTTCTGGAAATAGTTCTGGGCCTGCTCCCACTCGCTGTTGCGTAGGGCCAGTCGGCCCAGGGTCAGCTGCAGGTTGGCATCGCCGCTGTGCATCTGTTCCCAGTCCCGCGCCTGGCGGAACTGCTTGTTGACGTCGGCGCCTTCAATACGGCCGTAAAGTTCAACCAGCTTGGAGCTCCACTGCTTCTTCAGGCGCTCGCTCAGGAACTTCTCGGCGCTGGCGCCGCCGTCGCACTCAAGCAGCAACTCGACCTGACGTTCGATCAGGTTGTCGTCGTTCTGCAGTGTCTTGGGTACCGACTTCCAGCCGTGGCCCAGCATCCGCTGACGCGCCTCGTTGCCTTCGCCGTCGCCGACCGATTCCAGGCTCTTGGCCAGATGGCCCAGATAGATCTTCTGTTCCAGCTGTTGCAGCTGCTCCGGCGGATAGACGTTGCGCTTACGCAGATCCGGCAACAGTTGCACCATCGAACCCCAGTCTTGCAGTTCGGTATAGGTCTGGGTCAACAGTTTCAGAATATAGGAGTGCTTGGGCGCCTTGCTGCGCAGCCGGGTCAGGGTTGCCAGTGCCGACTCCCAGTGACCGCGGTCGATCTGGATCTGGCTCTGGATAATACCCACGGCAACGTCGGCTTTCGGTGCCGCCAGGCGGGCTTCGTCGAGCAGGGCGTCACAGCTTTCGTGCTGGTTCTGCTCGTGGGCCGCCTGGGCCGCCGCCAGATAGTTAACCAGCGAGACACCGGAGTTGGGTGCCGCCTGGCTCAGCAGACGCTCCGCCTTAGACCAGTTGCCGGCCGACAGCGCGTTCAGACCGTTGAGGGTCTTGCGATCCGCGTTGTTGCGGGCGTGATTTTTACGCCACTCGTTGATCTTGCGACGACGAGTCATCAGGTACTGGGCGAACTGCAGCAGCAGATAAAACGCGGTAAAGCTCAGGATCACAATCAGACCCAGACCCCAGATACTGGTCTCGATGATGGTGCTCTTGAAGCTGACCAGGACATAGCCCGGGTCCTGGACGATCAGCTCACCGACCAGCGAGCCGGCCAGCAGAACGATCAGGGCGAAGATCAGCAACAGTTTCATTGGCCCGCTCCTTCGAGTTTATGCAGCTCGGCCAGGTAGGTCTTCAGGGCTTTCAGCGAGCCGGAGATGTCCGGCATCTCCGGTGCGACCTGGGTACCCTTGATCTCGTCCAGTGATTTCACCAAGGCAGCGCTGGTGGCGTCGGTCTTCTCGAAATAGGTCTTGATCCAGTTGGCGGACTTGTCCAGGCCGGCGTCGAAGGCCTGTTGCTTGCCCTGCAGCAGTGCCAGTTGGGTCTGCTCCAGCATCAGGTGCAGATTCTGGGTCAGGAAGTAGTGTTGCTCCGGCGACAGCAGCGGCTTGACCGGCTCATCGGCGCGGCGGACGACGATCAGGTTGCCCAGACGATCCATCGCGTTGGCCCAGGATTTGGCCAGGCCGTCGTTCCAGCTTTCGGAAACGCTGTCCGGGGTGATCTCTTTCAGCATCTCAGGAATCTGGTGCTTGTCGGTAATCGGCAGCAGACGCAGGTTGCCGACCTGAGTGCTGATGGCGGCCAACTTCAGGTAGATGCCGTCGATATCCAGGCTCGGAACGGCTTCCAGCGCGACGATGTCTTTGGCCAGCGCCTGACGGATCGGGTAGATGGAGACATCATCGGTCTCCTTCAGAATCAGGTCCGCGCTCTTCAGCAGGCTCAGGGCGCCACTGGAGCTGCGCTCCATCAGCACACGCTGGTTAGCCAGTCGCAGCAGGTACTCCACTTCGGCCAGCAGCCAGTCCTTGCGGGTATCGGTGCCCATCTTGCTGACCTGCTGCATCGCCTTAGAGAGGCGGCTCTGCAGTTCATCCACGTTGCGCTGCTGGGCGCTGCTGCCATCGCGCAGTTGCTTCAGCTCGCCCAGAATCTGGCCGTTCTGCTGTTGGGTATCGCGATTGCTGTCGTTGGTGCTGCCCAGTTGCTCTTTGACCGAAGCCAGCTGTTCGCTTTGCTGGATCTGCAGCTTCTGCAGCAGGGTATAGCCGTAGCCCAACCCACCCAGCGCCACCAGTACCAGCAATAGCGCCAATACCGCCAGCTTGGAGATACCGGCTTTGGCAGGGGCCTGACTGGCGGCAACCGGCTGTTCGGCTACCGCTTCGTCGCTGCTGTCGTCGGACTTGGCTTCCGTTTCGGTCTCAGCATCGCTGGCTTGCGCCGTGACTTCGGTATCGGGCTGCTCAGCGTTATCCTCAGTCACGTTCTCCGGAGTGTCTGCCGCATTGGCTTCCTGTTCCGTTGCTTCTGAGTCGCCCGGGGTCTTCTGGTTGGGCTCTTTATTATTCATGGAGCGTTTTCCCATCTCACTGTTCCATCTTGCCAGGGGTTGCTCCGAGGTCCATCAGTACAGCAATCATGGCCTCATCGGTGGCGTTAGCCGCAACCCGGATGTGGTTGAATTTATTCTGTTTTGCCAGTTCGGCCACCCGTTGGCTGGGTACCACCAAGGGTGTCTCGGCGAGCTGGCCGACTCCTCCCCCGTGGGGCTGGGTCAGGTTGATCAGGTTGGTCAGTGCTTCGCCACTGCTTACTAACATAGCTGAAGCGGATGATTTATAAATGATACTTTCGATTTCCGTTGCATCATATTCGGGTATTTCCCGGCAATAAAGTTCAGCCAGATCGACCTGGGCGCCTCGCCGGCGTAAGGTCTCCGCCATTAGTTCACGGCCACCACGCCCGCAACAGATCAGAATCCGCTGTCCTTCAACCCGCTGCAACTGCGGTAGCTGCAGCAGGGTTTCGCTATCCATCCGGCCATCGCCGCTGCAGGGCTGGATGCCGAGCTCTCTGAGGCAATCGCCTGTTGCGCTGCCGACGGCCAGCCAGTCAATCCGGATCGGTAACTGGGGCCAGTACTGGTCGATCCATTCATAACCGAGGCGTGCCGCGTTGGCGCTGACGAAAATGACCGCCCGGTAGTTATCCAGGTCCAGAAAGTACTGTTTAAGCAGCGGATACTGGGGAGCATCCGCTGCGGTTGGGGTGATTTTCAGCAACGGGAAACGGATCGGCTCCGCGCCTAACTGTTGCAGCCGGTGACACAGGGGTTCGGCCTGGTGGGCCGGCCGGGTCACCAGAATGCGTTGCCCAGCCAGTGGCAGGGCTTGTCCGGCGTTATCCCGGCACCGATTCACTTGCCGTAGACTTCCTGCAGAATTTCTTTGGCGCCCATATCCAGCAGCTGTTCGGCCAGCTCGATCCCCAGCGCTTCAGCACGCTCGACGCCGCCGCGAACCTCGGCACGCAATACCTTGGAACCGTCGGGACGACCAACCAGGCCGCGCAGGTAGAGTTCGTCGCCGGCCTCGTTGAGGGTGGCGAAACAGCCGATCGGAACCTGACAGCCGCCTTCGAGGCGCTTGTTCATGGCCCGTTCGGCTTCGACCCGGTAGGCGGTCGGCTGGTGGTGCAGCGGCTTGAGCAGCTCCAGAACCCGGGTGTCATCGGTACGGCATTCGACCCCGACGGCACCCTGGCCACCGGCGGGCAGGCTGACGGTATCGTCGATCTGGCTTTTGATCCGGTCTGCCATCTCCAGTCGGATCAGACCGGCGGAGGCGAGGATGATGGCGTCGTATTCACCGGCGTCGAGCTTGGCCAGGCGGGTATTGACGTTGCCGCGCAGGAAGTTGATCTTCAGGTCCGGGCGCAGCTCACGGATCTGGGTCTCACGACGCAAGCTGGAAGTGCCGACCACCGCCCCTTCGGGCAGTTCGTCGAGACTGTTGTAGGTATTGCTGACGAACGCATCGGTGGGGTTTTCCCGCTCACAGATGATCGCCAGTCCCAGGCCTTCCGGAAACTCCATCGGTACATCTTTCATCGAGTGCACGGCGATGTCGGTCTCGTTAGCCAGCAGGGATTGCTCCAGCTCTTTCACGAACAGGCCTTTGCCGCCGACTTTGGCCAGCGGGGCATCGAGAATTTTGTCACCCCGTGAAACCATGCCGACCAGCTCTACTTCCAGCCCCGGGTGGGCCTGTTGAAGTTCGGCTTTGATAAATTCGGCCTGCCACAGGGCCAGCGGGCTTTTGCGAGTGGCGATACGGATCAGATTGTCGGTCATGACTTGTCTCTTACAGCGGGCGATAACAGTAGCCCGGAGTTTATCAGATAACGCCGCCGGCTTAACCCCGGCGCCGAAACGGCAAACTATCTCAAGATCAGGGCGGTGGCGATGATCTCGGTTAAGTCGAACCGCACCGATTTATGCCAGAGGATCAAGCACCGCCCGGGACTGGGGTTGGCACCGCTCTCGGTGCTATACTTCGCGGCTCACTTTTTACCCGTTCATTCGTTTAGTTAGGGATGGCTCGATGGAGCCGTACCGCAGGATCAGGCAAGCACTATGTCCAATACCAATCAGCAGTGGGGTGGCCGCTTTTCCGAAGCCACCGATGCCTTCGTGGCCCGTTTTACCGCCTCGGTCGATTTCGACCAGCGTATGTACCGCCAGGATATCCAAGGGTCGATGGCTCACGCCAAGATGCTGGCCAAGGTTGGTGTGCTGACCGACGAGGAGCGTGATGCGATCCTGGGTGGTCTGCAGGAGGTGATGGACGAGATTGAACGGGGTGAGTTCGAGTGGTCGGTGGCACTGGAAGATGTGCACATGAACATCGAAGCGGCGCTGACCCAGAAGATTGGCATCACCGGTAAGAAGCTGCATACCGGCCGCTCCCGTAACGACCAGGTGGCCACCGATATCCGGCTCTACCTGCGCGACGAAATGAAAGTGATCCTCGGTGAGCTGACCCGCCTGCAGCAGGGCCTGCTGGATGTGGCCGAGCGTGAAGCCGACACCATCATGCCGGGCTTTACCCATCTGCAGACCGCTCAGCCGGTCACTTTCGGCCACCATCTGTTGGCCTGGTTCGAGATGCTCGAGCGCGATCACGGCCGTCTGCTGGACTGCCTCAAGCGGGTCAATATCATGCCGTTGGGCGCGGCGGCGCTGGCCGGCACCACCTACCCGATCGATCGGGCTTACACCGCGGAGCTGTTGGGCTTCGAGCGTCCCAGCGAGAACTCGCTGGATTCGGTCAGCGATCGGGATTTCGCGATCGAGTTCTGCGCCGCGGCCAGCCTGTTGATGACCCATCTGTCACGGGCCTCCGAAGAGCTGGTGCTCTGGACTTCGGCCCAGTTCGACTTTATCGACCTGCCGGATCGCTTCTGCACCGGTTCCTCGATCATGCCGCAGAAAAAGAACCCGGATGTGCCTGAGCTGGTTCGTGGTAAGAGCGGTCGGGTCAACGGTCATCTGATCTCGCTGCTGACGCTGATGAAGTCGCAGCCGTTGGCCTACAACAAGGACAACCAGGAAGATAAAGAGCCGCTGTTTGACGTGATCGACACGCTGCAGGGCTGCCTGCGTGCCTACGCTGACATGATCCCGGCGATCACCAGCAAGAAGGAAAATATGCGCGAAGCGGCCCTGCGCGGCTTCTCCACCGCCACCGATCTGGCCGATTATCTGGTCCGCAAAGGGGTTGCCTTCCGCGATGCCCACGAGATCGTCGGCAAGTCGGTCGCCTACGGTATCGAGCAGTCCAAAGATCTGGGTGAGATGGAGCTGGCCGAGCTGCAGCAGTTCTCCGATACCATCGAAGCCGATGTGTTCGAGGTGTTGACCCTGGAAGGCTCGGTCGCCGCCCGCGACCATATCGGCGGTACCGCGCCGGATCAGGTTCGCGCCGCGGTTGATCGTGCCCGTGAGGTACTGGCGGCTCGCTAAGCCTGAGATAATCTTCGCCGCTAGCGGCAAACGAAAAAGGGCCTCGAAAGGCCCTTTTTTATTGCGATAGCAAAGCCGGTTCAGTCGAGGGTGATGTCGACCATCAGATCGGAGGCGATCGCCTCGAGACTGTCCTGCAGGTCATCCAGATCGACCCCCTGAGGCACGATCAATGAGGCCTTGGCCTTGAACAGCAGCTCCGCCGACATGGAGCCGCTGACCACTTCGGTGGCCAGCTCTTCGACGCTGACCTTACGGCTGGCCAGGGCGCGGGAGATATCACGCACAATCCCCGGCTTGTCGTGACCGATCAGTTCCAGAGTCAGGCTCTGGCCTTTGGGCTCGTCGGTGCTGCCGCTTTCGGTAACTACGCTGACGGTTAATCCCTGGCTTGATAAGCCATCCAGCGCTTTGAGCAGCGACTCGACCTTGTCGTCATCGACACTGGCGATCAGGATACCGGCGAACTGGCCGGCCAGTCGCGACATGCTGCTCTGTTGCCAGTTGGCACGGTGCTCGGCCAGCGTGGTGGAGAGCAGTTCGACCAGACCGGGCTTGTCGGCGCCGATTGCGGTCAGGATCAGAGAAGTTTTCATAGACGCTCCCTAGCAGCTTGTTTAATCTCCCTTGCATTGTAGGCCCGAGCCGAATCCCACTGCAACGTTGCATCGCAACGCAGTGAACGGCCGATCGCGGATTCTCAACGCCGCCATTTTCAAGAGTTGCTCTATGAACGAACTGCTGACCGTCACTGCCGCCCTTGGGCCGGTATTTGCTCTGGTGGTGATCGGTGTCGGCCTGCGCTGGCTGCGTTTTCCGTCGCTGGAATTTTGGCCGCTGGCCGAGCGTTTCACCTACTATCTGTTGTTTCCATCATTGCTGGTCCTGAAGATTTCGACCACCGAGCTGCCGGTGGTCGGGGTCGATTCGGTGATCCTGGCGCTGTTGCTGGTGTTGGCGGCGATGATCCTGATCACCCTGGTGTGTGGCCGCTGGTTGGGGCTGGGACAGGCCGCGTCGAGTTCGTTCTTTCAAGGCGGGGTGCGCTTCAACACCTACGTCGGCCTGGCGGCTGCCACGGAGCTGTTTGGTGAGACCGGGTTGCTGTGGGGGGCATTGTTCTTGGGGTTGATGATCCCGCTGAAGAATATTGCCTGCGTGGTGCTGTTTGTGTTGTTGGGCAACGGTCGTAGTGGTTGGGGAGCGTTGTTCAAGTCGCTATTTACCAACCCGCTGATTCTGGCCTGTCTGCTGGGCGCGGTGCTCAATCTCAGCGGGCTGGGAATGCCGGGACCGCTGGTACCGGTATTGGAGCTGCTGAGCCGGGCGGCGCTGCCGCTGGGGTTGTTGGCGGTCGGTTTTGGCCTGGAGCTTCGGGCGCTGAAGAGCGGCGGTGCTGCGCTTTGGAGTGCCTGCGCGCTGAAGCTGCTGCTCTATCCATTGTTGTTTGCAGGGCTGGCATTGCTGCTGGATCTGCCTGAGCAGGCCACGGCGGTGCTGCTGGTCTTTGCGGCGGTTCCTACCTCGCCGGCGGCCTATATTCTGGCGCGACAACTTGGGGGCGATGCGCCGCTGATGGCGGCCATTATCACGGTGCAGACCCTGCTGGCGATGCTGACGATGCCGTTGCTATTGGCGCTGCTGGGGTGAGAATTGGTTGTAATCACCCCGCTAAACTAATGTCCTACGTGACTTTTTAGTGGTTTTATCTATTCTCAGGTTGTAACTAGTTTGTGCCGACGGACCTGAAAATCGCTTCGAACGGAACTCTTACCAGCGCGAGTTTCGTCACAGTTGGCTTTTCCAGCCTCCGCCGACCTGGTCTCAACGCTGTGGGCCTTTGATTTGAAAAGGACATTGGAGAAAGGCGGTGATCAATAAACCGGAGTTTCCCGTTCTGCTCTTTATCGGCGGACTGCTGCTGTTTGCCTGGCCGCTGATGGAGGTGGCCCGGGCCTTAACACCCGGTGGTCGGATTCTCTACTTCTTCGGCTTCTGGGCCCTGATCGTGGGCTTGAATTTCGTGCTGTTCCGTAAGCCGGACAGGTCCTGATCATGTTCAGTGCCGGTACCGTTTTTCTGGTCTTTCTGGGGTATATGGCAACCCTGTTCGCCATTGCTCAACTGGTCGAACGCAGCCCGTCCATCTCCCAATACCTGTCCGAGCGCCCCTGGGTTTACGCCCTTTCCATCACGGTTTACTGCACCTCCTGGACTTTCTACGGCAGCGTCGGGCTGGCTTCGCGCCAGGGTTTGGCTTATCTGCCGACCTACCTGGGGCCGACGCTGGCGATCGGGCTTTGGTGGGTGGTGCTGCGCAAAATCGTACGGATCAAGGAACGCCGCCATATCACCAGCATCGCCGACTTTATCTCGGCCCGTTACGATCGATCCCAGGGGGTGGCGATGGTGGTGACGCTGATCGCGTTGATCGGAACGCTGCCCTACATTGCGATCCAGCTGAAAGCGGTGGTCAGCAGTTTCAGTGTGATTACCGGCGGCTCCACCACCCAGCTGGACTGGGATGGCCTGGGGCTTTGGGCCACCGGATTGTTGATCGCGTTCACGGTGTTGTTCGGGGCCCGGCGACTGGATCCGACCGAGCGCCACCAGGGCATGATGACGGCATTGGCGGTCGAGTGTGTGGTCAAGCTGGTGGCCTTTCTGGCGGTGGGGCTGTTCGCCACCTTCGGGCTTTTTGGCGGATTCGATGGCCTCTATGCGGCGCTTCCCCAGGCTGACTGGGAACAACTGACCCGGGTCGGCAGCGGCGAAACCTCGGCCTACACCCGCTGGATGACGGTTCTATTTGTGTCGATGGCCGGGATTCTGTTCCTGCCGCGTCAGTTTCATACCGCCGTGGTTGAGAACAGCAACGAGAACCATATCCGCACCGCGATCTGGTTGGTGCCCGCTTATCTGTTGCTGATCAGTTTGTTTGTGGTGCCCCTGGCGGCGGCTGGCCGTGCGCTGGGACTACCGGTCGAGTTATCCGATTCCTATGTGTTGCTGTTACCGCTTCAGTCGGATCAGCAGGCGCTGTCGATGCTGGTGTTTCTCGGTGGCCTGGCAGCGGCCAGCGGGATGATTATCGTCAGTTCGGTAACCCTGGCGACCATGAGCACCAACCACCTGCTGGTGCCTATGATCGACCGGATCGAGGCGCTGCACTGGCTTAAACGCTACCTACTGCCGGCCCGTTGGTTGACGATTGCGGTGGTGATTCTGGTCAGCTATCTGTTTGCCCGCGAGCTGACCGCCGGGCGGGCGCTTGCCAATATCGGCATGCTGGGGTTTGTCGCTGCGCTGCAGTTTGTGCCGGTTATTTTCGGTGGTCTGTTCTGGCTCAAGGGTAACAAGGCCGGTGCCACCATGGGCCTAGGACTGGGCTTTATGATCTGGTTCTACACCCTGATGGTGCCGCTGTTGGCGCAATCGGGCCAGTTGTCGTTGAGCCTGGTCACCGAGGGCCCCTGGGGGGTTTATTGGCTCAAGCCCGAGGCGTTATTCGGCATGGATCGGTTCGATTCGGTGACCCACGCCTCGTTCTGGTCGCTGTTCTTCAATACCGCCGCCTATCTGTTGGGTTCGGTGTTGCTGCCGCAGAAAGAGTCGGAGCTGGAACTGGCCAGCTCCTACGTTCATGCCTTCCGTTATTCGGCCGAGGGCACCGAACAAGGGCCGGATGACGCGGGCCAGATCGCCAAAGATGAGAAGCTGGGTGAGGCTCAGGTACTGCTGGAGCAGTATTTCAGCGAAAAGATCGCCCGCAGCAAGATTCGCCAGATCAGCGAAGGGATGGGGGTGATCGAGAAAGACTATCTCTCGGCGGGTGAGTTGCTGCGCTTTCATCGTGAATTGGAGCGGGTGCTGGCGGGCAGCATCGGAACCGCCGCCGCCCATAAGGCGATGAAACAACACCTGAGTTACTCCAAGGTGGAGCATGAGCAGGTCAGTCATGTCTATGCCGGTATCCTGGCCAACCTGCGCCTGACCCCGGATGAGCTGCTGGAGCGGATCTCCTACTTCGAGGAGCGCGACAGGATTCAGCGTGAACACGCTCGGGAATTGGAAAACCGCGTGCTTGAACGCGAGCGGGAGATTCGGGCACGCAAAAAAATAGAGCAACAGCTGGAGCGATCGGTTAATTCGCAGCGCCTGTTGAATGAGTTGCTGCGGACCACGTTGGAACCCAAACCGCTGAAGCAGGCGCTGCAGCGGGCGCTGGAGCTGGTATGCCGTCAGCGTTGGCTGCTGGCCGAGTCCAAAGGTGCGGTTTTTCTTGCCGATGATCGGCACCAGCAGCTAAAACTGTTTGTCTATCAGGGGCTTGATCCGGATCGTCTTACCCGGTGCGATCAGGTGGCCTATGGCCAGTGTATCTGCGGACGAGTGGCGCAGAATCGGCAGCTGATCCATACCGAAGCGGTGTCGTCGCAACAGCCCGAGCAGCACTGCCGTCTATCCGCCCACGACCATTATGCAGTGCCGATCCGTTACGAGGAAAAGCTGCTGGGGGTTCTGATTCTCTATTTGAGTGAGGGGCACCAGCCGGGCGACGAGGAGATAGATTTTCTCGATACGGTCTCCTATGTGCTGGGTGGGCTGATTCAGCGTAAATGGACCGAGCAGGCGCTGGCCGACAGCACCCAGGATGATCTATCCAGCTCTGAGCCCGGCTAAGGTTGTCGCTTCAACAAGGATTATTCCCCGAAGGCTTCAATGCTGAAGCGTTTCCTTGAGTGATATGGCGAATAAACCGGGCAAGCAGGCTTTTAGCGCTTCCTAATGAGCGTCTCCGTCACCTTAAATGATTCAGCCTGTTCGCAGGATTGCCCGGCTTTTATCCGTTATGGCTTTCGATGGGCTATTAAAAGGCCTGGGCTTTTATGACTTAAGCCATTTTGGCGTGTCTTTACCTGGCGAAGCTTTGAGCAAGGGTTTATTGCTCAGACCGTCTGAGGAGCAGGCCAGCACCGGCTTTGATGGCCAAAAACAAAAATATTTATAATCCAATTGAACTTATTACCGATGCCGGCGTCCATCCAGTAGATTGGAATTTGGCTATCCCTAAAAGTTTTAGGATGGCGGCCGAAAACCCAAGCAGGAATTAATTAATATCAAGTGTTGCATTTTTGTTAAATTGTGCGATTCTTGCCGACTTTATTTTCGCGCAGTCCGTGGGAAGAAAAAGCGACGATATGAAAAAGGGTCCTGATCTCGTTCTGGTTTTGGTATTGGTTTTTGTGGTTGGCTTCGTAATTACCGGGGTCAGTAATACCGATCTCGCGGTTGCCGCCATTAACCGCTAAACCCAAACCCAGCATGGCTCCACCACCACCGGGTTCATCCGGCGGTGCCTTTTCCGCTCCAATAAATTTGACGCTCGGTGGCGACTGCCGTCAGCGGGATATCCCAGTCAGCCATCTCAAGCTTCGGCCGCTTCTGCAGCTCGTGGGCCAGACCGATCAGCTTCGGTGAATTCCGAGGTGGGCGGCTATCGCCGCGGGTACGCCGGGTAAAGGCGAAACTGCGGTCGTAATAGCCTCCCCCCATGCCCAGGCGCCCTCCATGGGGGTCAAATCCCACTAACGGTAGCAGCACCAGGTCCAGCGCCCAGGGGTGGACGCGGGGTTCGAGTCGAATATCCGGCTCTGAGATACCGTAGATGTTCTTTCTTAAGCGTGCGTCGGGTCGATAACGGGCGAACCAAAGCCGGTTGTGGTAGATCGGATGCAGCACCGGCAGAAAACAGGTCTTACCCATCTTCAGAGCCATATCGATTAACGGCAGCGGCGAGATTTCGCCGTCGCTGGGTAGGTAGAAGGCGATCCGCCTGGCGCGTACAAACTGCGGATTGGATTTCAGACAGCGGGCCAAGTCGGCTGCAGCACGACGCTGTTGGGCTGGATTCAAGGCTCGGCGTTGCTGGCGTAGCTGCTTTCTCAGTTGGGCACGATTCATGAGGCGCCTATGAGTTGGAAAAAAGTGGCGGGATCGCGGCTAGAAAAGAGGCTCCCCGCAGTGCCGGTGTCGATGTCGGCCCTGAACCCGAAGGTTCAAGGTGGCGGTTCCCGAACCATATTAGGCTTCCCGTCTTGCGGACATGCGCATCAATGGCAACTGAGAACCTCCGGAAATGTGATTATCGGCTCAAGGGACTGTACCGACTGCCAAACACCGAAGGGAGCAGGGCTATTATACGCCGCAGTTACACAAAGTCAGGTCTTGAATCTTAAGGTCGATCTGTGGTTGCGGGCCGATGGTCGGGTTTCAGGGTGGCGGTACAGATTCAAGCAGGCGCTTCGTTGGTGTCTTTTTTACCGGCCATCGCCTGGGCGATCTGATCGCTGAGATGCTGTTGCTGCTGCTTCAATGCTTCGAGTTCGCGCTGGGTCTGCAGCAGTTCGTGGGTCAGGTTCAGCGCAGCCATCACCGAGATCCGATCCAGGCCGTAGACCTTGCCGCTTTGCTTAATCTCGTTCATGCGCTGATTCAGCAGCTGTGCCGATGCCAGCAATTCCGGCTGGGCCTCAATCGGGCAACTGATCAGAAACTCTTTGCCCTGAATCTGAATCTGGACCTTGTTGGCGTCGCTCATTGTCCCTACCGCTCCATTGCCCGGAGGCGGTCGATCATTGCCTCTACCTGTTTTTGGGTTTCATCACGGACGATCCGGAGTCGGTTACGTTCCTGTAACAGACTCTGCTGGCGCTCTCGTAGCTGCCTGTTTTGACGCTCTAACTGGGCGCAGTAATCCAGCAGGGATTGTACCTGGCTCGGCAGATCAGATGGGGTCGGTTCCAGCATGCCGCTCACTCGTTTGGACTTAGCCCAGAATAGTAGGTTGGGGCGGGTCAGGGGTCAATCATCTGTCCATTACCGGTTGGTTCTAAATTCCTGCTGCTAAGGGTTTTCTTTCTGCCATGGGATCGGCCTGCACGTTTGGCCGGGTGAGCGCCTGACATCGTGGTTACAGCACCCGGCAAATGGTAGGATTTGGTGTTTCTCATTCTTCCGGCCAGGTTGGGCAAATTCCCACCCGGCCCTGTACAGAGGTTTTTCCGCCGTGGCAGAGCAAGTGTCTTCCGATATCAGTAATTTTGACCAGCTGGCCGAGCTGTTTTTACAGCATGCCGCGTTACACTCGCCGGCCGAACTGCACGGCTATCTTTGTGGTTTGTTGTCAGCCGGTAACCGACTGACATTGGACTCCTGGTTTCAGAGTGCCGCGACCCAGCTGGGGATAGAGGAAGAGCTGAGTGCACCGTTGCGGGCCGGTTTGTCGACCCTGTATCAGGTCACGCTGGCGCAACTGGAAGAAGCCGGTTTCGACCTGCAGCCGCTGATCCCGGATGAGGAGGTCGAGTTGGCACAACGGGCCGAGGAATTGGGGCTCTGGTGTCATGGTTTTCTCTGTGGTTACGCCCTGGGTAAGGGGCGACCGGCTGAGCAGCTCAGCGAGGATGCTCGTGACGGCATCCGCGATCTGTCACAGATCGCCCAGATCGCCGTCGATGAGGGAGCCGAAGAGGAGAGCGAAGCTGACTTTATCGAGATCTACGAATATGTACGGATGGTGGCCTTGCTGGTGTTCTCCGAGTGCAACCAGCGAGTGGTCAGTGAAGAGGGCGCCCAGCTGCCGCCTGACACCGCATTACACTGAGCGGAGCCTTGATCGATGAGTCATCCTGTTCCATCTTCGGTCGAGCCTTCGATCGATTTTGAACCCGTCAGCATCGGTGAGTTTCAGCAACGCCGGGAGCGCCTGCTGGGGCAACTGCCGCCGGGGACCGGGGTGCTGCTGCGAGCAGCAAGCCAGAAGATCCGCAATCGCGATGCCGAATACCCCTTTCGCCAGCATAGCGATTTTCACTACCTGAGCGGTTTTCCCGAGCCCGATGCCCTGATGCTGCTGATCAAGAACGCACAGGGTGAGATCCGTTCGCTGATGTTTGTGCTACCCAAAGATCCGCAACAGGAGATCTGGACCGGTTATCGCGTCGGTGCCGACGGGGTGGAGGCGCGCTTCGGCTTTGACCAGGGCTACACGCTGGACCAGCTTGATAAACTGATGCCGCCGCAGCTGCAGGGGCTGGAACAGCTCTATTTCAGCTTCAGTGATACCGAGCTGTCGGCACAACTCCAAGGGTGGTGCCAAAATCTTCAGCAGCGGCTGCGCAGTGCCGAGCAAGTACCGCAGCAGCGTCTTAATTTGGAGCCGCTGTTGCACGAGCTGCGCTTGATCAAGGGCCCTGCCGAGCAGCAGTTGATGCGGGCTGCCGGACAGATCAGCGCCGCGGCCCATCGACGGGCGATGCAGAAGTGTTGCTCCGGTATGGGTGAGTATCGTCTCGAGGCCGAGATTCAGCACGAATTCGGCCGCCATGGGTGCCGCTTTCCCGCCTATGCCAGCATCGTCGGTGGTGGCGCCAACGGCTGTATCCTGCACTACACCCAGAATAGCGACACCTTGGATGACGGTGAACTGGTGCTGATCGATGCCGGCGCCGAGGTGGAAGGCTACGCCGGGGATATTACCCGTACCTTCCCGATCAACGGTCAATTCAGTGATGATCAACGTGCGCTGTACCAAGTGGTGCTGGACGCCCAGCAGGCCGCGATTGCAGTGGTAAAGCCCGGTGCACGCTTTGACGATCCCCATCAGATCGCTCTGAAGCTGTTGGTCGTGGGGCTGGTCAAGCTCGGGTTGCTGCAGGGGGACCCGGACGAACTGATCGAACAGGAAGCCTACAAACCCTTCTACATGCATCGCACCAGCCACTGGCTGGGGCTGGATGTGCATGATGTCGGCGAATACAAACAGCAGGGTGAATCGCGCATCTTAGAGCCGGGCATGGTACTGACCATCGAGCCCGGGCTGTATATCGCACCGAACAATGAGACGGTCGAGCCTCGCTGGCGGGGTATCGGTATTCGGATCGAGGACGATGTGCTGGTGACCGATAGCGGTCATGAGGTGCTGACCGAGTCGGTGCCTAAAACGATTGATGGGATTGAGCGGTTGATGAATCAGCAACCGCGTCAACTGACCGAGGCGGAGTGATGGAAAACTGTGATATCGCCATTGTCGGCGGGGGCATGGTCGGTGCGGCACTGGCGCTGGCGCTGGCCAAGGGACAGCAGCCGGGGAAAACGCTGAAGATCGTGGTGTTCGAAGCGTTCGAGATGCCGCAGCAGAGCGATCAGCCGCTGCAGCCGAGCTACGATGCTCGTTCGACCGCGTTGTCCTTGGGCACCCGGCATGTGTTTGAACGCCTCGGAGTCTGGTCCGCGTTGGCTCCCAGTGCCTGTCCGATCGGCCATATTCGAGTGTCCGACAAGGGGCATTTCGGTGCCGTGCGCTTGGATGCCGACAAGGAGAACGTACCGGCACTGGGTTATGTGGTGGAGAACCGCAGCCTGGGGCGGGTGCTGATGCAACCGTTGCAGCAGCCGGATTCCGGCGTCGAGTTCCGCTGTCCGGCCGAAGTCGTGGCCGCCCGTCCGACCGCCCAGGGAAGTCTTATCGAATACGAATACGACGGCGAGGTCTGTGGTATTGAGGCAGGACTGTTGGTGATCTGCGATGGCGGACGCTCGGGGTTGCGTGAGCAACTGCATATCGACAGTACCGAAACGCCTTATGAACAGTGTGCTCTGATCGCCAACCTGTCCCTGGATCGACCCCATGGTGCGATCGCCTACGAGCGTTTTACCGATCAGGGACCGATGGCGCTGCTGCCGCTGCACGATGATGAACAGGGCAAGCCTCGGGCTGCGCTGGTCTGGAGTGTGCCGATGGAGCAGGCCGACGAGCTGTTGAACATCGATGATCAGGCGTTTCTGCGTCAGTTGCACGACCAGTTCGGCTACCGTGCCGGTCGGATCACCCGGGTCGGAGAGCGTCACAGCTATCCGCTGAAACTGATGCGAACCCGTGAGCAGGTCCGTCGTGGCGTGGCGGTTTTAGGTAACGCCGCCCATACGTTGCACCCGATCGCCGGCCAGGGTTTTAACCTGGCCCTGCGTGGCGCGATGGTATTGGCGCAGGAGCTGTTGTCGGCCCAGCGGCAGGGGCTACCGTTGGGCGGCTTGGAGACGCTGAACCGCTTCCATGATCAGCTGGGCTGGGATCAGTACAAAACCATCGGTTTCAGTGATCGTGCCACCGTGCTGTTCTCCAATGATCAGTCGCTGCTGGTGATGGCCCGCAATGTCGGATTGTTGGGAATGGAACTGGCATCGCCGCTCAAGCATGCCTTTGCTGATAGCGCGATGGGGCTGGATGTGGCCTTGCCGGAACTGGGCGGCGCGTACCGCCATCAGGTGACTAAGGAGTCAGCATGAGCGAAAACCAAATCGCAGCTGCCATGCCGCTGGATCGAGAGGTCGATGTTGCCATCGTTGGGGGTGGCATGGTGGGGCAGGCACTGGCCTGTGGCCTGGGATCCAGTGCGCTGTCGGTGGCGGTGATCGATCCGTTGCAGACCGATGCGGCGCAGCGGCTTGCCAAGGTGAAATCGGAGGCGAAGCAGGGGTTTGATCCCCGGGTCAGTGCGTTGAGCCTGGCCTCGGAGCAGATACTGCGCTCCCTCGACGCCTGGCCGACCATGGAGCTGTTGCGGGTCGAACCCTACCAGCGGATGCGGGTCTGGGACGGCGAGGGCACGGCAGAAATTAGTTTCTCCGCCGCCGAGCAACATCAGAGCCACCTGGGGCACCTGGTCGAAAACCGGGTCACCCTGGCGGGGCTGCAGCAGTCGCTGGAGCAGCATGACAATATCGAATGGCTCGGTGGCCGTACTATCGCCACCCTGTCGGAGCCCGAGGCGGACGGTCTCGACAGCTGGCGAATCCTGAGTCTCGACGATGGCAGTCGGCTCAAGGCGCGGCTGGTGGTGGCTGCTGACGGCGCCCGCTCGGCCACCCGCCATCTGGCCGGGATGCCGCTGAGCGAATGGGACTATCAGCATCACGCCATCGTGACCACCATTACCACCGAGCAGCCACATCAGCAGACCGCCTGGCAGCGTTTTACCGAGGATGGCCCGTTGGCACTGTTGCCGCTGGCCGGTGATGGGCACCAGCTCTCGATCGTCTGGTCAACGTCGCCCAATCATGCCGATGCGTTGATGGCGATGGATGATGCCGCCTTTAGTGAGGCGCTGGGGCAGGCGTTCGAGTTTCGATTGGGGCGGATCACCGAGGTTGATCCTCGCTTTAAATTCCCGCTGACCCAGCGCCATGCCAAAGACTATGTGGCGCCGTCGTTAGCGTTGGTGGGGGATGCCGCCCATACCATCCATCCGCTGGCCGGACAGGGGGTTAACCTGGGATTGCTGGATGCCGCTACCCTGGCCGAAGAGCTGTTGGCGTCCAGCGAATTGGGACTGCCGCTGGGTGAACTGCAACGACTGCGTCGCTATCAGCGCCGCCGCCAGGGTGAGAACCTGCAGATGATGGCCACCATGGCCGCATTCCGTCATCTGTATGGCGAGGTGCCGCCGGTAGTGCATTGGCTGCGAAATGTCGGGATGAAGCAGGTGGCCGCGACCGGTCCGCTGAAGCGGTTGCTGGTGCGCCATGCGCTGGGGCTGGAGGGTGATCTGCCGCAGCTGGCGCGGCGCCCCCTGGACCAGACCGGACTTGGATAAAATCGCCTGTCGGCAGGCTAGCCCCTGCCCAAAGTAATGAAATTTCTAGGGCCTTGGTGAAAAACCGAGCTAGAATATTGTTTCGAATTTCCCCGGTGGAACCGGGCTCGCTATTTTTTCGTTGAGAGGACGACCCCATGAGTAACATCCCTGCTGAGCTGAAGTATGTATCCAGCCATGAATGGATTCGTGATGAAGGCGATGGCACCGTAACGATCGGGATTACCGACCACGCTCAGGAACTGCTGGGTGATGTGGTCTTTGTTGAACTTCCGGAGGTTGGCGAGAGCTTCTCTTCGGGCGATGACATGGGTGTGGTTGAGTCGGTGAAGGCGGCCTCCGATATCTATGCCCCGATCGGCCTGGAAGTGGTTGCGGTCAATGCGGAGTTGGAAGACTCTCCCGAGTTGGTCAACTCCGACTGCTACGGTGACGGCTGGTTCTTCCGGGTTCGTCCTACCGATGCCAGCGAGCTGGAAGGGCTGCTGGATGCTGAAGCCTACGGCGAGCTTTGCGAGTCGGAGTCTTAATCCGATTCCAGGCCCGGGCGGATGACCCTGCCCGGACGTCGCACCGGCCCTGCTGAGACTTCGGCAGGGCTTTCTTTTATGTGCTTTTTGCCTCTCGCACCGTGCTTCTTGCTCAACGGTGTGACTGCCTCCCCAAACCGCTAATTCTGAACGTTCATTGAGAGTACCTGACCTTGCAACAGTCGACCCCGCTACAAGTCCTGCGTTTAAAAGCCAAAGCCGATCGCCGTTTACGGGGCGGTCATCTATGGATCTACAGCAATGAGGTCGATACCAAAGCGACCCCGCTGAAACAGTTTCAGGTCGGAGAGCAGGTGGTGGTCGAGCAGGCCGGCGGTAAGCCCTTGGGGGTCGCCTATCTGAATCCCAACAACCTGATCTGTGGTCGCATGGTCAGCCGGGATCCGGCCCAGTTACTGGATCGCTCGTTGCTGGTACATCGGCTCAAAATAGCCCTGTCACTGCGCCAGCGCTGTTTCGAGCAGGATTGCTATCGACTGGTCTATGGCGACAGTGATGGCTTGCCGGGACTGGTGGTGGATCGATTCTACGACCTGCTGGTGGTGCAGATCTCCAGCGCCGGCATGGAACGCCTGAAATCTGAGCTGGTCGATGCCTTGCAGCAGGTGATCAAGCCGAGCGCGATTCTGCTGCGTAACGACGGCAAGATGCGGGCGATGGAAGGGCTGGAAAGTTATGTCGAGACCGCGCTGGGTGAGGTGCCGGAGCTGGCGCCGCTGGTGGAGAACGGGGTTAACTTTGCTGCCCCGGTACTGACCGGCCAGAAGACCGGCTGGTTCTACGATCACCGGATGAACCGGGCCCGGCTGCAACAGCATGTCGCCGGTAAGCGGGTGCTGGATGTGTTCAGCTATATCGGCGGTTGGGGGGTGCAGGCGGCGGCGGCCGGTGCTGCCGAGGTGGTCTGCCTGGATGCCTCATCGACGGCGCTGGATGTGGTCGAGCACAACGCCCAGCTCAATGGCGTTGCCGACCAGGTCCAGACGCTGCAGGGTGATGCCTTTGAGGGGCTCAAGCAGCTCAAGGCCGAGGCGGAGAAGTTCGATGTGATCGTGGTCGATCCGCCGGCCTTTATCCAGAAACGCAAGGATATCCGTAACGGCGAGCAGGCCTACCAGCGTATCAACCAACTGGCGATCAGTCTGCTGGCCCGTGACGGGCTGTTGGTGTCCGCTTCCTGCTCGATGCACCTGCAGCGGGATCGGTTGGTGGAGATCATTCGCGCCTCCAGTCGCCAGGTTGATCGTCAGGCCCAGATCATCGAACAGGGGCATCAGGGCGCTGACCATCCGGTTCATCCGGCGATCCCGGAAACCGACTATCTTAAGTCGATGTTTGTCAGGATTCTGCCGAGTTTCTGAACCGGCTGCACAGTGGCTGGATGCAACACGGCGGCAACGGAGGATAGGCGATGCAATACCAGACGTTGGGTCGGAGTGATCTGAAGGTTAGTCGGATCTGCCTGGGTACCATGACCTGGGGCGAGCAAAACAGCGAAGCCGAGGCGTTCGAACAGCTGGATCTGGCGCTGGATCGCGGGGTTAATTTCTTTGATACCGCCGAGCTCTATCCGATTCCGCCGAAGGCAGCGACCCAGGGCGAGACCGAGCGGATAATCGGTCGCTGGCTAAAAGCCCGGAGTAATCGCGATCGTTGCGTGCTGGCGTCTAAGGTTGCCGGTCCCGGTGACTTTGTCCGTTATATCCGGCCGAACCTGAGTCTGAGTCGGGATCATATTCGGCAGGCGATTCAGGGCAGTCTGACGCGGCTCGGAGTCGACTACCTGGATCTGTATCAGTTGCACTGGCCGGACCGGGCCACCAATTTCTTCGGCCAACTGGGCTATACCCATCAGCCGGAGAAGGACGGGGCACCGTTGCTGGAATCGCTGCAGGCGCTGGCTGAACTGATCGATGAAGGGCTGGTTCGACAGATCGGTGTCTCCAACGAAACGCCCTGGGGGGTGATGCGGCTGCAGGAGCTGGCCCGCACTGAAAAACTGCCGATGACGGTAACGGTGCAGAATCCCTACAACCTATTAAATCGCAGCACCGAGGTCGGGCTGGCCGAGGTGCTGCAGCGTGAACAGATCGACTTGTTGCCCTATTCGCCGTTGGGGTTTGGGGTGCTGAGTGGCAAGTACCTGGATGGAGGTTTGCCGAAAGGATCTCGGCTGCAGCTATACCCCAATTACCGGCGCTATGTCACCGAGCGGGGCGTTGAAGCGACCCGGGCCTATGTCGAACTGGCCCGTGAGTACGGGCAGACGCCGAGTCAGATGGCGTTGGCGTTTGTGAACAGTCGGCCCTTTGTCGGTAGCACCATTATCGGTGCTACGACGATGGAACAGCTTCGCAGCAATATCGACAGTATCGATCTGCATCTGGGCGAAGAGCAGCTCAAGGCGATCGAAGCGATTCATGCCCGCTATCCGATACCCTGTCCCTGAATTTTTGAAATCTCTTGTCCGCTGATCTAGTTACGTAGACTGATCAGCTGCCAGCCCTTGGCCTTGGCGTGTTCGGTCAAGGCTTCGTCAGCGTCGACGGCGATCGGGTGGTCGACCAGTTCCAGCAACGGGATGTCGTTGCGGGAGTCGGAGTAGAAATAGCTGTCGGTAAGCTCGTGATCCCGCTCGGCCAGCCACTGATTCAAGCGCTCGACCTTACCGTCCTGGAAGCAGGGCGTGCCGACCAGTTCGCCGGTATAGCGACCGTCGATCACCTCCGGTTCGGTGGCCAGCATGTCATCGACGCCGAGCAGTTCGGCAATCGGACCGGTGACGAAACGGTTGGTGGCGGTGATGATCAGCAGGAAGTCGCCGGCATCGCGATGCTTTTGCAGCAGTGCTTTGGCCTGATCCAGCATGATCGGGGCGATCTTCTGCTGCATAAATTGATCGTGCAGCTGTGCCAGCTGTTCGGCGGACCAGCGGGTCAGCGGCTCCAGTGCAAAAGCCTGGTAAGCGTAGATGTCCAGTTGGCCGCGCTGGTAATCCAGATAGAAGCGGTCGTTGGCTTCTTTATACTGCTCGGCATCGACCAACCCTTGTTCCACCAGAAATTCGCCCCAGGCGTGATCGCTGTCGCCGGCAATCAGGGTGTTATCCAGATCAAAAATCGCCAGTGCCACGGCAGCCTCCGTTATTTTCGGGTAGATGGAAGATCAAGGGGGCTCAAGCATAGAGCTTCCCGCGCGGGCTGACAATGATCCTGTGCCGGCAACTGGTCAAACCAGTTATGAATTGGTGATCGCGCTGAAGTATGGAACAATAGCCGGAGGTTGCCGAAATTCTCCCGCGTTTTTCTGCACCCGCAGGAATCTGTCATTATGCCCGCTGAACTCGGGAAAACAGGTTGCCTACGATAACTAGAATAATGGTGTTGCGTGATCGACTCTGACGGCTTTCGTCCCAATGTCGGGATAATCCTTGCAAACGATACCGGCCAGGTGCTCTGGGCCCGCCGGATTGGTCAGGATGCCTGGCAGTTTCCCCAGGGGGGGATCAACGACAACGAGAGCCCGGAACAGGCGATGTATCGGGAGCTCAAGGAGGAGGTGGGGTTGAACCCCAAGGATGTCCAGATTGTTGGCTGTACCCGTGGATGGCTGCGTTATCGGCTGCCCAAGCGAATGATTCGCTACCACTCCAAGCCTTTGTGCATCGGCCAGAAGCAGAAGTGGTTTCTGCTGCGTTTGACGGCCGACGATTCGGCGGTCAGCTTTGAGCATTCCGGTAAACCCGAATTCGACGGCTGGCGCTGGGTCAGTTACTGGTACCCCCTGGGACAGGTGATCTCGTTCAAGCGGGAGGTCTACCGCAGCGCTCTGAAAGAGCTGGTGGATCGTCATGTTCGGCTGGTGCGTCAGCCCGATAGTTTTACCCCGCAACCGCGTCGTCAGAAGCGGTCGTCGTCGCGCTCGCGACGTTCGTCACGCTCGAGTAGGTGACCGCCGATGCTGGATGTATTGCGCAAGATAGTTCAGGAAGTGAATGCCGCCGATGATCTGGAGGCGGCGCTGAAACTGATCGTCAAACGGGTGCAGCGCTCAATGCGCACCCAGGTCTGTTCGGTCTATCTGCTCGATCCCGGCACCCAAGAATACGTGTTGATGGCCACCGAAGGCCTCAATCAGGAGGCGGTTGGCAATATCCGTCTGGCACCGGCCGAGGGCGTGGTCGGTAAGGTGGCGTCCCGGGCCGAACCGATCAATCTGGAAAACGTCGCCAATCACCCTTCCTATCGCTATATGACCGGCTCCGGTGAAGAGAATTTTCACTCTTTTCTGGGGGCGCCCATCATCCATCAGCGTAAGGTGCTGGGGGTGTTGGTGGTGCAGCAGAAAAAACAGCGTCGCTTTGATGAGAGTGAAGAAGCCTTTCTGATCACCATGTCGGCGCAGCTGGCCGGGGTTATTGCCCATGCCGAAGTCACCGGAGCGATCTCGGTCAACCATGGTGGCGATGTGATGCGCAGAGACGCGCGCTTCGATGGGGTTTCCGGAGCCCAGGGCGTCGGGCTGGGTGTGGCGATGGTGGTGTCCCCGCCGGCCGATCTGGATGCGGTGCCGGATCAGCGGATCGAGGATATCGATGCCGAGCTGGAACGTTTTCGCAGTGCCCTGACCCGGGTCCGCCATGATATCAAGGTGGTGGGTCGCTCGCTGGCACGGCGGCTTAAGGGCGAGGAGCAGGCGCTGTTTGATGTTTATCTTCGCATGCTCGACGACAACGCCCTGGCCGGTGAAATTGAACAACAGATTCGACAGGGCCAATGGGCTCCGGGTGCGTTGCGCCGGGTGGTGCATGAGCATGTCCATCAGTTTGAAATGATGGACGATGCCTACCTGCGCGAGCGGGCCACCGACATCCGCGATCTCGGGCGTCGGGTGCTGGCCTGTCTGCAGGAGGGCGGCGCCATCAGCTGTCCGATCTACCCTGACAACATGGTGTTGGTGGCCGAAGAGGTGACCCCGGCAATGCTCGGCGAGGTGCCGACCGACAAACTGGTCGGTCTGGTGTCGGTCAACGGCTCGGGTAACTCGCACGCGGCGATCCTGGCCCGTTCGATGGGTATTCCCACGGTGATGGGGGTGGTGGACCTGCCGGCAACCCGGGTGCATAAACGCGAAATTATTATCGACGGCTACTCCGGCCGGGTATTCGTCGATCCCTCCGATGAACTGACCGGTTATTACGCCGATATCATGCAGGAGGAGCAGGAACTCAGCCGGGGCCTGGAGCAGTTGCGTGATCTGCCGGCCCAGACTCAGGACGGCCATCAAATACCGCTGTGGGTCAATACCGGGCTGATCACCGATGTGTCGTTGGCGCTGCAACGCGGTGCCGAAGGTGTGGGGCTGTATCGCTCCGAAGTGCCGTTCATGATCAAAGAGTTCTTCCCCAGTGAAGCGGAACAGATCGAGAGTTATCGGCGTCAACTGGAGCCTTTCGCGCCCTGTCCGGTGACGATGCGCACGCTGGATATCGGTGGCGATAAGTCGTTGTCCTATTTCCCGATCGAGGAGGACAATCCGTCGCTGGGCTGGCGTGGAATCCGGGTCACACTGGATCATCCGGAGATATTCCTGGTGCAGGTCCGGGCGATGCTGCTGGCCAGTGAGGGTCTGGATAACCTGCGTATCCTGTTGCCGATGGTCGCCAGTGTGGTCGAGGTGGATGAAGCGGTGGCGCTGATCAATCAAGCCTTCGAGGAGTTGATCGACGATGGCTACCAGCTGATTCAACCCGAGATCGGCGTGATGGTGGAAGTGCCGGCAGCGGTCTATCAGGTGCGCCATTTCGCCAAGCGGGTCGACTTCCTGTCGGTCGGCAGTAACGATCTAACCCAGTACCTGCTGGCGGTCGATCGCAATAACCCCCGTGTCGCCGAGCTCTACGACAGTTACCATCCGGCGGTTCTGACGGCGTTGAAGCAGATCGTCGATGAGGCCCATCGCGAACAGGTACAGGTCAGCATCTGTGGTGAACTGGCCGGTGAGCCGATCGGCGCGCTGTTGTTGATGGCGATGGGTTATGACGTGCTGTCGATGAGTTCGACCAGCTTGCCGAAGGTCAAATCAGCCATTCGGGGTGTCAGCATGGAGCAGGCCAAGGACTTCCTGGAAACGGCGCTCTCCTTCGATGAGCCTGAATCGGTTCGGCAAGCGCTGGAGCAGATGCTGACGGATGCCGGTCTCGGGCATCTGGACCGCCCCCATGCGCCGAAATAGCTCCCTTCCTCGGCCTGGCGTCCACCCCGTATCAAGCGTTATCGTTCTGTGCTTTGAGGCTTTTGCCCAGCTCTTGGGCCTGGGGGGCTTCGTGCTGTTCGATCGGCAGCCGCAGGCTGAAGGTGGTGCCTTCACCGGGGGTACTGTCGACCAGTATCTTGCCGTTATGGGCCTTCACGATGCTGTACGACAGGGCCAGCCCCAGGCCGGTGCCCTCGCCGACCGCCTTGGTGGTAAAGAAGGGCTCAAAGATATTCTTGAGGTTCTTCGGCTCGATCCCTTTGCCGTTATCGCTGATCTCGATCCGTACATGGTCATCACCTTCGGGTAAGGTTCGCACGGTGATGGTGCCTTGTTCGGGGATGGCGTGGGCGGCGTTGACCAGCAGATTCAGGAACACCTGATTGAGCTGCGACGGCAGACAGTCGATGGTCGGGATATCCTGATACTCGCGAATCACCTCAGCTTTGTGTTTGATCTCGTTGTTGGCCACCTTCAGGGTACTGTCTAGCCCTTCGCGAAGATCGCTGCGTTCCCACTCCTGCTGACCGGTATGGGAGAAATCCCTGAGCCCCTGGACGATCTGCTTGACCCGGTCCGCGCCATCAAGGGACTGCTGGATCAGCACCGGGATATCGTCGCGAATAAATGCGAAGTCGAGCTCCTCCAGCAGGGTTTGGTTGTCCGCCTGGCGAGCGTCGTCGATCAGCCGCTGTTGCTGTTCGATCAGCTTCAGCAGGTCGGTGCAGTACTCCTGCATCGCCACGATATTGGCGATGATGTAGGTCATCGGATTGTTGATTTCGTGGGCGACCCCGGCCGCCAGCTGGCCGATCGAGGCCATCTTCTCCGATTCGATCAGCTGTATCTGGGTTTGTTTGAGTTGTTCGTACAGCTCTTCGAGCTGCTGCTTGTCCTCTTTGAGCTGGCTGTTGGCCTGCACCAGTCGCTGGGTGCGCTCTTCGACCCGTTGTTCCAGCTCGGTGTTGATCTGCTGCAACTCGCCGCGGGCGTCACCGAGGTCTCGCCCCATCTGACTCAGGCCGATGGCGGATTGATCGATCTCTTCAATGTCGATCTGCGGTCGTTCCGGTTCATAGTGTCCGGAACCGATATGGCTGATCATCTGGTTCAGACGATTGAGTGGGTCGGTCAGCCGTTCGCTCAAGGTTCGTGACTTGCGGTGGGTGATCACCAATACCAGCAGGCAGACCAGGCTCAACACCGCGATCGACATCATCAGGATGGAGCTGATCCCGTCGCTGCCCTCCTGCAACAGGTGCGCCGGTGTCGACGAGGATGACAGCGTCAGCAGCTGCCAGCCGGTAACCGGTATCGGTGTCCAGGTCAGCAGTTGGATCTTCTCCTTGTCGAGGCTGGCATAGCCCTCGGGTTTACGATCGATTTCGCCCAGGTGGGCCAGGAAGGGGTTCTCGGTACTCTTGAGAATTCGCAGGCTGTCGGTACGGTAGATGTTGCCTTCGCTCTCGATATAGAGCTGATAATGCTTGTTGTTGCTCAGTTGAAAGACGTTGCGTTGCTTGAGGCGCTCCAGCAGCTCGGAGATGGCGATCGGGTTATAGGCCTGCTTGAGTTGCGACGGCAGTAACTGGTCGAGCGCTTCGTTGATCTCTTTAGCCTGGATTCGGCTGAGTGACAGCTGGTGGAAAGCGGCTTGTTGCTCCAGCGCCTGGGTATAGCGACTGCTGAGCTGGTCGGTGGCGCCGAAGTAGGCCAGTAGAAACAGGATCTCGACGAACACCAGCGGGATCAGCGTCGAACCCACGTAGGAGCGCCAGAGTAGCTTCTGGATGGGAAGGCGCTTCGGGGTCGGTTCCATCGTACTTGCGGTCCTGCGGGCTAACGGTCGAAAGAGCCAGTATAGATGACTCAGGCGGTTGAAAAACAGTGGCTTTGAGGTTTTTGCCAGTCCGGCAGATAGCTCTGTTCGACCACCTCGGTATGGCCGTCATAGCGCTGCAGCAACACCAGACTGGAGCGGGTGCCGTAGTCGCTGCTGTGGATAAAGCGCGGTCCCAGCAGGCGCTCCCATTCGATCCCGACACCGGTATCGGGGAGTTGATCGTCGGCAGGAAGCTGGTTGTGCTGCAGCAGTTTCAGCAGGTTGCCCACGCTCAGTTCGCCCTGCTCGATCAGGTTGCTCAACTCTTCTCTGGCCTCACGAACCTTGGGCCAGGGGGTGTCCAGGCTGGCATTGCTGAGGCCGTAGACGCCGGCCTCCAGCTCCCGAGGGGGCTGGTTGTTGCGATTGGAGCCGTAATAAAGCCCCTGTCGATCGGCCAGCAGCAGATTGTAACCGTCATAGGCATCCGGTTCGGTTTGTTGCAGGTAGTCCCGCGGTGTCTGGTCACCGAGCAGGAAATCGAGGGTTAATTGGCCTCGCGATCGAAGCCCGACGGGCGGTCGCCGACGTCCCTGGCGGACGTTGGTAACGGCGGCGAAACGGCCCTGACGGGTGATGCCGAGCCAGGTGCCGCCAAGCTGTAGGTCCTGTCCGGCCAGCAAGTCGGGGGCTTCGGGCCAGAAGCACAGCCGTCGGGTCGGACGTTGATAAAACTCATCCCGGTTCGCCGCCACTATCAGGCGGTAGTGGGGATCGGTGTTGTAGGCAAATAGAATCAGGCACATACCGCACAGGCTTCCGTCGATAAACTCCGGGTTGACCCGAGATGAAATTGATCGATTGTTTAGGCGATAATAGCCAGCTTCCAAAACCAGCTCAATTTAGGCCTTCTCTTGCTGCTGTTAACGTATCTACTTCTCGGTGCCTGCGCCGGTTTGATCGCCGGACTGTTCGGTATTGGTGGCGGTCTGATTATTGTGCCGGTGCTGGTATTCAGTTTTGAGCTGCAGGGAATGTCGGCGCAGGTGCTGACCCATACCGCGGTGGGGACTTCGCTGGCCACCATCGTGGTGACCTCAATCAGCTCGGTCCGGGCACATCATGCCAAACAGGGAGTGCGCTGGGATCTGTTTAAGCCGTTGGCACTGGGAATTGTGGTCGGTGCGGTGCTGGGTGTGAAAACCGCAGGTCAACTGAGTGGACCGCTGTTGCAGCTGATTATCGGCTGCTTCGCGCTGTTGATTGCGGCGCAGATGGGGCTGGGATTGAAGCCAAAACCCCATCGGCAGGTGCCGGGAGGCGCCGGTTTGGGGGCCGTGGGAGCGGGTATCGGTTACGGTTCGGCGATCTTTGGGATCGGCGGTGGCTCCATGACCACGCCGTACCTGAGCTGGTGTAACGTTCGGATCCAGCAGGCAATCGGTACCTCGGCGGCCTGCGGCTTGCCGATAGCGGTGACCGGAGCGCTGGTCAATATCGAAGAGGGCTGGGGTAATCCGGCGCTGATGCCCTGGAGTCTGGGCTATATCTATCTGCCCGCGTTTATCGGTATCGTGCTGACCAGTGCGATCTGTGCCCGTTACGGTGCCAGGTTGGCGCACAGTCTGCCTGAGCGGGCACTGAAACGGGCTTTTGCGGTGCTGCTGTTGCTGGTCGGTAGTCGCTTCTTGATGACCGGCTTTTCGGCGCTTTAACTTTGACTGACTTGGAGTCTGAGGTTTGTTGACTTTTCCCCAGATCGACCCGGTGGCGTTGCAGCTCGGGCCGTTGAAGATTCACTGGTACGGGCTGATGTATCTGGGCGGCTTTGCTGCCGCCTGGTGGTTGGCCAATCGGCGGGCCAAGCGTCCGGACTCGGGTTGGACCCCGGCCCAGGTCTCCGACCTGATCTTCTACTGTGCCCTGGGGGTGGTACTGGGTGGCCGCTTCGGTTACGTGCTGTTTTATAACCTGGATCGCTTCCTGGCCGAGCCGCTGTGGCTGTTCGCGGTCTGGGAGGGGGGCATGGCGTTCCATGGCGGCTTGTTGGGTGTGATGGCGGCGATCTGGTGGTTTGGGCGCAAGTACCACAAGGGCTTCTTTCAGGTTGGCGACTTTGTCGCGCCGTTGGTGCCGATCGGGCTGGGCCTGGGGCGGCTGGGTAACTTTATCGGTGGCGAACTTTGGGGCCGGGCCACTGATCTGCCCTGGGGAATGGTCTTCCCCCGGGCCGATGAGTTGGCACGGCATCCGTCGCAGCTGTATCAATTTGCCCTCGAGGGTGTGACCCTGTTTTGTCTGCTGTGGTGGTTCTCGTCCCGGCCACGGCCGGCCATGGCGGTCTCCGGGCTGTTTCTGATCGGCTATGGCAGTTTCCGTTTCCTGGTCGAGTTTGCCCGCGAGCCCGATGCGCATCTGGGCTTCATCGCGTTCGACTGGTTGACGATGGGGCAGCTGCTGTCGCTGCCGATGGTGCTGGCGGGCGTGTTGTTGATGGTGCTGGCGTATCGTACAGGGACAGCCTCGGCAGCTAGATAGCCAGGGGCGCAGGTAAAGGAAGGTAAAACATGAAGCAGTATCTGGATCTGTGTCAGCGGTTGATTGAGCAGGGTGAGTGGGTTGAAAACAAGCGCACCGGCAAGCGCTGTCTGACTCTGATCAACGCTGACCTGGAATACGATGTGGCCGGCAATCAGTTCCCGTTGATCACCACCCGTAAGAGTTACTGGAAGGCGGCGATCGCTGAGCTGCTGGGCTATATCCGCGGACTCGATAACGCCGCCGACTTCAAGGCGCTTGGAACACCGACCTGGCTGGCCAATGCCAATGAGAATGAGGCCTGGCTGAATAACCCGCATCGTCGCGGTGTCAACGACATGGGGCGGGTCTACGGGGTCCAGGGACGGGGCTGGCGTAAGCCCGATGGCGGCAGTGTCGATCAGTTGCGAAAGATCGTCGACAACCTCAGTGCCGGTATCGATGATCGCGGCGAAATCCTGTCATTTTACAATCCCGGTGAGTTCCACATGGGCTGCCTGCGTCCGTGCATGCATACCCATACCTTCTCGTTGCTGGGCGACAAGCTGTATCTGACCTCGTACCAGCGCTCTTGTGATGTGCCGCTGGGGCTGAATTTCAACCAGGTGCAGGTGTTTACGCTGCTGGCGTTGGTGGCGCAGATCACCGGCCACAAGCCGGGTCGGGCCTACCACAAGATCGTCAACGCCCATATTTACGAGGATCAGCTTGAGCTGATGCGGGACGTGCAGTTGAAGCGTGAGCCTTTCGACTCGCCGCAGTTACGGATCAATCCCGATATCAAGACCCTCGAAGATCTGGAGACCTGGGTCACGCTGGACGACTTTGAGGTCGAGGGCTATCAGCACCATGATGCGATCGCTTATCCCTTTTCGGTCTGAGGGTAGGTTGGCATGACATTATCGGCGCGACTGGCATTCTGGCTACTGGTGCTGGTCTGCTTTATCTGGGGTGTGGGGTTTGTGGTGGTCGATCAGGCGATCAACCACCTGTCGACCCTGACGCTGAATTCGGTTCGCTTCGCGCTGGCGGCGCTCTGTCTGTTGCCGCTGCATCTGCTGTTGGGAAAACGTGAAGCAGAGGAGCCGGTTCCCTTGATGACGCTGCTGCTGGTGTCGTTGGGGCTAGGTTTCCTGCTGTTTCTTGGTTTCTATACCCAGACCGAAGGGATGCGCTATACCACGGTCTCTAATGCTGGGTTTATCACCGGACTCTGTGTGCCGCTGACCCCGGTGCTGGGCTGGCTGCTGTTTCGTAGCCGGGCCGGCTGGTCGGTCTGGGTCGGGGCTGCGGCTTCGACGCTGGGGCTGTATTGGCTGACTTCCGGTGGTGAGTTGAGTTTCAATCGGGGCGACCTCTGGGTGCTGTGTTGCGCCTTCAGCTTCGCGCTGCATATCGTGATGACCGGGCATTTCGCCGGGCGTCTGCCGGTTATTGCGCTTAGCGCCCTGCAGATGGCGGCGGTGGCGCTCTACAGCGCGGTGGCTTCCTGGTGGCTGGATCCGCCCGAGCAGCAGCTGTTATTCCAGTTTGGGGTGTTGCTGGAGCTACTGCTGAGCTGGGAGATGCTGTTTGTGTTGGTGTGGCTGTCGTTGCTATCCAGTGCATTCGCGTACTGGGTTCAGACCAGCAGTCAGAGTGTGCTGCCGGCGCCCAAGGTCGCGCTGATCTTTGCGTTGGAGCCGGTGTTCGCCCATGCCGCGGCTGCGTTGGTGTTGGACGAGCGGCTATTGTGGCAGGGCTGGCTGGGTGCTGGTCTGATCATCGCCGGCATGCTGATTGCTGAGTTGGGTGAGTCGCGTCAGAAGCCCAAACTGCACCCGGCGGATCAGATGGCGGCGCCGCAGCCGGAGTCTGACTAGGGCGCCATTAACGTCTGAGGGTTAGGTGTGTTAAGCCGTCGCTGCCACGACCATCGATTCCAGCGCGATGTTGTGGCTAAACAGGGTCTGTAACTGCGGGTCCTGCAGCTGGCTGGCCGGCGTCAGGGTCCGTCGCTGCCAGGGGATGAAACCCAAATACCAGCAGCGCCAGAAGCCGACGCAGGCCTGCGGGTTCTGTTCCAGAAGCTGCTCCAGGGTCTGGACCTTGCCCAGCTCGACGCCCAGTGCTTCCCGATAGACCTGATAGACGAACTTGGAGCAATACTGGCGCTTGGAGTCGAAATCAAAGCCCAGGTGATACCACTGACCCATGCGTTTGGCTGCGGCCTGTTTCAAAGACTGGACCTGTGAGCTAGACAACGGAGCAGGTAGGCGGCGCACCGCCACCTCGCCGTTGCAGCTTCGTGCGATAAAGTCCCGCAGCGGTGTTTTGCTGACCCGCGGCACCTTGCTCTCAAGCACATACCAGCGCCCCTGTTCCTCGATGGCAAAGCCGACGTGGGAGCACCAGCTGCCGGTTCCCCTGGCGACCTGCTTATACAGAAACGCATCGATCGAGATAAACAGGATGTCGCCAGCCTGAAGCTGTTGCTCCAGTTGTCGGGTCAGCTGATCCAGGTCGAGGTTGCTGGCGTGTTGGTGGGTAGTTTTCATCGTGGTGGCTCCATCAGTAACGTTGATGAGGCGAGTATTGCGCGGCTATCTCAATAGACCCAGTTTAGCTGTCAAGGTTGCTTGTGGTGATACCTGGAGTGGCATCGGTCGCTCAGGGTGAGAATTGCCAGGGTCGGCGGCTGCACATACACTGGGCTCCTTTAGAGTTCCGCTAGCCCTGTTCTGGAGTTTGTATGCAACTGGCCCTGATCGTCGCTCAATCTGATAACCGTGTCATCGGACGGAATAACGCCCTGCCTTGGCATCTGCCGGAGGACCTGAAGTATTTCAAGTCGGTGACCATGGGCAAGGTGATCATCATGGGGCGCAAGACCTATGAGTCGATCGGTCGGCCCCTGCCGGGACGGACCAATCTGGTGGTCAGTCGTGATCCCGAGTATCGGGCGGACGGTATCAGTGTGGTGAACTCGCTGGAGCAGGCGATTGAGCAGGCTGAGGCCGTGTCTGAGATCAATGGCGCGGATGAAGCGCTGATCATCGGCGGTGCCAACCTTTACGAGCAGGCGTTGCCGCAGGTGCAGCGGCTGTATCTGACCCAGGTGCATCATCAGGTTCATGGCGATGCGTTTTTCCCCGAGTTGACGATGGACCAGTGGCAAGAGCTGTCACGGCAGGACTTTGCGGCGGTCGAGCCGAATCCTTACGACTACAGCTTTATTGTGCTGGAACGGACCGCTTGAGATGGTGCTTGAGTCTTTACTGAGCATTCTGGCCGATGGGGAATTTCATTCCGGTGAATCGCTGGGGCAGCAGTTGGGCGTCAGTCGAGCCGCGGTGTGGAAGCAGCTGAAAAAGCTCGATGCGCTGGGGATCGATTGTCACTCGGTGAAAGGGCGGGGCTATCGGATACCCGGTGGGGTCAATCTGCTGCAGATCGAGCAATTGCGTCAGGGCTTGGCACCCCAGACCTTGCAGGGGCTGACCCAGATCGAGCTGGCTCTATCCATACCGTCGACCAACCGGTTGGCGATGGAGCAGGCCCAACTGCAAAACTGCCATGGGCGACTCTACCTGGCCGAGCAGCAGACTGCCGGTCGTGGGCGTCGTGGGCGCGATTGGGCAAGCCCGTTCGGGCGCAATCTGTATTTTTCCCTGAGCTGGTCTTTCAGCGGCGGCGCTGCGGCGTTGGAGGGGCTGAGTCTGGTGGTTGGTCTGGCGTTGCTGCAGGGGATGCAGGTGGAAGGCATTGATGGGGTCGAGTTGAAGTGGCCCAACGATCTGCTCTATCGCGGTAAGAAACTGGCTGGTGTGCTGCTGGAGATGAGCGGTGATGCGTCCGGGCTCTGCCAGGTGGTGGTGGGTGTCGGAATCAATATTGCCATGCCCCAGGCGGCCGCGCAGGCGATCGATCAGCCTTGGACCGATCTGGAAACGGTGGCGCAGCGATCCTTGGACCGGAACCGGATTCTAGCGGGTCTTCTCAATGCGTTGGTCCCGGCGATTCAGCAGTTTGAGCAACAGGGCTTTGCCCCCTTCCGAGAGCAATGGCAACAACATAACGCTCACCGTGATCGATGGGTTCGTCTGGCGACCGAGAGCTTTGCTATTGACGGCCGCTGCCTCGGGGTGAACGAATCCGGTGCGCTGTTGCTGCAGACCGAAAACGGGGAGCAGGCATTCCATGGGGGTGAGTTGAGTCTGCGGAGTTTGGATGATTCTTGATATCGATATCGGTAATACCCGGTTGAAGTGGCGCTGTGGTGAGCAGCGTGGGTTTGTGTCGACATCCGGGCTCGATGTGCAGGTGTTGGGGCAGACCTGGGGCGGGTTGGATACACCGGCTGCGGTACGGGTCGTCTCAGTGGCCTGTCACGAGGCTGAGGGGGTGCTGGCGCAATACTGTCAGCAGCAGTGGTGCTTGCCGCTCCGCAAAGCAGAAACCCGGGCAAGCCAGGCTGGTGTAACCAATAGTTATCAAGATCACACCACCATGGGGGCCGATCGCTGGTTGGTGATGTTGGCCGGCTTCCACCGACAGTCCGGCGGTTGCTGTGTGGTGGATTGCGGTAGTGCGGTGACGATCGACTACGTCGATGCGGATGGTCAGCATCTGGGTGGCTATATTGCACCGGGACTTCGACTGATGCGCAAAGGATTATTGGGCAATACTCGCCAGATCCATCTGCCGATGGAGTCTCCTGAGCGCTGGGATACCCGGCCGGGACGAAGCACTGCCGAGGCGGTCGGGCACGGCATTGAGTTGATGTTGGCCGGGCTGGCTGAGCGGGTGGTGCGTGATTGCGACAGGTTGCTGGGCGATCAGGCGGCGCTGCTGGTAACCGGGGGTGATGGGGCGGCGTTTATCGAATCAGCCGGACGTGGCGAGCTATGTCCGGACCTGGTGCTCGATGGGCTGGCCCTGGCGCTGCCGAACGTGGCAGCACTCGATAAGGGGGGGCACGATTGATGCGTTGGCTTTTTCTGATTCTGCTGCTGCTTAATGGTGTGCTTTACGGCTGGTTCTACCAGGAGCAGGAACGTCGTCGGATGTTGGCTGACAGGGCGGAGCAGGCGTTGCGGGGCGTTCCCGAACTGGATCTGTTGTCGGAGGTGCCCGCAACTGTGCTGAGGCATCGCGGGAGTGGGGAGTTACCGCTGGCCGAGAAATCCTTGCCATCGACCCAGTCGTCGGAATCGGCGCGCTTTTGCTACCGCTTCGGGCCTTTTGATCGAGCCGACGGTGAGGCGCTGCACTCCGCCAATAACGCGCCGGGACAATTGCAGCTGGAGCCGGTCCCGGGTACCAATCGACAGCAGCGTCATCAGGTGGTCGTGATGGCACCTCAAAACCCACAGCAGCGACAGCAGTTGTTGGACGCGATGCTGGTGGTTGGGTTGGATGCGCGATGGGTGGAAGATTCGCAACAAAAACTGTTGGTGGGGAGTTACCGCGAAAGCGTTCCTGCCGAGGCGTTATCGAAGGCTTTAGTCGAGCAGGGTTACGACGCAAAAGTGGAATCCGGGCTGCGTCAAAGCGAGCAATTTTTCCTGTTATTACAGAGTGATGATGATAATTTGACCAGCTCGAATTGGGTCAAATTACTGGTCAAAAAACACCCGCAAATAAAAAGTGAAAAAAAACTCTGTTTAGGGGTTGCAACGCCCCAGGCCCGTGAGTAATATTTGCGCCTCCTGACGCGACGCTGTTAGCCGGCATAGCTCAGTTGGTAGAGCAACTGACTTGTAATCAGTAGGTCCCGAGTTCGACTCTTGGTGCCGGCACCAACTGAACAGCGAAGTGTAAGGGCGAGTTTCGATCTCGTAAAGTCGAAATAAAATGTGGTGAGGTTCCCGAGTGGCCAAAGGGATCAGACTGTAAATCTGACGCGCAAGCTTCGGTGGTTCGAATCCACCCCTCACCACCATTATTCGACTTGGTAATATGCTTATGCGGGTATGGTATAATGGCTATTACCTCAGCCTTCCAAGCTGATGATGCGGGTTCGATTCCCGCTACCCGCTCCAACATAGTTGTAAAACGTTGTTGGTTATGAAATGTGCTCCAGTAGCTCAGGGGTAGAGCACACCCTTGGTAAGGGTGAGGTCGGCGGTTCAATTCCGCCCTGGAGCTCCATTTCATAGGCAATAATCAAAGAAGGGCAGATATAGCGATATATCTGCCCTTTGTTGCATTCAAGGATGCAGCGTCAATTGGTCCATCTGATGGGAGATAGCAATGGCTAAGGAAACTTTTGAGCGTACGAAACCCCATGTCAACGTTGGTACTATCGGCCACGTTGACCATGGTAAAACTACTCTGACCGCTGCACTGACTCGCGTATGCGCCGAAGTATTCGGTGGTGAAGCTGTTGCTTTCGACGGCATCGACAATGCTCCGGAAGAGCGTGAGCGTGGTATCACCATCGCTACCTCTCACGTAGAGTACGATTCCCACGACCGTCACTACGCCCACGTTGACTGCCCCGGCCACGCCGACTACGTCAAGAACATGATCACCGGTGCTGCTCAGATGGACGGCGCGATCCTGGTATGTGGCGCCACTGACGGCCCGATGCCTCAGACTCGTGAGCACATCCTGCTGTCTCGTCAGGTAGGTGTACCGTACATCGTTGTATTCCTGAACAAAGCTGACCTGCTGGCCGAAGATTGCGGCGGCGCTGACAGCGAAGAATACGCCGAGATGCTGGAACTGGTCGAAATGGAACTGCGCGACCTGCTGTCCGAGTACGACTTCCCGGGCGACGACACTCCGATCATCCCGGGTTCTGCCCTGATGGCTCTGAACGGCGAAGACGACAACGAAATGGGTACCACTGCGGTTAAGACCCTGGTTGAGACCCTGGACAGCTACATCCCTGAGCCGGAGCGTGCGATCGACGGTGCGTTCATCATGCCGATCGAAGACGTATTCTCCATCCAGGGTCGTGGTACCGTTGTTACCGGTCGTGTTGAGCGCGGTATCGTCAAGGTTGGTGAAGAAGTTGAAATCGTCGGCATCAAGGAAACCACCAAGACTACCTGTACTGGTGTTGAAATGTTCCGCAAGCTGCTGGACGAAGGCCGTGCCGGTGAGAACGTAGGTGTTCTGCTGCGTGGTACCAAGCGTGACGAAGTTGAGCGTGGTCAGGTTCTGGCTGCTCCGGGTTCTATCACTCCTCACACTCACTTCGAAGCTGAAGTTTACGTGCTGGGTAAAGATGAAGGTGGTCGTCACACGCCGTTCTTCAATGGCTACCGTCCGCAGTTCTACTTCCGTACTACCGACGTGACCGGCTCTTGTAAGCTGCCTGACGGTGTTGAGATGGTTATGCCGGGCGATAACGTCCAGATGACCGTTAATCTGATCGCTCCGATCGCGATGGACGAAGGTCTGCGCTTCGCGATCCGTGAAGGTGGTCGTACCGTTGGTGCTGGCGTTGTAGCCAAAATCATCGAGTAATATCTTCTTGTTGCAAAGCTGAAGGGGGGCGGATATAATCTGCTCCCCTTTGTGACAGGCCAGTGGCTCAATTGGCAGAGCAGCGGTCTCCAAAACCGCAGGTTGGGGGTTCGAGTCCCTCCTGGCCTGCCAACTTAACTTTCTGAAATATTTAAAGTTAAGTTGGCAACTTGTCTTAAGGTTGATAGGTCTATCAGCTCCGTCTGTCTTTAGAGGCTCCATCACATGAACGCAAAAGCGGATTCAACTGATTCCAAGTTTGATTCTGTGAAATGGCTTGTTGTTACGCTGCTGGTTGCGGTGGGTGTGGCAGGCAATTCCTACTACTCAGAAGAGTCGCTGTTATATCGCGTTCTGGCGCTGTTGGCGCTGGCGCTGGCGGCAGGTTTTGTTGCTTTTCAGACCGCCAAAGGTAAGGCGTTCTTTGATCTATTCAAAGAAGCCAAAGTTGAGATTCGTAAAGTCGTCTGGCCGACTCGCCAGGAGACGACGCAGACAACCGCTATCGTGGTTGTGGTTGTGCTGCTTGTGGGGCTGGCGCTCTGGGCGATTGATTCGCTGCTGAGTTGGCTGGTTTCCGGGATTATTGGTTAAGGGGTTCTCGCTGTGGCGAAGCGTTGGTATGTCGTACACGCGTATTCGGGTTACGAAAAGCGCGTCATGCAATCCTTGAAAGAGCGTGTTGAGCTGGAGGGGATGCAGGACGACTTCGGTGAGATTCTGGTTCCGACCGAAGAGGTCGTTGAAATGCGTAACGGCCAGAAACGTAAGTCTGAGCGCAAATTCTACCCCGGTTACGTGTTGGTGCAGATGGAGCTTAATGATGCGTCCTGGCACCTGGTAAAAGGTACGCCGCGTGTGATGGGCTTTATCGGTGAAGATCCGAAAAATCCCGGTCGTGTTGCGCCGATTACCGAAAAAGAAGCCGATGCGATTCTTCAGCGTGTCGAGGCGGGTGTGGATCAGCCGCGTCCGAAGACCATGTTTGAAGCGGGTGAAATGGTTCGGGTTATCGATGGGCCGTTTGCAGACTTCAATGGTGTGGTCGAAGAGGTTAACTACGAGAAGAGTCGTCTGCAGGTTGCAGTGCTGATCTTCGGTCGTTCAACTCCGGTTGAGTTGGAATTCAGTCAGGTCGAAAAAGACTAAGACTGAGCACAGGATTTAGGCAGTGAGAGGGTGGGAGCCTTCTCGCTGCTTTGTTGTAGCTGGCGTTTCTGTTGCGAATCGCCGGTGAATTAACGGGGAGCCGTCAGGCGTTTGAACCCATTTGAGGAAAAATCATGGCTAAGAAAGTCGAAGCTTATATCAAGCTGCAGGTAGGTGCCGGTAAGGCCAACCCAAGTCCGCCCGTTGGTCCGGCTCTGGGTCAGCACGGCGTTAACATCATGGAATTCTGTAAGGCCTTTAACGCGGCTACCCAGGGTATGGAAGCGGGTCTTCCGGTTCCGGTTGTTATCACCGTATACGCCGATCGCAGCTTTACTTTCGTCACCAAGACTCCGCCGGCAGCGGTTCTGCTGCTGAAGGCCGCTGGCCTGAAGAGCGGTTCTGGTCGTCCGAACACCGAGAAAGTTGGCACCGTTAATCGTGCGCAACTGGAAGAGATCGCTACCACCAAGATGGCTGACCTGACTGCGTCTGACATGGATGCAGCGGTACGCACCATTGCGGGTACTGCCCGTAGCATGGGTCTGAACGTGGAGGGTGTAGAGTAATGGCTAAGTTGACTAAGCGCGCCAAGGCGATCGCCGAGAAGGTAGAAGCAGGTAAGCAGTACGACATCGTTGAAGCAGTAAACCTGCTGTCCGAACTGTCCACTGTTAAGTTCAAAGAGTCCATCGAAATCGCCGTCAACCTGGGTGTTGATCCGCGTAAATCTGATCAGGTTGTTCGTGGCGCTTCCGTACTGCCGAACGGTACTGGTAAAGATGTACGCGTTGCTGTTTTCGCCCAGGGCGAAAATGCTGAGAAAGCAACCGCAGCCGGTGCTGACGTCGTTGGCTTCGAAGATCTGGCCGAGTCCATCAAGGGCGGTGATCTGAACTTCGACGTTGTTATCGCAACTCCGGATGCGATGCGTGTTGTTGGCCAGCTGGGCACCATCCTGGGTCCGCGCGGTCTGATGCCTAACCCGAAGGTTGGCACCGTAACTCCGGACGTTGAGACTGCGGTCAAGAACGCCAAGGCCGGTCAGGTTCGTTTCCGTACCGACAAGAACGGCATCATTCACGGCGCCGTTGGCAAGGTTGGTTTCGAAGCGGCTGCGGTTAAGCAGAACATCGAAGCGCTGGTTGCTGATCTGAAGAAGATGAAGCCGGCTTCGTCCAAGGGTGTCTACTTCAAGAAGATCACTCTTTCTACCACCATGGGCCCGGGCCTGCTGGTAGACCAGGCTAGCCTGGAAATGTAATTCACGCGCCGGATACAAATTCGGCGTGCAAAACGAACTTTGGGGTCTTGGTGATCTGTTTGCATGATTTGCTTGCAGAGATCCAGGGCCGTCAAAGACCGCAGGTGGGAGGGCTTGTCTCTCCCTTAATGCATCCCTAGGGACGCCTGCGCAGATGGTGACCCGATTCAGAATTTTTACTGGATCCAACACCGACTCAGTCCCCGTCGACTTGTGCGATCGGGGGGAAGGTAACAGAACCGAGATCGGCTGTTTTCAGCCTGATTAATCGGTTTGAATCCAGGAGTACCACTAGTGGCACTAGGACTCGAAGACAAAAAAGCGATCGTCGCTGAAGTCCAGGAAGCTGCTCAGAGCGCTTTGTCTGCCGTGGTTGCTGATTCGCGCGGTGTAACCGTTGCGGATATGACAGAACTGCGTAAGCAGGCTCGTGAGAACGGAGTGTGGCTGCGTGTTGTGCGTAACACTCTGGCTCGCCGTGCACTCGAAGGCACCGATTATGCCTGCCTGAACGAGAACTTCGTCGGCCCGAGCATCATCGCTTTCTCCAACGAACACCCGGGCGCCGGTGCGCGCATCCTGAAGGCGTTCGCTAAAGAGAACGACAAGCTCGAGCTCAAGGCAGCCGCCTTCGAAGGTGATCAAGTATCCGTCGACGTACTGGCAAGCCTGCCGACTTACGACGAAGCGATCGCCAAGCTGATGAGCGTTATGCAGGAAGCTTCTGCTGGCAAGCTGGTCCGCACCATTGCGGCCGTTCGCGATCAGAAAGAATCAGAAGCCGCTTAATTTTAGGCTGGCTAATACAAGTTTTTATGAGCACATCGTGCTCTCGTAATATCAGGATTGAATCATGTCTCTGACTAAAGAAGATATCATCAACGCAATCGCCGAAATGTCCGTTATGGACGTTGCTGAGCTGGTTTCCGCCATGGAAGAGAAGTTCGGCGTATCTGCCGCTGCTGCTGTTGTAGCTGCTCCGGGAGCTGACGCTGGCGCCGCTGCTGAAGAGAAGACCGAGTTCGACGTAATTCTGACCGCTGCTGGCGACAAGAAAGTTAACGTCATCAAGGCCGTACGTGCTGCTACCGGTCTGGGCCTGAAAGAAGCTAAGGGCGTTGTTGACGGCGCTCCGGCTCCTGTTAAGGAAGGCGTTAGCAAGGAAGAAGCTGAAGAGCTGCAGAAGGCTCTGGAAGAAGCTGGCGCCTCTGTTGAAGTTAAGTAATAACTTCACGCCTATGGCGTTAGCTGCGTAATGTCGATTGCGCACATGGCCGGTGACCCAAGTCACCGGCCTTTTTGCCGTTATATCTGGGCTGTTTTTACCCGATAACGGTTGCTGGCAGAGAGCCGACTTCGCTCTTCTGCCCTATGTTTGATTCGGTGCACAAGCTGGGGAATGCTGATGGCTTACACGTTCACAGAGAAAAAACGTATCCGAAAGGATTTCGGTAAATTGCCTCACGTTATGGATGTGCCTTACCTGCTGGCCATTCAGATCGATTCGTACCGCAAGTTTTTACAGACTGGTGCGGCATCAGCAGAAGATAAAAAAGAAGTTGGGCTGCATGCAGCATTCAACTCCGTATTTCCGATTACCTCTTATTCAGGCAACGCAGCGTTAGAATACGCCGGCTATCGTCTGGGTGAGCCCGCCTTTGACGTGAAAGAGTGTCAGCTGCGTGGCGTTACCTATGCCGCGCCGCTGCGGGTCAAGGTTCGCTTGGTAATCTACGATCGCGACTCTTCCACGAAAGCGATCAAAGATATCAAGGAACAGGAAGTCTACATGGGCGAAATGCCCCTGATGACTGATAACGGTACCTTCGTCATCAACGGTACCGAACGTGTTATTGTTTCTCAGCTGCACCGTTCTCCGGGTGTGTTCTTCGACCACGACAAGGGCAAGACTCACTCCTCCGGTAAGCTGCTCTACTCCGCCCGTGTGATTCCTTACCGTGGCTCCTGGCTGGATTTCGAATTCGATCCGAAGGACAACGTTTTTGTTCGGATCGACCGTCGCCGCAAGCTGCCGGCGAGCATCCTGATGCGTGCGCTTGGGATGACCACTCAGGAAATCCTGGACACCTTCTTCGACACCGACAGCTACACCCTGGCCGATGGCAGTGCCAAGCTGGCGCTGGTTGCCGCGCGTCTGCGTGGTGAAACGGCGACCTTCGACCTGAAGGATGGCAGCGGTAAGGTGCTGGTCGAGGCTGGTCGCCGGATCACGGCGCGTCATATCCGTGATCTGGAAAAAGCCAAGGTCACCGAGCTGGAAGTTCCGGCTGAATTCCTGACCGGTAAGGTGATCGCCCGGGACGTTGTGCACCCGTCTACCGGCGAGATCGTTGCCGAGGCCAACGCTGAGATTACCGAAGAGATAATCGAAGCGCTGCACAGCGCCGGCGTCGAAAGCTTCGAGACGCTGTACGTTAATGAACTGGATTGCGGTCCGTTCATCTCCGATACCCTGCGGATCGATCCGACCCAGAACCAGCTGGAAGCGCTGGTCGAGATCTACCGCATGATGCGTCCGGGCGAGCCGCCGACCAAAGAGTCTGCCGAAGGCCTGTTCGAAAACCTGTTCTTCAGCCTGGATCGCTACGACCTGTCCGAAGTCGGTCGGATGAAGTTCAACCGTCGCTTGGACCGCGAAGAAGTCACCGGCCCGGGTACCCTGGACCGTGACGATATCCTGGAGGTCCTGAAGACCCTGATCGATATTCGTAACGGTAAAGGCATCGTCGATGATATCGACCACCTGGGTAACCGTCGTGTCCGTTCCGTCGGTGAGATGGCCGAGAACCAGTTCCGTGTCGGTCTGGTCCGGGTTGAGCGCGCCGTACGTGAACGTCTGTCGATGGCTGAGTCCGATGGTCTGATGCCGCAGGATCTGATCAACGCCAAGCCGGTTGCGGCGGCGGTGAAAGAGTTCTTCGGTTCCAGCCAGCTGTCCCAGTTTATGGACCAGAATAACCCGCTGTCGGAAGTTACCCACAAACGCCGTGTTTCGGCCCTGGGCCCGGGCGGTCTGACCCGTGAGCGTGCCGGCTTTGAAGTGCGTGACGTACACGCCACCCACTACGGTCGTGTTTGTCCGATCGAGACCCCGGAAGGTCCGAACATCGGTCTGATCAACTCGCTGGCAACCTATGCCCGTACCAACCACTACGGCTTCCTTGAGAGCCCGTACCGTAAAGTGGTTGACGGCGTGGTTACCGACGATATCGAATACCTGTCCGCGATCGACGAAGCCAAGCACTACGTGGCTCAGGCCAGTGCGGCCGTCGATGACAAAGGTCACCTGATCGACGATCTGGTTACCGTTCGTCACATGAACGAAACCACCGTGGCACCGCCCGAGAAAGTTACCCTAATGGACGTTTCACCGCGTCAGGTTGTCTCGATCGCGGCCTCGCTGATCCCGTTCCTGGAGCACGATGATGCGAACCGAGCCCTGATGGGATCGAACATGCAACGTCAGGCGGTTCCGACTCTGAAGGCCCAGAAGCCGCTGGTCGGTACCGGTATGGAGCGCAACGTTGCTCGTGACTCCGGTGTGTGTGTGGTTGCCAACCGTGGCGGTGAGATTGAATCCGTCGACGCCGGTCGTATCGTTGTCCGTGTCCGTGACGACGAAGTGATCGCCGGTGAAGCGGGTGTGGATATCTACAACCTGACCAAGTACGTGCGTTCTAACCAGAACACCTGCATCAACCAGCGTCCGCTGGTGAAAGTGGGTGATCAGGTTTCCCGCGGCGACATCATGGCCGACGGCCCGTCAGTCGACATGGGTGAGCTGGCCCTGGGTCAGAACATGCGGATCGCGTTCATGCCCTGGAACGGCTACAACTTCGAGGATTCCATCCTGATCTCGGAGCGTGTGGTCCAGGAAGATCGCTTTACCACCATTCACATTCAGGAGCTGACCTGTGTCGCCCGTGACACCAAACTGGGTTCTGAAGAGATTACTTCCGATATCCCGAACGTCGGTGAAGGCGCGCTGGGCAAGCTGGACGAGTCCGGTGTTGTCTACATCGGTGCCGAAGTCGGCCCGGGTGACATCCTGGTCGGTAAGGTCACGCCGAAGGGCGAGACTCAGCTGACGCCGGAAGAGAAGCTGCTGCGTGCGATCTTCGGCGAGAAGGCCTCAGACGTTAAGGACACCTCGCTGCGGGTTAAGACCGGCACCAAGGGTACCGTTATCGACGTTCAGGTCTTCACCCGTGACGGCGTTGAGAAAGACGCCCGTGCGATCCAGATCGAAGAGGAGCAGCTGTCTTCTATTCGTAAGGACTTGAACGACGAATTCCGCATCGTTGAAGGCGCGACCTTCGAGCGTCTGCAGAAAGCCCTGGTCGGTGTTAAAGCCGACGGCGGTGCCGGCCTGAAGAAAGGTGAAGAGATCACCGAAGCCTTCCTGGCTGAGCTGCCGAAGTCCGACTGGTTCAAGATTCGTGTCAGCGATGAAGCCCTGACCGAGCAGCTTGAGCGTGCCCAGCAGCAGCTGGTTGAGCGTCGTCAGCAGCTGGACGAGAAGTACGAAGACAAGAAGCGCAAGCTGCAGCAGGGTGATGACCTGGCACCGGGCGTTCTGAAGATCGTCAAGGTCTACGTCGCCGTTAAGCGTCGCGTCCAGCCGGGTGACAAGATGGCTGGTCGTCACGGTAACAAGGGTGTTATCTCCGCGATCATGCCGGTCGAAGATATGCCTTACGACGAAAACGGTCAGCCGGTCGACATCGTACTGAACCCGCTGGGTGTACCGTCGCGGATGAACGTTGGTCAGGTACTGGAAACTCACTTTGGCGCTGCCGCCAAGGGCCTGGGTGATCGAATCAACGAAATGCTGGAAGCACAGGCCAAGGTGGCTGAGCTGCGCAAGTTGTTGGACGAGATCTACAACGTTTCCGGTGGCGGTCGTAAAGAAGATCTGGCGTCGATGTCCGACGAGGAAGTTCTGGAACTTTGCGCCAACCTGCGCATGGGTGTGCCGATGGCAACCCCGGCGTTCGACGGTGCCAAGGAATCCGAGATCAAAGAGCTGCTGCGTCTGGCAGGCCTGAACGACAGCGGTCAGCGTACCCTGTTCGACGGCCGTACCGGTGACGCCTTCGACCGTCCGGTGACTGTCGGCTACATGTACATGCTGAAGCTGAACCACCTGGTCGACGACAAGATGCACGCACGTTCTACCGGTTCCTACAGCCTGGTTACTCAGCAGCCGCTGGGTGGTAAGGCGCAGTTCGGTGGTCAGCGTTTCGGGGAGATGGAAGTCTGGGCGCTGGAAGCCTACGGCGCCGCCTACACCCTGCAGGAGATGCTGACCGTCAAGTCGGACGACGTGAACGGCCGGACCAAGATGTACAAGAACATCGTGGACGGCGACCATCGGATGGAGCCGGGCATGCCCGAGTCCTTCAACGTACTGGTCAAAGAGATCCGTTCGCTGGGTATCGATATCGAACTGGAAAACGAATAAGCAGTTATCACTTGGACCGGGGCAGGCCAACGCCCCGGTCGATAACTCCGTGAGGAGCGCCGACGATGAAAGATTTGCTTAACCTGTTGAAGTCTCAGACGCAGACCAACGAATTCGATTCCATTCGAATTGGTCTGGCTTCCCCTGAGATGATCCGCTCTTGGTCCTTTGGTGAGGTCAAGAAGCCGGAAACCATTAACTACCGGACCTTCAAGCCTGAGCGTGAAGGTCTGTTCTGTGCCAAGATCTTTGGCCCGGTCAAAGACTACGAGTGTCTGTGTGGCAAGTACAAGCGCCTCAAGCACCGTGGTGTTATCTGTGAAAAGTGTGGTGTTGAAGTTGCACTGGCCAAGGTGCGTCGTGAGCGCATGGGTCACATCGAGCTGGCCAGCCCGGTTGCCCACATCTGGTTCCTGAAGTCACTGCCGAGCCGTATCGGCCTGCTGCTGGACATGACACTGCGCGATATCGAGCGGGTCCTGTACTTCGAATCCTTCGTGGTGATCGAGCCGGGTATGACTACCCTGGAGCGCGGTCAGCTGCTGAACGATGAAGAGTACTTCGAATCACTGGAAGAGTTTGGTGACGAGTTCGAAGCCAAGATGGGGGCCGAGGCGATCCAGGCACTGCTGAAGGATCTGGACATGGACGGCGAGATCGCCACCATGCGTGAAGAGATCCCGAACACCAACTCTGAAACCAAGATCAAGAAGATCTCCAAGCGGCTGAAGCTGATGGAAGCCTTTGTCGCTTCCGGCAACAAGCCCGAGTGGATGATCATGGAAGTGCTGCCGGTTCTGCCGCCGGATCTGCGTCCGCTGGTACCGCTGGATGGAGGCCGTTTTGCGACTTCCGACCTGAACGATCTGTACCGTCGGGTTATCAACCGTAACAACCGTCTGAAGCGCCTGCTGGAGCTGTCTGCTCCGGATATCATCGTCCGTAACGAGAAGCGGATGCTGCAGGAAGCGGTCGACGCGCTGCTGGATAACGGTCGTCGTGGCCGTGCCATCACCGGCTCCAACAAGCGCCCGCTGAAATCCCTGGCCGACATGATCAAGGGTAAGCAGGGGCGTTTCCGTCAGAACCTGCTGGGTAAGCGTGTTGACTACTCCGGTCGTTCGGTAATCGTAGTAGGCCCCTACCTGCGTCTGCATCAGTGCGGTCTGCCAAAGAAGATGGCGCTGGAACTGTTCAAGCCGTTTATCTTCTCCAAGCTGGAACTGCGCGGCCTGGCCACCACCATCAAGGCGGCCAAGAAGATGGTCGAGCGCGAGACTGCCGAGGTTTGGGATATCCTGGCCGAAGTCATCCGCGAGCATCCGGTGATGCTGAACCGGGCACCGACTCTGCACCGTCTGGGTATCCAGGCATTCGAGCCGGTTCTGATCGAAGGTAAAGCGATCCAGCTGCACCCGCTGGTCTGTGCCGCCTATAACGCTGACTTCGACGGCGACCAGATGGCGGTACACGTACCGCTGACCCTGGAAGCCCAACTCGAAGCCCGTGCGTTGATGATGTCCACCAACAACGTACTGTCTCCGGCCAACGGCGAGCCGATCATCGTACCGTCACAGGACGTGGTGCTGGGTCTGTACTTCATGACCCGTGAGAAAGCCAGCGCCAAGGGTGAAGGCATGGCCTTCGCCGATATTGCCGAAGCCAGTCGCGCCTATGGCGCCAAGCAGGTTGACCTGCAGGCCAAGGTGAAGGTGCGTATCTCGCAGAAAGTCCGTGATATCCACGGTGGCGAAAGCGAATCCACCAGCATCATCGAGACCACCGTTGGTCGTGCGCTGCTGTTCGAAATTGTTCCTGAAGGTCTGTCGTTCGAGCTGGTTAACCAGCCGATGAAGAAGAAGGCGATCTCCCGCCTGATCAACGAAGCCTACCGTCGTTGTGGTCTGAAAGATGCGGTTATCTTCGCTGACCAACTGATGTACATGGGCTTTGCTTATGCGACCCGCTCCGGTGCTTCCGTCGGTGTTAACGATTTCGTTATCCCGGACCTGAAGAAAGAGATCATCGACGAGGCGGAAGCCGAAGTTAAAGAGATCGAATCTCAGTACGCCGACGGCCTGGTAACCCAGGGCGAGAAATACAACAAGGTGATTGACCTTTGGTCCCGTGCCAACGAGAAGGTCACCGAAGCGATGATGGACGATCTGAAGGTTGACGACGTCATCGACGCCGATGGCAATCAGGTATTGGGTGAAGACGGTAAGCCGAAGACCCAGGAGTCCTTCAATTCCGTTTACATGATGGCCGACTCCGGCGCCCGGGGTAGTGTTGCCCAGATGCGTCAGTTGGGCGGTATGCGTGGTCTGATGGCCAAGCCGGACGGCTCGATCATCGAGACGCCGATCACCGCAAACTTCCGTGAAGGTCTGAACGTACTGCAGTACTTCATCTCGACCCACGGTGCTCGTAAGGGTCTGGCCGATACCGCTCTGAAGACCGCGAACTCCGGTTACCTGACCCGTCGTCTGGTCGATGTGGCTCAGGATCTGGTTATCACCGAGCATGACTGTGGCACCGACCGCGGTGTGATCATGGCGCCGATGATCGAAGGCGGCGACGTGACCGTACCGTTGGGCGATCGTGTGCTGGGTCGAGTTGTTGCAGATGATGTGATTGATCCGTCCAGCAATGAAACGCTGATTCCGGCCGGTACCCTGATCGATGAATCCTGGGTTGTCCGTCTGGAGACCGACGAGCAACTGTCCTCCATCGACGAGATCAAGGTTCGCTCGGCGATCACCTGTGAAACCCGTCACGGTGTTTGTTCTAGCTGTTACGGCCGTGATCTGGGTCGTGGGCACCTGGTCAACATCGGTGAAGCGGTTGGTGTTATCGCTGCCCAGTCGATCGGTGAGCCGGGTACCCAGCTCACCATGCGGACCTTCCACATCGGTGGTGCGGCATCGCGGGCTGCTGCGGTAGACAGCATCCAGGTTAAGAACGGCGGTGAGATCCGTCTGCACAACCTCAAGTTCGTAGAGAAGAAGGACGGCACCCTGGTGGCGACCTCCCGTTCCGGCGAGCTGGGTGTAACCGACGAGCACGGTCGTGAGCGCGAGCGTTACAAGCTGCCGTACGGTTCTGTGATCAAGGTTAAGGATGGCGATACCGTCAACGCTGGCGACATCGTGGCCAACTGGGATCCGCACACCCACCCGATCATCTCTGAAGTCGCCGGTAAGGTTGTCTTCACCGGTATGGAAGAGGGCATCACGGTCAATAAGAAGACCGATGAACTGACCGGTCTGACCTCGATCGAGGTGATGGATCCGGCTGCACGTCCGGCTGCCGGTAAAGACCTGCGTCCGATGGTCAGCTTCGTTGATGCCTCCGGCACCGAACTGTGCCACCCGGGTACCGACAGCCCCGCTCAGTACATGATGCCGGGTGAAGCGGTACTGAACATCGACGACGGCGGTGCCGTTGAAGTCGGTGACGTCATCGCCCGTATTCCGATGGAAGGCGCGGCGAACAAGGACATCACCGGTGGTCTGCCCCGTGTTGCCGACCTGTTCGAAGCCCGTAAGCCGAAAGAGCCGTCTATCCTGGCGGAGATCTCCGGTACCATCTCCTTCGGTAAGGAGACCAAGGGTAAGAAGCGTCTGGTTATCACCCCGACCGATGGAGCAGATCCGTATGAGGTTCTGATCCACAAGTGGCGTAACCTGAACGTGTTCGAAGGTGAGCATGTAGAGAAGGGTGAAGTTATCTCCGACGGTCCGTCCAACCCGCACGATATCCTGCGGATCCTGGGCGTCGAGGAGCTGGCCAAGTACATTACTTCCGAGATTCAGGACGTTTACCGTCTGCAAGGCGTTGTGATCAACGATAAGCACATCGAAGTTATCGTTCGTCAGATGCTGCGCAAGGTCGATGTCACCAGCGGTGGCGATACTTCGCTGATCAAAGGTGACCAGGTCGAATACACCCAGGCGCTGGAAGAGAACGAGAAGGCCCAGGGCGAAGACAAGATGCCGGCGCAGTACGAACGCGTTCTGCTGGGTATCACCAAGGCCTCGCTGGCAACCGAATCCTTCATCTCGGCGGCTTCGTTCCAGGAGACCACCCGGGTACTGACCGAAGGTGCGGTAACCGGTAAGCGTGATTCGCTGCGCGGTCTGAAAGAGAACGTCGTTGTGGGTCGTTTGATCCCGGCCGGTACCGGTCTGGCGTACCACTCAGAGCGTAAACGTAAGCGTCACGAAGCAGCACTGGATTCCGGTTCTGCCACCGTGAGCGCCGAAGATATCCAGGCGGCACTGGCCGAGGCTCTGAACTCGGAAGGCTGATCGCCATAAAAATTCAACACTCGGGCCGCTGGCATCGATGATGCTGGCGGTCTGTGTTGACACTGGTGGGCGAGGTGATTAAAATTTCGCCCCTTCGTTGGCAGGATGCGGTTGTGTCCTGTCTTTTTGTATGTGCTTTTAGAGGCAACTCTAGTAAAGCGTGGAGTTAAGCTGAATGGCTACTATTAACCAACTGGTTCGTAAGCCGCGTAAGCGCAAAGTCGCTAAGAGCGACGTACCTGCTCTGCAGGCATGTCCTCAGCGTCGTGGCGTTTGTACCCGGGTTTACACCACTACCCCGAAGAAGCCGAACTCGGCCCTGCGGAAGGTATGTCGTGTACGCCTGACCAACGGCTATGAAGTGACTTCCTACATCGGTGGTGAAGGTCACAACTTGCAGGAACACTCTGTTGTTCTGATCCGTGGCGGTCGTGTTAAGGACCTGCCTGGTGTGCGTTATCACACCGTTCGCGGTGCACTGGATACTTCTGGTGTTTCCGATCGTAAGCAAGGTCGTTCCAAGTACGGTGCCAAGCGTCCGAAGTAATCACTCTCGATTACAGACCGCTTGACACTGTACCGCTGTAGCCTTGCGCTACCGGACATTGTTAACGATAAGAGTAAGGTCGGGCCTTTATGCGTTGTGTAGGTGCCCGGACTAACCTGAAGACCTAATTTTAAGGGGCTTATCATGCCTAGAAGACGCGTCGTCGCAAAACGCGAAATTCTGCCGGATCCCAAATTCGGTAACCAAACCCTGGCCAAATTCATGAACCACGTCATGGTCAGCGGTAAAAAATCTGTTGCTGAGAAAATCGTATACGGCGCTCTGGACAAGATCCAGGAGCGTGGTGCCAGCGATCCTCTCGAAACCTTCATCAAAGCTCTCGAAACCATTCAGCCGATGGTTGAGGTTAAGTCCCGCCGTGTTGGTGGTGCGACTTACCAGGTACCGGTTGAAGTTCGTCCCGCTCGTCGTTCCGCTCTGGCCATGCGTTGGCTGGTAGACGCCGCACGTCGTCGTGGCGAGAAGTCCATGGCTCTGCGCCTGGCTGGTGAGATCGGTGATGCTGCTGAAGGTCGTGGCGCTGCTGTTAAGAAGCGTGAAGACGTTCACCGCATGGCAGAAGCTAACAAAGCTTTCTCCCACTACCGCTTCTAATCAGAGGATTAAGCTGTGGCCCGTAAAACACCTCTTAACCGCTACCGTAACATCGGTATCTGCGCACACGTTGATGCCGGTAAGACGACGACGACTGAGCGTGTTCTGTTCTATACCGGCCTGTCTCACAAGATCGGTGAGGTCCATGATGGCGCTGCCACCATGGACTGGATGGAGCAGGAGCAAGAGCGTGGTATCACTATCACCTCTGCTGCGACCACTTGTTTTTGGTCTGGGATGAACCAGCAGTTTGACCAGCACCGCATCAATATCATCGACACCCCGGGGCACGTTGACTTCACCATCGAAGTTGAACGTTCCCTGCGTGTTCTCGATGGTGCGGTTGTCGTGCTGTGCGCCTCTTCCGGCGTACAGCCGCAGACGGAAACTGTCTGGCGTCAGGCCAATAAGTACGAAGTACCGCGGATGGTCTTCGTCAACAAGATGGACCGTGCCGGTGCTGATTTCTTCATGGTTGTCGATCAGCTCGAAGACCGTCTGGGCGCTGCCGCTGTGCCGATCAATTTCCCGATCGGTGCCGAGGACGAGTTCAAAGGTGTTGTCGATCTGATCAAGATGAAGGCGATTCTGTGGAACGAAGCCGACCAGGGCATGACCTATGACGAAGCCGAGATTCCGGCTGAGTTGCAGGCCAAGGCCGAGGAACTGCGCGAGCAGATGGTCGAAGCCGCCGCGGAAGCGTCCGAAGAGCTGATGGACAAGTACCTGGAAGAGGGTGATCTGTCCGCTGAAGAGATCAAGCAAGGTCTGCGGGCCCGTACGCTAGCCAATGAAATCGTGCCGATGCAGGCCGGTTCGGCATTCAAGAACAAAGGTGTTCAGGCAGTCCTGGATGCGGTCATCGAACTGATGCCCTCGCCGCTGGACGTTAAAGCCATTGAAGGTACGCTGGATGACGGTAAAGAAACCGTCGCTACTCGTCCGGCCGACGACAATGCGCCCTTTGCCGCACTGGCGTTCAAGATTGCTACCGACCCCTTCGTCGGTACCCTGACCTTTATCCGGGTTTACTCCGGTAAGCTCAATTCCGGTGATTCTGTTTACAACTCCGTTAAACAGAAGAAAGAGCGTGTCGGCCGTATGGTTCAGATGCACTCCAATAACCGTGAAGAGATCAAAGAAGTTCTGGCCGGCGATATCGCCGCGACCATCGGTCTGAAGGATGTCACCACCGGTGACACCCTGTGTGACCAGAACGACGTGATCGTGCTTGAGCGGATGGAATTCCCGGAGCCGGTTATCTCGGTTGCGGTCGAGCCGAAAACCAAGGCCGACCAGGAAAAAATGGGTGTGGCACTGGGTAAACTGGCCCAGGAAGACCCCTCTTTCCGTGTTGAAACCGATGAAGAATCCGGCCAGACCATCATCTCCGGTATGGGTGAGCTGCATCTGGACATCATCGTTGACCGGATGAAGCGTGAATTCAAGGTAGAAGCCAACATCGGTAAACCGCGTGTTGCCTACCGTGAGAAGATCCGTACAGCTGTTGATGCAAACCATAAGTTTGCCAAGCAGTCCGGTGGTCGTGGTCAGTACGGACATGTTGTTGTTGAATTCTCTCCGTCCGATGAAGACGGTCTGGAGTTTATCAACGAGATCGTCGGTGGTGCGATTCCGAAGGAATACATCCCCGCGGTCGAAAAGGGTATTGCCGAGCAGATGCAAAACGGTGTTATCGCCGGTTATCCGCTGCTGGGTCTTAAAGCCCGTCTTTACGACGGCTCCTTCCATGATGTTGACTCGAACGAAATGGCATTTAAGATTGCCGCTTCACAGGCACTGAAGAAGTATGCCATGGAAGCCAGTCCTTGTCTGCTCGAGCCGATGATGAAGGTAGAAGTTGTTACCCCTGAAGATTACATGGGCGACGTGATGGGAGACCTGAACCGTCGTCGCGGTATCGTACAGGGTATGGAGGAAAGCTCCTCTGGCAAGGTTATCCGTGCCGAGGTGCCGCTGGGTGAAATGTTCGGTTATGCAACCGACCTGCGCTCGGCGACTCAGGGTCGTGCGACCTACTCTATGGAGTTTGAAAAATACGCAGAGGCGCCGCAGAACGTCGCCGACGCTGTTATCAACGCTGAATCTTAATTGATTTCGAATACGCCAAATTAAGAGGTTTATTACCGTGGCTAAGGAAACTTTTGAACGTACAAAACCCCATGTCAACGTTGGTACTATCGGCCACGTTGACCATGGTAAAACTACTCTGACCGCTGCACTGACTCGCGTATGCGCCGAAGTATTCGGTGGTGAAGCTGTTGCTTTCGACGGCATCGACAATGCTCCGGAAGAGCGTGAGCGTGGTATCACCATCGCTACCTCTCACGTAGAGTACGATTCCCACGACCGTCACTACGCCCACGTTGACTGCCCCGGCCACGCCGACTACGTCAAGAACATGATCACCGGTGCTGCTCAGATGGACGGCGCGATCCTGGTATGTGGCGCCACTGACGGCCCGATGCCTCAGACTCGTGAGCACATCCTGCTGTCTCGTCAGGTAGGTGTACCGTACATCGTTGTATTCCTGAACAAAGCTGACCTGCTGGCCGAAGATTGCGGCGGCGCTGACAGCGAAGAATACGCCGAGATGCTGGAACTGGTCGAAATGGAACTGCGCGACCTGCTGTCCGAGTACGACTTCCCGGGCGACGACACTCCGATCATCCCGGGTTCTGCCCTGATGGCTCTGAACGGCGAAGACGACAACGAAATGGGTACCACTGCGGTTAAGACCCTGGTTGAGACCCTGGACAGCTACATCCCTGAGCCGGAGCGTGCGATCGACGGTGCATTCATCATGCCGATCGAAGACGTATTCTCCATCCAGGGTCGTGGTACCGTTGTTACCGGTCGTGTTGAGCGCGGTATCGTCAAGGTTGGTGAAGAAGTTGAAATCGTCGGCATCAAGGAAACCACCAAGACTACCTGTACTGGTGTTGAAATGTTCCGCAAGCTGCTGGACGAAGGCCGTGCCGGTGAGAACGTAGGTGTTCTGCTGCGTGGTACCAAGCGTGACGAAGTTGAGCGTGGTCAGGTTCTGGCTGCTCCGGGTTCTATCACTCCTCACACCAAGTTCGAAGCTGAAGTTTACGTACTGGGCAAAGACGAAGGCGGCCGTCACACTCCGTTCTTCAAAGGCTACCGTCCGCAGTTCTACTTCCGTACTACTGACGTAACTGGTGCTTGTGAGCTGCCTGAAGGCGTTGAAATGGTTATGCCGGGTGACAACATCCAGATGACCGTTGAGCTGATCGCACCGATCGCCATGGACGAAGGTCTGCGCTTCGCGATCCGTGAAGGCGGCCGTACCGTTGGTGCTGGTGTTGTAGCTAAGATCATCGAGTAATTATTACTTGATTCTGAAAAGGCCACCTTCGGGTGGCCTTTTTTGTGCCTGTCTGTTTGCTGTCGCTCACTGCTGTTAGCGCCTACAGCCTAAACCCTACTAAAATTGAAACAGGGCAGTACGTCGCCTGCTGTCAGGACCACTCATTTTCCAGGGAGGGGCTTAAACAGGAGGGCGATGATGGTTGTTTTCCTTCGCACTACTTTACTGGGCCTTCTGCTTATTTTCAGCTCCGCGGTGACCGGCTTGGAGATGAATCAGCAGATCTTTGACCGTATCGTCACAGCAGCGGAGCGGCTCTATCACCGTGAATTTCATCGTCATGATCAGCGCCTGAATATCTCTGCCCGCTGGGAGGCGCAGGGGGTCTATGCCAACGCTTGGAAGATGGAAGATGCTAATGGTGAAAAAGGGCTGATTATGATCTCCGGTGGCTTGGCGAGGCATCCGGATATGACTCCGGACGCCTTCGCGTTGGTGCTCTGTCATGAGATAGGTCACCATATCGCCGGACCTCCCCATCTCTGGCGTTTCTCCGCCGAGGGCCAATCGGATTATTTCGGTGCCTCTAGCTGTCTGCGCAAGCTGTTTGTCCGGATGGGAGAGACGTTGCCGGCCAGTCGACGGCACGCGCCCAAACGGGTCCGTGAGGCTTGTGCACTGGCCTTTAGTCACCAACAGGGGCGCCAGGGTTGCCAGCGAATCGCCCTGGCCGGTGCGACTCTGGCGCGTTATTTTGCCCGCAAGCGGGGTCAACTAAGCCCGCTGTTTTCACGCCCGGCACAGTCGTCGGTCAGTTCGACACTGTTAACACCCGCGACGCCTCAGTGCCGCTTGGACACCTATTTCGCCGCCGCTCAGTGCAACGTGGCCCGGCAGCCGTTGAATCATCCGGAACCACGATGGCTGTGCCTGGCGGGCGACTTTCCCCGCGCCGCCCGTCCGGCCTGTTGGTACAAAGCCCGAGTTGAGTCCCCATAGTCGTGTTGGCTTCAATGGATCTGCTTTACCCGTGTCTGCGCGGCATATGGTGTCCTAGTCGCGCTTCTTAGGGTTAGGGCGACAGCAAACCAGCCTTGGCTCAACGTACACCGGCTTGTCATCCAGGCTCGGATTCAGAGAGTCGGAGTAGAGGTAGTAACCGGGCTTCAAGGGGATTTCATGGTCCTGGTACAGGGCAGGAGATCAGCAGCAGTAGCAGGCGGAGTAGGTTTCGGTTGATGAAAGCGGCGACATCGCGGCGGCTCTTCGGTTTATCTAGGGCCGAGATGTGTGTCTACCCCGGTTATTACGGATCTCTCGGTTGGGCCGAGGGAGGCTGGGTCAAAAACCTCAGGATTTGTGCCAGGCTGAGCCCGCATAGCAGTCCCCCACCGTTGGCCGCCAGGTCGAGCCATTCGCCGTAGCGGTTGGTGTAGGGTTGAATCAGTTCGATTGCACCACTCCAACCCAGCATCAGCAGGACCAGTACCGGCCAGTGGCGTGGTTGGCGCCAAGCCACCGGGAAGACCAGGGCGCCGTAGGCGATAAAATGATGGGTTTTGTCAGTGCCGGGAAACGGGGGGAGTTGGTCCAGCGGGCTCAGTGATAAGATCGTGATGGCGCTGAGCCACAGCAGCGTCAATGCCAGCCAATGACGATAAACGAGATTCAGCAGGCGGTGAATCAGCATCATCCGCTCCCTTAGCCACCCAGGCCGAGATAGCGGTAGCAGATCAGTGCAAACAGCAGGTAAGCCGCCAGGGTGGCCGGGTAGGCTTTGTGACCGATATCGCTGCCGAGCAGCTTCTGTTTTGAGGCATAGGTCATCGCGGCGGCCACCAGGATCCACAGAAACTGGACCGAACCCAGCGACAGCTTTTCCATCCCGGCCGGGGGCTCGATCATCGGCAAAGCCAGCACGCTCAGCAGGGCCAGCAGCAGATTGAGCCAGCCGAACAGTTCGGTCAGTCGATAGCGATTCATGGCCGTCTCTCCGCTGCTGAATGGCGCGGATTACATCCGCTCCATCACCTCGATACCCAGTAGTTCCAATCCGCTCTGTAGCACCTGGGCTGTGGAGTGGCTTAGGCGCAGGCGGCTGTCGCGGGTTTCGGTGGCAACATCGCTACGCAGCATCGGACAGGCTTCGTAGAACTTCATAAACAGGCTGGCCAGCTCGTAGAGGTAGTTGCACAGCTGGTGCGGGTAAGCATCCCGGGCCACCTGGTCGACCACTTCGCCGAACTGCAGCAGCTTCATCGCCAGCGCCTTCTCCTGCGGTTCGACCAGCTGAAGCGACGCTTCGAGTTGTTCCGGGCTGATTCCGGCCTTGCGGAAGATGCTCTGGATCCGGGTGTAGGCGTACTGCAGGTAAGGGGCGGTATTGCCTTCGAAACTGAGCATGCTGTCCCAGCTGAAGATGTAATCGTTGGTGCGGGTCTTGGCCAGGTCTGCGTATTTGACCGCGCCGATACCGATCTTACGGGCCGCGTCGGCCTGTTCGTCGGCACTCAGGTCCGACTCCTTGTCTTTCAGCAGTTGGGCGGCACGGACCACCGCTTCGTCGAGCAGCTCACCCAGCTTGACGGTGCCACCGCTGCGGGTTTTAAACGGCTTGCCGTCTTCGCCCATCATGGTGCCGAACGGGTGGTGCTCCAGCGAGCAGTGCTCGGTGGCGAAGCCGGCCTTGCGACCGACAGCGAACACCTGCTTCATGTGCAGCGACTGGCGCGCGTCGATAAAGTACAGCACCCGGTCGGCCTGCAGCTCCTGGCAGCGGTACTGCACCGCGGCCAGGTCGGTGGTGGCGTACAGGTAACCGCCGCCGGACTTCTGCACGATCATCGGCAGCGGGTTGCCCTCTTTGTCGGCCAGCTCGTCCAGGAATACCACCTGGGCGCCCTGGTCCTCGACCGCCAGCTTCTGCTGCTGCAGGGTTTCGATGATGCCGGGCAGGGCGTCGTTGTAGGCGCTCTCGGCGTGGATATCACTGTGCTTCAAGGTGACGTTGAGCTTGCTGTAGATCTCTTCGCTGTGGGCGACCGAGATGGCGATAAACTTGCGCCACATCGACAGTGCCGATTCTTCACCGGCCTGCAGCTTGACCACGTTGTCACGGGCGCGGGCGGCGAACTCGGGCTCGTCGTCAAAGCGGACCTTGGCGGCACGGTAGAAGGCTTCCAGGTCGGCCAGGGCTACGCCGTCATCCAGCTCCTGCTGGTCCTGCAGATGGGTGATCAGCATGCCGAACTGGGTACCCCAGTCGCCGACGTGGTTCTGACGAATAATTTTGTGGCCCTGGGCTTCCAGCACCCGTGCCAGGGCATCGCCGATGATGGTCGAACGCAGGTGGCCGACGTGCATCTCTTTGGCCAGGTTGGGGGCCGAATAGTCGATCACTACGGTCTGGGGTTGGTCGGCGGCTTCGATGCCCAGGCGATGTTGTTCCAGCTGGGTCACCTGATCGGCCAGCCAGCCGTTATCGAGGCTGATGTTGATAAAGCCGGGGCCCGCGATCTCGGTGCTGCTGGCGATGCCTTCCAGATCCAGCTGCTCGATGATCTTGGCGGCAAGTTCGCGAGGATTGGTCTTCATCGCCTTGGCTGCGCCCATGGCGCCGTTGGCCTGGTAATCACCGAATTGCGGGTTTTTGCTCGGTGCCACCATCGGCTGGCACTCGGCCGGGATACCGGCGGCGGTCATCGCTTCGCGGACACGGTGGTTAAGCAGATCACGGATGTTCATGGAGGGCTGATACCTGTTTGGCGCTATGGGGTCCGGTTTCGAAATGGCAAGTTTAGACTCGCCGTTTTGAAGCCGAACCCCCGGTTCGAAAAAGCCCGCTAGGATAGCCTAATTTGGCCATTTAAACCACTTGTAGAGCCCGCGCCGAGCCGGACTCAGCGGGTTTCCAGGCAGTCCAGAAACTTACTCACCAGCGGACTCTGGAAACGTTGCTCCCGGGTAATGGCATAGAACCGGGTCTGGTAGCTGAACCGCTCAGGATGGAGTGGTCGAAGCTGTTGTTGCAGCCCCAGCGCCGAGACGTAGACTTCCGGGAGATATCCAAGAAAAGCACCGCTTCGGATCAGGCGCAGACGGGCTTCGATATGAGGCGCATAGGCCGGCAGCCGGGGGCGTTCCAGCTGATTGCGCAATTCCTGGGTGGCGCGGACTCTGGGAGTGCCGATCAGCTTTTGCTGGTCCAATGCCTCGAAGTCGAGTTCGTTGTCGGGGCGCGAGTACCAGGGGTGTTGGCGGTCAGCATACAGGTGCATCTGTTCCTGCCCCAGCTGCTGCAACGACAGGTCGGAAACGGGGCGATCAAGGTAGCTGATACCCAGGCTCAGGCGTTCATCCCTGACGGCGCGAACGACCTCTTCGGCGGCCAGGGTATGAAGGTCGAGAAATACCTCCGGCGCGTCCCGGTTAAATCGCCCCAGGGCCTGGTTGATTCGATCGCCGATCGGGCCGAATAGGTTCTCGGCCAGTCCCAGGTGCAGGTCTCCCAGTAGGCGTTCGCGTCCATCGCGGATGCTGCCCTGAAACTGTTCGATGGCGGTCAGCAGCTGACCGATGGCGGTATAGACCCGTTGACCCTGCTCGGTCAGGGCGAAGCCGCGTCTACCGCGCTGGCATAGACGCATCCCCAGGCGCAGCTCCAGATCGGCGAGGTAGTTGCTGATCGTCGACGCGGCAATGTTGAGGTCATCTTCGGCGGCGGCGATCCCGGCGTTGTCGGCCACCGCCTTGAATACCCGCAGCAGCTTCAGGTCGGTATCGGCCAGTTGGCCTGAAAGTGCGAGTTTTTGCTTGCCCATGGCTTTGCTTAATCTATGTTTAAAGACAATACCTTTTTATATCCAAAGCTATGGTTTGGCAAATCATCGTTCTATCCCGCGTATTGTCGGTCTAGTCTGGGAGCAACCGTTACCCGTACAAGCCGGAGGCAACATGTCAGAGCAAGACAACCCAGAGATCAAAAACACCGACAAAACGCTTTATCAACCCCTGGGTGGCAATGAGATGCCCCGCTTTGGTGGGCCAGCCACCTTTATGCGGCTGCCTCCGGTGGAGCTGAGTCCGACGCTGGATGCGGCCTTTATCGGTGTGCCACTGGATATCGGCGTTTCCAACCGTCCCGGCGCGCGCCTGGGGCCGCGGGAGATCCGTGACGAGTCGCGGATGTTGCGTCCGTTCAATGTCTCCACCGGTGCGGACCCGTTCAACAGTCTCTGTGTGGGGGATATCGGTGATGTGCCGATCAACACCTTCAACCTGCAAAAGAGCATCGACATTATCGAGCGCTACTACGACGAGGTGCTGGAGAATGACGTGATGCCGTTGACCATCGGCGGTGACCACACCATCGCGTTGCCGATTCTGCGAGCGCTGAAGAAGAAGCATGGACCGGTGGGACTGGTGCATATCGATGCCCACGCCGATATCAACGACCACATGTTCGGCGAGAAGATCGCCCACGGCACCCCGTTCCGCCGTGCCGTGGAAGAGGGGTTGCTTGACTGCGAGCGGGTGGTCCAGATCGGTCTGCGAGGTACCGGTTATTCGATCGACGAGTACGACTGGTCCAAAGAGCAGGGCTTCCGAGTGGTCCAGGCGGAAGAGTGCTGGCACAAGTCGCTGGAGCCGCTGATGGCCGAAGTGCGCGAGCAGGTCGGCGATGGTCCGGTCTACCTGAGCTTTGACATCGACGGTCTGGATCCGGCATTCGCGCCGGGCACCGGAACCGCCGAGATCGGCGGTCTGACCACCCACCAGGGGATCGAGATCATCCGCGGCTGTCGGGGCATGAATCTGGTGGGCGGTGATCTGGTGGAAGTGTCGCCGCCGTTCGATCAGAGCCGCAACACCTCAGTGCTGGCCGCCGGGCTGCTGTTCGAGATGCTCTGTGTGTTGCCTGGGGTCAATTACGTGACTCGCTGATCACCAAAAAGCCCGCCAATGGCGGGCTTTTTTTATCTGACTGTCCCGTCCTGAATAACGTTGACACTTTTCGATCATTAACTCGGGAAGTGACATGAAAACAAAGACTAAACGTACTCAGAAAGATTATTCCCTCGCCTTTAAATTGTCGGTTGTCGACCAAGTAGAAGCCGGTGAACTGTCCTATAAGCAGGCACAGCAGCGTTACGGCATCCAAGGTCGCTCAACCGTATTAGTTTGGCTACGTAAGCATGGCAGGCTAGATTGGTCTCAAGGATCAGATCACCAGGCAAAACTAATGTCAGACAAGCCTTCAGAACTTACCCCAGAGCAGCGGATCAAGGAGCTTGAGCAACAGTTGGCAGATGCCCAGCAAAAAGCGGAGTTCTTCGAAGCGGTGGTTGATGTGCTCAAACGGGATCACGGGGTCCGTGTCGTAAAAAAGCCTCGCGGCAAGTCATCGAAGAACGGCAGGTCACAGGGCTGACGGTTACTCGAGCTTGCCAAATCCTCGGTATCAGCCGACAGGCCTACTATCAGCAACGCCAGCGAGCGAAACAGCAAGCAAAGATGCGTTGTTCCATACTGAGCTTTGTTCAACGTGAGCGTATGCAGCAACCTCGGCTGGGAGCGCGTAAGCTACTGTCCCTGCTCAATGCCGAAACGGAATGTAAAATCGGCCGGGACAAACTATTTGAACTGCTCAGGGATCGCCGCTTATTGGTCCAGCGACGCCGGGCATATCACAAGACTACGCAGAGTCATCATCGTTTCTGGTGCCATCCTAACTTGCTAAAGCCCGGTGCAGAGCAAGAGCAAGCCACACGGCCAGAACAGATCTGGGTCGCGGATATCACCTATCTTCCAGTCAGGGACGGAGAGGCCTATCTGAGCCTGGTTACCGATGCGTATTCACGCAAAGTCGTCGGCTATCACGTACACGGTGATTTGAGGGCTGAGTCCGTATTAACGGCCTATCAGAAGGCCTTGGATGGTTACCAAGGTAGCGCCGGGCTTATCCATCACTCTGACAGGGGGATACAGTACTGTTCAAAGCGCTATCAGGCCGTACATAAGGAGCACGGTGTGCGTTGTTCGATGACGGATGGGTATGACTGCTATCAGAATGCGCTTGCGGAAAGAGTAAACGGGATTCTGAAAGGTGAGTATCTGCTGAGAAAGCCAGAGGATCTAGATCAGGCCACGATCATGGTTGATGAGTCGATCCGACTCTACAATACACGGCGGCCACATATGGCCTTAAAATACAAAACGCCCGATGAGGTGCATCGGGCGTTTTCAACCTGAAAGGATGTCAACCTATATCAGGACAAGACAGACAACCGGGTGGATTGTTGTGCGCTTATCGATCAGCGAAGAAGTCGTAGTCCATCTTCTCCCGCGGTGCCTGCAGGTAGTAACCCTGGATGTACTGAACCCCGGACAGGAACAGTTTACTCATCACGTTGGTGCCCTCGACCAGCGGAGCAACGATGGTCTTTTCTCCCAGCCGCAGCGGTTCAATCAGCTTATCGAATGCCTCGTGTTTGTCCGGGCTGCTCAGTTCCTGCACGAAGGAGCCGTCCAGTTTGATGTACTGGGCCGGAATATGGCGCAGTACGTTCTCCGAATCGATCGAGCTGCCGTAGTGCTTGATACAGGCGCGGGCGTGCAACTGGGTCAGTCCCTGGGTGAAGATGTTGGCGTACTTCAGGTAGCTGGAGGCGTCGGACTCGCTGAACTGGAAGATCAGACTGTCACCGGGTACCTGGCTCTCTTTGAGCTGATCACGGATCCAGTGCAGCAGGCGTGGATCCTCCAGTGAACGGCCGGTCAGGTTGATGAACAGTCGGTTATGATTGCCCTTCTTGTGCTCCTCGGCCAGCTGGCGAATGCTTTCGGCGATGACCCAGCGATCCAGTTCGGTGCTGACCTCGGCATGGTCGAGCATGGTCAGGAACATATTCGGCGAGACTTCGTGCTCGTTCTGGTCGATCAACCGCAACAGAACCTCGTAGATCGGATCGGTCGATCCCTGCAGGCTGACCACCGGTTGAAACAGCAGCTTGAGGTTATTGTCTTGGATCGCCTGACGCAGTTTCTTAACCGACAGGCCTTCCTCTTCGCTCTTCTCTTCCGGGATGTAGACGTTGACGCCGTTACCGCGGCTGCTTCTGCTGCGAACGCTCTCGGAGGCTACCTGGGCCAGGCGAAGGACCTCTTGCGAGCTGGCGCTATCGGCGTTGATCGGTGTGATGCCGATGCTGCAGGTAGTTTGAATCTGGGCGCCGGCGGCTTCCGACAGGTTATTTTCGACCGCCTTGCAGATCGATTCTGCCAGTGTTCGCGCTTTATCGGTTTCCGGATCACCGAAAATCACCACGAAGGCATCGAGGTTGTAGCGGCACAGGACATGGGCATGGTTGACCTGATCGGTCAGAATCTGGGCCGTATCGCGGACGATGGTGTCGGCACCGTTGACCCCCAGCTCCGCCTTGATGGCGCTGAAGTTGTCCAGTGAGATGTAGAGCAGATTCGAGTCCTGCCCGGTTCGTACCGCCGATTGCAGCATCTGGTCCAGGCGCTTGGCCAGGTAGAACTGATTCTTCAGGCCGGTGACCAGATCCTGTTCGGCCATCGCCTCAATAAAGGCGTCTTCGCCTTGGGCGTCCAGGCGTAACTGGGTACACAGGGTGCGTTCAAAGCGCGATTGGTTCAGGACCAGGTTGGCGCTGAAATTGGTGCCGTCCGGGCGCTTGAGGTTGAGTTCGATCTCCTGGGTGGTGCTGTTATCGGTGTGATAGGTGCTGAGGAAGTCCGCCAGCCGGGATTGGTCGTCGCTGCTCACCAAGGATTTCAGCTCGATCCCGAGCATCTCTTTATTCTGTTCAAAGCCGAGCATCTTCAACAACGACGGATTGATATAGATGAACTCGTTGTTGCGGTTGAGGAAGCCGATCTGCTCGCTGGAGGTGTGCAGCAGCTCGCGGCAGCGCTTCTCGGTTTCCAGCAGGTGGAATTCGGCCGCTCGGCGACGACGCCGGGATTCGAGCTGGTAAAGCTCTCGACGGATCACCATCACCGCCATCTCGGCCTGGTCGGCAGGCACCACTTCGTTGGCTTTGAGTTTCAGTCCCTCGATCCGATGCTGAGGGTCGGCATCGTCGGCCAGGGCGATGACCGGGATATCTTTATTGTGCTGCTTCAGGCTCTTGCCAAGCGCTTCCAGGCCGGGGTCGCTATTCAGGCGGTAAAGGATCAGATCCCACTGTTGCGATTGCAGCGCCTGTTCCAGCGGCTCTCCGGCTTCCACCAGCTCCGCCCGGGGGGCCAGTCGTGTGCTCCGAAGCAACGACATGATGGGCTCTGATTTTTCTGAGCTGACGCCGATCAGCAGCAGCTGCAGGCTTTGACGCAGTTTCTGCATGGGTCCCTGATTCCGGGTTGTTATTAGGTCCAAAGCAACTAACCTGCGAATAAGTAAAGCCAGATCTTATCGGCAGGCATCCTAAGACTACACGTTTGAAACGCAAGAATCATTGCTCTGGAACAAAAACGTTCCACACGTAAAAAGGGCTAAGTTATTGGAAGCAATTGGAAAGAAGAGATGGCTGGGGTAGCAGGATGATCCGGGCTTTGCCCGGCCGCTGCTTGCCTTATTGGGGGACGTCATCACTGCGCAATGACGATGCGTCGCGGCTTAGCCGCTCGGCTCAAACCTGCGCAGGTTCGAAGGCTATAGCTTCATTACTATTAATGCTTGGGTGTGAGGAATGAAGATGGCTGGGGTAGCAGGATTCGAACCTGCGCATGACGGGATCAAAACCCGTTGCCTTACCGCTTGGCGATACCCCAGCAATGGTGAAGACGGTCGCTAAAAGTTAGTCTGTTGTCTTCAATCTCTTTCGGTTAAGAGAACCGGAAGAAGTGGTGGCTATGACTAGATTCGAACTAGTGACCCCATCATTATGAGTGATGTGCTCTAACCAACTGAGCTACATAGCCGCCGAATGAGGCGCGAATTATTCCCTGAAGCCGGGGTAGTGTCAACACCTCTTTGTAAAAGTTTTTAAACTTTTTTAGGGCTTGGTTAAACCCTGATCAAACGTTGAAGCGGAAGTGGATCACATCGCCATCGTTAACGATGTAGTCCTTACCTTCCAGGCGCCATTTACCGGCCTCTTTAGCGCCCTGTTCGCCGTTGTGCTCGATAAAGTCATCGTAGGCGGTGACCTCGGCACGGATAAAGCCTTTCTGGAAATCGGTGTGGATAACGCCGGCAGCTTCCGGGGCGGTGGCATCCTTGCGGACGGTCCAGGCGCGGACTTCCTGAACCCCGGCGGTGAAGTAGGTGTGCAGGTTGAGCAGGCCGTAGCCGGCGCGGATAACCCGATCCAGCCCCGGCTCTTCCATCCCCAGTTCGGCCAGGAACTCGTTGCGCTCTTCGTCATCCAGCTCGGCGATCTCCGCTTCGAGCTTGTTGCAGATGGCGACCACTCCGGCGCCTTCTTTGGCGGCTAGCTCGCGGACCTGATCGAGATGGGGGTTGTCTTCGAAGCCGTCTTCGTCGACATTGGCGATATACATGGTCGGCTTGATGGTCAGCAGGTTCAGTGATTTGATCTCTTTGCGTTCATCGTCGCTCAGTTCGACCGAGCGGACCGGCTCGCCGCGCTCAAGAGGCTCTTTGAGCTTCTCCAGAATGGCTTTGGTTTTCAGGGCGTCTTTGTTGCCGCTCTTGGCAACGCGCTGAACCTTGTCCAGTTGCTTTTCGACCGATTCCAGGTCGGCCAGCGCCAGTTCGGTGTTGATGATGTCGATATCGGCCAACGGATCGATCTGGTTGGCAACGTGGATAACGTTTTCATCTTCAAAGCAGCGCACCACATGGGCGATGGCGTCGGTCTCACGGATGTTGGCCAGGAACTTGTTACCCAGGCCTTCGCCCTTGGAGGCGCCTTCCACCAGACCGGCGATATCGACAAACTCCATCGTGGTGGCGATCACCTTCTGTGGGTTGACGATTGCGGCCAGTTTGTCGAGCCGCGGATCGGGCATCGCCACCACGCCGGCGTTGGGTTCGATGGTACAGAACGGGAAGTTTTCGGCACCGATACCGGCTTTGGTCAACGCATTGAAGAGGGTCGATTTGCCGACGTTGGGCAGGCCGACGATTCCGCAATTAAATCCCATGATCTGATCCTGTGGTTATTCCTGTCGTTGCAGGCCGTTGAAAAGGGTGCGCTGAGCGGGGCTCAGGGCTTGAAACTGTTCAGGGTTTGAAACCCACTTAGGGTTTCAAACTGTGTAGCCGGGTCATCGCCTTGGTCAGGCCGTCGCGTAGCAGTATCGGCAGGCAGGCCAGGGCTTCGTCGATGGCGGCTTGGGTCAGGTTGCGTTCGCTGCTCGGCGCACGTCCCAGCACAAAGCTGTGTACCAGCTTGGCATTGCCGGGGTGGCCGATGCCGATCCGCAGGCGTAGAAAGGCGTTGCTGCCGCCGAACTTCTGGATGATATCCCGCAGACCATTGTGGCCGCCGTGGCCGCCGCCTTTTTTCAGCTTGGCCAATCCCGGGGGGATATCCAGTTCATCGTGGACCACCAGTACCGACTCGACCGGAATCTTGTAATAGCTGGCGAGTGCCTGCACGGCCTGGCCGCTCAGGTTCATAAAGGTGGTGGGGACGAGGAGATGAAGTTCGTGACCGTCGAGGCGGGCTTTGCTGTAGCGCCCGTGAAAACGTTTCTCGGGGCTCAGCGGGCTGTGCAGCTGGTCGGCCAGCTGCTCAACCAACTCGGCCCCTGCATTATGGCGGGTCTGATCGTACTTGGTACCGGGGTTACCCAGTCCGACAATCAATTTGACCTGCTCGGTCATAATACAGAGGCCGTGTCGTCAGCGCGTGAAGCGAGGCTTACTTGCCGCGCTTACGAGCGATGGTAGCAACCGGCTGGTTGTAGTCCGCACCCAGTTTCAGGGCAGGGATTTCAACGCCTTCCGGCAGCTGAACGTCGGACAGGTGAACGATCTGGCCAACTTCAACGTTCTGCATGTCAACGCTCAGGAACTCAGGCAGAGTTTCCGGAGTACAGGCGATTTCAACCTGGTTAACGATGTGAGATGCCTTACCACCCAGCTTGATCGCGGCGCACTTGTCTTCGTTGATGAAGTGCAGCGGAACGGTGATGGTGAAGGTTTCGCCGTTAACGGCGCGCTGGAAGTCAGCGTGCAGTACCAGCTGCTTGGCCGGGTGACGCTGCAGGTCCTTCAGGATAACTTTCTGCTCGGCACCGTCGACGCTCAGGGTCAGCAGGCTGGAGAAGAAGGACTCGGACTCGGCGGCTTTGATGATCGCCTTGTGCTCCAGGGTGATGGACTGCGGCTCTTCCTTGCCGCCGTAGATAACGGCAGGAATCAGGCCAGCTTCACGACGCAGGCGGCGGCTCGCACCTTTCCCCAGGTCGTTACGGGCTTGGGCGTTCAGAGTAAATTCAGACATGTTGTCTTCCTTTCAGTTAAGGCTGTGAGCTCTTGCGACCAGAGGTTCACAGCGTGGCTTATCGCCTGTGCCGGTTAGTCGGACAGGCGTGGTGTTCAGCGGGCTGTTTGCTTACTGCAGGAACATCGCGCTGATGGATTCTTCATTGCAGACCCGACGGATCGATTCGGCCAGCAGGTCTGACAGGGTCAGCTGGCGGATACGATCGCAGGCCTTGGCATCCTCGCTTAGCGGGATGGTGTCGGTCACAACCAGCTCGTCGAGGCTGGAGTTGTTGACGTTCTTGATGGCGTTGCCGGACAGAACCGGGTGGGTGGCGTAGGCCACAACCTTGGCGGCGCCATGTTCTTTCAGGGCATCGGCAGCCTTGCACAGGGTGCCGGCGGTGTCACACATGTCGTCGACCAGAACACAGGTACGGCCGGTGACATCACCGATGATGTGCATAACCTGGGATTCGTTGGCCTTCTCGCGACGCTTGTCGATGATCGCCAGATCGGTGTCGAGTTGCTTGGCCACGGCGCGGGCGCGAACTACACCGCCGACGTCCGGTGAAACCACGATCGGGTTGTCGTAGTTCTGGGCTTCGATGGCGCTCAGCAGTACCGGGGAACCGTAGACGTTATCCACCGGGATATCGAAGAAGCCCTGGATCTGGTCGGCGTGCAGGTCGACGGTCAAAACGCGGTCGATACCGACGTTGGCCATCATGCTGGCGATAACCTTGGCGCTGATCGGTACTCGGGCTGAACGGGGGCGACGATCCTGGCGGGCATAACCGAAGTAAGGAACCACCGCGGTAACCCGGGTTGCCGAGGCGCGGCGCAGGGCGTCGGCCATCAGGATCAGTTCCATCAGATTGTCGTTGGTCGGCGCGTTGGTGGACTGGATGATGAAGACATCCTTGCCGCGAACGTTTTCGTTCAGTTCCACAGCGATTTCACCATCACTGAACTGTCCGACAGTGACATTTCCCAGTGAAATACATAGCTTCTTGACAACCTTGTCAGCCAGCTCCGGATTGGCGTTTCCGGTAAAGACCATGAGTTTTGACACGATGGACACCTTTGGGCAGAAGATGGGGGCTGTGGGAGTACCGTATTAAATAAGATGGCTGGGGTAGCAGGATTCGAACCTGCGCATGACGGGATCAAAACCCGTTGCCTTACCGCTTGGCGATACCCCAACTGTTCGGTCTGGACAAAATTTGGCCAGGGCCGTTTTTAAAGACGGCGTATTCTCCTAGATGGATCAGGTTGTGTCAATTGGAAAGCGGTGGTTTTTTGAGCGTGACAGCGGCGCTGGCGAACCGCTGCCCAGGTGGCTAATGATCAGCTGTTTTCGGCGTTCAGGGTCGGTTCCAGCTGCCACTGTTTGAACACCATCAGCAGACGCAGATCGTTGCCCCGACGGAGTTCGATCTTACGGGGTAGTAGAAGCCCGGTCTGGTCGAATGGATCCGAGGTCGACGGGTTCGTTTGCTGCTGATGTTGGTAGCCCAGATAGCGGATATCCCAACCGCCCTGGAGTAGCCGTTCGAGCCGGTTGCGGTCATCCAGTACTTTTATATGGGTTTGCTCCGGCGCCGGTAAGCCGCGGATCCAGTAGGGCATCTGACTGACCGGCACGCTCCAGCCCAGGCGTTGCTGCAGCAACTGTTCGGGTGAGTCGGCGTGATAACGACCCTCGCCGCTGACCTCCAGGGTGATCCCCAGCCGTTCGGAGCCCTCAATGTTGACGGCACCCTGCCCCAGCGGGCCTGCCATAAAGATGCGGTAGTGGTCCAGGTTCTGGGACCAGTTAAGGCTGGCGGAATCGCGCCGGTCGCCGTTGCGGATGCTGACCTTGCCCAGCACGGTCCAGCGGCTTAGCGGCATCAGTTGTTGGCTGCGTTCCTGCCAGCTCAATAACGGACCGGGTTCGATGGCGGGCGGTTGCGGTTGGACACCGCAACCAGCCAGCAGCGCTATCAGTGCCAGTGCGGTCAGACGGATGGCATTCATTGCTGCTCGGCCCGGCGCATGGCGTCAAGAATCAGTTCGCTGTCCGGATCCCGCTGCAGGGCCTCGTTCCAGATCTGGCGGGCTTGCTCCGGCTGGCCCAGCTTCCAGTAAACCTGGCCCAGGTGGCTGGCGATCTCCGGGTCGGGAAAACTTTGGTAGGCGCGCAGCAGATACTCCAGTGCCAACTGGTAGTCACCAAGGTTGTAGTGGGCCCATCCCATGCTGTCCAGAATGGCCGGATCGTCGGGCTTGAGCTTCAGTGCCTGACGGATTAGCTGCAGCGCTTCATCATGGCGGTCGGTTCGATCGGTAAGGCTGTAGCCCAGGGCGTTAAGCGCCGTGGCGTTGTCAGGCTCCAGCTCCAGCAAGCGACGCAGGTCGATCTCCATCTGTACCAGATCATCGGTCTGCTCGCTGAGCATGGCGCGGTTGTATAGCAGCTGGGTGTCATCGGGGTGTTGCTCCAGGCCGCGACCGTAGGTTTCCAAGGCGCGGCTTTGCAGGTCGCGTTCGGTCAGCCATTGGGCTTCGAGGGCAAACAGCGTGGCGCTACGATCCGGCGACAGGGTGCGGGCGTTGTCCAACAGCTTGATCAGGGTGGGGGCGTCGTCGGGACTGTCGAGCATCTTGGCGGCTTCGGCCATGCCGGCAACCAGGTAGTTGGATTTGCCGATCTTGCTGAAGTGATCCAGGGCCAGGGCTTTGTCGCCCTGCTCATGGGCGATGCGTCCCAGATAATAGTGCAGCGTCGAATTGGGTCCCACCGCTCGGTGTAGGGCGGTGAAGTACGCCTTGCTGGAATCGATCAGGTCATACTCGAGCATCAGGGCGCCGAGATAGAACTTGAGGTTGTGATCGTTGGGGTGGTTTTCGAGCAGCAGGTTGCCCTGCTGGATCGCCGTTTCGGTCTGTCCTTTTTGCAGTAGCAGGCGGGTGTAGAGGGTGCGGATCTGCTTATGATCGCGCTTGTTCAGCTCTTCGCGCAGATGTCCCAGCGCGGTATCCAGGTGACCGCTGCGGGCTTGCAGATCCGCTTCGAGCAGGATCGCGCGATCAAACTCCGGATCCAGGCTCAAGGCCTGCTGGGCCAGCGCCAGGGCTTGGTTCTCATCGCCGCCGTCACCGCCGTGAGGGTTATGGCGTAGCAGGCTGGCTTTGGCGTAGAGCAGATGAGGGTGGTCGGGCTGCTGCTGCAGCAATTGATCGATCAGCGCCAGGTAGGCACCGCGTTCATCGGATCCCATCCGCTGGCTGCGCTCGGCCAGGGCGTCGACGGTGGCCAGCGAGTTGCTGCTCAGTGCGCTGGCCAGTAACGGTTTGGCCTGCTCCAGCTGACCCCGTCGAATCAGTTCGGTGGCGGCCAGTCCGGCGGGGCGAGGGTTGTCCGGCTCGAGTTTGTGCCACAGTTGCGCCGCTTGAAGCAGGCTGTTGGAGTCGCGGTAATGCTGGGCCAGCAGGGTGGCGCGACGGGCGATATTGATGTCCTGGGTCCGCTCCGCTTCGCGCAGGTAGTTATGCAGGGTGACCTGGGGCAGACCACGGTTGGCGGCCAGCTCGGCCACCAGCAAGGCATAGAGGGTCGCACCTTTAAAGCTGCCGCTGGGTTGGGGGTCGATCCGGCTCGGCGCTTGCTGCTCAGCCTTGGCTTGAACCACGGGTTGGCTGGGCTGCAGGCTGCAGGCACTGAGCAGGGCCAGGGCGAGGCTTAATCCGAGAGGGCGGAAATAGGGTTTTAACACGGCGTTCATAGGGGCTGCGGCTGCCTTTGCTGATTCTCACGAGCATCATGCTCGCACTAACTATAAGGGCGTTCGGGTTAGGTTGTCAGGTTTTGAGCATTCCTGACTTTTATCAATGTGCTAACTGCACTATACACTCAGAATAGACGGCCTATTGACTCAGGACTGTCGCTACTCGAATTTGAGATCGGTTAGGTTGCGAACCTGTGGTCAGATCTTTATCCGTCTTTCTGCGGTTGTAGACAACGGATTGAGCGGTATTACTGCGGTGGATGTTAAATTACCGTGGCGAATATCAATTAGCGGTCAAATTGCGCGGAATGACTTAATCCCTAGATCATCAGCGTGTATTATTGTCCGCCCCTGTTTTATTGGGAGTTGGAGTTTAACTCGCTCAAATGGCGTTACTTGCGTTAGGTATCAACCATAAAACCGCTTCGGTTTCAGTGCGTGAAAAGGTGGCTTTCGCTCCTGAGCAGATGGAGCAGGCCCTTTCCAGTGCCTGCGACCAGGCTGGTCTGAAGGAAGTTGCCATCCTGTCGACCTGCAACCGTACCGAGCTTTACTGTTCGGCGTCTCTTGAAGGCAGCCGGGCCTTGTTGGAGTGGATGGGTGGTTTTCACGGTCTCAGCTTCGAAGAGCTGGAATCCTGTAGCTATGCCTACTGGGATGAGGATGCCGCGCGCCATATGATGCGGGTTGCCAGCGGGCTGGATTCGTTGGTGCTGGGTGAGCCCCAGATCCTCGGGCAATTGAAGTCCAGCTACGCGGTGGCTAACTCGGCCAAGTCGTTGCATGCCGAGCTGGGTCGCCTGTTCCAACATACCTTCTCGATTGCCAAAAAGGTTCGCACCCAGACCGCGATCGGGGAAAACCCGGTTTCGGTGGCCTATGCCGCCGTGAGTCTGTCGCAGCACATCTTCACCGATCTGAGCAAGAGTAACGCACTGTTGATCGGCGCCGGTGAAACCATCGATCTGGTTGCACAGCACCTGAGCCGGGCCGGCATCAAGCAGATCGTGGTCGCCAACCGGACGCTCGAACGTGCCCAGGCGCTGGCCGAACAGTTCCAGGCCAAAGCGGTGCTGCTGTCGGATATTCCGGATGAGCTGGTCAATGCGGATATCGTGATCTCCTCCACCGCCAGTCCGCTGCCGATATTGGGCAAGGGCGCGGTCGAGCGGGCGTTGAAGGCGCGCAAGCACAAGCCGATGTTCATGGTTGATATCGCCGTGCCGCGTGATATCGAGCCCCAGGTCAGCGAACTGTCGGATGTCTACCTCTATACCGTCGATGACCTGCGTGAGGTGATCGAAGAGAACGTCAAATCCCGCGAAAACGCGGCCAAGGAGGCCGAAGCACTGGTGGAGCAGGGTGCCCGTGAATTTATGCACCAACTGCGTTCGCTGGGGGCTACCGATACCCTCCGGGCGTTGCGCACCAAAGCCGAGTCGGTTCGCGATCTGGAGCTGGAAAAAGCGCTCAAGCAGCTGGAAAACGGCAAGGATGCGGCTCAAGTGATGCAGCAGCTGGCCCGCGGCCTGACCAACAAATTGATTCACTCCCCCAGCGTACAGATGAAAAACGCCATGGCCCAAGGCCGGGTGGAGATGCTGGAACTGACCCACGAACTGTTCGAGCTGGCTGTCGATAACGACTAGACGCCAGCCTGATACCTTTGAGCGGTAGCTGTATAGTAGGCTACCGACTCCGTCCCACATTCCTCGAAGAACGCCATGAAAGCCTCAATCCTGACCAAGCTCGATACCCTGAAAGATCGCTACGAAGAACTGGCCGCCCTGCTCGGTGATGCCGAAGTGATCAGCGATCAGAACCGTTTCCGTGACCTGTCCAAGGAGTACGCTGAGCTGGAGCCGGTGGTGCAGAGCTTCAGTGACTACCAGCAGGTACAGCAGGATCTTGCCGAGGCGGAAGAGATGCTGGCCGATCCGGAGATGAAGGAGATGGCCGAAGAGGAGATCGCCGACGGCCAGCAGCGTCTGACTGAGCTGGAAGACGAGCTGCAGCGGCTACTGCTGCCGAAAGACCCCAACGACGGCTACAACACCTTCCTCGAGATCCGTGCCGGTACCGGTGGCGACGAGGCGGCGATCTTTGCCGGCGATCTGTTCCGGATGTACTCCAAGTACGCCGAACAGCAGGGTTGGCGGATAGAGGTGATCAGCGAAAATGCCGGTGAGCACGGCGGCTACAAAGAGATCATCACCCGGGTGGTGGGCAAAGATGTTTATTCACGACTGAAGTTCGAGTCCGGCGCCCACCGGGTACAGCGGGTCCCGGAAACCGAATCCCAGGGCAGGATTCATACCTCGGCCTGTACTGTCGCGATCATGCCGGAGGCCGAGACCACCGAAGAGGTGGAGATCAACAAGGCCGATCTGCGGGTCGATACCTTCCGCGCCTCCGGCGCCGGTGGTCAGCACGTCAACAAGACCGATTCGGCGATCCGGATTACCCACATTCCGACCGGCATCGTGGTCGAGTGCCAGGAAGAGCGTTCGCAGCATAAGAACCGCGCCAAGGCGATGTCGCTGCTCAGTGCCCGGATTCTGGCAGGCATTCAGGAGCAGCAGGCCGCGGCCCAGGCCGATACCCGCAAGAGCCTGGTCGGTAGCGGCGATCGCTCCGAGCGGATCCGTACCTACAACTACCCGCAGGGTCGGGTTACCGATCACCGAATCAACCTGACCCTCTACAAGCTGGCCGAGGTGATGGAAGGTGATGTGAACGCGGTCATCAATCCGCTGATCCAGGAGCACCAGGCCGAGCTGTTGGCGGCCATGGGCGATTGACCCCGGGCCATCAAGGTGTCTTCTTCACTGACCCTGGCTGAGCAACTGGCGCGTGCGGTTGAGCTGAAAGCCGTTTCCGACAGCCCGGAACTCGATCTGCAGTTGTTGCTCTGCTCTGTGCTGGATAAGCCGCGCAGCTATCTCTATACCTGGCCGAAACGATCGCTCCGTCCCGAACAGCAGCAACAATTTGAACAGCTGCTGCAACGCCGCCTCGACGGCGAGCCCATCGCCCATATTTTGGGGCAGCAGGATTTCTGGACTCTGACGCTGGAGGTGAACAGCTCAACCCTGATCCCCCGACCCGAGACCGAACAGCTGGTCGAGCTGGCTTTGAAAGTGGGTGAGCAGCTCGGCGAGCAATGCGAAACCGCTACTTTACGGGTTGCGGACCTGGGGACCGGCACCGGTGCGATTGCGTTGGCGCTGGCCTCCGAGCAGCCTGGCTGGCAGATCAGTGCGGTCGAGTTCAGTCCTGACGCCGCAGCATTGGCCGAACGCAACCGACAGCGCTTGAGGCTGATGAATGTCGAGGTGCTCCGGGGCAGCTGGTGTGAACCGCTGTCCGGCCGTTTCGATCTGATCATCAGTAACCCACCCTATATCGATGCCACCGATCCGCATCTGAGCCAGGGGGATGTCCGCTTTGAACCGAGCAGTGCCCTGGTGGCGGCGCAGCAGGGATTGGCCGATATTCAGACCATCACCGAGCAGGCGCTCGATCACCTCAATCCTGGTGGCTGGTTGATGTTCGAGCACGGTTTCGAGCAGGGTGAGCCGGTGCGTGAGCTGTTGCGTCGGGCCGGTTATCAGCAGGTAGAGACCCATCGTGACCTGGCCGGGCATGAGCGGGCCACCGTCGGGCAGCTTCCACTGACGGGAGAGTCGAATACAGGAGATGCACAACCATGATGAACGATGCGCAGCTGTTGCGTTACAGCCGGCAGATTATGTTGCCGGAGGTCGATGTCGACGGTCAGGAAAAACTGCTGGCGGCGCGGGTATTAGTGATCGGGCTCGGAGGCCTCGGATCGCCGGTCGCGCTCTACTTGGCGGCGGCGGGTGTCGGTGAGTTGGTGCTTAGCGACTTCGATGAGGTGGATCTGAGTAATCTGCAGCGGCAGATTGCCCATGGTCAGGACGATATCGGCCGACCCAAGGTCGAATCGGCCCGTGATCAGCTGCTGCAGATCAACCCGGATGTTCGGGTGACGACGCTGAACCAGCGCCTTGAAGGGCAGCAGCTGCTGGACCAGGTGGCTGCCGCCGATGTGGTGGTCGATTGTTGCGATAACTTCGTCACCCGTTTTGCGATCAATGAAGCCTGTGTCCGGCAGCGGACACCGCTGGTGTCCGGCGCGGCGATCCGGTTGGAGGGGCAGGTCAATGTGTTCGATAGCCGGGACCCGAACAGCCCCTGCTATCGCTGTCTGTTTCCGGATGGCGGTGACGATGCCGCGCTGACCTGTGCCGACAGTGGCGTGATTGCGCCGTTGGTCGGTATGATCGGTACCACCCAGGCGCTGGAAACCCTGAAAGTGATCACCGGCTTCGGGCGTTCGCTGGTCGGGCGTTTGTTGCTGCTTGATGCCAAATATTTGGAGTGGCGTAGTTTAAACTTGGGTAAGGATCCGGACTGCCCGGTGTGCGGTAAGCCGGATTGAAGCTATTCAACGGAGAGAGCTATGGCGCAGCACTACGATGATTCCTATCTGCGGGATATTCTGACCTCGGTAAAGACGATAGCGATGGTCGGAGCCAGCCCGAAGCCTCATCGAGCCAGTCATCGGGTGATGGCTTACCTGCAGCGCCAGGGTTACCGGGTCATACCGGTCAATCCTGCCGGTCGCGGTGAGCAGCTGTTGGGGGAGCGGGTCTATGCCCAGCTGGATGATATTCCCGATACGTTGCAGATCGATATGGTCGACGTGTTCCGCCGCTCCGATGCGGTGCCGGAGATAGCCGATGCGGCGATTCGTATCCGTGCCAAGGTGCTGTGGCTGCAGCTGGGGGTCATCCATGCCCAGGCTGCGCGTCATGCTCAGGAGTACGGGCTCGACGTGGTGATGGATCGCTGTCCCAAAATCGATATCCCTCGCCTGGGGATGGAGTCTAACTAATCAAACACCAGCTCATCCTGGAGTTGGTGAACTAACCGAGGAAACAAGATGCCGTTGCTGGATAGTTTTACCGTCGATCACACTCGTATGAATGCACCGGCGGTGCGGGTGGCTAAGACGATGACCACCCCGGGTGGCGATACCATCACTGTCTTTGATCTGCGCTTCTGCCGCCCCAATGAAGAGATTCTGAGCGAAAAGGGAATCCACACCTTGGAGCATCTGTTCGCCGGCTTTATGCGTGATCATCTCAATGGTGATCAGGTGGAGATCATCGATATTTCGCCGATGGGCTGTCGCACCGGTTTTTATATGAGCCTGATCGGTACCCCGGATGAGAGTAAGGTTGCAGCGGCCTGGTTGGCGGCCATGGATGATGTGCTGAAGGTGGAGCAGCAGAATCAGATTCCGGAGCTGAACGAATACCAGTGCGGCACCTATCAGATGCATTCGCTCGATGAGGCCAAGTCGATCGCCGAAGATATCAAATCACGGGGTGTCGGAGTGAACTCCAACGTTGATCTCAAGCTCGACCCCAGCTTCCTCGAAGGCCAGGACTAATCGACTCGGCACCGGACTGATCGGCTTGCTCCGTTCCGTCCGGTTGCTTGGCTTAGCTTCTTCGCGCCCTGGCTTTCCGTACAGGCTTCTATCGCTGGATTTGATTTGAGAATTTGGAGGCGGGGGCGGTCAGGCTGGAATTGCCGTGGCGGTCCGGCGTTGAGGGAGAAAAAGTTTTCCTACCCATAAAAAAAGAACGGAGTCCTCAGCTGAGCGAGGGCTCCGTTCTCCCTTTCTGATCACTGGCGGCTCCAAAGGGCCTCAGCGGTCGGAAACTATTTCGGCGATCTTCTTGTCGGTGTTGTACTGACTCAATGCGTAAACAGACCAGATGGCGGCGGGAATCCAGCCGATCAGGGTGATCTGCAGCAGCAGGCAGATGATGCCTGCAAAAGGTCTGCCGATGGTGAAAAACTGCAACCAGGGGATCAGCAGAGCCAGGAGTAAACGCATTCTTTTCGGGTCGCCTCTGTAATTCGTCGTTGGCTCAGTATAGACATAGATTTATCAATCGAGTCAATTTTTTTTATGGATGATTTTTCTGCAAGTCGTTGTGGAAAAATGTCACCATCGTCTCGATCGCCTGCTCGAGATTACGCTCCAGTGTTGTGCCCGAGGCCTTGCGGGGCTTGAAACTGTGGTCGCCGTCTTCGAGCACGGAAACCTCGACGCGGTCCCCCAGGTTGTAGCTTTCGAGCTCCTGTCGTGTTCCAAAAGTATCCCGTTCTCCCTGGACGATCAGAGTCGGGCAGGGGGTGCTTGCCAGATGTTCGCCACGGTAGTTGTCCGGCTTACCGGGAGGATGGAACGGAAAGCCGAGGCAGATCACACCGGCGGGCAGCGTTGCGCCATCCGGTTGTTGCTCAACCAACTGGGCAGGCAGCATTGACGCCACCCGGCCCCCCATCGATTTACCCCCGATAAACAACCGGCTGCCGGCGGGCAGTTGTGACAATTGCTGTTCGAACCGACGCTGGTAACTATCGAGCAGCTTCGGCATCCGGTCCGGTGGACGTTTCTTACCGTCGACTCGCCGCCGATGCATGTAGGGAAATTCGAATCGAATCACTCGAATGCCACGGGCTGCCAAGCCTTCGGCAATCGCCTGCATGAACTCGTGTTCCATGCCGGCACCGGCACCGTGGGCCAGCAGCAACTGGATCTCAGCATCGGCCGGGCCATCGACGAGCGGATGACCCGGGGTCAGTTCCGCAAGATTATCGATTGTTGGAGCGCTCAAAGTACCGCCTCGAAACATTCCAGCTGGGGCGGGCCCAGGAAAACATCCTTGCGTGAGGCGCCGGCCTGAGCGTGGGCCTTGCGGAACGCTTCGGAGCGGGTCCAGTCTGCGAATGCCTGACGATCACGCCAGACCGAATGGCTGGCGTAGAGGGTCTGCTCGTCGCTGCCGGGGCCCCGCAGCAGATTGAAACTGACAAAGCCGTCGACTTCATCCAGAAAGGTTTCGCGCTGGCGCCAGATCTGCTCGAAATCCGCTTCACAGCCGGGCTTGATCCGGAACCGGTTCATGGCGATATACATGGTTTCTCCTTGGATCGGGTGTCAGTGTTCCAGCGCACTCAGGTCCAGCTTGCCGTCCGCCAATGCCGGGCACCAGTAGTAGCTGCCGGTTACCGGTCGGGTGAACTTAAACAGGGCGTCGGTGATGCCGTCTTCCAGCCCCATCATGCGAATCAACTGGGCCTCAAATGGGATCAGTGAGTGGCCAAAGGCGACGAACATCAGGCCTGCTCCCTGGTCGCTGCTCCAGGGCATGGAACGACGCAGGACGAAGGCTTCGGGGGTGAAACTCTCCTGAGCGGTGCGTTTGACATGGGCTGACTCGGGCGAGCCTTCAAATTCGACGTTGTCGCTGCGGCGACGGCCGATGCAGTCATCCTGCTGTTCGGTGCTCATGGCCTCGAAGCGATTGAAGTCGTGGACCCACTGCTGCACGGCGACGAAACTGGAGCCTTCGAGATGGGGCTGGCGGCTGAAGGCGGCCTGGACCGCTTCTTCGCCCTCCGGGTTTTCGGTGCCGTCCTCATAACCGGTCAGGTCGTGACCGTCGGCGTGCAGAAAACTGTCGACCGCTTGGGTCAGTTCAAAGCAGTCGGCCAGTTGTCGGCACAGATCACGCTGCTGGTGCAGCAGTTCGCCACGATCGTCTCCCCGGAGCCAGAGCCAGAGGGCACGGTTGGTAGAGGGGATGTCGATGCCCTGGTTGGAGAGGCTGGGGAAGGGCTTCATACCGCTGATATAGCCTTCCATCGCGTTGATCAGCGAGGTGCCGAGGCCGACGACCAGGCCTTGGTCCGGTGTCAGGCTTTGCAGGCATTGTTTCAGGGCGGCGGGATCAGTACCGGGTAGCAGGTTGAACGTCAGGTAACGGGCCTGGCTGGGAAGCGGGTCCAGAATGCCGGGTTGGGTCGTGGACATAGTGAGCTCCTTACGATCACGGGTCTGAGAGTTTGTCGTGTCATCCCAGCGGCGAGCCGGAGAGGCGCTGACGAATCGCAACGTCTTCGGCTTGGCGTCGGGCAAAGGCTTTAATTTCGTCGCTGCAGTCGAGCAGGTCAAGTTGTTCAGGCAGCTCGGCTCCAGCCTGGATCAGCATGCCGCAGAGCAGCTGCTGTTCGGCGAGTGGTCGTTGCTGGAGCAGCAGTGTCGTCAGCAGCCCCTGTTGCTCGCGCCGGTGTTGGTTTAGCTCGGCGCCGTATTGAATCAATCGATTCAGCAGCAGGTTGATCTGGTTAGCGTCTTCCAGTTGCAGGCAGTCAAACAGCGCTCGGCCATCGTCCGAATTAGGGTCGATACCGTTATGCAGCAAAATGGTACTAAGTTCCAACGCCGCGGGACCGGAGCTGATCGCCTGGCACAGTAGTGAAGCTCGCTCCGAAGCTTGATCAGGCAAGGGAGTGCCGGCCTCAAGCAGTTTGGCGAGCAGTTCAGTTCGGAACAGGCGCAGGCAGTGTTGCAGTGCCGTTGTGCTCTGGTCATTCAGCACGAGCGGCTGATCCAGTGGTTCACCGGCACGGATCGCTTTCAGCAGCAGCGTCAGGTCATCGTCGGCGATGGCCCGAGCCAGTCGATTGCGGCCGAAGAGTTTATCCAGCACGGCTACTGCTCCCGGCGGTAATGCTCGAGCTTCTGGCGAATCGAATCGGGTAGAAGGATTGAGCGATTCTGTTTGTAATCGATCCAGACCACTTTGCAGGGGCCTTCGGCAAAGGTGCGCTCGGGGTGCTGAACGGTGCTCAGATGATGGGCCAGCACAAAGCTGCTGCGACCGATCTCCTCCACGGTGATACTGACCCGGGTGGTAGCCGGGTATACCACCGGATAGAGGAAGTCGCAGGCGGCGTGGACGATCACCGGCCCCTGATCGCTGTTGGTGAAATCTGAGCCGATCTCCGCCAACCACTGTACCCGTGCCTCTTCAAACAGGCGGAAGTAGAGGGTGTTGTTAAGATGGCCCAGGGCGTCCATGTCGCCCCAGCGGATCGGGTGGTCGATAGCGAAAGTCATGCGGGTACCTCTTGCTGAAGGCAACACTGAATCGGTCGGAGGCGACACTGTACCCTGAGCGGACCGCGTGGCGAAAGAGCTAACCGGCTCATGTATCGGGATAAAGTCCGATAAATTAGGGTTTGCTGAAGTTTTGCGGCGGAGTAAGGCGCTTCAATAATGATTGCGAGGCGAATGGGGGGGATAGATAGCTGCCGGAGCGGGACGGGCCGCTCCGGCAGACGATGGGGTTAGCCGCCCAGATAGGCGTTGCGCACCTCGTCGTTGGTCAGCAGGGCTTCACCGGTATCCTGCAGCACGATGCGGCCGTTCTCCAGCACGTAGCCGCGATCGGCGATCCGCAGGGCCTGGTTGGCGTTCTGCTCGACCAGGAAGATGGTGACCCCATCATCGCGCAGCATCGAGATGATATCGAAAATCTGCTGGATGATGATCGGCGCCAGACCCAGCGATGGTTCGTCCAGGAACAGCATCCGCGGGTTGCTCATCAGTGCACGACCGATCGCCAGCATCTGCTGCTCGCCGCCGGACATGGTGCCGGCACGCTGGTTCTCGCGCTCCTTCAGGCGCGGGAACAGCTCGTAGACGTGGGCCATGTTGCGGTCGTAGTCTTCCTTGGGGGTGAAAAAACCGCCCATGCTGAGATTCTCTTCCACCGTCATGGCTGAGAAGATCCGGCGCCCTTCAGGGACCACGGCCAGGCCGTTACGCATGATCTTGTCGGTCGGTTCAGCAGTGATCTCCTGGCCTTCGTAGAAGATCTTGCCGCCGCTGGCACGCGGATCACCACAGACGGTCATCATCAGGGTCGACTTGCCGGCACCGTTGGCGCCGATCAGAGTAACGATCTCACCCTTGTTAACCTCCAGTGACACATCGTGGAGTGCCTGGATCTGGCCGTAATGGGTGGAAACGTTTTCCAGTTTCAACATTGAATCTTGGCTCATCCCGGCTTACTCCTCACCCAGATAGGCTTTAATGACATCCGGATTATCACGGATCTCGGCCGGGGTGCCGCTGGCCAGCGGTGTGCCCTGGTTGATGACCGCGATCTGGTCGGAAATGCCCATAACCAGTCCCATATCATGCTCGATCAGCAGGATAGAGACATCGAACTCGTCGCGCAGGTTACAGATCAGTTGATCCAGCTCCTTGGTCTCGTTCGGGTTCAGGCCGGCGGCCGGTTCATCCAGCATCAGCAGGCGCGGACGGGTCACCATGCAGCGGGCGATCTCCAGGCGGCGCTGCTGGCCGTAGGCCAGGTTGCCGGCTTCGCGGTTAGCGAACTCGAGCAGGTTGACCTTATCGAGCCAGAAGGCGGCGTTTTCCATCGCTCGCTGCTCCGACTTGCGGTAGGCCGGGGTCTTCAGGAAACCACCCATCAGGTTGGTGTTCATGTGCATGTGCTGCGCCACTAGCAGGTTTTCGATCACTGTCATCTCTTTGAACAGGCGAACGTGCTGGAAGGTGCGCACCATGCCCTTGCGGGCAATCTTGTGACCCTTGAGGCCGGCGATCTCTTCGCCGTCGAACAGGATGGTGCCCTGGGTCGGGTTATAGAATCCGCTGATGCAGTTGAATACGGTGGTTTTACCGGCACCGTTGGGGCCGATCACCGAGACAATCTCTTTCTCATGCACCGACAGGCTGACGTTATTAACCGCCAGCAGACCGCCGAAGCGCATGCACAGGCCGGATACTTCTAGCAGTGCTCTACTCATTTGGCTTTATCTCCGGTGCTTAATTCCAGATGGGGGCGTTTCATCGGGACCAGGCCTTGCGGCTTCCAGATCATCATAAACACCATCAACAGACCGAACATCAGCATCCGGTACTCCTGGAATTCACGGGCCAGCTCCGGCAGTACCGTAAGAATAATGGCGGCCAGAATCACGCCCAGCTGCGAGCCCATGCCGCCGAGTACTACGATCGCCAGGATGATGGCGGATTCGATAAATACGAACGATTCAGGGCTGATAAAGCCTTGGCGAGCGGAGAAGAAACAACCGGCGAAACCGGCAAAACTGGCGCCGATGGTAAAGGCGGTCAGTTTGACCACGGTCGGGTTCAGACCCAGCGAGCGACAAGCGATGTCGTCTTCACGCAGAGCTTCCCAGGCACGACCGATCGGCATCCGGGTCAGGCGGTTGATCACATAAACGGTGATCAGCACCAGCAGCAGCGCCAGCAGGTAGAGGAAGATTACCTTGTGGCTGGGGTCGTAGGCGATGCCGAAAAACTCGTGGAACGGCATGTTGTCCGGGTCCTTGGCACGGCGGGAGAACTCGAGGCCGAAGATATCCGGCTTCGGAATTCGGCTGATACCGTTGGGGCCGCCGGTGACGTCGGTCCAGTTCAGCAGCAGAATCCGGATGATCTCACCGAAGCCCAGGGTCACGATCGCCAGGTAGTCACCCCGCAGTCGCAGCACCGGGAAGCCCAGCAGGAAGCCGAACAGAGCCGCCAGCAGGCCGCAGATCGGCAGCGCAACCCAGAAGGAGACGTCGTAGTACAGCGACAGCAGCGCGTAGGTGTAGGCACCGACGGCGTAGAAGGCGACGTAACCCAGATCCAACAGACCGGCCAGACCGACCACGATGTTAAGGCCCAGGCCGAGCATGATGTAGATCAGCGCCAGGGTGGCCAGGTCGACCGCGCCACGGCTGGCGTAGAACGGCCAGATCAGCGCTGCGGCGACGATAAAGCAGACCGCCAGGGTCTTGATCCGGTCCCCTTTCTGACCTTCGGGAAGCATGCTCTCAACGGTCGGAAGCGTCGGCAGTTTGACCAGTCCGGTCAACTGATTGCGGAACAGTTGGAACAGGAACACCACCGCGGTGGCCACGAAAATCATGGTCCAGGTGGAGCTTTCGGCCGAGTGCAGGGTCAGGTTGATCCCTTCGGTCTTTAGCTTGATCCCCAGCATCATGCTGGTCAGGATCAGGGTGACGATGGCGGCAAAAATAGCCGGGTAGAGTGTTCTATTCATCAGATCTTCTCCACCTCAGGCTTGCCCAACAGACCGCTGGGGCGGAACAGCAGCACCAGGATCAACAGGCCGAACGCGACCACATCTTTATACTCACTGGAGAAGTAGGCCGAGGTCATGGCTTCGGTGGTGCCCAGCAGGATGCCGCCGAGCATCGCGCCCGGAATGGAGCCGATGCCGCCGAGTACTGCCGCGGTGAAGGCTTTCAGACCGGCGATAAAGCCGATATAGGGGTTTACCACACCGTAATACATGCCCAGCAGCAGACCCGCGACGGCGGCCAGCGCGGCACCGACCACAAAGGTCAGGGCGATGATGTTGTTGGTATTGATCCCCAGCAGGTTGGTCATCCCCAGATCCTGAGAGCAGGAGCGACAGGCTCGGCCCCATTTCGATTTGGTGATGAACAGGGTCAGTGCGCCCATCGTAATCAGCGTGACGGCAAAGATGATCACCTGCATATACGACAGACTGGCCTCGAAGGTATCGGGGCTACCGAAGGTCCAGCCGCCTGTTACCAGGCTTGGCATCGCGATATCTCGGGAGCCCTGGGCGAGCCGGACAAAATTCTGGAGGAATATCGACATCCCGATCGCCGAGATCAGAGCCAGCAGACGCGGGCCTCCGCGCAGCGGGCGGTAGGCAACGCGCTCGATGGTGAAGCCGTAGGTGGCGGCAACCATCATGCTGACCAGCAGGGCGGCCAGGAAGACCAGCGGCAGACTTTCCAGTCCCAAGTAAGTCAGGCCGGCGATGACGATAAAAGCAACATAGGTTCCGATCATGTAAACCTCGCCGTGGGCGAAGTTGATCATTCCGATGATGCCGTAAACCATGGTGTAGCCGATCGCGATCAATGCGTACGTGCTACCGATGGTCAGGCCGTTCAGCAGCTGCTGAACGAAATAGAGCAGTTGTTCTTGCATAGGACTTGTGACCCTTAGGGAACCCTAAAAGACTGAGTGGCTGTAGGGTCCTTAATAAAAAACACCCTCTTCTTGTGAAAGAGGGTGTTTTATCAGGACTAGCTATCGCTTACTTGACGGCAGTTTTGGAACCGTCCTTGTGCCAGTTGTAGACCACGAAGCTGAACTCCTTCAGGTCGCCTTTGGCGTCGAAGGCCAGTTCGCCGGTCGGAGTGGCGAAGTTGTTAGCGCGCATGTGCTCGGCCATCTTGTAGGTGTCGACATCGCCGACAGCCGTGATGGAGTCAGCCATGATCTGCACGGCAGAGTAGGCCGGGAATACGAACGCACCGCTGGGGTCTTCGTTCTTGGCTTTGAAGGCGTCAACCAGAGCAGCGTTCTTCGGGTCTTGGTCGAAGCTGTTCGGCAGAGTGACCAGCAGGCCTTCGGAAGCTTCACCGGCGATGGCGGTGATGTCCGGGTTACCCACACCTTCTGGTCCCATGAACTGAGCACCGAAACCTTTCTCTTTGGATTGACGCAGGATCAGGCCCAGCTCCGGGTGGTAGCCGCCGTAGTAAACGAAGTCGACGTTTTCTTTCTTCAGCTTGCCGATCAGCGCGGAGAAGTCTTTGTCACCAGAGGTCACACCTTCGAACATCACGATGTTGATGCCGGCCTTATCCAGTTCGTTCTTAACGGAAGTGGCCAGACCTTCGCCGTACTGCTGCTTGTCGTGAATAACGGCAACGCGCTGCGGCTTGATGTTGTTGATGATGTGGCCAGCGGCAAACGGACCCTGCAGGCTGTCCAGACCGATGGTGCGGAATACCAGCTGGTAGCCTTTTTCGGTGATGCTCGGGCTGGTTGAAGCCGCGGTGATCATCAGGATGCCTTCATCTTCATAGATGTCGGAAGCCGGCTCGGTGGAGCTGGAGCACAGGTGACCTACAACCAGTTGAATGCCGTCGTTAACGATTTTGTTGGCTACCGCAGTGGCTTGCTTGGGATCGCAGGCGTCGTCGTATACCACGCCGACCAGCTTTTCACCATTCACACCGCCGTTCTTGTTGATCTGCTCGATCGCCATCTTGGCACCGATGAACTGCATGTCGCCGTACTGCGCGACCGGACCGGTAACAGGGCCTGCCAGCGCAACCTTGATCTCTGCCTGAGCCACGGTGGCGCCCAGCATCATGGTAGAAATACCCAGTCCGAGGAGTGTTTTCTTGAAGTTCATTCTCGACTTTCCCGATATTGTTCTGTTTTTGTTTGCCGTCAGACAGGGTCCGAAGGCGAGGTTTTTCGATCCTTTGAGCGGGGCCGCTAACAACTTGATTTAGATCGTGCCGTCGGGCTGCTCATAAGCGCCTAACCTTACCGTCAGCGCGACGCTTAATGCAAATTTTTTAACAGCCGTCAATAATAACAAGCATGAAAATTGAAGATTATTTACGGCTGTAAAATATCTAAAACAAACTGTTTGGTTTTGCGATCGTTTTTTGCCCAATAGGTCGTCCGGAGATATTGCCGGACCAAGGAAAAGGTAGCCTATTTTTTGACCGTCATGGCGTCGGGTTTTCAGCTCACAGTTATCGGCTTTCGGCATTGTTAAAAAAAGTGTTTCGGGGCGGTTGACACCCGGGCTGGATGCGGTAATATGCGCACCTCGCTGCGGAGGGGTGGCAGAGCGGTTGAATGCACCGGTCTTGAAAACCGGCGTAGGTTAATAGCCTACCGAGAGTTCGAATCTCTCCTCCTCCGCCATTTTTTCGGTTGGTCCCCGATAGCTCAGTTGGTAGAGCAGTAGACTGTTAATCTATTGGTCGCTGGTTCGAGTCCAGCTCGGGGAGCCACGAAAAAATAAGCGTCCGCCTGAAGGTTTCTACCAGTCTTCAGGTTGGGAATTCGGAATGGGTTGTTAGCTCAGTTGGTAGAGCAGTTGGCTTTTAACCAATTGGTCACAGGTTCGAATCCTGTACAACCCACCATCCGAATTTCATCGTTAGTCCCGTCCGGGGCCTGAGTGGGTTGTTAGCTCAGTTGGTAGAGCAGTTGGCTTTTAACCAATTGGTCACAGGTTCGAATCCTGTACAACCCACCATCTTCTTCTTCTTCTCAGTCTGATTTCTGTGTACTGGTCTCGACCAATGGTTGCGTCTGCCTGTTGTGCAGGATGAGAGCCTGCTGGTTCGAACCTAGCAGCTTAGCTGCGACGCACTGTTAGCGCGTCCTGATAACAGTCCTGGTGGAAGGGGTAGCGACGCATTACCCTGCATAACTCTCCATCTTCTTTCTTTTATGCCAATCTCTTGATTTCCGGCTTCTCGGCTTAGTTTGCACCTGTGTGGTATGCAAAGCTGTGGTGGGTTTGTGCGGGGTGATAAGGTTTTTGAATTGCCCCGGAATAGTTTCCGGGGTGGTGGGACTACTGGTTGACGCAGACCTGGTTACGTCCCTCGTGTTTGGCGCGGTAGAGCTGTTGGTCTGCCTGCTCCAGGCGTGCTTGAAGCTGTTCAACCGAGTTGTCGGCGCAGATGCCGAAGCTCATGGTGACGGCAAGGCCGGGGGCGGTCTTGTGCCAGGGGTGCTGTTCGATTCGCCGGCGGATTCTGTCCATCATCTCGATGGCTTTGGCCTGGTTGGTGTTGGGCAGGATAAAGACCATCTCTTCTCCGCCGTAGCGTGCAACCAGATCGCTGCTGCGGATCTCTCTGAGCAGAATCTCGGAGACCTGTTGAAGGACTCGGTCGCCAATGGTGTGGGAGAAGTTGTCGTTGATCATCTTGAAATGATCGATGTCGGCCAGGATTACCGCTAAAGGATGCTGGTAACGGGTGGCGTTGGACAGCAGTAGCTGGGCTTCTTCATTAAAAAAGCGCCGGTTATAGAGGCCGGTCAGTTCATCCCTGATACTGAGTTCTTTGAGCTGTTTGGCTTGTTGCTCAATCAGCTGGTGGGATTCTTCCAGCTCCCGGTAGGCATTGACCAAGCGTGTGTTCATCGAATTGAACGCGTTGGCCAGCAGGCCGATCTCATCTCGGGCGTTGATCTTCACCTGTTGCTGCAGGTCGCCTTCCGCCATTCTGTTGACAGCCTCAATCAGCTGATTCAGTGAGCGGGTTATCTGGCTGCCCTTCCAGGCGGCCAGCGGAAGGATCATGGCGATCGCAACCAGCAGTGAGAACTGCAGGGTCTCTTCCACGCTGTGCAGGTAAGTCTTGTCCGAGGCGGATAGCGGGATTTCGTCGATCGGACTGATGTAGGCCACAATCTTGTCGTCGATTTTGATCTTTTCGGGATCATCGAAAATACCGAGGCTGATCTTATCCCCGGGTTGGTGGTCGGGAGTGCTGCTAAGGCTGTGGCCATTGTGGTCAATAACCAGGCTGTCGATCTGGTGGCTGGCTTGAGGTTTTGACTCGGCATCAAGATGCGCAGCGGCGAACAGGGCGAAGCGTTTGGCGTCCTGGGGTGTGCCCCAGGATGGGTGGGCTTGTTGATACTGTCCGATTGTCTGCTGATAAGCTCTGATGGTGGGCTTGAGCGCGTCCTCGGTCAGCTCGTGCTTGATCATATGTGGGGTCATCAAGTAGACGATGGCGCCGAGCAGTAGGCAGGTGAATAACAGGGTGCTGATCAGTTTTATTTTTATGCGGTTCATCGTGGCAGGCTATGGGTCGTCGGGTTTTGCTGGGAGGGTTGCTGATCGTGAGCTGGGATGGGTCTCGATCTATCCGTTGTCCTGATTCGGCGGGTGGTAGCTGATCTGGATGATTTCGTAGTGTTTGGTGCCGTTTGGGGTTTGTACCTCGACTTCGTCATCCAGCGATTTTTTCAGTAGTGCGCGTGCCAGGGGGGCGTCCATGCTGATATAGCTTTTGTCGGTATCGATCTCGTCCGGGCCGACAATTCGATAGCAGACCTCATGATCTTCCTCGTCGATCAGAGTAACCCAGGCGCCAAAGAAAACTTTGTCGGTTTCGGCGGGTATCCGGTCAACCACGGTAATATCTTCGAGCCGCTTGCTGAGGTAGCGGACTCGTCGGTCGATTTCGCGTAGTTGTTTCTTGCCGTAGATATATTCGGCGTTTTCGGAGCGATCCCCTTGGGCTGCCGCTTCGCGAACCGCTTCGGTGACCTGGGGGCGTTTGATCTTCCACAGGTACTTCAGCTCCTCGGTCAGTTTGCGCTCACCTTCGGCGGTAATGTACTTGCTGCTGGGTTTGGCCGGTGGGCGGTAGCGGGACATCAGGAATCTCCGGGACGATCGGGTACGGATTTAGTCCGCATCATAGCCGGCTTTAAGGAGAAGTCGAGTGCTATTCTGTTGGGTAGAAAGGCTAAAGATCAACGCCGCTTGGCCGATTCTTTGGCTACGCCGCTGTTGTCGGGGTTATGACCTGGCGCCGATCCCTATCGGATGGTGGTTGGCGGTTGTTTGGATAGAAGTCATGCGTTCTGAAGAGATAGTTAATGCCCGTATAGAAGCGCTCCATGCTGGCGTCAGCCCGGCAGTGCGGCGCTCGGATGGCGCTCAGTTCGCGATGATGTTGAGCATGATTTCAGCGTCGCAGGATTGGGCTCGTCAGCTGTCGAGTGAGCCGGCTTCGGAAGCTGATGTGCCGTCCAGGCTGGATCGAAATCACCTGTATACCCCAGAGTTGGTTGGTCGAATGGGACAGGCTCTTCAAGACGAGCGGCCTGGCGATCTGCAGATGCTGGTGTCCTGGCTCGATACCGTGCCGCTGTCCGGGCGCTATGCGGCCACGGTGGCTGCAGAAGATTCGGAGTCGTCTGATCAGTTGCCGTTGTCACAGGCGGCGGTGCTGGCCAAGGGCTACGACATGGTGGGTGAGATCCAGGAGTCTTCGGTCCAGGTGGCGGCCTGATCTCTCTTCTTTTCGGGTGTGTGCTTTTCTGGGTGACTCTTGGCGAGTATCTAGCCGCGCCAGAGTATCTGTTGTTCGCCGTCTTCTTTAACCGACCACCACTCGTCCGGTTCATCCCCTTCCTTCCAGCCTGAAGCGATGCAGCGGATTTCAGTCCCCAGTTGTTGGCAGGCATGGCGCGCGCAATCCAGATCCTGCGGCCAGCGGGTGTTATCCGAATCAAACCAGAGGCTGCTGAAATCCTTGGCGGCGCGATCGATCAGCGTGATGGGAATCAAGATGCCGTTGAGGCTCGCCTGATAGCGGTAGGTCTGGCCTCGCTGCTGCTGTAATTCCAGTTGGTCGAATTCCGCTTCCAGCCAGGCATTGATCTGTTCCACCGAGCGCTGCTTGATGTAGATCTCGATATCCGGGTGGCGTTCAGTGCTGGTCTGGGTCATTGCTGATAAACCTGATAATTCGCAGAAGGCTGAGGCTGAGGTAGCCGATAGCGGCCAGTATACCGCCGCCGGCGAGGCACGCCAGTCCGGCCAGGGCGGTGATCTCCTGAGCCAGTGAGCTGGGAAGGGCTTTCTCGGCGTAATAGATCAGTCCCAGTCCGGCAAAAAACAACGTGGCGCCGGCGAGTACCCGGTTCAGGTTGCGGCGTGGATTTTCGGTCTGGCGGGTCAGCCAGGACTGGAAACCTTTAGAGAGTCGCATCGGTTGCGTGACTCTGGGCGCTAACGTTCCGGTAAAGCTGCAAGCGAACGTCCAGCGTCAGCTCCAGTTGCTCGGTCTGCTGCAGGCGTTGGCGAGCGGCTTCGTCGGCGCGCCATTGGTGCGGGGTCATAGCCAGTAGCTGCAGGATGGCCCGGTTGTTGTCGAGTTTGAACCGATATTGGACCTGCTGCGTCTCGATAGGCTTGAATGCCGGATGAAGGCTGTCGGTTGGATCGAAGAAGCGTCGTTTGACTTCAGGGTAGATCAGCTCGCGCAGTTCGATCAGATGGTCTTCGCCGGCGGTGGCGACCAGCAGCAGTCCGTCGGGCTTCAGAACGTTGGCAAAGCTGTCCCGGCTGGTGGGAGCAAACAGGCACAGGATGGCATCCTGGCTGGCCGGCAGTAGTGGAAGCTGGCGGCTGGAGGCGACCAGCCACTGGATCTGCTTGCTGCGCTGGCAGGCGGCTCGGATCGCGGGTTTGGAGATATCGATGGCGCTGACCAGGGCAGTCTGGAGGTGCGCCAAGGCTTGTTGAAGGCGAGCGCTGTAATAGCCTTCGCCGCAGCCGCTGTCGAGAATATTAGCGTTGCTGTCGATCTCGAGGTGGTTCAACAGCTGTTGATTGATGGCGTCGGATAGTGCCTGGTAGTGCCCCAGCGCCAAAAACTCGCGTCGGTTGTTGACCATGGCGGCATCGTCGCCGGGGGCGCGGGAGCGTTTGTTCTGTACCGGCAGCAGATTCAGGTAACCCTGTCGGGCCCGGTCAAAGCTGTGGTTGTTGCCGCAGGCGACCCCGCCTGCGGTGGCGGCCAAAGGCTGCCTGCACAGCGGGCAGCTGAGGTTGTTGTGAGCCGGAGATTCGGTCAAGACTCAATCACTCGCTTGCCCGGACTTCGCTAAACAGTCGGGCGAGGATGTTCTCGTAAAGCTCTGACAGGGTATCCAGATCCTTGGCGCGGACATGCTCGTTGATCTGATGGATGGTGGCGTTGCAGGGGCCGAGTTCGACTACCTGGGCACCGGTCGGGGCGATAAAGCGACCGTCGGAGGTGCCGCCGGAGGTAGATAGCTCGGTGTCCCGTCCGGTAATTGCCTTGATGCTGGCCTGGCAGGCTTCAACCAGGGCGCCTTCGCCGGTGATAAACGGGTTGCCGGACAGTACCCAATCAAGGGCGTAGTCGAGCTGGTGCTTATCCAGAATGGCGTGAACGCGTTGCTTGATCTGCTCAGCGGTCAGTTCGGTGGAGAAGCGCAGGTTGAACTTGACCTCCAGTTCGCCCGGAACTACGTTTGTGGCGCCGGTGCCGGCATGGATGTTGGAGATCTGGAAACTGGTCGGCGGGAAGTAATCGTTGCCCTGGTCCCAGACTTCGGCGGACAGTTCGGCCAGTGCCGGTGCGGCCAGGTGGACCGGATTGCGGGCCAGGTGCGGGTACGCCACATGGCCTTGCTTGCCGTGCACCGTCAAGACACCGCTGATCGAGCCGCGACGACCGTTCTTGATCACGTCGCCAACCTTTTTGGTGCTGCTGGGTTCGCCGACGATGCACCAGTCGATTTTTTCATTGCGGGCTTCCAGTACGTCGATGACGCGGGTGGTGCCGTTGATGAAGTCTCCCTCTTCATCCGAGGTGATCAACAGGGCGATCGACCCGGGATGGTCGGGATGGTGCTCGATAAAGCGCTCCAGTGCGGTCATAAAGGCGGCGATGCTGCCTTTCATATCCGCCGCACCTCGGCCGTACAGGTTGCCCTCGTGGATCTGCGGCTCGAACGGAGGGTGGCTCCAGCGCTCGACTGGACCGGACGGGACCACGTCGGTGTGGCCGGCGAAGCAGAACACGGGGCCGTCATTGCCGCGTCGTGCCCAGAGGTTGGTGACATCCTCAAACGGCAGGCGCTCGATCTCGAAGCCCAGCTTCTCCAGGCGCTGGATCAGCAGTTCCTGGCAGCCTTGGTCATCGGGGGTGACCGAAGGGCGGGTAATCAAGTCCATGGCCAGGGTGAGAGTCGGGGTGAGCGCGGGCATCGGGGCTACCTTATTGTGGTTGGGGTGAAGTTGTTTCGATGTGTCGCTGAGTATTGCGGCTTTATCGCATCAGGTTGGATAGCTTCGGGTCAGGCTCTTCGGCGGCGCGGTAAAGCAGGGCAATATTGCCGATCTGTTGAACCAGTTCAGCCTGGGTCTGATCGCACAGTTCGCTGATCAGGGCTTTCTTAACCTCGCGGTCACCGACGTTGAACTTCACTTTGATCAGTTCGTGATCTTCCAGGGCGCGGTCGATCTCAAGCTGAACCCCTTCGGAGAGGCCGTTGCCGGCGACGGTGACGATCGGGTTGAGACGGTGTCCCAGGCTGCGGAAGTGCTTTTTTTGCGTGGCGGATAGGCTCATAATGATACGTTCGGTTTAGCGTTACTGGCCGAGCCGTCGCGGTAGCCTGAAACACATCGGTGTTCCGGTCGCGGATTTAGGCATCGGGCGGGAAACCAGCAATTTTACCCCACTCCAGCGGCGCTTAGTAGCGCGGCGTGACTGATCAGAACGGAAAATTTGTGGCGCGATCAAAGAGTAGTGGCCGTTGGCTGCAGGAACATTTCGATGACACCTATGTCCAACGGGCCAAGGACGAAGGATACCGCTCCAGGGCCAGTTTCAAGCTGGTCGAGCTGGATGAGAAGGACCGGTTGTTCCGGCCGGGGATGACGGTGGTTGATCTCGGGGCCGCGCCCGGAGGCTGGTCGCAGGTGGCTGCAGAGCGGGTTGGTGACGAGGGTTTGGTGATCTCGTCGGATATCTTGCCGATGGATTCGTTGGCCGGCGTAACCTTTATTCAGGGGGATTTTACCGAGGAGTCGGTGTACGAACAGATACTCGATGCTATCGATGGGCGTCCGGTAGACCTTGTAATTTCCGATATGGCCCCCAATATGAGCGGTATGAACGTGATCGATCAACCGCGTTCGATCTATCTGGTCGAGTTGGCGCTGGATCTGGCCCGTCAGGTTTTAAAGCCGAACGGGGTTTTTCTGGCTAAAGTATTCCAAGGAGAGGGTTTTGATGCGCTGTTGGCTGAGATGCGCCAGAGTTTTGCCAAAGTGCAGTCGCGTAAACCCGATTCGTCCCGCGCTCGTTCGCGGGAAATTTATCAGCTCTGCCGCGGTTTCAAGGGATAGAGGCTAAGGTAGAAGTGCAGAGCGCTGTCGATTCGCATTCAATGGACGGCGCTAAGAAGTAGCTAGAGGAGCTTCGCTTGAACGACATGGCTAAAAACCTGGTGCTGTGGCTGATTATCGCCGCAGTGCTGTTGACGGTTTTCAACAATTTCAACACTGAGCCTGAATCCAACAAGCTCAGCTATTCGCAGTTTATCGAGCAGGTTCGTAACGACCAGGTCAGCCGGGTCGTGGTTGATGGCTACGAAATTCGTGGTGATCTGCAGAGCGGCGGTAGCTTCGTGACCATTCGTCCGGCGCTGCAGGATCCGAAACTGGTCGATGACCTCTACAACCACGGGGTGGTGATCGAGGGTAAACAGCCGGAGCAGCAGAGCATCTGGAGCCAGCTGTTGGTGGCTAGCTTCCCGATTCTGGTGATCATCGCCGTGTTTATGTTCTTTATGCGCCAGATGCAGGGCGGCGGTGGCGGCAAAGGCGGCCCGATGTCGTTCGGTAAGAGCAAGGCGCGCCTGCTCAGTGAAGATCAGATCAAAACGACCTTTGCCGATGTGGCCGGGGTTGAAGAGGCCAAGGAAGAGGTTCAAGAGCTGGTTGAATTCTTGAAGGATCCGGGCAAGTTCCATCGTCTGGGTGGACATATCCCCAAAGGGGTGCTGATGTCCGGCTCGCCGGGTACCGGTAAAACCCTGCTGGCCAAGGCGATCGCCGGCGAAGCGCGGGTGCCTTTCTTCAGCATCTCCGGTTCCGACTTCGTTGAGATGTTCGTTGGTGTGGGTGCTTCCCGGGTTCGGGATATGTTCGAGCAGGCCAAGAAACAGGCACCGTGCATTATCTTTATCGATGAGATCGATGCGGTCGGTCGTCACCGGGGGGCCGGTATGGGCGGCGGTAACGACGAGCGCGAGCAGACGTTGAACCAACTGCTGGTTGAGATGGATGGTTTCGAAGGTACCGAAGGCATTATCGTGATCGCGGCAACCAACCGCCCCGATGTGCTCGATAAAGCCTTGTTGCGTCCGGGACGTTTCGACCGTCAGGTGGTGGTTGGCTTGCCGGATATCCGTGGTCGGGAGCAGATCGTTAAGGTTCATATGCGCAAGGTGCCGCTGGCTGACGACGTCAAGCCGGATGTGATTGCGCGAGGAACTCCGGGTTTCTCCGGTGCTGACTTGGCCAACCTGGTGAACGAGGCGGCGCTGTTTGCGGCGCGGGGCAACAAGCGTACCGTCAGCATGGATGACTTTGAGAAGGCGAAAGACAAGGTGATGATGGGGGCAGAGCGCCGTTCGATGGTGATGTCTCACGCCGAGCGCCTGAATACCGCCTACCACGAATCCGGTCACACGATTGTCGGGCGACTGGTCCCTGAGCATGACCCGGTTTACAAAGTATCGATTATCCCGCGTGGTCGAGCCCTGGGTGTCACCATGTTCCTGCCCGAAGAGGATCGCTACAGCCACTCTCGTCAGTCGATTTTGAGCCAGATCTGTAGTCTCTATGGTGGTCGGATCGCCGAAGAGATGACTCTGGGGGCCGATGGCGTGACCACAGGGGCTTCCAACGATATTCAGCGCGCTACCCAGCTGGCTCGCAGTATGGTGACCAAATGGGGTCTGTCTGAGAAGCTGGGGCCGCTGTTGTACGATGACGAAGACGCCGATCCGTGGGGGCGTGCACCGGGGCAGCCGGGCAAGGGAGTTTCCGGGGAAACCGCCAAGATGATCGACCAGGAAGTCCGCCAGGTTATCGATGATTGCTACGCCCGTGCCGAGCAGATTCTGACCGATAACCGCGATATTCTTGAGTCGATGACCCAGGCGTTGATGAAATACGAAACTCTGGATTCGGACCAGATCGATCAGTTGATGGCGCGTCAGCCGGTATCCGAGCCGGAGGGCTGGGAGGATGACAATAATCGTTCCGGTGGTGAAACCGCCGAAAGCGATGAGACCATCAGTGATTCGCTGTCGGATAATCAGTCCGATGACGATACCGAGTCGGGGATGGAAGCACCGGATAAGCCGATTCACTGATCCGGTTGTCTGATCCTCATGAAAGGTCGACCTTGGGTCGGCCTTTTTCTTGTTTGAAGATTCGTGATTACAGGGTGGCTATGGCCAATATGTTCCGTTTCGGCACGCGCGAGTTGCCGCTAGATACGCCTCAGGTGATGGGGATTCTGAACGTAACGCCGGACTCCTTCTCCGATGGGGGACAGTTGTATCAGGGTGGCCGGGTCGCGTTGGACGACGTGTTGCATCGCGCAGCAGCGATGGTTGATGCCGGTGCGACTTTGTTGGATGTCGGTGGCGAGTCGACCCGCCCCGGCGCAGATCCGGTATCCGAGCAGCAGGAGTTGGATCGGGTGGTGCCGGTGGTTGAAGCGCTGGCGGCCGAGTTTGATGTGGTGGTGTCGGTGGATACCAGTACCGCGTCGGTAATAGAACACAGCGCGGCGGTCGGTGCCGGTCTGATCAATGATGTTCGGGCGCTGCAGCGCGACGGCGCCTTGCAGGCGGCAGCCGCCAGTGGGCTGCCGGTTTGTTTGATGCATATGCAGGGCCAGCCCCGAACGATGCAGGATGCCCCCGAATATCAGGATGTGGTCGCGCAGGTCGGGGAGTTTCTACAATCGCGCATGCAGGCTTGCGTTGATGCGGGTATTGATTCAACGCAGCTGTTGCTTGATCCCGGTTTTGGTTTTGGTAAGAGCCTGGCGCATAATTTACAGCTTCTGCAGCGGCTGGATCGGTTGCAGTCGTTGGGTGCGCCGTTGCTGGTGGGGGTCTCGCGTAAGTCGATGATTGGTGCCCTGTTGGATAAAGAGGTTGATCAGCGGTTGTACGGCAGCTTGGCGGCGGCGGCGTTGGCGTTGGTCAAGGGTGCCTGGATTCTGCGGGTGCATGATGTGGAGGCAACACAGGATGTTGCCAAGGTCTGTCAGGCGGTGATGCAGGCAGACGCATAGAGTAAGAGGAAGGGTTGGCGTGTCTAGAAAATATTTTGGTACCGATGGTATTCGTGGGCAGGTGGGTGAGTTTCCGATCACCCCGGACTTTGTTCTTAAGCTGGGTTGGGCGGCCGGCAAGGTGTTTGCGCGCCAGGGGCGCAGCAAGATCCTGATCGGCAAAGATACACGGATCTCGGGCTATATGTTCGAGTCTGCGCTGGAGGCCGGATTGGCGGCCGCCGGGGTTGATTCGCTGTTGCTGGGTCCGATGCCGACGCCGGCGATCGCGTACCTGACCCGGACCTTCCGCGCCGATGCCGGTATCGTGATCAGTGCCTCCCACAATCATTATGCCGATAACGGCATCAAGTTTTTTTCCGCTAACGGCACCAAACTGCCTGACGAGATTGAAACTGCCATCGAGGCGCAGATGGATCTGGCGATGACCACGGCCGATTCGGCTTCGTTGGGTAAGGCGCGTCGGGTTGAAGATGCCGCTGGCCGCTATATCGAGTTTTGCAAAGGAACCGTGCCCCGGGGATTGACCTTGAAAGGACTTCGGATCGTGGTCGATTGCGCCAACGGTGCCACCTACCATATCGCCCCGAAAGTGCTGAGTGAGCTGGGTGCCGAAGTGTTGGAGCTGTCGACCGCACCGGATGGTATCAATATCAATGAAGGCTGTGGTTCAACGTCACCGGAACTGCTGCGCAAGATCGTTGTGGCCGAGAAGGCTGATCTTGGGGTGGCGTTTGATGGCGATGGTGATCGCCTGATCATGGTCGATCACCAGGGTGAAGAGGTCGATGGCGACGAGCTGTTGGTGATCATCGCGTTGGCGTTGAAGGCCGAAGGTCAGTTACAAGGTGGTGTGGTCGGCACTCAAATGAGTAACTTCGGGATGGAGCTGGCGTTAAAGCAGCATGCTATTCCGTTTGTGCGTGCCAAAGTTGGCGATCGCTATGTGATGGAAGAGTTGGCCAGTCATGACTGGAGTCTCGGCGGTGAATCCTCGGGGCATATCATCTGCCGGAATCTGACCACCACGGGAGACGGTATCGTGGCAGCTTTGCAGGTGTTGCAGGCAATGGTCAGCCAGGGGCGGACTCTGGCGGAGCTCAAGGCCAGTATGAACAAGCTGCCCCAGCATATGGTCAATGTGCGTCTGCTGCAGAAGAGTGATCCGACTCAGTTGCCAAAGGTGCAGCAGGCCGTGCGTGATGTTGAGCAGGCGTTGGATGGACAAGGGCGGGTGCTGTTGCGCCCTTCGGGCACCGAACCGGTGGTTCGGGTGATGGTCGAAGGTGGTGATCTTGCCAAGGTTCGTCAGCTGTCCGAGCAGTTGGCTGGCGAGGTCGAGCGGGCAATTCAGGTCTGAGTTGCAGCGTCTCGCTGGGCTGTACCGAACCGTCATATATGGGCTTTTAAATGCGCCGCATAGCATGGCAAATTTCCTTGTAACTTCAGGGTAACTTGTTTAGTATTGCGACCCGCTTGAGAGAGGGGTAGGGAAGATGCGACAGCTGCTGGTTGCCGGTAACTGGAAAATGAATGGTTCGCAGTCGAGTATTGCGGAGCTGCTGTCTGGGCTGAAAGCTCAGCTTTCTGGCGTTTCCGGTGTGAATGTTGCGGTTTGCCCTTCTGCGGTTTTCCTCGATCGAGTCGGTGACCTGATCGATGGCTCAAACATTGAGCTTGGCGCTCAAACCGTGAGTGAATTTGATTCGGGTGCTTACACCGGCGAAAACTCAGTCTCCATGCTTAAGGAGCTGGGCTGTCGATATGTGATCGTAGGGCACTCCGAACGCCGCAGTCTGTTCGGCGAGACGGATGCTCAGGTTGTTGCCAAATATCAGGCGGTTCGTGAAGCGGGGCTAACGCCGATTCTTTGTGTCGGTGAAACCCTGGAGGAGCGAGAGCAGGGCCGGGCCCAGGAAGTGATCGCTTCCCAGTTGGGCGCCGTTCTTGATGCCCTGGGCGTCGAAGCCCTGGAACAGGCGGTTGTGGCCTATGAGCCGGTTTGGGCGATCGGTACCGGTAAGACGGCGACTCCGGATCAGGCTCAGGAAGTACACGGCCAGATTCGTGCTCAGGTAGCGCAGAACGATGCAGCAATCGCCGAGCAACTGCTGATTTTGTATGGCGGCAGTGTCAATGCGGGTAATGCGGAGACCCTGTTCTCGATGGCGGACATCGATGGCGGTCTGGTCGGCGGTGCCTCGCTGAAAGTAGAAGATTTTGTCACGATCTGTCGCGCAGCGACGAACCAATAAAGCTGAAGTGACGGACGGGTTGTAACTATGGAAGCTATTGAGAGTATTGTTCTTATTGCTCACGTGCTGCTGGCAATCGCGCTGATCGCGCTGGTTCTGCTGCAGCAGGGAAAAGGTGCGGAAGCCGGTGCGGCTTTCGGCAGCGGTGCGTCCCAGACCATGTTTGGTAGTCAGGGTTCGGCCAGTTTTCTGAGCCGGCTGACCGCAATCATGGCGACCGGTATCTTTCTGACCAGTTTTGCGCTGGCGGTCTACGCCAAGCAGAAGGCGGGTGCGATTGCCGAAGAAGGAGTCCCGACGCCGGTCGTGGTAGAACAGCCGATCGAAGCACCTGCGCTGGAAGAGTCGAAGCCGTCATCTGACGTGCCCACAGCCGACTAACAGCAGCGGCTGACAATCAGATTTGCCGAGGTGGTGGAATTGGTAGACACGCTATCTTGAGGGGGTAGTGACCTATTGGTCGTGCGGGTTCAAGTCCCGCTCTCGGCACCAACCTTAAAGCAACCGAACTTGAATAAGCCGGTTGCTGGTTTTATACTCTGTTCCGCAAATTTGGCAGGCTCGATAGCCTGGCTGAATTTAAGAGGCAGATTTAAAACAAAAAGCCCCTTTAAAAGGGGCTTTTTGTTAGGCGCAAAAAAGCCGGGCGGTTAGTACTGTGGCCGGTTTTTTGAGAAATGGGTCTTTGACCCATTTTTTGTTTCTGGAATAAGCACGGTTGAGGTGTAAGTGGCAACCAAAAATGAACAGCTCAATGCGCTGATCGAGCCGGTAGTGACCGGGCTCGGCTATCAGCTCTGGGGAATCGACTTCGCTTCCCAGGGGCGTCATAGCGTGTTGCGGATTTTTATCGACGCCGAGGCCGGTATTTCGGTAGACGATTGCGCAGCCGTTAGTCGTCAGGTTAGTGGCGTAATGGATGTAGAAGACCCGATCAGCACGGAATATACCCTGGAGGTTTCATCTCCGGGTATGGATCGCCCGCTGTTTACGCTGGAGCAGTTTGCTCAGTATGTTGGTCACCAGGTCCAAGTACGCCTGCGCAGTCCTTATGAAGGACGGCGCAAATTCAGCGGCCTGCTAAAGGGCGTTGAGGATGAGGATGTTGTTATTGAGGTCGATCAGCATGAGTACCTGCTGCCGATCGACAGTATTGACAAAGCGAATGTCGTGCCCCGGTTCGAATAACCGGAGTTTGAAGAGGCAGTGGAATGAATAAAGAGATTCTTCTGGTTGTTGAAGCCGTATCCAACGAGAAAGATGTCCCCAAAAGCGTGATTTTTGAGGCGATTGAGCTGGCGTTGGCAACCGCGACCAAAAAGCGTTATGACGAGGAAGCCGATATTCGCGTCCTGATCGATCGTGACAGTGGCGATTACGAAACTTTCCGTACTTGGCGGGTTATGCCGGATGATGAGTTGGCGCAACTGGGTACCGAGCTGACGCTGGAAGAGGCCCACGAGAAGGATCCTGCGCTGGTCGCCGGTGATGTCTACGAAGAGCAGGTCGAGTCGATCGCGTTCGGCCGTATCGCCGCCCAAACCGCCAAGCAGGTTATCGTCCAGAAAGTTCGCGAAGCCGAGCGTGCCAAGGTGGTTGAAGAGTACCTGGATCGGGTCGGTGAACTGGTTAGCGGTACCGTTAAGAAGGTCACCCGTGACAATGTCATCGTGGATCTGGGCAACAACGCCGAAGCGCTGCTGGGTCGTGACCAGCTGATCGGTCGTGAGACCTTCCGGATGGGCGATCGGGTTCGTGCGGTGCTGCAGGAAGTCCGTAGCGAAAGCCGTGGCCCACAGCTGTTCCTGAGCCGTACTTCTCCGGAGATGCTGATCGAGCTGTTCAAGATCGAAGTGCCGGAGATCTCCGAAGAGGTGATCGAGATTCGTGGCGCGGCCCGGGATCCGGGCTCTCGAGCCAAGATCGCGGTGAAGACCAACGACGGCCGTATCGATCCGGTTGGTGCCTGCGTCGGTATGCGCGGTTCGCGGGTCCAGGCCGTTTCCGGTGAGCTGGACGGTGAGCGGGTCGATATCATCCTGTGGGACGACAACCCGGCCCAGCTGGTCATCAACGCGATGGCACCGGCCGAAGTCGCCTCCATCATCATCGATGAAGATCGCCACTCGATGGACGTGGCGGTGGAAGAGGATAACCTGGCGATGGCGATCGGTCGTGGTGGCCAGAATGTCCGTCTGGCCAGCGAGCTGACCGGTTGGGAACTGAACGTCATGACCGACGAAGAAGTGTCCGCCAAGCAGCAGGAAGAGTCAGCCGGTATCGCCGAGACCTTTGTTGAGCATCTGGATATCGACGAAGAGTTCGCCGAGATGCTGGTGATGGAAGGCTTCACCTCGCTGGAAGAGGTGGCTTACGTCCCGCTGGAAGAGATGCTTGAAATTGAAGGCCTGGACGAAGAGATCATCAATGAGCTTCGTTCCCGTGCCAAGGACGCGCTGCTGAATATGGCGCTGGCGTCCGAAGAGAAACTGGATGACGCTGAGCCGGCGGATGATCTGCTCAACATGGACGGTATGGACCGTCACCTGGCTTTTGTACTGGCCAGCAAAGGCGTTATCACTATGGAAGACCTGGCTGAACAGTCGATCGACGATCTGATGGAGATTGAAGATATGACCGAAGACAAGGCCGGTGAACTGATCATGACAGCCCGCGCGCCTTGGTTCGCGGATGCAGAGTAACGATTCAACAGGAGCACCAATTCAATGGCAGAGCTGACAGTTAAGGAACTTGCCGAAGTGGTAGACGTTCCGGTTGAGCGCCTACTTCAACAAATGAAAGACGCCGGGCTCAATCATAGCGCCCAGGCAGACAGCGTCTCCGACGAGGAGAAGCAAACCCTGCTGCTGCATCTAAAGCGCAGTCACGGTGAGAGCAATGAGGAGGCGCAGCCGCGTCGGATTACCCTCAAGCGCAAAACCACCAGCACCCTGAAGGTCGGTGGTAGCAAGAAGACCGTTAACGTCGAGGTGCGCAAAAAGCGCACTTACGTCAAGCGTGAGGACCTCAGTGCCGCAGATCGTCAGGCTGAAGAAGAAGCCGCGCGACTGGAAGAGGAAGCGCGTCTGAAGGCCGAAGCGGAAGCGGCGGCTAAGCGTAAGGCAGAAGCCGAGGCGGCGGCCAAGGCCGAGGAAGAGCGCAAGAAAGCGGAGCAGGAAGCGGCCAAGGCGGCTGAAGAGGCACGCCTGAAAGCGGAGCAGGAAGCCAAGGCTAAGGCCAAGGCAGCGCCGGCACCGAAGAAAGAGGCAGCGCCGGCTCGCAAAGAGGCGCCCAAGCGCAAAGAAACTCGTAAAGCTGACCAGCGTAGCGCCAAGCCTAAGAGTGGTGTTAAGCGTGGTCAGGGCTTCGATGCTTCATTCGACGACCGTCGTATGAAGGGGCCGAAGCGTACCAAGCTGAAGGCACCGGCTCAGCTGCAACAGAGCTTCGCCAAGCCGACCGCTCCGGTGGTCCGTGAAGTGGCGATTCCGGAAGCGATCACGGTGGCCGAGCTGGCCAAGCAGATGAGCGTCAAGGCGGCCGAGATCATCAAGGTGATGTTCAAGATGGGTGCGCCGGCGACCATCAACCAGGTCCTGGATCAGGATACCGCCACGCTGGTGGTTGAAGAGATGGGCCACAAGGCGACCATCGCCGACGAATCCAGCATCGAAGATCGGGTTCTGGACGATATCAGCTACGAGGGTGAGGAAGAGAGTCGTGCGCCGGTTGTTACCGTGATGGGTCACGTTGACCACGGTAAGACCTCGCTGCTGGACTACATCCGTGACACCCGCGTCACCGCTGGTGAGTCCGGTGGTATTACCCAGCACATCGGTGCTTACCACGTTGAGACCGACCACGGCATGATCAGCTTCCTGGATACTCCGGGACACGCCGCCTTTACCGCGATGCGTGCCCGTGGTGCCAAAGCAACCGATATCGTTATTCTGGTAGTTGCCGCCGATGACGGCGTGATGCCGCAAACCGAGGAAGCGATTCAGCACTCCCGCGCTGCCGGTGTACCGCTGGTGGTTGCGATCAACAAGATCGATAAAGAAGCCGCCGATCCGGATCGGGTTAAGACCGAACTAGCTGCCAAAGAGGTCGTGCCGGAAGACTGGGGCGGTGACGTTCAGTTTATCCCGGTATCGGCCAAAACCGGTGAAGGTATCGACGAACTGCTGGATGCGGTACTGCTGCAGTCAGAAATGCTTGAGCTTAAAGCGGTACCAAGCGTACCGGGCAAGGGGGTCGTGGTTGAATCCCGTCTGGACAAGGGGCGTGGTACCGTTGCCACCCTGCTGGTCCAGAACGGTACCCTGCGTCAGGGCGATATCGTTCTGGCGGGTCTGAACTACGGTCGTGTCCGGGCGATGCTGGATGAAAACGGCAAACCGGTTAAAGAAGCCGGTCCGTCGATTCCGGTTGAGATCATGGGTCTGGACGGAACACCGGATGCCGGTGACGAGTTCACCGTGGTCGCCGACGAGCGTAAAGCCCGTGAAGTGGCCAACTTCCGTCAGGGCAAATACAAAGAGATCAAGCTGGCCCGTCAGCAGGCGGCCAAGCTGGATAACCTGTTTGCCAACATGGGCGCCAACGAAGTTGCGACCCTTAACATCGTTCTAAAGACCGACGTACGCGGCTCGCTGGAAGCTTTGACCAGTGCGCTGGTCGACCTGGCTACCGACGAAGTGAAGGTCAACGTGGTCTCCAGTGGTGTGGGTGGTATCGCCGAGAGCGACGTCAACCTGGCGCTGGCTTCCAACGCGGTTATCTTCGGCTTTAACGTCCGTGCCGATGCCAGTGCCAAGGCGCTGGTCGAGAAAGAAGAAGTGGATATGCGCTACTACAGCGTTATCTACGACATCATCGACGACGTGAAGCAGGCGCTGTCGGGCATGCTGGCACCGGAACTGCGCGAAGATATCGTTGGTATCGCCGAAGTTCGCGAGGTGTTCCGCTCGCCGAAGTTTGGTCAGGTTGCTGGCTGTATGGTTACCGAAGGTATCGTTTACCGCAGCAAGAAGATCCGCGTACTGCGCGACAACGTGGTTATCCACGAGGGCGAGCTTGACTCGCTGCGTCGCTTCAAGGACAACGTCCAGGAAGTTCGCAACGGCATGGAATGTGGTATCGGGGTGAAGAATTACGACGTGAAGGTCGGTGACCAGATCGAAGTGTTCGAAGTGACTGAGGTAGCCCGTCAGCTGTAATAAGCTGGAATCATTATGGCCAGAGAGTTCAGTCGTACCCAACGGATCGCCGAGCAGCTCCAGCGTGAGCTGGCTCAGCTGATCCAGCAAGAGGTCAAGGATCCGCGTTTGGGTCTGGTGACCGTCAGCGGGGCCAAAGTGTCCCGCGATCTGTCCTACGCCGATATCTACGTGACCGTGATGGGCAACGAGGAAGCCCAAGCACAGGCCGAGGTGTCGGTTAAGATTCTCAATCGGGCTGCCGGCTTCCTGCGCGGTCGGGTGGCTCAGGCGATCAAGATGCGAGTGGTTCCGCAGCTGCGCTTCCACTATGACGCATCGGTGATGCGGGGCAACTACATGTCCTCGCTGATCGAACAGGCGGTGTCCGAGGACAAGCAGCGTCAGGGCGATCGCGGTGATGCCGGTGCCGACAGCGCCTCAGAGGGCTCTACCGACAATCACGGCGGAGAAGGCTGAGTTGGCCCGACGCCGTAAAGGCCGCGCGATCGATGGAGTGCTGTTGCTGGATAAGCCCGGCGGTATCAGCTCCAATCACGCGCTGCAACGTGTCAAGCGCCTCTATGGTGCTGCCAAGGCGGGTCATACCGGGGCGCTGGATCCACTAGCGACTGGTATGCTGCCGATCTGCCTGGGGGAGGCGACCAAGTTTTCCCAGTTTCTGCTTGATGCCGACAAACGCTACCGCACCACCGCTAAGCTGGGCATTCGAACCGATTCCAGCGATGCCGATGGTGAAGTGGTCGAGACCCGACCCGTTGGCGAGTATTCCCGCGAACAGATTTTGGAACTGCTGGAGCAGAATTTCACTGGCGAGATCGAGCAGGTACCGTCGATGTTTTCGGCCCTTAAGCACAAGGGGCAGCCGTTGTACAAGTTGGCGCGTCGTGGTGAGAAGGTCGAGGTCAAGCCGAGACGGGTGACCATTCACCAGGTCGAGCTGCTCGATTACCGTCCAGAACAAGCCGAGCTGGACCTGGAAGTCTATTGTTCCAAGGGCACCTATATCCGTTCCATTGTCGAGGATCTGGGATTGCTTCTGGGCTGTGGCGCCCATGTCAGTATGTTGCGTCGGCTCGATTCCGGTCCTTACAAGGCCGATATGATGCTGAGCCTCGACGAGCTGGAACGTGTCGCTGCCGCTTCTGAGATGGATTCGGCTAACAGCTCGGAGAAAGCGGCCGATACAATCGCCGCGAATGGCGAAAAACAGCGCGACCTGAAGGCGCTGGATGCGTTATTATTAGCGCCCTGGACCGCCGTGGCCGATCTGCCGCGAGTGATTGTCGATGCCGGACAGGCCGTAAGGCTGGGGCATGGGCAGAAGATTCGTTGTGGAGCCGCGACTGCCGATCCGGTACTGATTTTTTCCGAACCCGAAACGGGCGCCATTGAAGGGCGCTTTCTCGGGTTGGGGCAGGTTTCAGATAACGGGGTCTTAATTCCCCGGCGTCTGATTCAATCCGCCTAGTATAAGACTGGGCTGATTAGTCGCGTCGTACTGTAAATATGCACGGTACGTCGTTTGTTTAACCAATGCACGCCACCTTTTGGGTAGCGCGTGTGTGCATATTTTTAATGGAGCTATATCATGGCACTATCCGCCGAACAGAAAGCGGCCATCCTGGCTGATTACCAGACCAAAGAAGGCGACACCGGTTCTCCTGAAGTACAGGTAGCCCTGTTGACCGCCAACATCGAAGGTCTGCAGTCGCACTTCAAGGCCAACAAGAAGGATCACCACTCACGTCGTGGTCTGATCCGGATGGTTAACCAGCGTCGTAAGCTGCTGGACTACCTGAAGCGCAAAGACGCCCAGCGTTACACCACGCTGATCGGTCGTCTGGGTCTGCGTCGCTAAGCGGGTCCTGCAGGGGCTCTGACCGAAAGGTCAGGGCCTTTGTTTTTAGGGAGAGACAGCGTCTCTCCGGTAAGTGTTCAACATCTGCTGATCAGCCCGTACTTTTATGTCGCTTGAGTCCCAATAGAATTTGACCCAGGCGCCATCAGAGTACGGTTTGCAGGCGGGGCGAAAGCCCGAGGCAGAGCGCTGAACACAATGATAATCAGTGATGATTTAAGTAATTGAGAGAGGAATTCATTGTGTTGAATCCAATGAGCAAAACATTTGAGTTTGGCGGTCAGACCGTCACGCTGGAAACCGGCCGTATTGCCCGTCAGGCATCCGGTGCGGTTCTGGTCACCATGGGTGAAAACCAGGTGCTGGCCACTGTTGTGGGCAACAAAGAAGCCCGTCCGGACCAGCCGTTCTTCCCGCTGTCCGTTCACTACCAGGAAAAAACCTACTCTGTCGGTAAGATCCCGGGTGGTTTCTTCAAGCGTGAAGCCCGTCCGAGCGAGTTTGAAACCCTGACTTCGCGTCTGATCGACCGTCCGATCCGTCCGCTGTTCCCGAAAGGTTTCATGAACGAAGTGCAGGTCATCTGTACCGTCGTTTCCGCCGATAAGAAGAACTGCCCGGACATCGCCGCGATGATCGGTACCTCTGCGGCGCTGGCAATCTCCGGTATCCCGTTCAACGGTCCGATCGGTGCCGCTCGCGTCGGTTTCGACGAAGAGGAAGGCTACCTGCTGAACCCGAGCTTCGAGCAGATGGAGTCCTCACTGCTGGACATGGTCGTTGCCGGTACCAAGGACGCCGTGCTGATGGTTGAGTCCGAAGCCGAAGAGCTGACCGAAGACGAGATGCTGGGTGCGGTGCTGTTCGCCCACGACGAGATGCAGGTCGCGATCGACGCGATCAACGAGTTTGCTGCTGAAAACGGCAAGCCGACCTGGGACTGGCAGGCGCCGGAAGAGAACAGCGAGCTGAAGCAGCAGATCATCGACGGTTACGGTGCACAGATCACCGAAGCCTACCAGATCAGTGAAAAGCTGGTTCGTTACGGCCGTCTGGGCGAGATCCGCGATGCGGCGGTTGAGGCTCTGGCTGGCGGCGAAGAGCCGGCTAACGATCCGAAAGAAGTTTCCAAGCTGTTCGCTTCCGTCGAGAAGAACATCGTTCGTTCCCGCGTTGTAAACGGCGAGCCGCGTATCGACGGTCGTGACACCAAGACCGTGCGTCCGATCGAAGTTGAAGTTGGCATCCTGGGCAAGACCCACGGCTCTTCCCTGTTCACCCGTGGTGAAACTCAGGCGATCGTTACCGCAACCCTGGGCACCAGCCGTGATCAGCAGATCATCGACGCGCTGGAAGGCGAGCGTAAGGATCCGTTCCTGTTCCACTACAACTTCCCGGGTTACTCCGTGGGTGAGTGTTCACGCATGATGGGTGCCGGTCGTCGTGAGATCGGTCACGGTCGTCTGGCCCGTCGTGGTATCCAGGCGATGATGCCGAGCCAGGACGAATTCCCGTACACCATCCGGGTTGTCTCCGAGATCACCGAATCCAACGGTTCCAGCTCCATGGCTTCCGTCTGTGGCGCTTCGCTGGCGCTGATGGATGCTGGTGTACCGGTTAAGCGTCCGGTTGCCGGTATCGCCATGGGTCTGGTTAAGGAAGGCGACAAGTTTGCTGTTCTGACCGACATCCTGGGTGACGAAGATCACCTGGGCGACATGGACTTCAAAGTGGCCGGTTCCGAGAACGGTATCACTGCACTGCAGATGGATATCAAGATCGAAGGCATCACCGAAGAGATCATGGAGATCGCGCTGGAGCAGGCGCTGGACGCCCGTCAGCACATTCTGCGTGAGATGGCCAAGGTTATCGGCTACGCCCGTCCTGAGCTGTCCGACAACGCCCCGGCGATGACCCAGCTGAAGATCAACCCGGAGAAGATCCGTGACGTGATCGGTAAGGGTGGTGCGACCATTCGTTCCATCACCGAAGAGACCGGTGCTTCTATCGATCTGGAAGACGACGGCACCGTGAAGATCTTCGCCGCCGAGAAGGCTGGTGCGCAAGCCGCCATCGATAAGGTTCTGGCGATCACTGCCGAAGCCGAAGTCGGTAAGATCTATGAAGGTAAGGTTGAGCGTATCGTCGACTTTGGTGCCTTCGTCAACATCTTGCCGGGTAAGGATGGTCTGGTCCACATCTCGCAGATCTCTACCGAGCGTGTCGAGAAAGTCACCGACTACCTGAAAGAAGGCGAAATGGTTAAGGTCAAGGTGCTCGACGTCGATCCGCGTGGTCGTATCAAGCTGAGCATGAAAGACCTGCGTGAAGATGAGGGTCTTGAGGGCTAATCGCTCCTCGACTTATCCTAAAGCGGGCTACGGCCCGCTTTTTTTATGTCCTGATGTTCCTATGGTGCCGATCGCAATGGCGAAACGATTCACGCAGACGTTGGAAATCGATCGACCCGAGATTAAGGCGATCGACTGGCTTGCCGAGATGCCTGATTGTGACAATCTGTCCAGGTCCGAGCTCAAGGGCGCCATGCGCAAGGGGGCGGTCTGGTTGGCGCGAGGGAAGTCCCAGCCTCAACGATTACGCCGGGCTTCCAAGGTGCTGACCCCCCAAGATCGACTGTTTCTCTACTACGACCAAGTGGTGCTGGATCAGAAGCCACAGGAGCCATCGTTGGTGGCTGATCAAGGTAACTACTCAGTCTGGAATAAACCCTGTGGAATGCTCTGTCAGGGGTCGAAGTATGGCGATCACACCACGCTATACCGCTGGGCCGAAACCCAGCTTCAGCCCGAGCGCCCGGCCTTTATTGTTCATCGCCTGGATCGGGCAACCCGTGGACTGGTGTTGCTGGCCCACAGCAAACAGCAGGCGCGGGTATTGACCGCGTTGTTCGAGCAGCGTCAGGTCGAAAAAGTCTACCGTGCTATTGTGCAGGGGTGTGCACCAGAGCAGCCGTTGCGTTGTCAGGAGCTTATCGATGATCGGGCGGCAATCAGTAATATCCGTCGATTGGCGTTTGATCCTAAACATAACCTAAGTCTGGTTGAAGTTGGGCTGGAAACCGGTCGCAAACACCAGATTCGCATTCATTTGAGTGGCTTGGGGTTACCGATACTGGGAGACCGGTTGTACGGGAACGGGGTGGCAGGCGGTGTAGATCTGCAGTTGCAGTGCTTCCGTCTGGCGTTTTATGACTCTGTCCAGTCGGTACAATTCGAGTTGCCGCTACACGAACTGTTGGTGCTCTAGTTGGTTTTAGGATTTCTCTTAGGCGAAAAAAAACCGCTGCCATGGCAGCGGTTTTTTAGCCTGGGAAGGGGAATCAGGCTTGCTTTCGACGCATCCGCAGCAGCGGCAGGGCGGCCAGGAACAGCAGTGCTGTGGCCGGTACCGGTACACCCGGAGGGGGCGGCGGTGGGTTGTCGTGGGTATAGCCGCCAATCGTGTGCAACTTGAAGAAATCGTTGCCGCCGTATCCATCCGGAACACAGGTGCGTGAGGCAGAGGTACAGGACCCGCTGTTCAGCTCTGGGTTAAGTACGGAGAGCATGTAATAGCTGCTGGACACATCCCCGTCGTTCACATCGAACTGAACATCGCTTCCAATACTGGTGCTCTCACTGTCGTAGTAGTGGCCAATCAGGCTCCAGCCCCCGCCGTTAACCAATCCGGCATAGGTATCACCGGTCAAATCGCCAGGAGCGCCTGCGCCGGTCCAGGCCAGCAGTGAGAAGTCGTAGTCGCCGGACCACCAGCCGAAGCGGACATAATCCAGGGTAATCTCTTCGGTGAAGCTGAAGACCACCGCATCCATGTTGTCAAAAGTATCGCCAGTTGGTGTCGAAGAGTCACCGAAGGCATGATCCGGGACATCGCCAAGCAGTTCCTCGCGGTTCACCACGCCCATGCCGTTGCTGCCATAGTGCTGCAGGCGGGCGGTTTCCAGCGTATCGTCATTCGGTACATCGCCGGTGCTGGACCATCCGCGGACGGTGGTATCCGGGCCGTTGCCCGCAGTACTGTCCTGGGTCCAAGTATCACCATAGTTGTTGGCGGAATCGCCGTTACAGATGCTGTTGTTAGTGCTTCCGCAGGCGTTGTCGGTGAACGACCATTGCCAAGTTTGCACGGCTGCTTGAGCTTGGCCGCTGACGAGCAGGGTAGCGGCAAGCGCTAAGCTACTGGCGGTGGGGGTTAACAGTTTCTTCATAATCCTTTGTCCTTGAAGCTTCGGCGCTAAACTTCAGTACTTCTGATCGGGTATTGGATAAGTTAGCAATATCTGTACCGGATATAAAATAATCTATTTATTCAGTGGTTTAGTTGTTTTGTTTGTCGGGTTGCTCTTTGATGTGTAAAAAACGCTGACGCTCAGGTTGCGGCTGAGTGTCGGCGAGCAACTGCTTAAGCTCTAGCGCTTGATCATAACCCTCGAAGCGCCGCTTGTTGGCCAAGGCCCGATTTAGAGCTCGTCTGGCTTCGGCGTTTCGGTCAAGCTGATGCAGCGTAACCGCAATATGGTACAGAATTTCCGGGTTGCTAGCTGAGCGTACTGAGGCATCGCGAAGGAACTTCAGTCCTTCGCTCAGTTGACCTTGATTTACCAGAACCCAGCCCAGGGTGTCATTGGTACTGGGGGCGTTGGGCGCCAGTTGTTGAGCCTGCAGTGCATGTTGAAGTGCTCTGGGATCTCCCAGCTTAAGATACAAGTTTGCCAAATTGTTGTGGATAGGTGCGGTGTCGGCGCCTTTGGCTAACAACTTCTCGAACAATTGCTGGGCTTCCGGGTATTGGCCGCTGATGAGATACCCTTGGGCCAGTACTTCAGTGGCGCTAAGATCCTGTGGGTAGCGTTGGATCCAGTCTTGAAGAAATGTCATCGACTGTTGGGGCTGTCTAGCTGCCATATAAGTCCGATGAACTTTTAGTGCCGTGGCCGAACTGGGTGCCATTGACAGTGCCTTTTGATAGCGTTGCCGAGCTTGCTCAAACTCACCTTGGCTGGCCAGCAAATCCCCCTCAATCACTTGAGTTGCCGGGTGAGTAGGGTGCTTCAACCGTAGGTACTCAATCTCCTCGTTGAATTCTTCCATGCGTTGCTGCTGTAACAGCAATGATGCATAACGCTGGCGAGTGGGAAGCTTCTCGGGTTCTGCTTTGATGGCTTTGGATAGGCTATAAATGGCACCGGAGATATCTTGTGCTTGCAGTTGGAGATCGGCGGTGGTGCGCAGCTGGCGGGCATCATAACCGGACTGCAGAGATAGTTGTTTGAGTTTACCGCGGGCGCTTTCCGGCTCGTTGTTTGCCAGCAGTGCGCTTGCCAATGCACGGGTAGCGCGCCAATCGTTAGGGTTGTCGGAGGACAGCTTGCGGGCGAGCTCCAATGCTTGATCAGTACGCTCGCCCTGCAAATAGAGCCGAACCAGATAGCTGCCAACGGCGGTATCGTTCTCATTGTTGGCATAGGCTTTTTCGAGCCATACCAGTGCCTGGTTCGTCTGCTTGAGTTGATCGAATATTCGAGCCATCTCCAGCATCAGTAAGGTGTTTTTTGGATTTTCAATCAGCAACTGCTCAAGCCGCTGGCGGGCACTGTCAAGCTTGCCTTCGACTCGATCCAGCTTGGCCAGATTGATACGGGCGGCGTTGAAGTCGGGTTGTTGTTTCAGAATCTGCTGGTAGAGCTCACGTCCCTGAAGCGGCTTGCCGACAGCAATGTAGGCGCTGGCCAACAGGTTTTTCAGGACCAGATTGTCAGGGGCTTTTTGCAGCAGCTCTTCGGCGACCGGAATCGCTTCAGCATAGGCTTTGTCCTGCATCAGGGTAACCGCCAAAATAACCCCGGCTTCGGTGGCGTTAGGGCTACGCTGGTAGGTGTTGCGCAGGGTCTCCAACCCTGGGCCTCGATCGCCCATCCGGATCTGGCTTAAACCAAGTCCTTTGCCGGCAGCCGGGTTTCCGGGGGACAGTTCTAGTGCCCGTTGATAGACCACTGAGGCTTTGTAATGCTTGAATTTCTTCAGGTAGGCATCGCCCAGCATCATCAGTAGCTGCAGATCGTCAGGCAGCGTGCGCTGGGCTTTTTCCAAGTTGTTGATGGCGTCGTCTAGGTTGCCCAGCTTCAAATAGGCTGACCCCAGCAGCTTGCCGACGCTCAGTGCATTGGGATAACGCTTGGCATAGCTGGACAATTGGGAAACCGCTTGCTGCCATTCGCCCAGGTCGTAATAGATCAGCCCCGACAGCAGCAGGCTTGGGCCGTGGGCACTGGTCACCTCGGCGGGCATCGCCTCGATGGTGTCACGCGCTTTGCCGAGGCTTTCTTTAGCTTCATCCGGTTGTTGCGCCCGTTGCTGTGCCACGCTGAGCATATAAGCAACCTGAGGATCGTAGGGGGCCTGGTCATGCAATTCGAGCAGATCGGTCAGGGCTTCTTGAGTCTGTGAGGTATCCAGATAGATACCGATCCGTGACAGTTTGGCCTGATAGTGCTCCGGGTTGAGTGACAGCGCTTTGCTGTAATGGTCAATGCCGGACTGGAATCGGCTCTGAGCGTGGGCGATCGAACCGAGTAAATACCACACTTCGGCGTTTTCTGGCTCGGTGGTCAGCGCTTTGTCGGCGATGCTGCTGGCGCGATTGAAATCGTGGCGTGCCAGGTGAACGCGTGCCTGGCCGAGCAGCGCCGATAGATTGGTCACGTCGACCCGGGCGGCATCGCGGAACGCCAGCTCGGCTTCGTCATATTGCGCCAACTCCAGATAGGCCCGACCCCGGAATACCAGGATATTGGCGTTCAGGGTGGCACTGTAGTCGGCGGGGTAGATGGTATCGAGCAGCGGATAAAACTGCTTCTGGGCCAGCAGCGCGTTGGCTAGCGGCTCCATGATCAACTCCGGGTCGGCCCCCAGCTCCAATCCTCGCTCTAATTGCTTTTGTGCTAACGCTGGTCGTCCTTGATCCAGGTAGGTTTCGCCCAACAGCACATGGCCGGCCAGAAATTCAGGATCGACCTGCAGCGCATTCTTGAGATGAATCTCGGCGCTGGCGGCTTCACCGCTTTCCAGTTCGATCAGGGCCTGCTCGTACAGCTCAGGGATATCCTGTTGGGTGAAGGCGGCCGATGCCAGTGGGCTGAATCCCAGTGCAATAATCAGTGCGGTATGGGTTAAAGGTCGGAACACGATACAAACTACTCCAGACAATTGATCCTTAACTGTAAGGAATAAAAGCGATTCTGTCTCTCGCCGTTGGTGGTATTTTAGACTTTGTTGATCAAAGTTTGATCAGGCTCACGGTCTGAGTGTCGGCTAGCCCAGTGCCAACCAGAGCCCGACTCCCATCATCAGACTACCGGCAAACCGGTTCATTAACCGCACATTACCACTTTTTTGCAAAAACCGACTCAAGGTCAAGCCGCCGGTGGCATAGAGCAGTAAGCAGATGAGTTCGATCAACAGAATTAGTGCCACCAAGATGCTGATTTGCGGCACCATCGGATGTTGCTGGCTGATAAAAGGGGGGAGCAGCGAGATAAAAAACGCCCAGCCTTTGGGGTTGGCCACCGCCGTGACAAAACCCTGAGTAATCAGCTGTGCGGTCGACGACCGATTGACCTCGGTATCGTTATGGCTGATCGCCATCTTGCCTCGCGACATCCACAACTGTACCCCGATATAGAACAGGTAGCCGCCTCCGACCCATTTGAACAGCGAGAAGGCCTGCGGGTACTGCAGCATCAACGCAGCGACACCCAGTACCGACAGCACCGCCACCAGTCCGACCCCAACCAGCTCGCCCAGCATCATCCAGAGCGTACGGCGAACGCCGATGGTCATTCCCAGCGTCAGTGCCAACGTCATGCACATTCCCGGCGTGATCGACACGAACAAAAAGGTCGGGATAAACAGCGCCAACAGGGTGGTGTCGATATAGGTGTGCAGCATGGACAAGGGCTCAAGGAAAACGCTGCAGTATCGCTAACTCGATTGGGGTTTGGCAATGACCGGCCGATCCGACTGTAACTTCGGCGCCGTTGCTGCGTCAGCAGTCAAAGACCTACAGGAGGAGCTGGATGTGTTGTTATCCCCAAAAAGCTGGTTGGCAGGACTGTCGACCGCACTGCTGCTGATGCCGTTGAGCGTCGCGGCCCAGAGTTTTCAGCAGCAGGGTGAGCCGCCGCAGCTGGTTGAGCTGTTTACCTCTGAGGGGTGCTCCAGCTGCCCGCCGGCGGATCAGCGGCTCTCAACATTGCTGGAGCATCCGCAGCTATGGCGCCGTTTTGTTCCGTTGGCGTTTCATGTGGATTACTGGGACTACCTCGGGTGGCAGGACCCCTTCGCCGATTCTCGATTCAGCACTCGCCAACGGGATAAACGCGCCCGTGGTGAGCTGCGTTCGGTCTATACCCCGGCCTTTGTGATTGACGGTCAGGAGTGGCGCGGTTTTTTCCGTGGGCAAGATTGGCCGCTGCCGCCACGGCGTGATGGCGGACGCCTAACGGCTGAGCTGGATGGTGATCAGCTGCGGGTCAGCTTTGTCAATGATCAGGCGCCTGCCGAGCTGAAGGCTCAGGTAGCGCTGCTGGGATTTGGTTTAGGCAGTGATGTGTCCCGAGGCGAAAACCGCGGTCGACGGCTGGAGCATCAGTTTGTGGTTCAGTCGCTGCAACAGCAATCGGGTCAACGGGACTGGCAGTTCCACTTGCCGAAAGTGGCGGGTGAGCAGCTGGCTTTGGCGGTCTGGATCACCGCCGGTGATGCGGGTCAGCCGCTGCAGGTGCTGGGCGGCTGGATCGACTAGGTTGTCGCAATCTAATTCGGGGCTGTTAGCCTTCTTGCGCGGTGGCCTTGTAGAGCCTGAGCGCCAGCAGCCGTTGGTCGATCTGATCGGTCAGCCGGCGGTAGGCTTCGCTGTTGATATCGCCGTAACGCTGTCGGAACTGATCTTCACTCAAACCCTCCGGCAGGCGGTTGATCGGGATCATCAGATCCGACTCCTTAAGAGGCTTATCGAACCGGGCCAACAGTTCGGCCGCCTGTTGTGAATTTCGGCTGGCACGCATTGCGAACAGAGTACCGGCGCGATCGGCGGCCAGATCCGCGAAACTGAAACCGCTGCCGCCAGCGACACTGTCGAGCAATTCCTTGAACTCACCGATGGCATAACTGGAGCCGGCGTCGGCCAGTACCTGGATCGCGGCCGAATAGACAAAGTGTTGGCGCAGGTCGATCCGGCCTCTTAAGAGGGTTCGGTAATGAGGTGGATGCTGGCGCTGCTGTTCGCTTAAGACCGGGCCGGTTAGCTGCTCGAAGCGGTAACTGCCCAGATACAGCGACAAGGCCAGAATGGCCGAGCGAGCATGCAGATGTTGTTCGCCCTCGGGGGCCTGTTGCTGCACATTGCGCATCAGTGGCGCCAGGAAGTAGTTCAACGAGACCCACTTGCGCGGTTCCAACCCCTGGCCCCGTTGCAGTAGCTGGTCGTAGTAGTGGGCGATCCAGACCGGGTCGAAGTCGGGGTTGTCATCGAAACTTCGCAGCCGCTCCAGCAGTCGACTCAGCTGGCGTTTGGGTTCGGCCGGCGGCTGGATCCGTAGCTGCAACTGATCCTTCTCAACGTGCTCCAGTCGAACCAGATCCAGCAGTAACTGCCCCTGCTGTTTTCCCAGTATCAGCCTGACCAGCAACGGTACCAGACGTTTGGTCCAGCTGTCGGGCAGTTGCAATTGGCCCAGCTGTAGATCGGTCAGCCGCAGCTGTTGGTCGGAGACCGGCAGATGCAGTTGCAGCGACAGAAAACGGCCGAAGGGGTTGTCGGGTAGCTCGATGCTGGCGCTGATCCAGAGCCCGTCCGGGGTCGGACTGAAACGGCTGTAGATCGGGTAAGCCCGCGCCAGCAGGCGGTTGAGGCTTTGCAGTTCCGTGTGACTGACGTCGAGCCGATCGGGCTGTTGACGCTGGATCAATTTGAGTGTGCGTTTGGCCAGCTGTTTGGCGTGGTATACCTGCTGCGGATCGGCGGCTGCGGGCGGTTCCACCAACGGCTGGTCGCTGGTCAGGCTGTGGAGCAGCCAGAACAGACCGATCGCGCCGGCCAGCACCAGCGCGCCCAGGCTTAGCATCAGACGCAGCAGCAGTTTCAGAGGTTTCCCCTCGCTTCGATTGACGCCCGCCAATTGTGCGGGCGCCTGAAAGTAGGGTTATAAGGCTTTGTTGCGCCGCTGACAATGAAAGCCTTCTGCATTACTGTCTTGGCACCCCAGGATGTTGTTGAATGCGGGCTCAAAGTGCTCATTTACACGGTGTAAACGGCGCTTTTTTGCCCGCTTTGCCAGGGAACCTGCTGCTCTGATCCTAGTTATGCAGATCACGTTGCCGGAATCAGGCCGCGTTGACCTGGGGACTGTCGGAACCGACCTCAACCCGGTTGCCATTGAGCCGTGCGGGCCAGCATTTTAGTGCCAGTTCCGGCTGTTCCAGGCAACTGCCGTTGTCGAGTCGGTAGTGCTGTTTATACAGCGGCGAGGCGACCACGGGATGTTGTTCCAGGCTGCCGGTAATGCCACGGGCGATCACGTTGGCGTTGGCGATGGGGTCATGATTGCTAAGGGCAAAGATCTCGTTACCGACGCCGGGCAGGTAAAACAGCGCCAGCTGTTCGCCATCGAGCCAGGCGGCGATACCGGAGCCGGGGACCAGGTCCTGTTTGTCGCAAAGGGTCAGCCATTCCAACGTGATTTGTTCGGTCATCATCTGTTCCTCTTAATGTGGTGTCTCAATATGCCGGTGTCGTGTCCGGCCGATCAGGCCGGAATCAACTGATCGCGGACTTCGATCACCTGCAGGTCCGGATCTTCGCGCTCGTCGTTAACGAACTGGCGGAAACGCTTGAGTTTTTCCGGGTCGTTGATGGCGCTCTTCCACTCGCACTGATAGGTGGCGACCACGTGCTCCATCTGTTGTTCGAGTTGTTGGCCCAGTCCCAGGCTGTCGTTGATCACCACATCCTGCAGATAGGCCAGCCCGCCTTCGAGATTCTCCATCCACACCGAGGTGCGTTGCAGTCGGTCGCCGGTCTTGATGTAGAACATCAGCACCCGGTCGATGTATTGGATCAGGGTGGCGTCGTCGAGGTCGGTGGCGAACAGGTCGGCGTGACGCGGCTTCATGCCGCCGTTGCCGCAGACGTACAGGTTCCAACCTTTGTCGGTGGCGATCACGCCAATGTCTTTGCTCTGGGCTTCGGCGCATTCACGGGTACAGCCGGAGACGGCGAACTTGATCTTGTGGGGAGCGCGCAGGCCCTTGTAGCGGTGCTCCAGCCGGATCGCCATGCCGACGCTGTCCTGTACCCCGTAGCGGCACCAGGTGCTGCCGACGCAGGATTTGACCGTCCGCAACGACTTACCGTAGGCGTGGCCGGTCTCGAAACCGGCGTCGATCAACTCGCCCCAGATCAGCGGCAGTTGATTGAGGGTGGCGCCGAACAGGTCGACCCGCTGGCCGCCGGTGATCTTGGTGTAGAGCTGATACTTGTCGGCCACCATTCCCAGCGCGATCAGCTGTTTCGGGGTAATCTCACCACCGGGTACTCGGGGGACCACCGAGTAGGTGCCATTCTTCTGCATGTTGGCCATAAAGGTATCGTTGGTGTCCTGCAGGCCGACATGGGGTAGCTCGTGGATATGGTCGTTCCAGCACGAGGCCAGGATCGAACCGACGGTGGGTTTGCAGATATCGCAGCCCAGTCCCTGGCCGTAACGCTTGAGCAGTTCGTCGAAGCTGGCGATCCCCTCGACCCGAACCAGGTGGTACAGCTCCTCGCGGGAATAGGCGAAGTGTTCGCACAGGTCGTTGCTGATCTCGACGCCGCGTTGCTCCAGTTCGCTGTCGACCACGTTTTTCAGCAGTGCGGCACAGCCACCGCAACCGGTGCTGGCGGCGGTGACCTCTCTGACATCGGCGACGGTCACAGCACCGGCGTCGATCGCTTCGACGATCTGACCCTTGGTGACATTGAGGCAGGAGCAGATGGTGGCGGTTTCCGGCAGCGCATCGGCGCCCAGCGCCGGGGCCGCGCCTTCCATTGACGGCAGGATCAGGCTGTCGGGTTGCTCCGGCAGCTCCAGACCGTTGAGGGCATACTGCAGCAGGGTGTCGTAGTAGCTGTTGTCACCCACCAGTACCGCGCCCAGTAGCTGTTTGTTGTCCGGGCTGACCACCAGCTTGCGGTAGGTGCCGTCGGCCTGGTTGCTGTACTTGTAGATCAGCGCTTCGGGGGTACGACCATGGGCGTCACCGATCGAGCCGACATCGACACCGAGCAGCTTCAACTTGGTGCTCATATCGGCACCGGTGAAACTAGCGGCCTCGTCGTTTAAGTGAGCCGCCAGGGTTTTGGCCATGGTGTAGCCCGGCGCCACCAGACCGAAGATCTGGCCGTTCCAGAGCGCGCATTCGCCGATGGCGTAGATCGAGTCATCGCTGGTTCGGCACTGGCTGTCGATGACGATGCCGCCACGCTCGCCCAGCTCCAGGTCGGCCTCGCGTCCCAGCGCATCCTGGGGGCGGATGCCGGCGGAGAACACGATCAGGTCGGTCTCCAGCGCTTCGCCGTCGCTGAACTCCATCTTGTAGCGGCAGCGGTCGCCGGCGACGATCTGCTGGGTGGCCTTGGAGCAGTGCACTGTTACGTCCAGCTCTTCGATCTTACTTTTCAGTAGCTCGCCAGCCTCGGCATCGAGCTGGACACCCATCAGCTGCGGCGCGAATTCGACCACATGGGCTTCCAGACCGAGGGATTTGAGCGCGTTGGCCGCTTCTAGCCCCAGCAGTCCGCCGCCGACCACCGCGCCGACCTTGGAGCGCGAGGCCGCATCGCGGATCGCATCCAGATCGTCGAGGGTGCGGTAGACCAACCCGGCTTCCTTATCGTTGCCCGGAATCGGTGGCACGAACGGGTAGGAACCGGTGGCCAGCACCAGGGTGTCGTAGTCATAACGGCCCTTGGGGGTGATCACCTGCTTGGCGTCACGGTCGATGTCGGTGACCTGTTCGTCGAGCTGCAAGGTGACGCCGTCTTGGTCGTAAAAGCCGGGCTTGGCCAGGCACAGGGCGTCGGCGTCTCTGCCGTTGAAGTAGTCGGACAGGTGAACCCGATCGTAGGCCACATGGGGTTCTTCACCGAACACCGTCAGTTGGAAATCGGCCGCGGCGTCGGAGGCCAGGAACTGTTCGACAAAGTGGTGACCCACCATGCCGTTGCCGATGACGATCATCTGTTGTTTGCTCATAGGGAACTCCGTAGTTTCTCTAGTCGTTATCCGGTTGGCTCAGGCCGCATTACTGGCGGCGGGCTGGGCAGCTCGGGTGTCTGGGTTGTCATCTGTATTGCATGAGGATTCGTAGATTGAAGGCTGCGCGGCTAGTGCCGATTCGGCCTCAGCGGCCAGCAGCTCGTCGCAATAGTCGGGACCGAAAAACAGTTGATCGCGGCAAGCACTCAGCTCGGTGCCCCGTTGCTGCTGTTCGAAATACCACTGGCCGGCACTGACATCGCCGTACAGCACCGCGCCGATCAGACGGTTATCGCGCAGCAGCAGCTTGCGATAGTCGTTCAGTTCCGGGTCCTGATAGCACAGGGTTTCGATCGAACCGTCGGTTTCGACGGTGCCGTTGCTATCGGTGTTAATCCGGCCGCAGCTGAACAGCTCGATGCCGCTGATCTTCAACTGGGTGGCCACCGGCGCCTCTTTGTAGCGGGTCGATTCGCCGGCCAGGTGCTTGGCCAGCACCTCGGCCTGACGCCAGATCGGCGCCACCAGACCGTAGCAGTGAGACGCAAACTGGCAGCATTCACCCAGGGCGTAGATATCGGGGCTGGAGGTCTGCAGTTGGGCGTCGACCTGAACCGCGCGATCGCAACTCAGTTCGGCCTCCCGCGCCAGTAGGGTGTTGGGGGTGATGCCGGTGGCGACCACCGCCAGCGTCGCTGGCAGTTGGCGACCGTCTTGCAGCTCGACCGCTTCGAGGGCGTTGTCGCCGATAAAGGCGGCGGTATTGGCGCCAAGCTCGAACTTCAAACCACGAGCTTCGAGCTGCTGTTGCAGAATCGACGCCGCGGTTTGATCAAGCTGGCGATTGAGCAGGTGGCGGCTACGATGCACCAGAGTCACCTCCATGCCCAGGCGGCGCAGTCCTTCGGCGGCTTCCAGTCCCAGCAGGCCGCCACCGATCACCACCGCTGGTTTGCCTTCGCGGGCCATCTGTTGGAGTCGATCGACATCGGCCAGGGTGCGGAAGCCCATCACCTGCGGCAGGGTTTCGCCCGCTACGCCGAGCTGTGACGGCTCGGAACCGGTGGCCAGCACCAGCTTGTCGTAGTGATACGCTTGGCCGTCGGCGTCGATCAGCCGACGTTGCTGCGGTTCGATCCGTGCGATCCGGCAGTCGCTGATCAGCTGGATGCCCTGGGCGGCATACCAGTCCGGGCGATGGATGATCAGCGTTTCGGTGTCGATCTCGCGACCCAGCAGGGGTGACAGCAGTACCCTGTTGTAGCTGCCACCCGGCTCGGCACCGAACACGGTGATCCGATAGCGAGTCGGGCAGTGCTGCTGCAGCTCACTCAGCAGCCGGCCGCCGGCCATGCCGTTGCCGATAATGATCAGATGGGGTTTGTTGGTACTCACTGACTTGCTCCGCTATCTATCGTTGATCAGGCGCTTTCGCGAGCCGGCTCTTCGCGCTCGTCGGCCTGCTCCGGTGCGGACTCAGCTTTCGGATCGGTTTTGGGTCGATGCTGGTCCAGGTCCTCGACCTTGCGCTGCTTCTCGTACAGGAAGCTCAGCACCGCCTGGCGGTAGCTGTTGTAGGTGGGGTCGTCGGCCAGCTGAATCCGGTTGCGCGGACGCTCCAGCTCGATATCCAGCACTTCGCCGATCGTTGCAGCCGGGCCGTTGGTCATCATCACGATCCGATCCGACAGCAGTACCGCTTCGTCGACGTCGTGGGTGATCATGATCACGGTGTTGTTGAGCTCGTTCTGGATCTCCATCAGCGAGTCCTGCAGATGGGCGCGGGTCAGGGCGTCGAGGGCGCCGAACGGCTCGTCCATCAGCAGAACCTTGGGCTCCATCGCCAGCGCGCGGGCGATACCGACCCGCTGCTTCATGCCGCCGGAGATCTCATCCGGGCGCTTGTGCATGGCGTGTTCCATATGCACCAGCTTGAGGTTGTGCTCGATCCAGTCGCGCATCTCGGCTTTGGACTTCTTGCCCTTGAACACCTGCTTGACCGCCAGTTCGACGTTCTCGTAGGCGCTCAACCACGGCAGCAGCGAGTGGTTCTGGAATACCACCGCCCGCTCCGGTCCGGGTTCGTTGACTTCGCGGCCGTCCAGCAACACGCCGCCCTGGGTGGCCTGATACAGGCCGGCAACGATGTTCAGGACGGTGGATTTACCACAGCCGGAGTGGCCGATCAGCGATACGTATTCGCCCTTGGCGATCTTCAGGTTGACCCCGTCCAGGGCCTTGAACGGGCCGTTCGGGGTCGGGAATTCGATCGAAACCTGGCTGATATCAAGATGGGTTTGCATGGTTGTTCTCCTGTTCTTTTCGCTGTCTCGCTGTCGTTTCGGTCGGGTTTAGCGCAGCACGACGCTCTTATCCCAGGACACTTTGCGCTGCAGTAGCAGCATGATGCGATCGAGCAGGAAGCCGATCAGGCCGATCACCAGCACCGCGACCATGATCCGGCCCAGCGAGTTGGAGCTGCCGCTCTGGAACTCGTCCCAGACGAATTTGCCCAGCCCCGGGTTCTGCGCCAGCATCTCGGCGGCGATCAGCACCATCCAGGCGATACCCAGTGACAGGCGCAGGCCGGTGAACATCATCGGGATCGCTGAGGGCAGTACGATCTTGACCACGTGGGTCAGGAACGGCAGTCGCAGCACCTGCGAGACGTTCTTAAGGTCCTGGCTGATGCCGGAGACGCCGACCGCGGTGTTGATCATGGTCGGCCACAGGCAGCATAGGCTGACGGTGATCATCGAGGTGACGAAGGACTTGGCGAACAGCGGGTCATCGGTAACGTACAGGGCGCTGACCACCATGGTCACCAGCGGAAGCCAGGCCAGAGGTGAAACCGGCTTGAACAGCTGGATCAGCGGGTTCAGGGCACTGTAGAGACCGCTGTTGAGGCCGATCAGGATGCCGACCGGGATCGCGATCAGCGAGGCGGCGACGAAACCGGCCATCACTGTGATCAGGCTGGTGCCGATCTGGTCGATAAAGGTCGGCTTGCCGGTGTAGGGGCGGATCTTGACCTTGGCGTCGGGGTTCTTCTCGAGCTTCTTGGCGTTTCGGGCCTCCTGGCGCTGGTAGAAGGCCACTTCCTTGTCACGCTCGGCGTTATGCTCAGCGATCAGGTTGACGCTCTGCTGGTAAACCTGGGTTGGCCCCGGAAACTGACCCAGTGAGGTGTCGATGCTCTTGGCGCCGCTGGCCCAGATAAACAGGAAGATCAGCAGCCCGGCGGCTGGGATTGCCAGGGATTTCAGAAAGTTGCCGATGGCGTCCGCACTGAGGTAAGTACTCAGCACGGTAGTAGTTTGGGTAGCACGGCTCATGGGGTTCTCCGTTGTCTAGCTTGTTGCTGGCCGTTATCCACCGAGCGGGCTTGTGGGGCTCGATCGGTGCGCTTGTCCGGTGTTGTTATTGTTGTTTTGACGGTGGGTGCTCCGTCCCTGGAGCGAGCAGAAAGGTCCGGCTTTCTTCTGGACGGTTTATTTCAGAAGCGAGATCAGATCTGTTGGTCGCCTTTCAGACCGATCGCAAACTTCTTCAGGTAGTCGTTCGGGGCTTTGCCGTCGTAGACCACGTTGTCGATAAAGTGGGTTTGCGGGGCACGGAAGCCATCTTCGGTGCCGAAGTTAGGGAAGTCGCTGGCAGCCAGCTTGCCCTCTTCGATCAGCTCCTTGGCGGCCTGTTCATAGATGTCCGGGCGATAAACCTTCTTGGCGATATCCATGTACCAGCTGTCCGGTTTGGCCTCGGCGATCTGACCCCAGCGGCGCATCTGGGTCAGGTACCAGATCGCATCGGAGTAGTAGGGGTAGGTAGCGTTGTGACGGAAGAAGGTGTTGAAGTCCGGGACCTCACGCTTGTCGCCCTTCTCGTACTCGAAGGTGCCGGTCATCGAGTTGGCGATCACGTCGTAGTCGGCACCGACATAGTTGGGCTGGGACAGGATCTCGACCGCCTCGGGACGGTTGGCGTTGTTGTTTTCATCCAGCCACTTGGCGGCGCGGATCATCGCCTTGACCACCCGGATATGGGTGTTGGGGTACTTGTCGGCCCAGGCTTTGGACACGCCGAACACTTTCTCCGGGTTGTTCTTCCAGATCTCGTAGTCGGTCACCACCGGAACGCCGATGCCTTTGAACACCGCCTGCTGGTTCCAGGGTTCACCGACGCAGTAGCCATAGATGGTGCCGGCCTCCAGCGTCGAGGGCATTTGCGGCGGCGGGGTTACCGACAGCAGCGCATCGGCGTCGATCTGACCCGAGGTGTCGCCTTTGTGGGGAGCGTAGTAACCGGGGTTGATGCCGCCGGCGGCGAGCCAGTAACGCAGCTCGTAGTTATGGGTCGACACCGGGAACACCATGCCCATGTTGAAGGGCTTGCCTTCGTCCTTGTAGCTGTCGACCACCGGCTTGAGCGCGTCGGCCTTGATCGGATGCACCAGCTTGCCGTCGTCACCCATGGGGATATTGGGTTTCATCTGATCCCAGATGTCATTGGAAACGGTGATGGCGTTGCCGTTCAGGTCCATGCTGAAGGCGGTGATGATGTGCGACTCGGTGCCGTAGCCGATGGTGGCCCCCAGCGGCTGGCCGGCCAGCATATGGGCGCCGTCCAGCTGACCGTCGATCACCCGGTCCAGCAGCACCTTCCAGTTGGCCTGGGCTTCGAGGGTGACGTACAGGCCTTCGTCCTCAAAGAACTGTTTCTCGTAGGCCACTGCCAGCGGTGCCATATCGGTCAGCTTGATAAAGCCGAACTTAAGATCTTCCTTTTCCGGTTCACCGATCTCGGCCATGACGGCCGTACTCAGGGTCAGACTCAGGGTGACCGAAGCGATGGCGGTGGTCAGCTTGGACAGTTTCATAACTAGCTCCTTAATGAAGTTCAAACTCTTCGGCACAACCGCATCGTGCTGGCTTAAATAAAAAGGCGCCGTGCCCAAGGGGAGTCCCTCGGGAAGCGGCGCCTTTGCCTGCGGGGTTTATCTTGTCGAGCACGATCGAGATTGCTTGTGCCTTTGAATTTGTTAATGCACTACCTGTGCCAATTTTTATAAATCTTTATAAACAGTGAGTTATGAAGTCTTTTGTTGCCTTATCTCAATTTTTAGGCTCTGTTGCGATGCGGAATAAAGGCGGGTGCACTAGTTTGGGGCCTGTCAGACTCAACTTTAGTCACAATCTTTATGAGGCCTTTGTAAAGCGCATTAACCCTTGTTAGGATCGGGTCTTTCGCTAGGGATGGCGTGTAGTATCGAAGTCAAAAGCTGTATTAGGATCAATACAAAAGCTGAAGTATTGATCTGCGTTATGGTGTTTTCGAGCAGGTCCCCTAGAGTGTGTTGTCGCGGTGCAGTCCGACCGTGACTCTGGGAGTTCAGAAGTGATGTCGAATGTCCTAAAACGCTATTTTTCCAATTGTTCAATCCGCGCCTTTATTCTGCGGATCTCGGTGCTGTTCTCGGTACTGGGGTTTTTAATCATCTACCTGGGGGCCAGTCAGGCCTACGATAGTGCCTTGCGCGACAGTAGTCGGGCGATTGCCGACAGCCGTGCCGAACTGATCTTCGATGATCTCACGGCGGCGATGGACCGGGGCATCAGCCGCGCCGAAATGGCCAGTCTGTTGCAGCAGATCAATCAGGGCGACGGCAACAGTTCACTGCAGGTTCGGCTGTTCCGAAGTGAATTGATCGAACAGGATATCGGTTATAACCAGGGCCCCAAGCCGGATAGCTTCGTCTTACGCAGCCTGTTGGCCGGAACCCGGCTGCACAGCTTTGAACAGGATCAGGTCCGTTACAGTTACCCGCTGAAAGCCAGCGAACAGTGCATCCAGTGTCATCGACAGGTCAATGAAGGAGAAGTGCTCGGGGTGCTCGAGATCCGTCAGGACCTGGGGCCGATGCTGGCCGGAGCCCGCAGCGAGCTGTTGACCAACCTGCTGTGGCTGGCGCCGATCCCGCTGCTGCTGGCGATCTGGGTGGTACGTTTGCTGAATCGTCGAATCAATCGATCGGTGGTGCTGTTGGAGCAGCGTATCGACCAGGTGCAATCCCTGTCCGATCTGTCACAGCTGAAGTTCGAGCGCTCCGAGCTGGGCTTCACCGATCTGCAGCGCATCTTCTCCAAGTTTGAGCGCCTGACCGACAAGACCCGAGCGATCGCGGTTGATAAAGAGCTGCTGGAGTTTGAGATCCGGCTGCTGGAGCGCTTCGTGATCACCTCCGAAGTGATCCAGGGCTGGCACTACCATGTCTGCGAATTGCTGCAGGAGATCAATCAGGTACTCAACGCCAGTAACCTGTTCAGTATCTTCAAAGTCGATGACGAGGTGCTGGGGCTGGAGATCTTCTGGCTGCAGCCGCCGACCACGCAGACCCGCGAGCGGCTGGAGCAGGAGATTCGCCAGACCCTGAGCCAATCCCCCCATTTCCATGAAGCCGCGTTGCTGGAAGTTAACCATCACGTGGCCGATGAGTCGGCCGAACCGATGGAGTTGGCGCTGGAAGATATCCGCTTCCAGACCAAAAGCCTGCTGCTGGAAACCCCCAAACTGGGCGGTATCGTCGGGATCGGCGTGCACAGCGACGTGGTGGCCGATCAGACCCGGATGCTGGTGACCGAGAGCATTCTGTCGACCATGCTGAACGTGGTCGGCTCGGTTAAGGCGATCTACAAATACACCCGTGACATGGAGTATTACGCCACCCGGGATTCGCTGACCGATCTCTATAATCAGCGCATGTTCTGGGAGCTGATGGACAACGAGATTTCGCGCTGCAAGCGGGATCGCTCCAAGGTGGCGCTGCTGGTGCTGGATGTGGACAACTTCAAGTCGATCAACGATGCCTACGGCAACGGTTTCGGCGATCAGTGTCTGCAGCAGTTGGCCCAAACCATCAAAGCGGTGCTACGCAGCGAAGATATTTTGTCGCGCTATGCCGGTGACCGCTACACCGTGGTGTTGCCGGGCGATGATATGCAGCAGTCCCAGCAGGTCGCCAAGCGAATTCTAGAGGCGGTCAATGAGTTAGAAATGACGGCCTCCGACGATCAGTCGGTCCGCAGTTCGGTGTCGATCGGCACCGCGGTTTATCCCGACCACGCCCATAACTCCCGTGATCTGTTGATGTTCGGCGAGAACATCATGCGCAAGGCCAAGCGTGAGGGTAAGAACCGCGCCTGCGTACCCAGCAACGAAGATGTGCTGGAAACCTTCAAGGAGCTGAACCAGAAGAGCCGGATTATTCTGTCGGCGATCGAGAACAAGCAGATCACGCCGTTCTTCCAGCCGATCATGGGGCTGGATAGCCGTAAGATCGAAGCGGTGGAGGTGCTGAGCCGGATTCGACTCGAGGATGGCGGACTGATGGGGGCCCACGAGTTTATCGAAGTGGCCGAATCGATGGGGCTGATCCACAGCCTGGATCTGGTGGTGATTGAGCGGGCGCTGCAGCAGGTTCAGGATGAAGGGTTCCCAGGACTGGTGTTTATCAACCTGTCGCCCAGCTCGTTGGTGATGTCGGAATTCCTGCCGCGGATCCGCGAGCTGACCCGCCAGACCGGTATCGATCCGGGTCGCATCGTGTTCGAAATGACCGAGCGAGACACGGTCAAGAACCTGGCGCTGTTGGAGCGCTTCGTTAAGCACCTCAAGAGTGCCGGTTTCAAATTGGCGGTGGATGACTTCGGTTCCGGCTTCTCATCGTTCCACTACCTGAAGCACTTCCCGATCGACTATGTGAAGATCGAAGGGGAGTTCGTCTCCAACATGATCAACTCTGAGCGCGATGCCAGCGTGGTTCGCTGTATTGCCCAGCTGGCCAAAGACCTGGGCGCCCGTACCGTGGCCGAGTTTATCGAGGACGATGAGGTATTGCAGGCGGTCGGAGAGATCAATATCGATCTGGGCCAGGGCTACCATATCGGTCGACCCCAGAGTCGTATCTACACGGATCTCGATCCGGAACTGGCCGCGATGCTTCCCGAGTCGAAACATGCGGAAGCGCCCTCCGAGCCGGAGCTGGAAGAGGTCTGAAGAGGTCTGAGCAAGCTGCGCATATTCCGCGGCGGCTTGTGGCTGTCAGCCGGGTCCGTAATCCCGGCACAGTTTTGAAGTCATGCCTGGATCTTGCAGGCAGGCTCTCTAAGTCTGGGATGCCATCGAGCGGGTCGCTCGTTCAAACAGATCGATCCGGAATACCTGCGGCAGCAGCCGACGATTGGCGAGTTCCGCATCGGCGGCACCGAGTTGACCGGCTGCCAGCATCTGTCCGATCAACCACTCCCCCTGCTTGGGACTGGGGGCGTTCATCTGCGCGTCGAAGAACTGCTGGTGCAGCGGCGCCGAACCCCAGTGGTGCTGGTAACCGGTTTCCAGCAGTGGTAACAGACTGTGATCCAGATAGGGAGGCAGCGCCAGTAACTCCAGCAGGGCCTGCTTGTCGTTGCAGCGGCTGATCCACTGGCAGGCCTGATACAGGGCGCGAATCAGGGCGGCAGCGGTTTCCGGGTGCTGCTCTGCCCAGGCCTGGGTTACGGCGAACACCTTCTCCGGCACTTCGGGCCAGAGCTGCTGACCCGGCGCGACGATCAGGCCGTGGCCCTGCAGCACCGCCAGCGAATTCCAAGGCTCGCCGACACAATAGCCATCGATCTGACGCTGCGCCAGTGCGGTGATCATCTGCGCCGGCGGGATGGCCCGCCATTCGATCTCGGTGTCCGGGTTGATGCCGCTGCGGCCCAACCAGTCCCGCAGCAGATAGTGGTGGTTGGAGTAGGGATAGACGGTCGCGAACACCGGCTTGCGCCCGAGCTTCGGCAACTGCTGCCGCAGCGCCAGCCCCAACGCCGACGGCGAGGTTTCTCCGTCGGCCTGTTCGTGCAGCCGCTGGTAGAACGGTACCGAGCAGGTGATGGCGTTGCCGTTGCGGCTCAGTGACAGCAGGATGCAGCTGGGCAGCGCAGGGCTGCCCAGCCCCAGGGTTGCGGCCAGTGGCATCGGTGCCAACATCTGGGCGCCGTCGAGCAGGCCGTAGTTGAGCTTGTCACGGATCGACGACCAGCTGGCTTCACGGCTCAGCACCACGTTCAGACCCTGTTCGCGGAACAGACCCTGCTCCCGTGCCACCACCAGCGGGGCGCAATCGAGCAGCGGTACGAATCCCAGTTTAAGTTGCTCGGCCATCTCGGCTCCTTGTCTATGGTCTCTTTCCGGTCTGTTGCCGGGTTACGCCAGCGCTTCCAATACCTTGATCACGTCGGCGGCCACCACGCCGAGTTTCTGATTCCGGTCCATCGCTAGCTTACGCAGGGTGCGATAGGCCTGATCTTCGTCGCAGCTCTGATGCTTCATCAGCAGCGCCTTGGCCCGGTCGATCTGCTTGCGGCCGGCCAGTTCGGTGCGGGTCTGCTCCAGCTCCCGTCGCAGGCTGTGGTAGGTCTCGAACTGGGCGATGGCGGAGTCGATGATTGGCCGAATTCGATCCGGTTTCAGGCCATCGGCGATATAGGCGCTGACGCCGGCTTTGACGGCAGCCCTGATGGTCTGACTGTCGGATTCCGCTTCGGCGAAGAAAACCACCGGCCGGGGGTGATCCCGATGCACCGCCGACATGCTCTCCAGGGTGTCACGATCCGGGTTGTCCATATCGATCAGAATGATATCCGGCCGAATCCGATCGACGTGTTCACTCAATCCGTCGGCACTGTTCAGGTGCTCGATAACCCGGTATCCCTGCGTGCGCAGCGTGCCGATCAACGCTTCGGCGCGTTGAGGTTCGTCATCGATCAACAGAATGTCGAGGCTCGGTTGGGTCATCGTTGTCCTGGGTCTGTAAGCCGGTTTATGGCGATGTTGCCGATTGAATGTTGCAGATTTTGTGCCACGGAGATTTCTCGGCCAGAAATTGTTGCGCTGCAAAAACTGGCACGGCGGTTGCTATGTGTTTATTGGGGAGCACCTTGTTGCCCTGGCTCTTCCCGGAGCCAACCACCTTTATGTAGGGAGTCCGTCAGCGTCTCTGACCGCCTGCGGATTCGAAGGGCAACGTTGCCCGACCGGTTTTTTGCCGGTCGGGCTTTTTTTTGCCTGTCAGGCAGCAGAATCAACGGAGATCAAGATGACGATAAAAACCACCTGTCCTTACTGCGGCGTGGGCTGTGGCCTGACTGTTGAGACCGATAAGGCGGGCGGTTTGAGCCTTGCCGGTGACACCGAACACCCCGCCAATCAGGGGCGTTTATGTGTCAAAGGCAGCGCGCTGGGCCAGACCCTGGGGGAATCAGAGCGGCTGCTTCATCCCCGGGTCGATGGCCGGCGGGAGTCGTGGCAACAGGCACTGGATCAGGTCTCGGAACGGTTGCAGCGCACAATTTTGGAGCACGGACCGGACTCGGTGGCCTTCTACCTGTCCGGCCAACTGCTGACCGAAGACTATTATGTGGCCAATAAACTGATGAAAGGCTTTATCGGCAGCGCCAATGTTGATACCAACTCCCGCCTGTGCATGTCGTCGGCCGTGGCGGGTTATAAGCGTGCCTTCGGCGCCGACGCGGTGCCCTGTAATTACGACGATATTGAGCTGGCCGATCTGGTGGTGCTGGTCGGCTCCAACGCGGCCTGGAATCATCCGGTGCTGTTTCAGCGATTGAGTCGGGCCAAGGCCAGCCGACCCGAGACGAAGGTGGTGGTGATCGATCCGCGTCGAACCGCCACCAGCAAACTGGCCGATCTGCATCTGTCGTTGCGCCCCGGCAGCGATATCAGTCTGTTTAATGGCTTGTTCGATTTTCTGGTTGATCGGGGCGAGATCGACAGCGACTTTGTTCAACAGCACACCGAAGGCTTTGAGGTGGCTTGGGCTCAAGTCCGCAATCAGGTCCGCCAGTACAGTGTCGAGTCCGACTGCGATCTGGATAGCGCCGAGCTGAAGCAGTTCTATCAGTGGTTTGCCGACAGTCCGAAGACGGTGACACTGTTCTCCCAGGGGGTGAACCAATCCTCCCACGGGGTCGACAACGCCAATGCCATCATCAATTGTCACCTGCTGACCGGTCGAATCGGTAAGCCCGGTGCCGGGCCGTTTTCGATTACCGGACAGCCCAACGCCATGGGCGGGCGCGAGGTCGGCGGACTGGCGAACCAGCTGGCGGCCCATATGGGCTTTGATCGGGCCGACCAGATCAACACGGTGGCGCGGTTCTGGAAAGCTCCCAATATCGCCACCCAACCCGGCTTGATGGCGGTGCCGTTGATCGAGGCGATCGAGCGGGGCCAAGTCAAAGCGATCTGGATCATGGGCACCAACCCGGTGGTCAGCCTGCCGGACTCGGATCGGGTTGCTCGGGCGCTGGCCGGTTGCGAAACCGTGATCCTGTCGGACTGTGTCGCCGAGACCGACACCAGTTGCTTCGCCGATATCCTGCTGCCGGCGCAGGGCTGGAGTGAGAAGGACGGCACCGTGACCAACTCCGAGCGGCGCATTTCGCGCCAGCGGGGATTACTGCCCCCCAGCGGCGAGGCCAAGCCGGACTGGTGGATCCTGTCGCAGGTGGCCCAGCGACTGGGTTTCGCTGAGGCCTTCAACTACCAGAGCCCGGTGGAGATCTTCCGCGAACACGCGGCGCTGTCGGGATTCGAGAATCGCGGTGAGCGGATTTTCGATATCAGCGCACTGGCCCAGCTCGATCAACAGCAGTACGACGCGCTGCAGCCGATCCAGTGGCCGGTGACCACCGCTTGCCCCGAGGGTACGCCGAGGTTGTTTGGCGATGGCCGCTTCGTGACGCCCAACGGTCGGGCGCGGATGCTGGCAGTCAGCCCGTCGAAGCCCAAGCAGCAGCCCGATAAGCAGCACCCCTGGATCGTCAACAGCGGCCGGATCCGCGATCAATGGCACACCATGACCCGTACCGCGCTGGCACCGCCGCTGTTCCAGCACCGCCAGGAACCCTTTATCGAGATTCATCCCGACGACGCCGAGCGGCAGCGGCTGGCGGAAGGCTCGCTGGCGCGATTGCGTAACGGGCAGGGCAGCTATGTCGGTCGGATTCGGTTTGATGAGGGGCTGCGGCTCGGCAATCTGTTTGTGCCGATGCACTGGAACCGGCAGTTCTGCAGCCAGGGGCGCAGTGGCGCGTTGATGGCGCCGGTGACCGACCCGCTCAGTGGTCAGCCCGAATCCAAGCATGGTGTGGCGGCGTTGCAGCCGTTTGATCAGCGCTGGCAGGCCTGCCTGTTTGTGCGAGAGCCGCTGCAGACTGAGCCTGAAACCGATTACTGGGCCAGAACGCCGCTGGCCCACAGCCAGCTGTATCGGCTTGCCAGTGAGCAGGCGGTGACGGATTGGCCAGGCTGGTGCCGGCAGGCCTTGGGACAGCCAACGCTGTGGCTGGCGGATGCGCAGCAGGGCCAGTTCCGGGCGGCAGGTATGCAGCAGGGTCGGCTGCAGTGGTTATTGCTGGTGATCGATTCGGAGCAGAAGATCGACCCGGATTGGATCGATCAACTGTTAGCGTTGGCCGAACTGGATCGGCAGCAGCGTCGTCGCCTGCTCAGCGGCCGCGATTGTCAGGCGGAGCCCAAGGGGCCGGTGATCTGCAGTTGTTTTCAGGTCGGCCAACGGCAGATCGAAGCAGCCGTCGCCGCGGGGGCCGATTCGGTGGAGCAGCTGGGGCGTGAGCTCCAGTGCGGGACCAACTGCGGTTCCTGCGTGCCGGAGCTGCAACAGCTACTGGAGATTGAGGCGTTAAGCCGCTCGGCCTAGACGCCCTTGTCGATGGACTAACCCCGACGCGGTACAAAGATCCGCTTCAGGGTGTCGTTGCGGGCCACGAAGTGGTGCTTCAGGGCGGCGACCACATGCAGCAGCACCAGCGCCACGATCAGTATCCAGGCGGTGTGATGGATCTGGCTGAACAGCCCGGCCAGGGTTTCGCTTTCGCCGATCAGCATCGGCATTTCAAACAGGTTGAACACCTGAACCGGGTAGCCCTTGGCCTGGGACATCAGCGCGCCGCTCAGTGGTTGGATCAACAACAGCCCGTAAAGGGCGCCGCTGACCATGGCCGAGATCCGATTCATCTTGGCGTTATCACCCAGCGGGGTCGGCTTCGGGTTGGCGGCGCGCCAGCCCAGTCGGGCCAGAATCAACAGCATGAAAATGGTCCCCATGCTCTTGTGATTGCCGATCTGGGCCAGCTTCTCCGGTCCCTTGGGCATATCCTCGAACGACAGACCCTTTAAGGTCAGCAGGATCAACAGGGCGAAGCTGATCCAGTGGAAAGCGATGGCGACCCAGCCATAGCCGGACTTGGTATTACGCAGCATGATAGTTCTCCAAGAAAATTTGCCGCCATATTAGTTAAGTGATTGCTAATTTAAAAGCAGGCCGGGCGTAAAAAATGGTAAAGCGGCGGTAGCCGATCAACCGGCTGCAGCGACAGCCTGAATGGGGTGGTGTTGGAGTTTTTTTGCAATCGCTGTGTCATAACTAGGAAGCACGCGGCTACAATAGGCGCTGATTTTTCGGGAGTGACGTAATGGCGCAGAATATGTTTTTGACCCTGGTGTTTATCGGCCTTTGCCTGGTGGTGGGGTTACTGATGTTGATCCGCTGGCAGCTGAAAACCCAGCGTAAAGCGCAGCAAGCCCACGAAAAACTGCTCCAGGACGCCAAAGCCAAGGCCCAGGAGCAGCGCGATTATCTGATTGAGAGCGTCAAGGTGATCTCGCTGGCGATTGTCGACGAGCAGTGCGAACTGGCCGAAGGCTGCATCCGCTTGAAGAAACTGCTCGATCACCTGGCGCCGCAGCTGCATCGTCACGAAGACTTCAGCGTTATCAACGAGATGTTCAACGCCACCAGCCATATGCCGATCCTGGATGAGTGGAAGAAACTCAAGCTCAAGCAGCGCTTCGAGCTGACCCAGGAGCGCGAAGCACTGGAGCAGCAACACCGCGATGCGATTCTGGCCGCGGCCCGCAAACTGGCGGATTACCGCTTCCAGCAATGACAACCGGCGCCTGAACCATGGAGATCCTGATCACCTTCCTGTTCAGCCTGGTGGTGATCGGACTCTTGGCCTGGGTAGTGTCGCGCAGTCCGCGCAGTCGCTATCGCCCCAATCGGCAGGAGGTCGTCGAGCTGCTGCAGGCGGTGATCGACGGCAGCGCCCGCCAATCCCAATGGGATCTGTTTATCGGCTATCCGCTTTATCATGACCCGGAGCTGGAGCAGATCCGACTGCGCTGTGTGGCGCTGACCCAGGGCGATCCGGATACCGAGCCGATGGCCTCCGGCCTGGGTAGTTATCTGTTCGACCGCGCCGGTCGGGAGCAGATCGAGCAGGTGCTTAAGCAACTTAACCAGCTGATCGCCGAGGAACCCTTCCGGCGAGACTTTTAGAGATCGCCGACGCCTCAGCCGGCATCCCGCAACCCTCTGACCTCGTAAGTGCTCACTTGCTGGCTGAACCCTTTCAGCCGGAACTCCCGGGGCGGGGCGGCCACGACCTGCTGCTCGACCTCAAGGTAGCTGTTGTGGTCCATCAGAATCTGGCCGCTGGCGGCCTCATCGCAGAGTCGGGAGGCGAGGTTTACGCAGCTGCCGTTGGCGGTGTAATCGTAGCGATCCTCAAAGCCGACCGTACCCAGGGTGGCGTAACCACTGGCGATACCGACGCCAAGACCCAGGTTATAGCCGCGCTTGTGCCAGTCGATATTGAGCTGATCGAAGCTGCTGCGGATTTCGAGCGCCAGCTTGAGGGCCGACAGCACCGGTTGTTGGCAGGGCAGCGGGTCGTTGAAGAACACCACCAGACCATCACCGGCCCGGTGGTCGATGGTGGCCTGATGCTGGCTGATCAGGCGACCGATATGCTCGTGGTAGCGCTGCAGCACCTCTATCGACTCTTCCGGCTCGATCCGTTCCGAGCAGGAGGTAAAGCCGCGGATATCGCAGAACAGGGTGGCAATATAACCCCGATGGCTGTTCAGCAGAGGTTCCTTGCCCTGGGTGACGATCAGGTCCACCACTTCGGGAGCCAGAAAGCGTTTCAGGCGGTTCAGTCGGTTGATCTCGTTGACCTGCTCGGTCACACGCTGTTCCAGCGACTGGTTGATCGTTTCTAGTTCCCGCGCCTGCGCGGCGACTTGGCGCTTCAACGTGAGCAGGCGGGCATTCTGATTCAGCAGTGCCGCGACGATCAGCAGTATGTAGCCGAGAATCAGTATCCGGACGTCGTAGTAGAGATAGAGCGTCAGGACGATCACCAGCAGGCCGCAGACGCCAACGACCAGTGGGTGTCGTCTACTGCTCTGAGCCCGATCTCGGGCTAATCCGATCACCGTCACCAGGCCAAATACCCACATCAAAACTGCCTGAAGGTGGGGATTAATGGCTGGGTTGTCCGGGTAAAGGGCCGTGGTTATTCCAAATAGCGGTGCCACCAGTGAGGCAATAATCTGCGCGTAGCAGGCCAGCAGTGACAAGGCTGCGCCGGCATAGGCGAGCAGGCCGAACGGCAACTGCTTGGAGGCGGTGCCGTGGCTTGAGCGGTTATCGGCAGTGGTGTTGGCCATGTTCATCGTCCCTTGCGGCGATCAACGTTACAGATCGTGCGCGCCGAAGGTGATTATCCATCACGTGAAACCGTTACCCTTCAATGTAGACCAGAACCCGTGGTACGCCTTGTGGGCGGGCTGTATCGCGGTGGTGCCGAAACCGCCGGTTCGGGTTACTATGGTCTGTTCGCAGACCCCTTTTCACCTGCCCGCGTTAACCTGAGGAGATCTTGATGAGCCTGGAAGTCTGGCTTTCGTTTATGGCCGCCGCACTGCTGCTCTGTCTGACCCCCGGTCCGACCACGATTTTTGTGATGGGGCAGTCGCTGCATCAGGGCAATCGGGCGGTGTTGCCGCTGATGCTCGGCACCATGAGCGCCGATCTGCTGGTGATGACGCTGTCGTTTATCGGTGTCGGCGCGATTCTGGCCGCCTCCGCTGAGCTGTTTACGTTGTTGAAGCTGGTGGGTGCCCTGTATCTGGTTTATCTGGGCATCAAGGCCTGGCGTTCTCCGGTCAAACCGATGCAGCTGGAGATGGATTCCCCGGCCGACGGGACCGATAACGGCCCCGGTTGGGGGGCGCTGTTCCGGCGCGCGTTTCTGATCACTGCGCTGAATCCGAAGGGGATTCTGTTCTTTATGGCGTTCTTCCCGCTGTTTCTTAGCCCCGAGTCGGCAGCTCTGCCGCAGATGCTGATCCTGATGGCAAGTTTTGAGCTGGTGTCGGTCTTCACCGTCTGCTGTTACGGCTTTGGTGCCGGCTATCTGCGCTCCAAGGCCCGTTCGGAGCGTTTCCAGCGGCGCTTCAATCGCCTCAGCGGCTCGGCCCTGATCGGCGCCGGTGCACTGACCGCTTCGCTGCAACGCTAGCGGTTCTCAGGACCGCTAACGACCCATCGCTGGCGCCTCCATGGCGCAGCTTCTCCGCGCTCGACTACCCTTAGAAAGCCAAGCCGGTCGTCTGGCACCAAACTTTACTGGGGGGGATCAACCGAGGAGAAAAACGATGGCTTTACGAATCAACGATCAGGCGCCTAACTTTCAGGCGGATACGACCCAGGGACGGATCGACTTTCATGAGTGGATTGGCGACGGCTGGGCTGTGTTGTTTTCCCACCCTAAGGATTTCACGCCGGTATGCACCACCGAGCTGGGTTATATGGCCAAGATCCAGCCGGAATTTGAAAAGCGTAATACCAAGATCATCGGCCTGAGTATCGACCCGCTGGATGACCATGTCGCCTGGCTCAAGGATGTCGAAGAGGTCGGCAACTGCACGGTGAACTACCCGGTGATCGCCGATACCGATCTGAGTATCGCCAAGCTCTACAATATGTTTCCGGCCGATGAAGCGGGCACCGCAGAAGGGCGAACCGCACTGACCAACGCGACGGTACGTTCGGTCTTCGTGGTCGGGCCGGATAAGAACATCAAGCTGATGATCACCTATCCGATGACTACCGGGCGTAACTTCGATGAGATCCTGCGGGTGATCGATTCGATGCAGCTTACCGCCAAGCATAAGGTGGCGACGCCGGTGAACTGGAAGCACGGAGAAGACCTGATCATCGTGCCGGCGGTCAGCAATGAGGAGGCCGAAACGATGTTCCCGGACGGCTGGGATACCGTCAAACCTTACCTGCGCAAGGTGAAGCAACCGGGCTGATTTTGACGGCAACCTCACCCAATCCAGTGGGAGCTTCGGCTCCCGCTTTGCTTTGTTCTTAGTCACAGCTGTTATGAGCTTACTGTTAATAAGACTGCCTTAATTAAGAGTCTTCTAACATGTTGATCTGTAATAAAAAATAGATGTTGATGTCACTCTTCTCGGTATAACTGAACCCTCTGCATTGCTACAATCGCTGAGCAATTGATCTGCTGAAACGGACGCCTTAGCTACCGCATCGGCAGCGATCTATCGGGCGGATTCAACCAAACGGATTCAACAGCGAATGAGTCACAGGGTGTGGAACACAGGGCTAAAACGGCGGGTCAGCTGGTTGTTGGCTATCCTGCTTGTCGCCCAGTATGCCCTGATCGGTAATGCCCACTCCGCTGCTAATCTGATCGTCGCCGATGAAGCGGGCCGTTACGTCCTTGTCTGCACAACGGAGGGGCTGATAAAGGTCCCCGTTGACGAGTTTTCGCAAGGCAGTTCGTCCACCGCCGAGGCCTTGAAACAATGCAGCACCTGTACCCTGAGCAGCATGCTGGGTGCGGTGATCCACTCCGATCCAGTTCAAGATTTTCAACCTTCCGAGCTTTCGTTCTTAGCTACCGATTACGGTAGCCACATCCGTGCGCTACGGTCGCTCAGCACCCCAATCCGTGCACCGCCGACCGCCTAAAGGCAGCAGCCTTTCTCAACAAACACGCTGATAGATTGCCGGCGGCTCGCCTGATTGACGCCTAGCCGTTGGCCTGCTCGTTGCCCTTTGCCGGCAACGAAACCTTGTTGATTTTTGTAAGGACGAATTTGATGAAATCGTTAACTCCTGTCGCTTTGATTCTGGCTTCAACCCTGGCTGGCAGCTACTCGATGACAGCTTCCGCCCACGCTTCGCTGGAGGTTCAGGAAGCCGCCGTCGGCAGCCACTACAAGGCGGTAATGCGCATCGGCCATGGCTGCGAAGGTAGCGCCACCCACACCGTTAGAATTCAGCTACCGACCGAGCTGCGCAAGGCCAAGCCGATGCCCAAAGCCGGTTGGACCCTTGAGACGGTCAAGCAAAAGCTGGACGAGCCCTACGACTACTACGGCAACACCATCACCGAAGATGTCCGCGAGATCGTCTGGAGCGGCGGCAACCTGCTCGATAGTCAGTACGACGAGTTTGTGTTCCGCGCCAAACTGGCGGGCGAGCCGGGTCAGACCCTGCATCTGAAGACGATTCAGGAGTGTGACAAGGGTGAAAACCGATGGGTCGAAATTCCGAAGGAAGGGCAGGACAGCCATGACCTGAAAGGTCCGGCGCCGGGTCTGAAATTGACCGAAGCCCATCATCACCACTAAGGGATGAACCGGCTCTAAACCGGTGGGGGAGGTGACTCCTCCACCGACTAACAGTCTCCGCCGTTAGGCATTGTACAAGGTCAGAATACCGATGCCGATAAAGCCGACTCCGGCGATATAGTGCAGGTACTTCTCGTTGATGTACTCCGACAGCAGTGATCCCGCGAGAACCCCCAGCGCCGAGGCGACGATCAGGGCGGCGGAGGCGGCAAAAAAGACCGTGTATTTGCTGACTGCTTTATCGGTGGCGAACAACATCGTCGCCAGTTGAGTCTTATCGCCGAGCTCGGCGATAAACACCGCACCAAAAATCGTTAAAAATACCTTCCAGTCCATCTCGAAGTTTCCATGCTGCAGGGGGATGCCGCTCTGGTCGCCGGCAGGGTCAATCGTCGGCAGGCGGCTCGGTGGGGGATTTTATGGACTTGTCAGATCTTTTCAACGCGGCATACCTCAACGATTCGGTACGGTCCCGGCTCGCAGTGGGCAAAGGTGCCGGATTCGATCAGTCGCTTGGCGACTTCGACTGAGCTTAACAGGCAGTGTGAGTTGACCGGAATTTCCTGCGCCATCCGATTGCACGACAGTGGGGAGCACTCGGCCGCGTTCTGAGCACTGAAACTGGTGACATCATAGCCCGCCGCTACAGCGCGCTCGGGCAGCTTAACCTGGGTCGGTAACGAGGCCTCCGGCTGAAAACCTTCCCAGCTGCCCGTCAGTTCGTTCCACTGCCGGTGATAGAAGCGGTAAAAGAACAGCGTCATGCCCGCGAGATCGATGCCGTTGGCCGCTGCCAGCGCCTCCATCACCTCGGGCGAATCAAACAGCCAGTAGCCATTGTGCTTCCAGTGGCCGATCCAGTCGCAAAAGTCCTCGGAGACACAACCGCTGAGCGAATAGATCGCTTCGACTCGGTCGGACTCCAGCCAATCGGGTTTAGTGACCACCGACTTGTACATATAGCCTGCTGGAATCATCGACATGGGCTTTATCCAGAAGCGGCGTTAAAGCTAGGGTGTTTTTGACCAAATCTCATAAGCCCTCAACGCCTCGCTGTCGCTGTAATTCTGCTCCAGCGCCTCGACGTGACTCAGAATGAAAAATTCGATAAATGAACCGATAAATGCGCGCTGCTCTGGGCTACAGGATAGAAACAGATCGTTGTTCTCGCCGTCATACTCGAGGTGAAACAGCAGCTGGGCAAAATAGAAGTCGTTATCGAGGGTCTCGAGGCTGAGCCGAATCAACGCCGGCATGTAGTACTTCTTGCCCTCATTGGTGGCGAAACAGATGGGATCCCAGCCCGGGTTGCCCAGCTCCTCCAGGCCGATGCTGTCTAGGGTTGCGCCGATCAAGGTCTGATCGTGCTCCTCACACTCTTCGCAATGCCGATAGTTGGTGAAGTGTTCCGGCTTCTCCATCCGGAACAAACGCTTGGCTTCGGTGATCCAGTCCATCGTCGGCCGCTTGGTTAACTCGTTAATCCTGTTCTACCCATGGTAGCGATAAACATATAAAGCCAGCGGCAGGGTGCCGATCAAAAAAGTGATCGCGATGCCCGTTTTGCCGGCGACGATAAGGTAGCTTTTCTTAGGGTTGTTCGGATTATAGAAAACTTTAACCTTGCCATCGGGCATCTGTTGGACCGATGACAGCTGCTTTTCCAGGATCGACCTGAGGTTGTGGCTGGCCACAAAAACCCAGGGGGAAATTCGTCTCCCTGCGTACTCCATATCGGCAACGCGGTAGCTGTATAGGGACTCCAGCAGGTACTCCTGGTTTGATCTCACCGGCTCTTTGCCACCGATTTTCTCTACCCCAAGCGCAACCAGCTCGTCCGCTGTCGAAGGCCAGGTTCTGGTTCGTAGCAGAAAGATCAGCGAGTAGGTACAGGTGATAAAGGCATAGAGGGTTATCCAGAACCATAGTCCTTGGGTTTGGCCATCGATGGCAAGCTGCCACATCTCTTGAAGGTAGGTGATTGGAGTCATGACCTATAACACGGCATTGAAGGAACAGAACAAGCTTGGCAACGAAGTTCTGATCCTGCTGCAGGGCTACGGTTTACCACGTTGCTAACTGCAAGATGGCTGGCCGGCACCGGCTTGTTGTGAAATACCCTGAAGGCTCTGAGTGACCCACTCACCATCAGTGGACATGAACCTGACTAAATCATGCTTTTTGAGTTCGGGGTGCTTTTGAAACAGTGTTTCAACACTAGTGTTGAACTGGATGATGGCCTTTTGGTTTTGACACAGACAGTCTGAATGTCCGTTGCCAGACTCAATACAAGCCATGACTGCAGTAGAAACAACATCCAGGTTTGCTTGGACGTTACTCAGCTGCGCCACCTGATCTGGGTTCTCAATAAGCAGCTCTTCATTGGAAAAGGCGAAGCTGCTAAGCACTAGTAAGGTGATAGTAATGAAATGTCGCATAGGGTTTCCTTAGGAGCTTAATGCTGGTCCAAGACCGACGGCGCTGGGCTGAGTGATGACCTACCGCCGAATGCGGCCAGAGAATCTACTGGAAAGCTTATAAACCCGTGGCCAGTTTTACTTGACCACTACATAGGACGATCAATGGGAGGTGTAACATGTCCGTTTCTACGCTTGGCGTTGATCTCGCCAAAACTTCGTTCAGTATCCACGGCGTTGATGCACGTGGCAAGGTACAGCTTCGCAAGAACCTCAACCGTTCCAAGTTACTGGATTGCATCGCCAATCTACCGCCTTGCCTAATTGGGTTGGAAGCTTGCAGCGGGGCCCACTACTGGGCTCGTGAGTTTCAGAAGCAGGGCCATCAGGTGCGGATCATGGCACCCAAGTACGTCATCCCCTACCGTACGGGGGCCAAGAACGACGGCAACGATGCCGATGCCATTTGCGAGGCGGTCAGCCGTCCTCGAACTCGCTTTGTACCGATCAAGTCGGCGGAGCAACAAGCCGTATTGGCCGCTCATCGCATCCGCAAAGGCTGGGTCAAAGAGCGCACCGCCCTGATCAATCAGATCCGGGGGCTGATGGCGGAGTTCGGGATCGTGGTTGCTCAGGGACGCTGGTCGTTACAGCGAGAGTTACCGCTGATCCTGGAAGATGCCGAGAACGAGCTGCCGACAATTGCGCGCGCTCTGTTGCATGAGTGCTACGAGCACCTTCAGGTATTGAACCAACGGATAGACGATCTCGAGCGTTGCTTCGACATCGTGGCCGAGCACAGTGAAACTGTGCAGCGCCTGATGACCATTCCCGGAGTCGGCGCTCAGACCGCAACCGCCATCGTAGCCTCGGTGGGCAAAGGCCAGCAATTCGATAAAGCCCGTGACTTCGCTGCCTGGTTGGGGCTGGTCCCCCGGCAGTACACGACCGGCGGCAAGCCGAGGCTGGGGCGCATCACCAAACGGGGTGATACCTACCTGCGAACGTTACTGGTACACGGTACCCGCGCGGTCCTGGCCCGAGTGGCGGACAAGCAGGATCGCCTTAGTAGTGGAGCAAAGGCGTTATCGAGCGACGGGGCTATAAGCGAGCGACGGTGGCCTTGGCGGCCAAGAATGCCCGGATAATCTGGGCGATGTTGAGATCAGGAAAAGAGTACGAAGCGTTCGCCGTCTGAAGACAGGCGGCGAACGCTGAAGACACCCACCGGACATTGCGAGGGCGATGGATGACGTAAGGCACAGACCAGAACGGGTAAACCTGTTTAGCGCGGAGGCCTTAAAGGCCGTCTAACGAATGAGGGCCCGTTCAGCGCGTTTCATCAGGGCCAGGGCGATAAAAGCCCATCAACAGGCCGAATGTAGAGCGGCAGTCCAATGACCTTACAGATTCAGTTTAGTCCTTGTGGTGCCAGGGGGAGTCCATGTAGCTGAGCTAAGAGGCCGAAGGCGGCTTGCCGCCGTAGGTCCAAGCCCAAGGGGCGATCCTTAAGCTGTTTGTTAAATGTGGATCAATAATTATAGGAGTCAGCCATAGGATCTGTTATACCGGCAACACCTAATTCAACCAGCCCCCTTTTCATTGCGTGATAGATTGTCATAAAGCTAGGTATTTTTAATAATTTTTTTCCGCCAACCTTTGTTACATTGCAGTACGTGATGAGCTCATTTCGGCTTGCACTAAACGGAAGAGAATGCCCCCTAGGCATTTTGTGGGATGTTAGCATTTTTGATCTTTTCTGAACGGCTTTGAATATCGCATTGACTAGCCAGCCATCGAGGGCTTTTAATTGAGCCGTGTCGTTAATTATTGGGTAAAAGCTCATTATTCCTTTGAAGAATATTCTATTGCTTCTTCCTGATAGATAAGCGCTAATCATTTCTTCATTTAGATTTCCGTATAAATATCTTCGTATTTCGCAGATTGCACTAAGAAGAGCTTCATCTTTACCGCCACCGGGAATCTTGATGGCTTTTAAGGGGCTGCTGTTAAGTGGCTGAATCAGGTGCTTGTAAAGAATGTACGAAATTTGTCTTTTTATTTTATTTTCTGAAGAGTTCTTGATGGAAACTTTATCAACTGAGATAGCGTATCCAAGAAACTCGACTTGGTTCTTTCTGCTTGCAAATTCAGATGGCATTGAATCGTTACAAAGCAAGCTAATTCCTTCGGATTTGTCTAGATTAATAGCTACGCCTGCTTCTGAAGAAAATGCTGTCATAATTTCAAAAGCACGGCTTATTTTTCCGTAGTCTCGTGACCAAATTATCGTGTCGTCAGCATAACGAGCAAATTGAAGCCCTTCTTTTTCTAATTGTTTGTCCAGCTTCCAGCAGGCTAAATTGGCGAGAAATAATGATATTGATGTCCCCTGTGGAATGCCTTTTTCTCGGGTGTTTAGAAACGATTTGATTACATTTCTTTCTTCAGTGCTGATAAAAAAGCCATTTTTATCAAACTGGGAATACAAAAAGCTGTGCGAAATTGAGTCGAAATATTTGGAAAAATCGAACTCTGCCACAAAAATTCGTGAGTTCTGAGAAAGCTCAACAGCTATGTCTTGAATCGCAAAATGAACATTTCTATCGTTTCGGTAAGCATAAGAAAATGAGCTAAACCGGTGTCTATTCTTCTTCAGGAGGCGATGATAAAAAAGAGTGGATACAGCTGCATCAGGGATTTGATACATTGCAACATCTCGCACCCCTCCAGATTTCTTAGGTATTTTTGCTATAGAGGGAGGGTAAGGTGCGTAGTCACCCATTGCAATTTTTTTAGCTATAGATCTGGCTATGCTTTTTGCATTCTTTTTTACGTAGAATGGATCGAATTTTCTGTCAATAGACCAATGTTCAGGCTTCTCAACTTGAAGTAACTTAGGCGACTTAGTCCGTTCAAGTTTTCGGTTGTTCTCTATTGCAATAGCGTTGTGGTACGCATGATGGCGTAAAGCGAGCTTTTCTGCTTCGTCGGCAATGTATCGCGCTACACTTTTCTCTAATTCCATAGTTCATCCATAAAAAAAGCCCGACACTATTGGCATTAGTACCGGGCCTCCACGGGTGCAACCTACGTAAAAGTTAGTCGCTGAATACCTTGAAGATAAGCTTTGTCTCTTCAAGGGCCCTACCGCTGCATGACTGCTTTGGCTTTAAGGGCACCCGCTCTCCCCCTTGGGGAATAGCACTAATTCCACACTAGAACAGTTTTAGTGTCAATTCAAAGTTACATTCCTTGCTCATTTTGAGCATTTAACGCCCGCATTTGCGGCTGGTTTGGAGCGCAGCGGAAAACCAGTCCGACAACATGCGCTTGTTAGCACTTTACATTCCCATTGATGGGCCGCTGTAGCCCCTTGAAATTGTTGGTTTAAGCTCAGGTCTTAACTCAAGTTTTGGCTCCAGTGTCAACTCTTTCGCCCGACTTAAATTACAGGCAACAAAATTCACTTCCGATTTACTCTCATTGTAATTGACTATAAGAGATGACATTTCCTGCGCCTTTTTCGCTTTCATTTCTGACGACCGACCACTTCCCCCTGAGTCTGATGATCTAAATGTTTCTGCTAATATGTCGATATAACGGCTTAGCTCATGATCGGAAAGTCCCCACTTATCATCCATAACTACTTTGAAAATAAAGTCAGAAAGTGACACTCTGTCATCGGTTTGCGTGTCTCCTTCTTGAATCTTATGATATTGAGAAAAATAGAGCCCAACGTTATCTCCATTAGATTGACAAATACCATATCCAATGAAGTGACCGCGAGAAGCTAATACCTTAGATGCGTTATCAGAACCTTCCTTACGTAATCGTTGAATGAAGGCTTTTTTATGCTCTTTCCTAAACTCACTTTGAACGTTCTTTTCGTTACGCTTAAACTCGATAACGAAGTTCTTTCCACTCCAGCCGGATATTAAATCTGCAACAACCTCGTCACCTACATTTTGAGCCATCAAAGCTGCACCCTGTGAACACAGGGTTACTCCTTTTTCCTTTGTGAGGTAACCTAGTGTGAAAATAAAGTTACCGACATAAATGCTTTCATATGGCTCCAAAGTTCTCTCCTTGAGGTTTTAGCACTTTTCTAAAACTAAACATTAAACATTCTTTTGTACCGCTGTTGGAGTGCAATTTCGCCACCCTCCATAATTTCACACACATTCTTTCTTACGTTTATTTCTTGCAATGCTCCAGATGCGACTGGATTTATTTGACCTCGATCTTCTAGCGCAATCACATACTCTGAATCACCGTTTACTACGATATTGGGGTTATGAGTGACAACAATTATTTGCCTGTCGGATTTGTTTTCATGTAATTTGGAAACGATCAAACTTGTAATTAGACCATTATCAAGATCATCTTCAGGCTGATCCAAAACGAGCGGTTCAGTTCCATAAGATAATAAGAACGACAATATAGCCGATGCCTTTTGTCCAGCCGAACCTTGTGAAACATCCTTAAATCTATTACCGTCATTAAATTTTATGGATAGCTTATCCTCAGGAAACCAAGCATTTATTTGGTCAAAGTTTTGAGGCTGTAAGTTAGCCATGAATTCAGTAAATCTTTTTCCAATCTTGGCACCTTGGATTTCACCAGACCTAAAGTTAAATACCTGCCCCTTGAACTCATGAATTTTTGATAGCCAAGGCTCTAGATTGTTTGAATTGCCAGAGCTTGTTGTGCCTGATAATTCCTTGTTTAAACTATAAAGGAATCCACACTCGCGATCTAAATCAAAAATATCCGCAGCAAAAGCATTATCAGAACGCCCAATGACACCTCTGAATGATTCTTCCATGTGGTCTATATCTGAAAAAGGATCCAAATCAACTTTAATGGAAGAGTTTCCAGACAAGTTTTGCTCCAAGAACTCTAAACGACTTACAGTTAATTTTTTCCTGCATTCTATAATTTCTTGATATGCAGAATTGATTAAAGAATCCGTCTCATCTATCTGAAAGCTTACCTGCTCCATTTCTTTTAGTGATTTATTAATGGTATCCCGTTCATCGATTAGTCTTGCATAATCAGAAGGATTATCAATTCCTTCGCTACGCAAGCTTTCAATTAATTCTTCGTATTTTTTTATGGCTTCAAGATGAGATTTATTGAAGTCAGACTCACAATACCAGCCTCTAAACTCGGTCAATTCTTTTTCAAGTGAAGCCACTGCTTGCTTAATAGCTTCTTTGAAAGATAGTGCTGATCCATTCAGTTTTTGTAACTTGGTTAGAACTTCTGATTCACTTTCCGACTGTGTATTAAATAGACTGCCATCTATTACAGGAATACCAGTACCGTTAGATATTGATTCAACTTGGTCTTTCAGCTCTTCGATGTCAGTTTCATATAGCGAAATATTGGTTCTCTTTCCGCTATAAGCCTGATAGTTTGTTAGGATGTCTGTGTGGCCAGATTTTTCTATTGTTTTTATCTTCTGCTCGACATCTGAAAGCTGCCCTAACAGCACACTTCTGTTTGCTAACTTTGATTGAAGCTCCCTTTTTTGGCTGCACAATGTTTCAAAATGAGAGATTTTCTCAGACCATTCCATCTTCCATTGTTGGAAGCCAACAGTAGATGATTCATCGATCAGACGCAGAAGCGTATTAGGGTTTTTAGCTAAGTCGAATATCTGCTTCTGACTAAATATCTTTATTGGGAAGCGAGAGTGTGCTTCACCCTCTTCGGGAACCCATTGCTGACCATCATAACGAGAAATTGAAACGAGGTTATTTTCCTTAGTCCACGTCAGGAGGTAGTGAATTTCATCTCTCGTATAAACACAACTGATTTTCGTATTTTCGAGCATTACTCCTTCAGAATCTCTAGAAGCAGATATTTTAGTAAAACTCTCGAATGATCTACGAATTTCATTATCCCGATCCAATACATCAAGGTCTTTCGCTCTATCCATACCTAATCGTATAAACTCAAGGATGGACGACTTTCCGCTACCACGCCCTCCAATAATTGAATTCAACCAAGGATTGAATTCCACTTTCAAAGGAGTCGAACGCCCTGCATATTTAGCATTTTCGATAGTCACAGAGCGTAATAGTGTACTGGAAGAACTATTTGGATCTGTTGTTTCGTTATCTGAACGAATTATGGAAGATGAACCATCAACCAAAGCCAGTTTAAGTCCTTCTATCGTAGGGGTAGACATTTTTACCCAAGTATAAGCTCTGCCTATATCATTAGGATGGTGAGCGTCTGAGCCAATTATTGATGGCAAGTCGATACTTAAATTTGTGTATCTTGATAAAGGGGCATCAGCTCTCTCTTGATCAGGGAAAATTATTTCAACGGCATTTGCATGGGTGCAGACTTGCTTAATCGTGTGAGAAGAATGCTGCTGACAAAGCCCTGCTTTCATATCAATATGAGCTGGTATGGCAACGCCACCAGCTGAGATGATTTCTTTTATTACATTCTCAGCACTTTCTTCGGCTACTGAATCACTATCCCCTTTTGTTCCACGAAACTTTGATGCTCCGATAACGGCACTAATATCTGCTGATGTGGCACAAGGGTCAAAAATACCTAAAACGTGTATGTTTGAGTTGGCTGTCACCTCAACACCGGGGAAGACGAAAATTGAATGACCTTCGGCTCTTAAGTTTTCTGCAGCGTCTTTGAGACTATCAATCCAGTCGCCAGTATTATGATCTGTAATTGCTACACACTCTATGCCCTTGGCGACATAGTCCAACAGCCAATCTTTAGCGGACTTCGATGCTCTTAAACTACTATCTGTTTTTCCATAATCAAAAGAAGCTGGTGTATGTGTATGAAAATCGAACTTCCACCATCTTGCCCCGACGAAACTCATTACTTACATCCTTATGTTCGATTTACTCAAAAGAGTGCTAACAGTCAGGTTATGAGGACGGTGTCCTCATAATAATTATTAGCGGGACGTCCATATATCACGCCGCCCACTTTTTTGTTTCTTTCGCAACTATCTGTTTAATAGGAGCTTTTTTGTCTAGGGTCAAAATGGATAGGTGACAAAGCTGGACGCTGGTCCATACTTTCTTCACGGGCAAGGATGTGCTCGTCGAAACTAAAGTGTCAGGGAGGATCGCGCGCATGTCATCGTCTCCATTTTTGCAGTCCCTTGCCGAGCATATGACCGTTCGGCGCTACAGCAAGCGTACGATCAGGGCTTACCGATACTGGATCAAGTCTTTCATAATCTTCCATCAAAGAAAACATCCCGCCGAGCTGGGCAAGGAACAGGTGATTGAGTACCTGACTTACCTGGCGGTGGAGCGCCATGTGGCTGCGGCAACTCAGACGATGGCGTTGAATGCATTGGCTTATCTATACAACAAATTTCTGAATCGACCCTTGGGTGATATCGATCAGTTCAAAAGATCCTCCCGACAACCCAAGCTGCCGGTTGTATTAACTCAGGGGGAAGTGAAGCGGTTGCTGAGCCAATTACAGGGGAAGAAAAAACTGATCGCTTCGATTTTGTATGGTTCGGGTCTGAGACGGATGGAGCTGGTGAGACTCCGGGTTCAGGATGTGGACCTGACCATGCTTCAGATAAAAATCTGGTTTGGTAAGGGTGGCAAGCATCGTCTGGTTACTTTGGCACCGGAGCTCGCAGAGGCGATTCAACGTCAGATCGATGCAGTTTGTCGATTGTTAGCAGAAGATCGACAAGTAGAGGGCTTTGCCGGTGTGTATCTACCGGGCGCTTATGCCGACAAACATCCTGGGGCGCGTTTCGAGCCGGGATGGCAATACCTTTTCCCATCCGCAAATCTGAGTATTGATCCCAAGGACCGCTGCCTGCGACGACATCATATTGATGAATCGGGTATCAACAAGTTCTTAAGAGTGGCTCGCAAACAGGCAGGTATCGAAAAACCGGTGGGCAGTCACACCTTGCGTCACTCCTTTGCCACCCACCTGCTGCAGAGCGGTGCCGATATTCGTACCGTTCAGCAGCAGTTGGGTCACAGCGATGTTAAGACTACTGAGATTTATACCCATGTACTCAAGCAGGGCGCGATGGGGGTTCGCAGCCCGCTCAGCCATCTATGATCCCAGAGGGCTAGCCCTATCCGGTTCTTGCGGTTAGACGTCTGACTGGCCAGGAATCGGACCAGTCGGCACAATAGGTTGGCGACGGACAACTGATAAGAGGAAGTAATGGCGGAACCGGACTACCTGCAACTGGACGGCAAAGCACTGCAACTGTTTCTGCTGGTGCTGGAGGAGGGGTCGATCAGCCGTACCGCCGTTCGGCTGGGAACGTCGCAATCGAACGTCAGTCATACCCTTGAGAAGCTGCGCCAGATCACCGGCGATCCGCTGTTTGTTCGGGCCGGTCGCGGTATTGCACCTACCAGTACTGCCTTGGAGTTAGCCGAGACGGCGCGTTGCAGCCTCGATAGCTTGCGCCAGTTTGGTAGTCGCTCCCATTTTGACCCAGCCAGCGCTCGCCAGCACTTCATCCTGGCGGCCAACGATTATCAGCGGGATTATCTGTTGCCGGGGTTGTTTAAACGCGTACGTTGCCAGGCTCCCGGCCTGAGTTTCAGTGTTATACCGTCGCAGGTGCCTGATGCAGAAAGTCTTCGTCAGGATCATTGTCAATTGATGCTGACCCCCCATCCCCCCGAGGCCTCCGATATCATCCAGCGCCGTTTGCTGAGCGATCACTTCGCCTGCTATTTCGATCCCGGGGTTCGTACCGCACCGGACACACCGCAGGCCTACCAGCAGGCACAGCATGTCGCGATCAGCTTATCTGGAACGAAACGGATGCAGATCGATGCCGATATTTCCGCCCTCGGCCTGGAGCGCGATATCTTCCTGACGTTGCCCAATTTTGCCGGTATCTGGGACTTTATTCGTGGTACCGATCTGATCGCGACGCTGCCGAGCTTGCTTGGTAGTGGTGATTTGGAAGGTATCGCTCAGCAGCCGTTACCGTTCGAGACGCCGCCGCTGGATATCTACCTGGTTTGGCACAAGCGTTATCACGACAGCCCGGCCCACCGCTGGTTGCGCGAGCAACTGATCGCCAGTCTTCCGGCCCGCTCTGACAGTTAACCTATCGATAATTTCGATAAGTAATATCAAATGCCCTGTCTTTATTCGATTTGTTGAAATTGGCAGAATAGCCACACCGACAATCAGTGATCCTGGTTGTCGAGCCGCAGTCACCGGCAAATCGCCTTTCGGATTCACCCTTCTGGAGCTGCTATGACACGATCGCCTAAGCCCGGTTTACAAACCGCGATGCAGGATCTGATTGTCCAGATCCGCACCCAGGTACCGTTCGATACCCCGACCTCCACTCTGTGCCAGGGACCTTGTACGGGCTGTTCTAAAAAACTGATGGAGTTTCTCGATACGGAAGTGAGCGACTGGGAATGCCGCCTCAATGCCGGCGACATACCCAGTTTTGGAGATATTCATGCTTTGGCCAAGCGCAGCAGAAAGATCCATGGCGTGCTGAAGCAGAACGGCATTATCGACGCAGTAAACCTCTAACCCCGCACTTCTCATCGCTGCGCAATGGCCCTGCCTTAGCCGGCGATCCAGTTAAAGCTGAACCCACCGATCACCGCCATGCTGAAGATTACCAGCAGGAAGGCGGCCAGCAGCGGCCAGTAGAACAGGCGCTTGAGCAGGATCACTTCCGGCAGGCTGGCACCGCCGCTGCCAATCACCAACGCGATAATGGCACCCAGGCTGACGCCCTTGGCAACGAACGGGGCCACCAGCGGCAGCAGCGCGGTCACGCGGATATAGAGCGGGATGCCGATCAGCGCCGCGGTCGGGATCGCTGCCGGGTTATCGGCGCTGGCCACTTCGGCGAAATACTCGGCCGGGATGAAGCCGTGGACGAAGGCGCCGATCAGCATCGCCACCAGCATGTACGGGAACATCGAGCGGAACAGCTCCCAGCTCTCCTGCCAGGCTTCACGCCACTTACTCGGCTTAGGCGCCGGCTTTGATGAGCTGGCGCAGCAGCTGGTTTGGGTTTCTGGGGCGGTTTCGCTGCAACCACCGGTTTTGCCACTGTCGGTTTCTGATGCGCTGCTGCATTTACCGCCACTGTTGCTGTTGAGCAGTTGCTGTTTGATATAGCGCTCGAAGCCCAGGCGTTGTAGCAGGGCACCGGCACCGATGGAGATCACCAGCGCCAGTACCGCGTACCAGGCGGTCAGTTGCCAACCCAGCACCGGAATAAATAGCGCGATCACGATCGGGTTCAGCAACGGTGAGGTAAACAGGAAGGTCATGGTGGGGCCGAAACCGGCGCGCGCTTTCAGCAGCCCGATCAGCATCGGGATAGTGGAGCAGCTGCAGAACGGGGTGACGGCGCCGAGTCCGGCGGCGGTCAGGTAGCCGCGACCGCGGCGGGCTCCCAGCAGGCCTTGGATCTTTTTTGCCGGCAGCTTCTGGTTGATCAGCGAGACGGCAAAGCTGATCAGCAGGAACAGCCCGGTCAGTTCGGTGAACAGCTGCAAGAACATCAAGCCGCTTTCGCGCAGCATCAGTTGGGTTTCGGGGTGTTGGAAGTAGACGGTGAGTTGTTCGATCATGATGATAATCTCGTATTTCTAGATTTATCGAAATAAATACCTAAAGAACATGGCAGGACCCAGAGGGGGCTGCCAGCTCTATATTTCCATATTTGTGGAATTATTCTCAGGCGGATGAATTGGGTTGTCAAGATATTTCTAGTATGATCGAAATATTCGTTAGCAGGAGTGATCGATGGAGATTGAAACAGCGGCCAAACGGTTGGCGGAATTGGGCCATAAAACCCGGTTGGAGATCTTCCGTTATCTGATCCGTGGTGGCCATCAGGGGGTGCCGGTGGGTGAGATTCAGGCGGCGTTGGGGGTGCCGGGTTCGACCCTGTCCCATCACCTGAACCGGCTGATGTCGGTCGGTCTGGTGGCGCAGCGTCGGGAAGGGCGGACGCTCTACTGCACGTCCCAGTACCAAGAATTGGATGAGTTGCTGGCGTTTCTGAAGGATGAGTGCTGCATTAATGGCCTCAGTGCCAATGAATGGCCTGAGGGTGAGACGGCCAACGCGAAGGCCAACACGAAGGCCTGAGTTAACGAGGGCTAAGTTCCTCCGCCGGTAGCCTATTGCACCGGCGGAGAAGTAGGTCAGATCAGGTGTAGCCGATCAGTCCCGGCAGCCAGAGCACGATGCCCGGCAGCATGATCAACACCGCGATGGTCAGCACATCGGCGACGAAGAACGGCAGGCAGCCGCGGAATACGTCCTGCACCGAGCACTCCGGTCGCACCCCGGCGACCACGAAGCAGTTGAGGCCGATCGGTGGAGTAATCAGGCACAGCTCGGCCATCTTCACCACGATGATGCCGAACCAGATCGCACAACCGACGCCGGAGACACCGAAGGCGGAATCGGCGGCGCTGACCGCTTCGCCGCCGTTGAGGGCGATGATTGCCGGGTAGACCACCGGCAGAGTCAGCAACAGCATCCCGATCGCATCCATAAACATCCCCAGCACCGCGTACGCGCAAAGAATTAGCAGCAGGGTCAGCATCGGACTCTGCTCCAGGCTGACGATCCAGTCGGAGAAGGTCGACGGCAGATCGGCGAAACCGAGGAAGCGCACGTAGATCAGTACCCCCCAGATGATCGCGAAGATCATCGCCGACAGCTTGGCGGTTTCCATCAGTGAACTCTTCAGCTCCTTCCAGCGGCTACCGTGCCAGATTGCCATGCACAGGATCACGAAGGCGCCCAGGGCACCGGCTTCGGTGGGGGTGCCGACACCGCCGTAGATACAGACCATGATGATCGCGATGACGAAGAAGATCGGCATTGCACCGGGTAGCGACTCGAACCGCTCCTTCCAGCTGTAGCCGGTCACCGGCGGGCCGAAGTCCTTGCGGGTCATCGCCAGGATGATCACCAGACCGCCGTAGATCAGTGCCGACACCGCACCGGGCAGGAAGCCGGCCATCAACAACGCGCCGACATCCTGTTCGACGATGATGGCGTAGATGACCAGGATCGCCGACGGCGGGATCAAGGAGGCCAGGGTGCCCCCGGCCGCGACCACCCCAGCAGCGAAGCGCTTGTCATAACCGAGCTTGAGCATCTCCGGCACCGCAATACGGGCGAATACCGCCGAGGTGGCGACCGAGGCCCCGGAGACGGCGGCAAAACCGGCGGTGGAGAATACCGTGGCGACACCCATCCCCCCCGGCAACCAGCCAACCCAACGCTTGGCGGCCTCGAACAGGGTTCGCGTCAGCCCGGCGTGGTAGGCCAGAAAGCCGATCAGGATAAAGGTCGGGATTAGCGACAGCGCCAGCGACGAAACTTTGGAGTGGGGGATGGTACCGGCCATTTTGACCGCCACCATAAAGCCTTTCTCAAACCCCAGCTTGGCCGAAAAGATCCATAGCAGCCCCAGGAATCCGGCGATGCCGGCGGCAAACGCAACCCGTACCCCGAGCACCACGAAGACCAGCATCGCACCGGTGACCCAAAGGCCGATGGTGGTGGAGTCCATCGCTCCCATGGTTTCAATTAAACTGCTCATGGGCGGACCTCCTCGTCATCGTGACCACTGACCGATTCGGCCTCTTTGGCGGCCACCTCGGCGGCGCTCTCGATCAGCGGCACCGCCACCGGCTCGTCACCGCCTTCTTTCAGAGCGCGACAGTAGCCCCAGAGTTGTAGCAGTAGTCGCAGGGCTAAGACGGTCAGCGCTACCGGCACCACCAGCTTGGCCGGCCAGGTCGGCAGGTTGATATCCAGCGACGAGTCGCCAATGGAGTATGCGCGCCAGAAATGCAGGTAGGAGCCGTAGATCAGCACCATCGTGACCAGCAGCATCAGCAGCGTGGTCAGCAGTTCGGTGAACCAGAGCCAGCGTCGGCGCAGCTGGCCCACCAGGATGTCCATCCGGATATGGCCGCCCATCCGCTGGGTGTAGGCGATGCCGAAGAAGGCGATAAAGGCCATCGCCTGCTCGACCCAGTCGACATAGCCGCTGATCGGGGCCGAGAAGATCCAGCGACCCAGCACATTGGTGGTGGCTAGCAACACCAATAGGAAAATGACCAACCCGCTGATCAGATTGAGCAGCGACTCGACACGAAAATAGAGCCGATCGGCCCGGCTGAGTACCGAACCGTCTTCAATAACGGTAGCCGAAGCAGACATAACAGCCTCTCAGTAATTAGTGAGGAAATCAGCGCCGGAGGTGGATTTTCCGGCGAAGGCGGCCACGCGCCCGCTCCCCTTCAGCAGGCGGCGCAGCCAAAACGATCGTCAGAGAGTCATTATTTGGCGAACTGCTCGGCGGTGAAGTCGAACAGTGCCTGGGCGTCGAACTTGTCACCCCACTTGGCGATCCACTCCTGACGGACCGACTCGGCCAGCTTGTTCAGCTCGGCGGTCTGCTCCGGGGTGAAGGTCACCTGGGTCAGACCGGCTTCCTTGATTGCCGCGTGGTATTTGGCGGTGGTGTTGTTTTCGTAGTTGTCGACGTAGTGAGCCATCGCTTCGTCAACCGAGCCCAGCAGCGCTTCGCGGTGTGCCGGTTTCAGTTCGGCCAGGGCGTCGGTGTTGACGACGATCGGGCAGTTGGCCGAGCCCAGGTTCAAGTTGGTGGTGACCCAGTTGCCGACCTTGTAGGTGTTGGTGGCCAGGTGGGCATGGGGGGCGAAGGAGGCGGCATCGATCACGCCGGAATCCATCGACTGGCGCACTTCGGCGAACGGAACGCCGGTCTTAACGGCACCCAGTTTGCCCAGCACGCCCATGATGCCACCCGGGCCACGAACCCGCAGGCCTTCAAAATCGCTCAGCTCGTTGAGGCCTTCGCTCTTACTGACGATGTTGTACTGCGGCATCGGCGAGGACATCAGCAGAGTGGCATTCCAGCGGGCCAGATCTTTGGCGACGGTCGGATGCTTATAGACCGCATCGTAAATCTCGGCGATGCGAGCTAGCGAGACGTCCTTGGAGAACGGAAGCTCGGTAACGGTGATCGTGGGGTTTTTGTCGGTGTGGTAGAAGGAGCAGAACTGAGCCATCTCAAAGGCACCGAAGGAGATCCCGTCGAGGTTCTCCCGGGATTTGGACAGGCCGCCGTAGGAGATCTTCAGCTTAAAGTCGCCGTTGGTCTTGGCTTCAACCAGCTCGGCCAGTTTCTCGACGTTTTCGGTGAAAGCGCGGCGTTTGCCCCAAAGGGAGACGTTCCATTCGGTGGCGGCGTGGACTTCGGTCGCGGCGAAACCAGCCAGGGCGAGGGAAGCAACCAGAGCTTTGGATAGGGATGCCATAGAGAGTTCTCCTTAAAATTTATTATTTTGGAACCTGTGAACAAGTCCTAGTAGGGCTCTGGCTTTCTGCTTGATCTGCAATTCAGGCGCAGCTTTGCAGGAATGTCTAGACCTTACAAAAAGCAGCAACGCAGAGTGCGGATCAAGCTGTTAGCCCCGAAGGGCAAGGTCTGAAGTTGGCAAACTCGTTGTTGCATTCTTTGCCAAGGGCTATGGCCATTGGCGGCAGTCTGCGCCTAGATTTTGCCAACTTCAGGCTCTTGCAGTGCCTCACTAGGACTTATTCGCAGGTTCCTTATTCCGACAGGGGAGGCAGCCCCTTGCGGATAGTCCTGTTAGAGCAAAGCTCGGGCCAATATGGCCATTGAATTGAAAGCGGAATCGTAACTTGATGAAAATAATAGAGTTATAGGTGGCGACCTTGGTTGGCGTAGTACGAGGCTGCGATGGGGCTGGCTCGGTTGCGCCAAAAATGGCTGATGAATCCGGGTTAATTTCGCTGTATCGGCCATTTTTAGCCGATACGATTGGCCTTTGCTGTTAGGGTTGGATTGTCCGTAGGGCGATTACGTCCGCGAGAACCGTCGCGGGCAGCCCGCCGATCGCTTCGGCCAAGCCCGTTTGGCTCGGTATTTGCTGCATCGGAGGGTAAGAGAAAAATGATTCACCTGATCCGGGAGCCTTGATGTGACTGCCTCCGATTCCGCTGTCAGCCCACGCGCGGTGCGTAACTACAGCCTGCCGATCGTGCTGGGTGCGCTGCTGTTTGGCGTGCTGTTGGGCAACAGCCTGTTGAGCTGGACCGAGGATGAATTGTTCAGTGAGTTGGACCGAATCGGTGGCGAGCGGTTGGACCTCTATGCTTCGACGATTGCGGCGTCTCAAAGCCGATTCGATTACCTGCCCGTTATCATCGCCGGTGATGCCCAAGTACGGCAGTTGTTGCAGACCGGCGATTCCGGCAGTCAGGAGGTGGTCAACCGCAAGCTGGAAAAGTGGCAGCAGGAATCCGGTGCGGCCTACCTCTATCTGATGAACTTGCAGGGCCAGGCCGTGGCGGCCAGCAACTGGCAGAGTCCCACCAGCTTCGTCGGCAACAACTACAGTTTCCGCCCCTACTTTCAGGATGCGATTGCCGGTAAAGCCGGGCGCTTTTTTGCCGTCGGGGTGACCACCGGTCTGCCCGGCTTCTTCTTGGCACGACCGGTGCGGTTCGGCGACCAGATTCTCGGTGTCGCCGTGGTCAAGGTCGATATGGCCCAATTGGAAACCGACTGGAGTGCCGGTGGTGAGAATGTCTGGGTCAGCGATGCCGACGGAGTCATTTTTCTGGCCAGCAATCCGGACTGGAAATACCGTAGCGTCAGCCCGCTGGCACCGGCCATCCATCAGCGGTTGAGAGACGAGCGCAAATACCACGGCAAGCAGATCGAGCCGCTGGCGCTGCAGTCGCAGCAGCAGTCACCGCAAGGCAACCAGGTGATCCGTCTGCTCGATGATGCCGGGGGGGCAGCACTCGAGCCCGGTCCTAAACCTTACCTGTTGCACCAACGCCAGCTGGAGTCGCTGAACTGGACCCTCTATTACCTGTCGGACCTGTCATTACTGACCGAGCACAAACAGCAGGCGGTGCTGATGGCGTCGCTGATCAGTGCGCTACTGGCGGTGGTCGGACTGTTTGTTTCCAGCCGCTGGCGCCATCAGCAGTTACTGGAGCAGCGGGTGGCCTCGCGGACGGCGGCATTGAACCAGAGTAACGCCCAGCTCAAGCGTGAGATCCAGGAGCGACTTAACGCCGAGGAGGAGCTGCGCCAGACCCACGAGGGGTTGATCCAGGCCGAAAAACTGGCGGCTTTGGGCCAGCTGTCGGCCGGGCTGGTGCATGAGATCAGTCAGCCGATCTCGGCGATTCGAACCTTCCTGGCCAGTACCCGGCTGCTGGTGGAGCGGGACCAGACCCAGGCAGCGTTGGAAAATATCCGGGATATCGACGGGTTGATCGGCCGGGTCACCGGTATCGTGTCGCACCTGAAAACCTTTGCCAGCAAATCCCGGGGTACCACCAGCCCGGTGGAGTTGGGGCAACTGGTCGACAATGCCTTGATGATTCTCAGGCCGCAGCTGGCCAAGCAGCAGGTTGAGCTGGATTGGCAGCGTCCGGCCGAACCGCTGCATGTGCAGGCCGATGAGATCAAGCTGGAGCAGATTCTGGTTAACCTGATCCGTAATGGTCTGGATGCGATCCAGGCCTGCCCGCAACGGGATGGCTGGCTGCAGATTCGACTGCAGCAGGAGGACGGCGGTGAACGCAGCCGGATTCTGATCAGCGACAACGGCTGCGGCATCGATCCGGACGACTTGCCGAAGGTGTTCGATCCGTTTTTTACCACCAAGGAACCCGGAGAAGGACTGGGGCTGGGGTTGTCGGTCTCTTACGGGATCGCCCGCGAATTCGGCGGTGATCTGCATGCCGAGCCCCGTCCCGAAGGCGGCACCCGTTTTACCCTGAGCCTGTCTCAGCGGGGTGCGTCCGAGCCAAGCGGCGGCGCTGCTGCCGATGCTGATTCCAACACTGCAGGGAGCCCGTAGCATGATCACCGATTCGTTAAATCCGGTCAGGGTCATTTTGGTCGATGATGAGGAGCCGATCCGTCGTGCCACCCGGCAGTGGCTCAATCTGGCCGGTATCGAGGTGCAGGACTTCTCCCGTGCCCGCGAAGCCTTGACGGCGATCGAAGCGGATGCCGAACTGGTGGTGGTGTCCGATATCAAGATGCCGGAGATGGACGGGCTGGCGTTTGCCAAGGCCTGTCGCGAGATCGATCCGGACCTGCCGGTACTGCTGGTTACGGCCCACGGGGATGTGGGCATGGCGGTGGAGGCGATCCGTGATGGTGTTTACGACTTTATCGAAAAACCGGTCGAGCCGGACCTGCTGTTGGACCGGATTCAGCGGGCCTGGGAGAAACGCCAGCTGGTGTTGGAGAACCGCAAACTGCGCCGGATTCTGGAGCAGGGGCCGAGCCTGGAGGGGCGGATGATCGGCAACTCGTCGGCGATGGTGGCGCTGCGCAAGCAGGTGCTGCAGTTGGGAGAGACCCCGGTCGATGTGGTGATCAACGGCGCGACCGGCACCGGCAAAGAGCTGGTGGCGCGCTGTCTGCACGATTTCAGCGTGCGCCGCCAACAGCCCTTTGTGGCGGTCAATTGCGGGGCGATACCGGAGAACCTGTTCGAGAGCGAGCTGTTCGGCCATGAAAAGGGCGCCTTTACCGGTGCCACCGGACAGCGGATCGGCAAGATCGAATACGCCCAGGGCGGCACGCTGTTTCTCGACGAGATCGAGAGTATGCCGCTGAACTTTCAGATCAAACTGCTGCGGGTGTTGCAGGAGCGCAAATTGGAGCGGGTCGGTTCCAACCGTGAGATCGCGCTGGATCTTTGGGTGATCGCCGCCACCAAGGTGGATCTTGCCGAAGCCTCGGCCCGGGGCGAGTTCCGCGAGGATCTCTATTATCGTTTCAATGTCGCCGAGCTGCAGCTGCCGAAACTGGCTCATCGGGTCGAAGATATCCCGACCCTGTTTGATTTCTTTGGCCGCAAGGCGGCGTTGCAGTATCAGCGCGACTACACCGAGCCGGAGTCGGATGATCTGGCGGCGTTAATGGATTACGACTGGCCCGGCAACGTGCGACAACTGCGCAATGTCGCCGAACGTTTTGTGCTGGGGATGGGGGCGTCACGGCGGATACGCTCGATTCTCGGTCAGGCCGATACCACTGCGGCGGAGACGACCGGGCACGGGCTGTCGGAACGGGTGCAGCAGTTCGAGCGGCAGCTGATTATCCAGGCCCTGCGCAAGCATCAGGGTAGCATCCAGACGGTCACCGAAGTGTTGCAGCTACCGCGCCGGACTCTCAACAACAAGATGAAGCAGTATCAGATCGTCCGCAAAGACTATTTGTAGCGGTTCTACTGATGCCGGTTACGGGCGTCCAACTGCTCGGTGCTGGACGGGTAGCGGCTCAGGAACTGCCGGAAGGTCGGATTCTGACGCAGTAGCTGGCGTCCCAGCTCAATCAAGCGGTCGACCTGCTCCTCTTCGAGGCTGAAGCTGGTCGGAATGCGGTTGAAATAGTCCCGCTGTTCCAGGGTCAGGGTCTCGAAACTGAGCTCGATAAAGTAGGGATTGACCGCTTGCTGCGGCGTCGACATCTGCTTCGCCCAGAGATTCATCGTTTCCCGCATCAGGTCCAGGGTTGCGGCGTTGTAGCGATGCAGCTGCACATCGGTCACGGTGTTGATGGTGTCCTCCAGCGACGGTTCCTCCTTGCTCAGCTCGATCTCGTGCTTGACGTAAGTGGAGGCGTTGACCGAGATAAACAGGATATTGCTGGCCGGCTTGCCGCCGGTCACTTTCATAAAGGGTTCGATCCCGCCAGCCACCTCGACCATCTCGTAGATCGCCATCAATCCGAGGTTGTCGGTGATGCCGCCGTCAACCAGATGGATGAACTGCCGCTGCTGCTTATCGGAATAGGTTTTCAGTCCGTTTACCGCCTGGGCGACCCGGGACGGCAGCTGCCGGGTATCGACCGACTGCAGATAGGTCTGGGCGCTGGAGTGGCAGCCGTCATGATTCTTCAGCACCACCGGTGCGAACAATACCGGTACCGCCGATGAGGCGGTGACCGCTTTGGCGATCGGAAAGCTGGAGAGGTCGGAACAGAGCAGATCGAAGTAGTCCTGCAGGAACGAGAACCGCACCCCTCGACCCAGATCCGAGGCGTTGATGATGATCATCGGCCCGCCGGCGGCCTTCAGGTCGGCAAAGGTCTTACCCTCGAACAGTTGGTCCTGATAAATCTCGACCGCTGCTTCACTGCGATCCTGAGTGGAGAACCAGCGAGACGGCGAGATCAGCCGATCCACCAGGGCACCGCCGACATCGCGGCGCAGGAATTTGTCCTCGAACTCGTCGAAGGTCCGCTCACCGTAGAGACCGTAGTAGGCCGAGGTGAAGCTGCCGCCGGAGACCGAACTGATTATATCCACTTCGTCGAGCAGCCGTTGCGGGCCTTGGGGGTGGGCGATGGGGGTGTCGCGCAGTTCCAGTAAAACGCCGTAGGCCAGTGCCGCCGCCCGGGTTCCGCCGCCGGAAAAGGCCAATGACAGGGAGATATCCTGATCCCGCTGCTCGGCTCGAACCCGTGGCTTGAGGTCGCCGTTGAAGACCCCGTAACGCTGCTCCGGTGCCAGCTGCGACAGGTCGTTATTGCTGATGGTGGCCTGGCTGGCGCAGCCGGAGATTATCAGGCTGGCCAGGATCAGTAAGAAGTTGCGTATCGGCACAGTGCTGGGGCACTCCCTGTTGGATTAACCGCGATCAGGTCGAGCTTCCGACAGAGCGGTGATCTATGTCAACCCTGCTCCCGCAGTACCCGCAACGGCGTTTGTCGTACCAGCTTGCGGGTTCCCAGGTGCCCCGCAAGCCCCACTAAGATCGCTCCGCACAACGGCGTGAACAGCCATAGCAGCAGTTCCGGTCGATAGCTCAGATCCAGCAGTTGTTGATAGAGCGCAAACCGGGTGCCCTCCACCAATAGTGCCGCGATCAAACCGGACATGGCTCCCAATAGGATAAATTCGGATGCCAGCATCCGTCGGATCAGTTGGCTGCGCGCGCCCAGGGTGCGGATCAACGCGCCCTCATGCAGTCGTTCGTCGAGGCTGGACGACAGGGCGGCGAACAGCACCGTGAAACCGGCTGCCAGTACGAACAGCAGCACGTACTCCACCGCCAGCGAGACCTGGGCGATGATCACCCGGATATTGCCCAGCAGTTGGTCGACCTCCAGCAGCGTCAGGGTCGGGAACTGCTCCATCAGGGTCACCAGCTCCCGCCGACGTTCCTCGGGCAGGTGGAAGCTGGTGATGTAGTTGGTCGGCAGACCGTCCAGCCCGCCGGGTGGGAAGATGATGTAGAAGTTGGGGCGCATGCTGCCCCAGTCGAGGTAACGGGTACTGACAATTTCAGCATCGATACTGCGGTAACCGAAATCGAACCGTAGCTGGTCACCCAGCTTCAGCCCCAGCTCCTGGGCCAGTTCCTGTTCGATCGAAACCCGGGGTTTGCCGTGGTCCTGCGGCGTCCACCACTGCCCCTGGATAATGCGGTTGTCGTCGGCCAGGGTGTCGCTGAAGGTCAGGTTCAGCTCCCGTCGCAGGGCATGACCGCCGGGGCTCTCTTCGGCGTGTAGGCTGATCGCTTCGACGCCGTTGATGTGGCTTAAACGGCCACGCACCATCGGATAGATGTCGCTGTACTCGATGCGGTTGTCATTCAGGTAACGCTCCAGCAACGGCACCTGCTCGGCCTGGATATTGATCAGGAAATTATTCGGCGCGTTGTCCGGCAGCGCCCGCTTCCAGCTGTCGACCAGATCGGCCCGGACCAGCAGGATCAGCGCCATCACCGCCAGCGTCAGGCTGAAGGCGATCAGTTGACTGATGCCGGCGCCGGGACGGCGCATCAGGTTGTTGAGGGCCAGGCGCCAGCTCAGCGGACCATTGAAGCGTCCCAGCAGGCGCAGCCCTCCCCAGCCGATCAGTCCCAGCAACAGGGCCGCCAAACCGCCACCGACGGTGATGATCAGGGTCAGTCGCAGGTCCTGGCTGTGCAGCCACAGCAGCAGCACCATCAGGGTGCCGGCGCAGCCGTAGACCAGCCAGGCACTGGTCGGTAGCGGGTCCAGCTCGCGTCGAAGTACCCGCAGCGGAGAGACCTGGCTCAGGCGCAGCAGCGGCGGCAGGGTGTAGCCGGCCAGTACCAGGATACCGGTGCCGAAACCGGTCAGCGCCGGTGCGATTCCGGGGCCGGGCAGGGAGACCGGCATCAGCCCGGCCAGTAGCGTTACCAGCCCGTACTGGGCCAGCCAGCCCAGGGCGACCCCGAGTAGCGCGGCCAGCAGTCCGGCCAGCAGCAGTTGCAGCGCGAACAGCTGCAGTATCCCTTTCTGGGGCTGCCCCAGGCAGCGCAGCAGCGCCGCGGTGTCGAAATGCCGCTCGCTGTAGCGCCGGGCGGCCATCGCGATGGCGACCCCGGCCAGCACCACCGCCAGCAGACTGGAGAGGTTCAGGTAACGCTGGGCCCGGGTCAGGGTGTTACCCAGCGATGGGTTTTCCTCACGGATATCCAGTAGCCGCTGCCCCGGCAGCATCTGCTCCGACAGCCACTGCTTGAAGGTGTCCAGGGCCGCTTCTTCGCCGTTGAACAGGTAGCGGTAGTTGGCCCGGCTGCCCGGTTGGATCACCTCGGCCTTGGCCAGGTCATCGATATGCATCATCAGCCGCGGCCGCAGGTTGAACAGACCGCCGCCGCGATCCGGCTCCTGCAGCAGGACCTTGGTGATCGTCAGCCGTTGATTGCCGACCTCGACACTATCGCCGACCTTCAGTTTCAGGCTTTCCAGCAATCGCGGTTCAACCCAGGCGGTGCCGGGTTCGGGTGGCTGAGCCAGCCGTTCCGGGGTGCCGCTGAGGCTGTCGCTGACCTTGGGGATGCCCTTGAGAGGATACTGTTGATCGACCGCCTTGATGCTCGACAGCATCATCTCGTCGCCCTGCATCACTATGCTGGGGAAGATCAGCTGTTTGCTCAGCTGCAGTCGGCGCTGCTGGGCTTCCGGCGCCAGGTCGAGTTGGAACTCGCGGGCGCTGGTCAGCACCAGGTCGGCGCCGAGAAATTCGGTGGCCTGGCGTACCAGGGCCCGTTCGACCCGGTCGGTGAAGAAACCGACGGCACTGCCGGCGGTCACGGCGATACAGAGCGCGATCAGCAGCAGGCGTAACTCACCGCTGCGCCATTCGCGCCGCAGTAGGCGGAGCGCCAGGGTCAGCGTCGAGCGACCAACCCCGATCATCGGACAACCTCTTCGGTGGCGTTGAGCTGTTCGACCAGGCGGCCATCGATCAGCTCCAGTTGGCGCTGGCAGCGTTCGGCCAGATGGATATCGTGGGTCACCAGAATCAGGGTGGTCTGCTGCTCCCGGTTCAGGTCGAACAGCAGCTCGATCACGGTCTCGCCGGTTTGGCGGTCCAGGTTGCCGGTGGGTTCATCGGCGAACAGAATCTGTGGATTGCTGGCGAAGGCGCGGGCGATCGCCACCCGTTGCTGTTCGCCACCGGACAGCTGCAGCGTGGTGTGATCCAGCCGCGAGCCGAGCCCGACCCGTTGCAGCAGGGTTTCTGCTTCGGTGGCAGCCTGACCGTGGCCGGCCAGTTCCAGCGGCAGCATGACATTTTCCAGCGCGGTCAGGGCCGGCAGCAGCTGGAAGTTCTGAAATACGAAGCCGACCTGTTCGCTGCGCAGCGTGGCACGTTGGTCCTCATCGAGCTGCTCCAGCGGTTGTCCGGCCAGACGGATCGATCCGCTGCTGGCGCGGTCCAAACCGGCAAGTAGCCCCAGCAGTGTCGACTTACCGGAACCGGACGCGCCCAGAATGGCGACACTTTCGCCACGGTTGACCTGTAGATTAAGGCCGCTGAGAATGACCAATTCACCCTGGCGGGCATCAACCCGGTGATCGAGTTGGTGAACCTGAATGATCGGGTCGCCATGGCTTTGGGAGATACTGTCTCGGGCGGCAGCGGTAACGGATAAGGAGTCAGGCATTGAAACGCTCTTGGTTGCGAATAACGGGTTGGTTGCTGTGGTCGCTGGTGTTGTGCGGAGCCTTGAATGTCCGGCTTGCAACCGCGGCACCGGTGACCGAACCTCGAGAACCGGTACTGTTGATTCTCGGAGATAGTATCAGCGCCGGCTATGGGCTGGAACCGGGCCGGGGCTGGACCTCTTTATTGGAACAACGACTGAGTGCCGAAGGTTCCCCATTACGGGTAATAAATGCCTCGGTCAGTGGCGATACCACCAGCGGCGGCTTGAGCCGGTTGCCGTCACTGCTGCAACAATACCGGCCTCAGGTGTTGGTGATCGAGCTGGGGGGTAATGATGGTCTTCGAGGTACGCCGCTGAAACTGATCGAGTCCAATCTGCACCAACTGGTGGCACTCGGGCAGCAATCCGGTGCTGAGGTGGTGCTGTTGGGGATGCGGATTCCACCCAACTATGGGCCTCGTTACAGCAATGGTTTCTACCAACTGTTCAGCCGGGTGGGTGAAGCGAGCGGGATCGCCTACCTGCCGTTCTTTCTTGAAGGGATCGGTGGTGTGCCGGAGCTGATGCAAGCCGACGGTATCCATCCCAATACCCAGGCACAGCCGAAACTGCTGGAGCTGGCCTGGCGGACCCTGGCGCCGCTGCTGGCTTCCCCCTGACAGTTCATCGTCGGTTCAGGCGCTAGCGCTGATAATAGCCTCGACAGTGACATAGGCGTTGCTGTCGGGAGTTGGCATGAAAACTATGATCGGGCCCCTCCTGTTACTGGCGGCACCGCTGGCCTGGGCCCACCCATCGACGATCGACTGCTGCGACAGCTACCGCCAGAGCTATGTCGGTACTTGGATTCAGGCATCGCCCTATCGCTACGGCACTTCGATCGAACTCCATCACGCGCTGCCCAACGGCTGGATCAGTATTCGCCATGGTGATGCGTACCTGGCTAAACGCTACAAGCGGGTCAAACCCTATCGTCATCGGGGCAAGTGGGGTCGAAAACCCTGGCACCGGCATGGGGTACATCCGTCGCACCGGGGGCATCGTTATGGGGTGCAGCGTTATCCCCATCGCTATCGCTCCGTGCGACCACAGTGGCGCCCCTGGCCGCTATATGTTCCGAGAGATCGACACTGGTAGCGACTAATCTAGTGGATGGAGTGCCAGAAGGCTTGAATCAGCGGGTTCTTGAGCTTTTTCTCCAGCGTAAAGAGACCGACTTCGTATGCGTCCAGCGCCGGGCGGGCCTCTAGAATCCGGACCCGCTGCGCCAGCGGGCTGTTATCCAGCACGATGCGGGGCACCACTCCGACACCAAATCCCAGGCTGACCATGCTGACGATCGCCTCGTGACCGGCCACCTGGGCGTAGATGGTCGGTTTGATCCCCTTGCGTTTGAACCAGCGATTGATCCTCTTCCGTGCCAAGCCGGACTCGGACAGGATCATTGGCGTCTTGGCCCAGTCGCTGACCCCATCCGGACCGATAGGCAGGTCGCTCTGGACCTCCTGGGTCGGGGCGATAAACACCAGCGGTGAGGTGGCGATGTGCTTGAACGCCAAACCGGCGGGCAGGCTTTCCGGCTTGGCGGCAATGGTGATCTCTTCGGTACCGGCCAGCACCCGGCCGATGGCCGACTCGGGATCGCCGGTGTGCAGTTTGATCTCGATCTTGGGATGGGCCTGGCGGAAGCTGCTGAGCAGATCGTACAGGAAGCTGTAGCTGGCGGTGACCGAGCAGTACATGCTGATCTCCCCCTGCAGCTCGCCCTGGGTCTCGGCCAGTTGCGACTGCAGCAGCTCCCAGGCGTTCAGGGTTTCACGGGCGTAGTTCTGGAATTTCACCCCGGCGGGAGTCAGGCTGACACTGCGGTTATCGCGCAGAAATAGCTCGGTACCCAGGTTCTCCTCCAGCTGCTTGATCGAGCGGCTCAGGGTTGAGGGGCTGATATGACTCAGTTCGCTGGCACGGCCGAAGTGCAGGGTTTCGGCAAGGGCGAGAAACTGGCTCAGTAGTCGATGGTCCATCGGAATGCTCGGGCTATCACAGAAAAACTAATGATGCGTATTATGCAATATTGTGTTGCATATATATCAGTTTACGCAACGACAAAGTTGGCGTATCTTGCCCACCAACGCTGAGGCGACCCTGATGAGTTGAGGTAGAAAGCACACAGGAAGCCGGGCAATTTCAGATTTGAATAACCTTAGATACAGGACCTTATCCATGCAGGTTTATTACGATAAAGATTGCGACCTCTCGATCATCCAGGGCAAGAAAGTTGCCGTTATCGGTTACGGCTCCCAGGGTCACGCCCACGCGTGCAACCTGAAAGATTCTGGCGTTGACGTGACCGTTGGTCTGCGTAGCGGTTCTGCTTCCGTGGCCAAGGCTGAAGCCCACGGTCTGAAGGTTTCTCCGGTTGCTGAAGCCGTTGCGGCTGCTGACCTGGTCATGATCCTGACTCCGGACGAGTTCCAGGGCCAACTGTACAAGAACGAGATCGAGCCGAACATCAAGCAGGGCGCTACCCTGGCTTTCGCTCACGGCTTCTCCGTCCTGTACAACCAAGTTGAGCCGCGTGCCGACCTGGACGTGATCATGGTTGCTCCTAAGGCACCGGGCCACACCGTACGTAACGAGTTCGTCAACGGCGGCGGTATCCCGGATCTGATCGCGATCCACCAGGACGTTTCCGGCAACGCCAAGCAGGTTGCGCTGTCTTACGCCATGGGCGTTGGCGGTGGCCGTTCCGGTATCATCGAGACCACTTTCAAAGACGAAACCGAAACCGACCTGTTCGGTGAGCAGGCGGTACTGTGCGGTGGCGCGGTTGAGCTGGTCAAGATGGGCTTCGAAACCCTGACCGAAGCGGGTTACGCGCCGGAGATGGCTTACTTCGAGTGTCTGCACGAACTGAAGCTGATCGTTGACCTGATGTACGAAGGCGGCATCGCCAACATGAACTACTCGATCTCCAACAATGCCGAGTACGGTGAGTACGTAACCGGTCCTGAGGTCATCAACGAAGAATCCCGCGCTGCCATGCGTAACGCCCTGAAGCGCATCCAGAACGGTGAGTACGCCAAGATGTTCATCACCGAAGGTCAGGCCAACTACCCGGCCATGACCGCGCGTCGTCGTAACAACGCCGCTCACCCGATCGAGCAGACCGGTGAGAAGCTGCGCTCCATGATGCCTTGGATCGCTGCCAACAAGATCGTCGACAAGAGCAAGAACTAAGCACTTGCCCTGTTGAGCTGATTGCGAAGCGCCCCGTTCGAAAGAGCGGGGCGTTTTTTTATGCGTCGGATCAACGAAAAACCTTGATACGGGTACAAAAAATAACCGATGGCGCTAATATCATGGGTAAGTTGAAGCGAAATCAGTTGCTTACCCGATGATGCCAGTACGGTCCCTGAGTCTCCGCCCGATATTGCATAGCCTGAAGAAGGCGGCGTTGCTGCCACTGCTGCTGCCGTTGCTGGCCTATGCCGGCGCCGAGTTCTATCTCCGCTATTCCTTAAACCAGGCCCTGGTTCAGATTCAGCAGTTGCTGCCCGACGGGGGGCGCTTCCACTACCGTGAGCTGAGTGCCGACTTTGATGGCCGGGTGGCGCTCAGCGGGGCTGAACTCTGGTTGCCGGGGATGCAGCAGCCGCTGAAATTCAGTCGCTTACAGCTCAAGGCCGAGGGCTGGGGTGAGCTGCTGGAGCAGGCGGACAACATCGACCAGGGCGTTCTGCCCGACAGCGGTCAGGTTAGCTTCTCCGTCGATCAAACCTCATTGCGCCAGCTGGCGTTGAAGCCGCTGAACCCCGGTCGCTATCTGCGGGGATGGCTGGGGTGCGTGACGCCGCCGACGGCAGGCGGGTTGGCGGCTTCGGCGCCGACAGCTGATCTGGACGGACAGTTGAATTACCGGTTCGAACCCGAAACCCACTATCTGAACCTGAGCCTGCAGCTTGAAGGGCCAAAATTTTATCGGGTCGAGCTGGAGGCCGATCTGGACATCGGCTATTCACGCTTGAGCCAGCAAACCCTGTCGACTCAGACGGTCGGGTTGGGCGGGGCCAAGCTGGCATTGCTCAATCGCGGAGCCCAAACGGCGTTGCTGGCGGAGTGCGGTGCGATGGGACGCTCCGGCCTGATTCAGGGTGAATATGTGGCACGGCAGAGCCGATTGATGCGTTTTGGTCTGGAGCAGCAGGGGTGGCAGGTCTCCGACACCCTGGAGCTGGCCTATCAGGACTATCTGTTCCTGCCAGTCGAGCTTCGATTACAGTGGCAGGCCCGCCAGGCGGTACCGCTGCAGCGATTGACCGAGGCTCAGGGTTGGGCAGATTTCACTATCCGGGTGGGATTGAACCGGTTCAATTCCGCCCGTGTGGATCTCGGTTGGCGTGAGCCCGAGTCGATCGCCAACAGGGGGCAGCAACGGGCTGAAGTCGAAGAGGTTCCGCTGGTTGCAGCAAACGAGGTGCCACTGACCGGGCTGCTTCCCGTTCAGGATCTTCAGGCCGAATCGACGGTCTCCGATACCCCGGCTATGCTGGTTTCGACACCTGATCCGGCGCCGAAACCGAGTTATCAGCCAGCCTATAAGCGAGTTTCGATTCCGCAGCTTAAAGCCCTGCTCGGCAGTCCATTGAAGCTGACCACCCGCAATGGTCGTCGAATCGAAGGGGTGCTCGATAGCGTCGAGCGTAATCGGTTGCAGTTGCGTCGTGAGGTGGCCGGTGGGGTTGCGATGGTGCCGGTGCGGTTAGACAGTATCGAGCAGCTGGCGGCGTATTTTTAAGCGGGGTTGATCGGTGCTTGCCGGGCTCTTAGAACGGGCGCTACGGTGGTGTTGATGCCAATAAAAAGGGGCCAGAAGGCCCCTTTTTATGCAGATAGCGGCTCGCGCTTAGCGCTCAACGGCCAGGGCGATACCCATACCGCCGCCGATGCACAGGGTCGCCAGACCTTTCTTGGCGTCACGTTTGACCATTTCGTGCAGCAGGGAGACCAGCACACGGCAGCCGGAGGCGCCGATCGGGTGGCCCAGCGCAATGGCTCCGCCGTTGACGTTGACCTTGTCGGTGTCCCAACCCAGGTCCTTGTTGACCGACATGGCTTGAGCGGCGAAGGCTTCGTTGGCCTCGATCAGATCCAGATCCTCAACGCTCCAACCGGCTTTCTCCAGAGTGTTCTGGGTGGCGCAGATCGGACCGGTGCCCATGATCGACGGATCGACACCGGCGGTGCCGTAAGCCTTGATGGTGGCCAGCGGCTCCAGGCCCAGCTCTTTGGCTTTTTCGGCGGAGCAGACGATAACCGCTGCGGCCCCATCGTTGATGGTGGAGGCGTTACCGGCGGTAACGGAACCGTCACGCTTGAAGGCCGGGCGCAGTTTGCCCAGCGCATCGGCGGTCACACCGGCGCGGGGCTGTTCGTCACGATCGAACACGATCGGGTCGCCCTTACGCTGCGGAATCTCAACCGGGATGATCTCGTCGTCAAAGCGATTGGCGGCCAGCGCGGCTTCGGCTTTGTTCTGAGACGCGGCGGCGAAAGCATCCTGCTCCTCACGGGAGAAGCCGTACTTGTCGACGATGTTCTCGGTGGTGATGCCCATGTGGTAGTCGTTAAACGCGTCCCACAGGCCGTCGTTGACCATGGTGTCAACCAGGTTCCAGTTGCCCATCTTCTGGCCGTTACGGGACTTGGGCAGGTAGTGGCCGGATTGGCTCATGCTTTCTTGGCCACCGGCGATGATCAGGTCGGCATCGCCGAGCATGATGGACTGGGCCGCCATGTGAACGGTCTTCAGACCGGAGCCACAAACCTTGTTGATGGTCAGGGCAGAGGTAGTAACCGGCAGACCGGCGTTGATGGCAGCCTGGCGGGCCGGGTTTTGACCGCAACCGGCGGTCAGGACTTGTCCCAGAATGACTTCGTCAACCTGCTCCGGTGCGATACCGGTTTTATCCAGCAGGCCTTTAATCACAATGGTGCCCAGCTGAGCGGCGGTCAGGGAAGACAGGGAACCATTGAACGCGCCGATGGCCGTACGGCCAGCAGCTACGATTACAACATCACGCATAGCAACGCCTCATCAATTACGAGCAATAAACCGCCGACGACTGCACCAACAATCGGCGATGTGCAATGCAGCAAAGCAGTCCGATTTTTCGTAACACGCCTCGTGCGGGAGAAACCAAGCTATCAGGAAAATCACGCCCCTGCAAAGGGGAGTGATCGAAAAATAGACTTGGCTATGGAGAGCGTTTCAGCGAAACGGACGGGACGCAGCCCCTGTTGCATCAGGGCTTGGGGCAAAAAAAATGGTTTGGCAGTGAATTCTACGGATCTGACTAAGCCCGGGTCAGGGCTTAGTCATGGTCGTCCAGGAACACTTCGCAGTTGTCGATCAGGCGCGCCGGGCCCAATTGTGCGGCTGCTAACACCACCAGCTCGCGGCAACCACTGGTGGCCGGTTGCAGGGTATGACGGTTACAGATGTGAACGTAGTCACGCTGGAAACCGACCGCTTCGAGTTGCTGGTTGGCCTGCTCTTCGAGGGTGTAGAACGAGCGGTTGCCCTGCTTCAAGGTGCTGACCAGCTGCTGCAGCACCTGATTCAGCGTCGGAGCAATCCTGAGCTGTTCCTCACTGAGGTAGCCGTTACGGGAGCTCATCGCCAGCCCGCTGGGCTCGCGGGCGGTATCGACGCCGACGATCTCAACCGGCAGGCTCAGATCTTCGGTCATCTGCCGGATCACCGCCAGCTGCTGATAATCCTTCTTGCCGAACACGGCGATATCCGGCTGCACAATCCCAAACAGCTTGGCGACGATGGTGGCAACGCCGCGGAAATGGGTCGGACGGCTCATGCCGCAGTGCATGTCCGACAGTGAGCGGACCTCGACCACGGTTTGGATCTCGGTACCACGGGGGTAGATCTCATGTACCGACGGCGCAAACAGCAGGTGACAGCCGTAGGCGGCAAGTTTCTGCTGATCTTCGGCCAGGGTGCGCGGGTAGCTGTCCAGGTCTTCGTTGGCACCGAACTGCAGCGGATTGACGAAGATACTGGAAACCACCAGGTCGCCGCGCTTGCCGGCTTCCTCGACCAGGCTCATGTGGCCGCAGTGGAGGTTGCCCATGGTCGGGACAAAGGCGATCTTGCGGCCTTCACGGCGGGCGCTGCTCAGTTGCGCCCGCAGCTCGGCAATGGTGTGAACCGTCTGCATTACTCGAACCAGTTTTCAGGTTGCGGGAAGGTCTGGTTATGGACGGCCTCAACATAGGCGCTGACGGCAGCCTGGATGCTGTCGGTCTCGGCCAGGAAGTTCTTGACGAAGCGGGGCTTTCTGCCCGACGTCACACCCAGCATATCGTGCAGTACCAGCACCTGGGCATCGGTGTCGGCACCGGCGCCGATGCCGATCACCGGGATGGAAACGGCTTCGGTGACGGCTTTGGCCAGTTCGGCCGGGACACATTCGAGCAGCAGCATAGCCGCGCCGGCCTGTTCCAGCGCCTTGGCATCGCTGAGCAGTTGCTCGGCGGCATCGCCACGGCCCTGGACCCGGTAGCCGCCGAGTACGTTAACGGTTTGGGGGGTCAGGCCCAGGTGGGCACAGACCGGTACACCGCGCTCGCTCAACAGGCTGATGCTGTCGCCCAGCCAGGCGGCGCCTTCGAGTTTGACGATATGGGCACCGGCCTGCATCAGCGCAGCGGCGCTGTCCATCGCCTGTTCCGGGGTGCTGTAACTCATAAAGGGCAGATCGGCCATGATAAAGGCGCCCTTGTTGCCCTTCTTAACGCAGGCGGTGTGGTACGCCATCTCTTCGACGCTGACCGGTAGGGTGCTGTCGTTACCCTGCAAAACCATGCCTAACGAATCGCCTACCAGGATCACTTCAACCCCGGCTTCGCTGACCAATTGGGCGAAGGTGGCGTCGTAGGCGGTCAGGCAGCTGAACTTTTTACCCTCGCTCTTCATTTGCGAGAGGGTGTGCAAGTTTATGTTTTTCATAACAATTCGTCGTTTTAACTCTGGAGCCGAAAGCGGCGATGGGGCGGATTATACCTCTAGCGGCTCAAGCGTGCCCAGCGTACAAAGGTTTACATGGTCACAAATTGAGCGACCATCGGGGAATTTGAGCGTCGGTTCGAGCTCTTGAAGCGGGTAGAGGACAAAGTTTCTGTCGCTCATATGGGGGTGGGGAACCTGCAGACGGGGCAGATCGATCTGACGATCGCCGTACAGCAGGATATCCAGGTCGAGGGTGCGCGGGCCCCAATGCTGCAGACGGACGCGACGGTGTTGCTGCTCCAGCGCCTGCAGCTGGTCCAGTAGATCCAGTGGTTGCAGTCGGGTCTCCAGGCGGGCGACCGCGTTGATGTAATCCGGCTGTCCCGCTGGCCCGACCGGATCGCTGCGGTAGAGGCGCGAATGGGCCAGGTTGCTGCAGTGGGGCAGTTCGGCCAATTCCTGCAGGGCCTGCTGGACCTGTTTGAGCGGATCTTCCAGATTGCTGCCCAGACCGATATAGCAGCACAGCGGCTGTGCCAGTAGCTCGAACTCGGTCTGGGTGTGGCTGCTCATGGTTGATCCGCTCGGGTCGATCAGACGTTGGACTTGGGTTTGCGGCGGCGCGGACGACGGCGCTTGCGGGCCTGGCCGCTGCCCAGATCGCCGACCATCTGCTCGCGCTGCTCGTTGCGGGCCGACTGGAACTCGGTCCACCACTGGCCCAGACCGTCAAGCTGTTCGCCGCTGGCCTCGCGCATCAGCAGGAAGTCATAGGCGGCACGGAAGCGGGGGTGCTCCAGCAGCTGGTTGGCACGGTTGCCGTTACGACGCGGTAGCCGGTACTGCAGCTCCCAGATATCACGCATGGTGCCGGAGAAACGACGCGGAATCGACGAGGCCTGGGACTGGCGCTGGTGGATCTCCTGCGCGGCCTGATGCAGAGCCGGAATCGGTGGTACGCCCTGGGACTTGAGTCGCTCCAGAATCTGTTGCATCGGGTGCCAAAGCATCGCTGCGTACAGGAAGGCCGGGGTGACGCTCTGGCCCCGCTTAACTCGGGCGTCGGTGTTCCGCAGCGCCTGGACGATCAGTCGTTCGGCGGCCTGACCCTGCTCGCTTTCGAGGAAACGGTGGGTCAGCGGGAACAGGGACTCAAACAACCGGAAATGACGCAGCATCGCAAAGGTGGTCTCGCCCTGACCGGATAGGAACAGTTTGAGCACCTCTTCGAACAGTCGTGCCGCCGGAATGTCGTTGAGCAGATAGGCCAGACGCTTGATCGGCTCCTCGGTTTCCGGGGCCATAACGAATTCCAGCTTGGCTGCAAAGCGGATCGCCCGCAGCATCCGCACCGGGTCTTCCCGGTAGCGCTCTTCCGGGTCGCCGATCATTCGCAGAGTACGGTTATCCAGATCCTGCAGGCCATTGGCATAGTCGTGGATGCTGAAGTCTTTGATCGAGTAGTAGAGCGCATTGACGGTGAAATCGCGACGCAGGGCGTCCTCTTCAACCGTGCCGTAGACGTTGTCGCGCAGAATCAGGCCGCTGTCGGACTGTTTGCCGTGTTGCTCGTCGTTATTGTGAACCGCCTGGTGGCTGGCGCGGAAGGTGGCGACCTCGATGATCTCGCGCCCGAAACGGACATGGACCAGTTTGAAACGGCGACCGATCAGGCGGGAGTTGCGGAACAGGTCGTGGACCTCTTCCGGGTGGGCCTCGGTGGCCACATCAAAATCTTTCGGTTTTTCGCCCAGCAGCAGGTCGCGGACACAGCCGCCGACCAGATAACCTTCGTAGCCGCCGTCCTTGAGGCGGTAGAGAACCTTGAGGGCGTTGTCACTCATCTGTCGGCGTGACAGCTGGTGATGGTCGCGGGCAATGATACGGGGGCCGTGTTCAGGCATAGGGTTTGAATCAGATCCGGTTTCAGACTCGGGACGGGAGGCCGGTTTGCCGTTGGTGAGATTGATAAACAGCAGAAAGCCGATCACAAGCCAGGGCAGCAGCGCCAGGCAGATGCCGAGTAGCGGGGAAGAGTCCATATTATTATTGGATGAATAACTGCGTTGAAAAAAGAGCGCAATGATACCACCGGCGACGAGGCTGGCAAATCAGCATTATCGAGTTTATGGGGCTTTGGCGGCAGAAGACAGAATAATACGACCGTCATCAGATAACGGTTGATCAAGCGAAGGAGCTTTTAGAGTAAGTCAGAAGGGGAGTGTCTGATGAATGAAAGAGGGCCAGCCGCTTCGGATAATGGTGAGTAGGGATCGCTAAACGGGTTGTTATTTTTATTCCCGTCACTGCAATCGAAGGCAACCATTTCCAAAAGCGGCCAGCGGTGTTCCATTTGTTATTTTTGTTTGGAACGTGCCCGTTACCGCTGAACCCTTTTTATTTTTATTGAGTTCTAGGTACAGGATTTCTTGTTGTTGTTGCGAATAACTATAGCAGGCGCTGTGCCAACTTATAAATTTCCTTTAATAACAGGTATTTAAAAAATATATCCTGACATTGGTAACATTTATGCCAAGGATTGGGTAGCAAAGTGTTACCCCTTGTAACCGTGAGGGTAACAGTTGGGTGTGTTGTTACGTAACACTTTTTCCAGCTTCTAGAATCGCTCCGTGGGGCAATTAGACTTTCTGATTAAGGGGCTGTCGCCGCTATGTCGTTCCGTTTCTGCGGTTCGGTCCGCAGATCAGTAAATCACGGTTAGGGGGCTGTCGGGGACTGGTGATAGGCACAGGAGCAACGTAGTGCCGGTCCGGAGATCTGGGGGCTGAAATAAAAAGAATCGCAGGGTCCGCGGGGTTGAGCGGGTGGGGTAACGGCAGACCGGCATCGGTTGCCGTATTCAGAATAATGACTGGGGAATTACTTGGGCTTTCGTGGAATTCCCAGCTTCTGGCGACGCTCCCATAGGGTTTTGCGGCTGATTCCCAATCGCTTGGCCAGTTCCGTTTCGGTCATCTGATCCTGATTGTCGAGCACAAAACGTTGGAAGTAATCTTCCAGTGACAGGGCGGCTGAGTGGGCGGAGCTGTCGCTGCCCATAAAGGGTTCGCCGACCGGTTTCTCCGCCGCCGTTGATACACCGGCTCGGTGTGCAGTGCTGCTCGATTCCGCCTGGCGGGCACTGTATTGCGGATCCAGGCCGAGTAGCTCCGGGGTGATCTGTTCGGCTTCGTTGAGGATAACCGCCCGTTCGATGGCATTCTCCAGTTCGCGCACATTACCGGGCCATTGGTAGGCGGTCATCGCCTGCCGGGTTTCAGGGGCCAACTGCATCGCTGCGCAGCCCATCCGGGCGCAGGCCTTGAGCAGGAACTTGTTGGCCAGCTCGATAATATCTTCGCCGCGATCTCGCAGCGGTGGCATCGCAATCTCCATGATATAGAGGCGATAAAACAGGTCTTCACGGAATTTGCCGGTGCGGGTCAGGGCCTTGAGGTCGCGGTGGGTGGCGGCGATCAGGCGGATATCCACCTGCATCGGTTGAACCGAGCCGACCCGGCGGATCTCTCCCTCCTGCAGTACCCGCAGCAGGCGGGCCTGGGCTTCGAGCGGCAGTTCACCGATCTCGTCCAGAAACAGGGTGCCACCGTTGGCGGCTTCGATCAGACCCCGGTGAGTGCTGACCGCGCCGGTGAAGGCGCCCTTTTCGTGACCGAACAGTTCGGATTCGATCAGGGTTTCCGGAATTGCTGCGCAGTTAACCGAAATCATCGGCGCATCGTGGCGCTGACTCTGCTGGTGGATCGAGTGGGCGGCCAGCTCCTTACCGGTCCCTGATTCGCCCTGGATCAACACAGTGGCATCGGTCCTGGCCACCTTGCGGATACGTGAAAACAGCTCCAGCATCGGCTGACTACGTCCCAGCATCTGGCCGGCACTCGGCTCGGCGGCCTCGTCTGCAGCGGCGTCAGTGCCCTGATCCTGTGAGGGTTGTGCGCTGGCCGACGCGCTGGCGGCACTCTGACTGAGAATTGCGGCGATGCTCTGCAGCATCTCCTCGTGATCGAACGGTTTGGCGATATAGTCGACCGCCCCCTGCTTCATCGCTTCGATGGCCGAGCGCATGCTGGCGTAACTGGTCATGATCAGCACCGGGGTCGGACCGGCCAGTTCGATCAGGTCGGTTCCCTCTCGACCCGGCAACCGAAGGTCGCTGATCACCAGATCGAAGTCTTCAAGCCGAAACAGCTCCAATGCCTGATCGACCGACCCGGCGATACTGACCTGGTAGTCATTTCGCTCGAGCAGCTTTTTCAGTGCGGTTCGGATGATCTCTTCGTCTTCGACGATCAGGATGTTGCTCATCAATCGTTTTCTCGGTTACTGCCGCTGAGGTCCTGGGCCCGGGGAAGGGTCAGGGTGACCCGGGTCCCTCTATTTTGTTCAACATCGGCAGGGCTTTCAATCTGGATGCTGCCGTAATGTTCTTCGATGATGTTGTAGATCAGCGCCAGGCCAAGGCCGGTGCCTTCGCCGGGCTCTTTGGTGGTGAAGAACGGCTCGAACAGGCGGCTCTGCAGTTCTTTGGGAATGCCGCTGCCCTGGTCGACGATATGTACCTGCAGGCTGTCGTTGCTCTGTTCGCTTTCGATTCGGATGGTCTGGCCATCTTCGGAGGCGTCGGCGGCGTTATTGAGTAGATTGATAAATACCTGCAGCAACCGTTGCATGTCGCCGTGCAGCTGCAACCCGGAATCGCATAGATTGAGGTAGTTGAGTTGTTTGCGACGACTGTCGAGCCGCACCAGTTCGATCGCCTGCTCGACGCAAAGATTCAGCGACAAGGGCTGCTGGGCGCCCGGACGGTACTGGGTGCCGGTATGGGCGAAGCTCATCAGCGACTTGATGATATTGTCGACCCGGGCGGTCTGTTGCAGGATCTGTTCGCCGGTCTGGTTAATCTCATCCTGATCGGTTTCGTACTTGAGGTTCTGCGCCAGGCAGGCGATGCCGGTGATCGGGTTGCCGACCTCATGGGCGACGCCGGCGGCCAGGCGGCCGATTGACGCCAGCCGTTCGCTGTGGGCCAGCTCATCGGCCAGCAGCTGGTTTTCGGTCTGATCCTCCAGCAACAGGACCTGACCGGCGTGAGGGTGCAGGCGGGCGCTATAGAAATTGTTGGACTGGGTCGGCGGCAGTGCGCCGAGGCGTTGCTCGTGCAGCGAGGCTTTGTGAAGGCTGAAGAAACGCGCCTGATTATCGGTGGTCAGCCGCTGGTTGAGTAACTGGTTGCTCGGCTGTTCGGCAAACTGGCTCAGTAGCTCGCGCCAGGGGGGCGGCAGTATCTCCAGCCGGTGGCCGATCACCTGGGCGCCGGGTACGCCGGTGAACTGCTCCATCTCGACATTCCACAGTAGAATTTCACCGGCTTCACCGAGGGAGCAGACCCCCACCGGCATGCGTTGCAGCGTGGTTCGGTGCAGCTGGCGCAGCTCGTCGAGTTCGGCGGCCAGTCCCGACAGCCGGCTACGGGACTGTTCCAGGTGACTTTCCAGCAGGTGGATGTCCCGGCGTCGGTAGCCTCGGTTATCGCCGGCCTCCAGGCTCATCACCGAGAAAGCTTCCACCGGGCCCAACAGCGCCGATAGATTGTGCTCCAGTTGGTCCTGTAGCTGTTCGATCGCCTGGGGGTTGGTTTCGGATTCCGACAACTGTAACTGTTGCAGGGCCTCGGCAACCTCGCGGTGAGCGACATCGTCACCGAGCCGTTCGCTCAGATGTTGAATCAGCGCCGGCACGTCAGCCAGCGGCGGGCGCGTGCTCTGGGGTCGGTGCAGGGCACTCAGTACACAGGAGTTGGCGGCCAGGCGCTCATCCTGACTGGGTTTGTTCAATGAGGAGATCATCAGGAACACGATCACGTTGGCCGCCAGGGCCAGGGTGGCGACCTCGTGCCAGTTGCCGCTGTTCAGCTCCAGAGCAACCCGCGAACTCTCCGGTAGCAGCGGCATCAGCATCGACAACAGCCAGATTCCCATGCCCAACAGCAGCCCCAGGATAAAGCCCTGACGGTTGCCGCCGGGCCAAAACAGGGTGGCCAGCAATCCGGGCAGGAACTGCATAAAGGCGATAAAGGCGATCAAACCCATGTGGTGCAGCTCGGCGCGGCCGTTGGTGGCCAGGTAGAACAGGTAGCTGAGCAGGGTGATCTGCAGAATCAACAGACGTCGGTTGAGTACCAGTCGGTTGTAGAGCGGTTCGCTATTGTGATTGCTGACGTAGGGCAGCACCAGGTGATTCAGCACCATCCCGGCCAGCGCAATGGTACACAGAATAATCAAACCGGCTGCCGCCGACAGGCCGCCGATATAGGTCAGCATCGTCAGCCAGGGGGCGTTGGTATGCAGCCCCAGCAACAGGCCGAAATACTCCGGCCGTCCCGGAATATCCAGCGCCAGCCCAGCCCAGAGTACCGGAGGAATCGCCGCCGACAGCAGCAACAGCAGCAGCGGAAAGCCCCAGCTGGCTTTGTTCAGGGCACGGGCATCGCTGTTTTCGGTAAACAGCAGGTGGAACATATGGGGAGCGACCACCGCCGAGGCCATAAAGCCGAACAGCAGGGTGCGCCAGTAATCGCCCTCGACCGGCTTATACAGCGAGGTGGCTTCGATGGCGTGCCTGGCCAACCACTGCTCCATTTCGGCATTGCTGCCGAACACACCGTAGATGGCGAACAGTCCCAGCGCGACCATTGCAATTAGTTTGAACACGACCCCGGCTGCCATCGCCGTGACCAGTCCGGCGGTGCGATGGCGCACCGACGGGTGGCGGGTGCCGAACAGCACCGAGAACAGCGCGGTGGTGGCGCAGAACGCCATCGCGATCAGGTCGGTGTTCTGCTCGCCAGACAGCAGCCGGATACTGTCGGTGACCGCCTCGATCTGGGTGGCGATCAGCGGCAGACTGGCCAATAGTATCAGGATGGTGACCAGGGTGCCGGCCAGTTGGCTGCGGAATCGGAACGCGAACAGGTCGGCCACCGAGCTGAGCTGATAGGACTTGGTGATCCGTAGCAGCGGCTGCAGGATGACCGGTGCCAAGACAAAGGTCAGCGAGGCGCCGAAGTAGGCGGCCAGATAGGCATAGCCGTAATTCTGGGCCAGTCCGATGGTGCCGTAAAAGGTCCAGGCGCTGGCGTAAACGCCCAGTGCGGCTATAAAGACCGCCGGATGGCTGGAGATGCGCTTCGGGATATAGTTGCGATTGGTGGCGGCCGCGATACCGAACAGCAGCAGTAGGAAGCCGGCGCTGATCGCAAACAGCAGGGTCAGGCTAAAGGTCATCACTGCTCCGCTTGTGTTCCAACCAGGCAACCGCACCGATCAGGGTCAGCCAGATCATGAACGGGGAGTACCAGGGGCGCTCCATGTTGCTCCAGGAGTCAATCATACTCGGTGACAGCAGGTAGATGCTCAGCACCAGTACGGCGACCAAACGGTACATCGACAAGGGTGGTTCCTCCTGTCCGTCAGCGGTGTTCAGTTTCGAGCAGAGATTCGGGCAGATGCGGCTGTCGCGGAATCTGTCTCAGCTGCCAGTGCTCGCAACCCCAAGTCAGGATCTCATGGGCTTGAGCCTGCCGCAACGATGGCGGCGGTTGTTGCCCTAACAGCAGCAGTGCCTGGAATAAGCTGGGACCGGGGTTGGCAGCGTCGATGGCGCTGGCGTAGGTCTGTTTGCTGAGTTTCTGGCCCTGGTCGTTCACCAGAATCGGAATATGGGCGTAGCCCGGTGTCGGCAGCTCGAGCCGTCGCTGCAGATGAATCTGGCGCGCGGTGGAGTCGAGCAGGTCGTAGCCGCGGACCACCTGATTGACGCCCTGGGCCGCATCGTCGACCACCACTGCCAACTGGTAGGCGAATAAGCCGTCGCGGCGGCGGATGACAAAATCACCCACCTCGGTGGCCAATTGCTGTCGTTGCGGCCCCTGGATCGCATCGGTAAAGGCGATGGTTTCGTCGTCGACGCACAGGCGGATCGCCAGCGGCAGGTCGGACTCGATCGGCTGGCGATGACGGCAGTAGCCGTCGTAGATGCGGCTGTTGCGCATCAGAATCTGACTCCGCGAGCAGTCACAGCCGTAGGCTGCGCCGCTGTCGATCAGCTGCTGCAAGACCTGGTGATAGTGTTCAAGGCGCTGGCTTTGGTACCAGACCGGGCCGTCCCACTCGAAACCGAAGGCTTCCAGCGTCTTCAGAATTTGATCGGCAGCCCCCGGGACTTCACGGGGTGGATCCAGGTCTTCCATCCGTACCAGCCATCGGCCTTGCCGGCTGCGGGCGTCAAGGTAGCTGGCCAGTGCCGCTAACAGGGAGCCGAAGTGGAGTAATCCGGTGGGAGAGGGGGCGAAGCGGCCGATATAGTTGGCGGCCGCAGTACGGGGCTGAGTCAACGTCCGTGGAGCAGAGGGCTGTGCCGCCGCCGAGGCTGCGGCACATGAGCATTAGCTGCCCAGCTGCTTCTCTTTGATCTCCGCCAGTGTCTTGCAGTCGATGCAGAGGGTGGCGGTCGGACGGGCTTCCAGTCGACGGATGCCGATCTCAACACCGCAGGAGTCACAGAAACCGTAGTCGTCGGCGTCGATACGCTCGATGGTTTCGTTGATCTTCTTGGTCAGCTTGCGTTCGCGGTCACGGGTACGCAGTTCCAGGCTGAATTCCTCTTCCTGGCTGGCGCGGTCGGACGGGTCAGCAAAGTTGGCTGCCTCTTCCTGCATATGGTTGATGGTGCTGTCGACCTCTTCCATCAGTTCCTGTTTCCAGGCGTTCAGAATGTTTCTGAAGTGGTCGCGCTGAGCCTCATTCATGTACTCTTCGCCTTCGGCAGGCTGGTACGGCTCGTAGTGTTTCAGCAGTGATTCTTTATCTGGCATAGTCTGCCTCACTTCTTATAAAAACCATGCGGACGCCGCCGCGATCAATCCTTTAACCAGCGCACCGCTCGGCGTTGGTCTGATTCCATGCTTTAAGATCGAAAGAATAGCCGATCTTGAGCAGGCGCAAGAAACTAACAGATAACTATCCAGTGCGCTAGTGCAGCCGCGTCCGATTAACCCTTATAGCGCTGTTGGGGTTCCAGGGGAAGTGAAAAAGACGCAATGTTGCTGGGGTTTTAGCGCCGTTCAACTTTGGTCGTGGCTAGGGGTTTCTTTAGTATTTGGCACCGAAAAACAAGGGAATATAGATGATTTACCAACCACCGCTGCAGCCGGCCAGGCTTCTGAAACGCTACAAGCGCTTTCTGGCCGATATCGAGTTGGCTGACGGCAGCCAGATGACGCTGCACTGCCCCAATACCGGCTCGATGCGAAACTGTGCCGAGCCCGGTAGTCGGGTCTGGTTTCGTGACTCACAGAATCCGAAGCGCAAATATCCCTGTACCTGGGAGTTGGTCGAAGCCGAAGGCAAGTACCTGGCCAGCGTCAATACCGCCCGGGCCAATGACCTGGTGGAGGAAGCGATCGCCCATGATCGTATCGCCGCGCTCAAGGGCTATCCGTTGCGACGTCGGGAGGTCAAGTACGGTGCGGAAAACAGCCGGATCGATCTCTTGCTGTCGCAGCACCCGCAGGGACGTGCTGACTGCTATGTCGAGGTGAAGCAGGTCACGTTGTTGCAGGAAGGAGGCGTTGGGCGCTTTCCCGATGCGGTCACCGAGCGGGGGCGCAAGCACCTGCGCGAGCTGGAGCAGATGGTGGCCCAGGGGTATCGTGCGGTGCTGCTGTTCTGCGTACCCCACACCGGGATCGAATCGGTGGAGCCCGCCGATCAGATCGACCCGGCCTATGGTCAGGCGTTGCGCCAGGCCCAGCAGGCCGGGGTCGAGTTGCTGGCGTACCAGGCCGAGATCAGTCCGGAGCGGATTGAGCTGGTTCGGCAGCTGCCGGTGCGGTTGGACTGAGCCCCTGGCCGCTAGGCTGGGCTGCAGAGTTGCGGCTCAGCTCGGTTCCGTCGCGATCGGTTCGACCCAGACCGTACCGTCGCGCAGGCTGTACTCGATCGGTTGCAGGGCCTGGCCCTGGCAGGGTCCCTGAATACAGTCGCCGGTTTCGATCCGGAATAGCGCACCGTGGGTCGAGCACTGGATAAACTGTCGCTCCAGATCGAGAAACTGGTCCGGCTGCCACTCCAGCGGAATTCCGCGATGGGGGCAGCGATTCAGATAGAGGTATAGCTGGCCCTGGTGTTTGACCGCGATCAGCTTATGCTCACCCCAGTCCAGCCCCTTGCTCTGGCCCTCTTCGATTTCGTCGATCCGACAGATTTGATCCATATTAATTCGTGCTCGTGATTGAATCCGGATAGACATTGTCAACGACTGAGGGGGCTGACACAATCTGTGGATTCGACCGCAGCTTCGCGTCCGTCTGCGGCAAGCCGTAAACAGGAGATTGTCCCCCATGGCCCACCACGCCAATACCGAATTTGTCCCCCTGACCATTGCTGTACTGACGTTGTCCGATACCCGTACCCCGGACAACGATACTTCCGGTGACACCCTGGTCGAGCGGCTGGAAGAGGCCGGTCACCACACCGGCGACCGGGCGATCATTCCCGATGATGTTTACCAGCTGCGTGCCAAGGTTTCCCAGTGGATCGCCGATCCGGAGATCCAGGCGGTGCTGATCACCGGCGGTACCGGCTTTACCGCCCGCGATACCACGCCCGAAGCGGTAATGCCGCTGTTCGACAAGCAGATTGAAGGTTACGGCGAACTGTTCCGTCAGCTGTCCTACGAGCAGATCGGCACCTCAACGGTTCAATCGCGGGCCGTGGCCGGGGTAGCCAACCGGACCGTAATTTTCTGTATGCCGGGTTCGACCGGTGCCTGCAGGATGGCCTGGGACGGCATTATTCGTGAACAGCTCGATGCCCGCCATAAACCGTGCAACTTCGTTGAGATGGTATCGGTGAAAGGCTCGGGCTACTGCAAGGGTGAGCGCTCATGAGTGGATGCGGAGGCAAAGGCGGCGATAAGCCGCTGACCGATTGCTGCAGCCAGCCGGGCTTGATGCCGTTCGAGCAGGCGTTGGCGCAGCTTTTGGATTCGGTACAAGGCGGCAAGCAACCGGTTGAAAAGGTTCATCTGACCGCCGCCCTTGGGCGGGTACTGGCCGAAGATCTGTGTGCCGAGTTGGATGTGCCGCCGGCCGATAACAGCGCGATGGACGGTTACGCGGTTCGGGTGGCCGATCTGGCTGCCGCTGCGGGTAAACCGTTGACTATCAGCCAGCGTATTCCGGCCGGGGTCGATCCTGAGCCGTTGCAGCCGGGTACCGTGGCCCGAATCTTTACCGGCGCGTCGGTCCCCGAGGGCGCCGATGCGGTGGTGATGCAGGAGAATACCGAGCGTGACGGCGAGCAGGTCAAGATGCCGACCGAGATCCCGCTGGGCGACCATATCCGCCGTCGGGGACAGGATATCGCCAACGGTGATGCCGTGGTTAAGGCGGGTACCCGACTGCAACCGCAGCACCTGGGGGTGCTTGCCAGCATCGGTATCGCCGAGCTGCCCTGTTACCGTCCGCTACGGGTGGCGCTGCTTTCAAGCGGTGATGAACTGGCGCAGCCTGGTGAAGTTGCTGGCCCGGGACAGATCTACAACTCCAACCGCTACAGCCTGACCGGGTTGATTCAGCAGCTGGGCATGGAGCTGATCGACCTGGGAACCATCGAAGATACTCGCGCGGCGACCATCGAGGCGTTGCAGGGCGCTGCCGAAAAGGCCGATCTGCTGATCACCAGCGGTGGTGTCTCGGTGGGCGAAGAGGACCACATCAAAGCGGCGGTCGAGCAGCTGGGGGAGATCAGCCTGTGGAAACTGGCGATCAAGCCGGGCAAACCACTGGCGTTCGGTCGGGTCGGCCAGACGCCGTTTATCGGCCTGCCGGGTAACCCGGTATCGGCGATGCTCTGCTTCCAGGTTTTGGCCCGTCCGGTGATGATGAAACTGCAGGGCGCCGGTGAGCTGCATCCCAAGTCGGTGATGTTGCCGATCGACTACCAGCGCAGCAAAGCGCAAAAGCGTCGCGAATACCTGCGGGTGCGTCGGGTTGAACAGGACGGCCAGCTGGTGCTCAAGCCTTACACCAACCAGAGCTCCGGAGTGTTGACGTCGGTGGCTTGGGCCGAGGGTTACGCGGTGATTCCGGCCGATGCCCAGATCGCGGCAGGCGACCGGGTCGAGTTTATTCCTTTCTCCGAGCTGGCGTAATCCGGCTCTGTGCAGCGGTCCTGTTCGATACAGGCCGCTGCCTATTTTCATCCTGCTGAATTCTCTTCCATTCTCCTTCCCAGCGGCGTCCTGGCATGACTGATATGGTCCGGCACGGCGTCTGCGCTCGTACCAAAACCGGATCTGATTAGCCCTATTAATCGAGTGGTTTTTGGGTATGATTGTCATCTCTTGAGGGTCAGGACGCTACGGCCGGCGTGAATTCGGTTTCCAGCTTGGCGGATAGCATCGCACGGGCGGGTGGCTCAAATTGATAAGGATCATGGGAGCCGCAGGGTGGCTTTGCTACCTTGCCCGACCTATATGCTCGGGTAATTTTGACCCGCCTTCAGGTGACTGGCCTCCAGTCTGTCCGGCGGCCAATTGCTCTGCAGTAGCAACCAAACAGTTTAGGAATCAGCTAACTTAGGAATTAACTATGGAGTTGGTCTGTCCGGCGGGTAACTACCCGTCTCTCAAAGCCGCGGTCGATAACGGTGCCGATGCGGTTTATATCGGATTCAAAGACGATACCAATGCCCGCCACTTCGCTGGTTTGAATTTCAACGACAAAAAGGCCCACCGGGCGCTCGACTATGCCCGCAATAAAGGGGTCAAGGTGTTCGTGGCGGTGAATACCTACCCCCAACCCGAGGGCTGGCATCGTTGGCAGGCGGCGGTGGATCTGGCCGCCGACCTGGGGGTGAATGCCCTGATCGCCGCCGACATGGGCGTGCTGGGTTATGCGGCCGAAAAACACCCGGAACTGGCGTTGCATCTGTCGGTTCAGGGGTCGGCGACCAACTACGAGAGCCTGAAGTATTACCAGCAGCAGTTCAATATCCGCCGCGCGGTGTTGCCACGGGTGCTGTCGATGGCCCAGGTACGCCAGGTGGCGGCCCAAAGTCCGGTGGATCTGGAAGTGTTCGCGTTCGGCTCGCTGTGCATCATGGCCGAAGGCCGTTGTCACCTGTCCTCCTATATCACCGATCAGTCGCCCAACAAGTGCGGCGCCTGTTCACCGGCCCATGCGGTTCGCTGGGAAGAGCAGGATGACGGCGGACTGGAAACCCGTCTCAACAATGTCTTGATCGACCGCTTCGAGCCGGGCGAAAAAGCCGGCTATCCGACCCTGTGCAAGGGACGATTCCAGGTGGGCGAACATACCTTCCACGCGATGGAAGAACCGACCAGTCTGAATACCTTGGAGCTGCTGCCGGAGCTGCGCGAAGTCGGCGTCGGTGCGGTCAAGATCGAAGGTCGTCAGCGTAGCCCGGCCTATGTCGAGCAGGTGGTCAGCGTTTGGCGTCAGGCGATCGACGCAATGCAGGCGAATCCGGCGGGTTACAGCCCGAAACCGGAGTGGATGGCAACACTGGGTGGGGTGTCCGAAGGCACCCAGACCACCCTGGGCGCTTATTCGCGCCCGTGGCAGTAACGCAGGAGAATCGAGGTCACTATGCAACTTTCACTGGGATCACTACTGTTCTTCTGGGACCGCGAGCGGGTCTACAATTTTTATCGCGACATGATCGAGCAACCGGTCGATATCATCTATCTGGGCGAGAGCGTCTGCTCCAAGCGGCGTGAGCTGAAAACCGCCGAGTGGATCGAGCTGGGCCAGGAATTGGCGCAGTCGGGTAAAGAACCGGGCAAAGCGGCCGGCAAGCAGATCGTACTGTCTTCGCTGGCGCTGATCGAAGCCGAGTCGGAGCTGAAAACCCTGCGTCGGCTGTGCGACAACGGCGAACTGATGATCGAAGCCAACGACATCGGTGCGGTGCAATTGATGGCCGAGCGCAAGCTGCCGTTCGTGGCCGGTACCTCGATCAACATCTACAACGCCCGTACCCTGAAAAACCTCTACGACAACGGCATGCGCCGCTGGGTCATGCCGGTGGAACTGTCCGGCAAGGCGCTGGCCGATATCCTGACCGATGCCCAATCGATGGGAATCGGTGACGAGCTGGAGACCGAAGTATTCAGCTACGGACTGATGCCGTTGGCTTACTCGGCGCGCTGCTTCACCGCCCGGGCTCGAAACCTGCCCAAAGATCGATGCCAATATGTCTGCCTGGAATACCCCGACGGCCTGCCGATGAGCAGTCAGGAAGACCAGGAGGTTTTCACCATCAACGGTATCCAGACCCTGTCCGGCCAGACCTACAATCTGTTGCCGGAGCTGGACGAGATGAAACGGATCGGGGTCGATATCGTTCGCCTGAGTCCGCAGGGTGAGGAGATGGCGTCGGTGATCAAGCAGTTCCGCGATCAACTGGACGGTAACTCGAATCAGATTCCGATCATCCCGCAGGATGCGGTCAACGGTTATTGGTACGACGATGCAGGGTTGGTGAATACTCACCAATCCTGATCAACAGGAGATCCTGATTCAGAAAGCCACCGACCCCGGTGGCTTTTTTATTGCGGGTTTGATTCTTGGTCGGAGTCAGCGCTGCAACAAATGACGATTTCAACCGTCTATGCTCCCAAATCCGTTCTAATCAGGAGCATCCGAATGAAATCTCTGCTCGTCCTGCTGAGTTCTTTGCTGCTTTGGAGCAGTGTTCAGGCCGGCCCGGTTAATACCCAGGGCTGGGGCAACAACGCCATCGAAGGCTATGATCCGGTGGCCTACTTCACTGAATCTAAACCCGTTCGCGGGGACAGTGATTACTCCTACAAATGGCAGGGTGCCAACTGGCGCTTCAGCAGTGCGGAAAACCGTGAGCGTTTTATTCAGAATCCGACCGCCTATGCCCCCCAGTATGGCGGTTACTGTGCCTACGCGGTGGCCAACAACTACACCGCCAGCATCGACCCGTCGGCCTGGACGATTGTCGACGGCAAGCTGTATTTGAACTACTCCAAGTCGGTGCAGAAAACCTGGTCCAGGGATATTCCCGGTTATATTCAAAAGGGTAATAAACACTGGCCTGAGCTAAAAGAAACGTTATAACCCTGGATCCGCAGTTTGGGCTGTTGAAGCACTTCAGTTTTGCTACGTAACACTAATTGTTAAATAAGGTTTTGCGCATCTAAAACAGTAAGTTGTGCGCGCTTTAATGGTGTGAGATATTTTGTATCATTAAATGGACCCAGGATGGAGTCCGGCATTGTGATCAGCAACAAGGATGTTGTATATGCTGAGTTCTGCACAGGCTGCTTCAACCAATTCGGAGCAGCCATCTTCTCCAGAATTAGACACCGGCTTATACAGCCTCGTCTCTATAGCCCGTTTTCACCGCCTGCCTGCCGAGCTGGAGCAGCTTAAGCACCAGTTCGGTCGCGAAGAACAGCCGTTCGATACCCAGGACCTGCTACGGGCCGCCAAAGCCTTGGGGTTTCGCGCCAAGCAATCCACTGCCACGCTTCAACGCCTGCAGCCCCGCGCGTTACCGGCCATCGGTCGTGACCGTAACGGCAGTTATTTTATTATCGCTAAGGTATCGGAGCCCGAACCGGGTGCCGATAACGCTGACTGGCGAGTCCTGATCCAGCAGCCTGGTCAGCAGGCACCCCAAACCCTAAATCAGCAGGAGTTTGAAGAACTCTGGTCCGGCGAACTGATTCGGCTAGGATTGCGTGGTGGACAGGGACAAGGGCAGGGAGTGTTTAACCTTAGCTGGTTTATCCCGGCGCTGCTGAAGTACCGCAAGCATTTTACCGAGGTGATTATCGCCTCGTTCTTCCTACAGCTGTTCGCGCTGGCCACACCGCTGTTTTTCCAGGTGGTGATGGACAAGGTGCTGGTCCATCAGGGCTTTACCACCCTGGATGTGCTCGCGTTCGGCTTCTTTGTGTTGGCGTTTTTCGAGGCCACCATCGGCGGCTTGCGTCATTACCTGTTCGCCCACACCGCCAATCGGGTCGATGTGGCGCTGGGGGCCAAGTTATTTAATCACCTCACCGCATTACCGTTGGCTTATTTCGAAGCCCGTCAGGTAGGGCAGAGCGTCGCCCGAGTTCGTGAGTTGGAGACCATCCGCAACTTTATCACCGGCACCGCGCTGACGCTGATTATCGACCTCTCCTTCACCCTCGTGTTCTTTGCGGTGATGTGGTACTACAGCCCGACCCTGACGTTGATCGTGCTGGCCACCTTGCCCTGCTACGCGCTGCTGTCGATCTTTATCACCCCGATCCTGCGTCACCGGCTGGACCAGAAATTCAAGCACGGGGCCGAAAACCAGGCCTTTCTGGTGGAGTCGGTCACCGGCATCGAAACACTCAAGGCGATGGCGGTGGAGCCGCAGATGCAGCGCCGTTGGGAGGATCAGCTTAGCAAATACGTCACCGCCTCTTTCCGTAGCCAGAACCTTAACAATATCGCCAATCAGATTGCCGGTTTTATCAGCAAGCTGACCACCCTGGGGATTATCTGGTGGGGCGCCCATCTGGTAATCGGCGGTGAGCTGTCAGTGGGCCAACTGATCGCCTTCAATATGATCGCCGGACGGGTCACCGGGCCGATCCTGAAGCTGGTGCAGCTGTGGCAGGATTTCCAGCAGGCTGGTATCTCGCTGAAACGTCTGGGCGATATCCTCAATACCCCGCGCGAGCCGGGCTACAACCCCAACCGCAGCACACTGCCTAGCCTTAAAGGCGCGGTCAGTTTCGAACATGTCGGCTTCCGTTATCGTCCCGACGGCCCGCAGATCCTGAACGGGGTTAATCTGCAGGTGCGCCCGGGCGAAGTGATCGGAGTCGTCGGTCGCTCCGGCTCCGGCAAAAGCACCCTGACCAAGCTGGTGCAGCGGCTCTATGTGCCCGAATCGGGCCGGGTGCTGGTGGACGGCGTCGATCTAGCGATGGTCGACACGGCCTGGTTGCGGCGTAATATCGGCGTGGTGCTGCAGGAGAATTTCCTGTTCAACCGCTCGATCCGCGAGAATATCGCGCTGGCCAACCCCGGTTTGCCGATGGAGGCGGTGGTTCATGCCGCCAAGCTGGCCGGTGCCCACGATTTTATTCTGGAGCTGCCCGAAGGCTACGATAATCCTGTCGGCGAACACGGCTGCAACCTGTCCGGCGGCCAACGCCAGCGTATCGCTATTGCCAGGGCGTTGATCGCCGACCCCCGAATCCTGATCTTCGACGAAGCGACCAGCGCACTGGACTATGAATCCGAACGGATTATCCAAGACAATATGGCCGCCATCAGCCGGGGTCGTACCCTGTTTATCATCGCTCACCGGCTAAGCACCGTGCGTCAATGCGACCGAATTATCGTGATGGACAGAGGGCGGATTATCGAGTCCGGCAACCATGAACAGCTGTTGGCACAGAACGGCGAATACGCCCGCCTCAATAGCTTTCAGGCCAGCATTCCTAGCGCGGCAGCTAGGCGTCAGGCGTTACAAAGGCAAGGGCGACAGGAAAGACAACAGCAGGCAGCTCAACCGGCCACAGCCCAACCCGTAGCGGAGGGCACCGACGAATGAACCCGATACGCGCACTGATCAACGCCTGGCAACAACGCGGCAGCCTCGGTGATAAACATATCGCCCAAGACGAGCTGGAATTTCTCCCAGCAGCGCTGGAGATCCAGGACCGGCCACCGTCGCCGATGGGGCGGGTGATGATGTGGACCCTGATCGGACTGTTTCTGATCGGTGTGGCTTGGGCTTGCGTCGGCAAGGTCGATATCGTCGCTGTGGCCGAAGGCAAGATCGTCCCCAGCGGTAAGATCAAACCGATCCAGCCGCTGGAAAAGGGAGTGGTCAGTCGGATTCTCGTCAAAGAGGGCGAAGCGGTGATTCAAGGGCAGCCGCTGGTGGAGCTGGATGCCACCCAGACCGAAGCCGACCAACAGCGCCTGCAACACGAGCTACTCACCACCCAACTCAACCTGGCCCGCCAGCAAGCCCTGGCCAACCGGCTGGCTAGTACTGACACTGAAGCCGACACCAACGACCAACTGATTACCTGGCCTCAGCAAGCTTCCGAAGCCCAGCGGCAACTGCACCAGAGCCTGTTCGACCAGCAGTGGGCCCAGTACCAAGCCCAGACCCAGGCGCTGCGCCGAACCCAGGCCGCCAAGCTGGCCGACAAGGACGCCAGTCAGGCGCGTATCCGCAGGCTGGAGGCCACCCTTCCACTGATCAGCGAGCGAGCCGATGCCTTGAAACAGCTCAGCGAGCGCAAAATGGCCGCCCGCAATCAATACCTGGAGTTGGAGTCCGAACGGGTCGATAACGAGCTGGAACTAGTCGAAGAGCAGGCGCGCCAGCGCCAACTACGGGCCGCACTGCAGGAAACTGAGGCTCAGTTACAGGTGCTCAGGTCCCAAAGCCGCGCCCAAGCCTTCGAAGCCCTGGCCGAAAGCCAGCGCCAACAACGCACACTGGTTGAAGATCTCAGCAAAGCCCGGGATCGCAACCAGCGTCAGATCCTTTACGCGCCGGTCGACGGCGTCATCAAAGAACTGGTGTTGGCCTCCCCGGGCGAAGTCGTCACCCCGGCCCAACCGCTGATGCAGATCGTCCCCCGTGAAGAAGCCTTGGTGGTTGAAGCCTATCTGGCCAACAAGGATATCGGCTTTATCCGAGAACAGATGGATGCGGCGATCAAAGTACATACCTTCCCCTTCACCAAATATGGTCTGATTGAGGCCGAAGTTATCCAAGTCAGCGCGGATGCGTTGGCTGATGAAGAGAAAGGGTTGATCTATAAAATGAAACTGTTAATGGATCAAGACTGGTTGAATGTGGAAGGCAATAAAGTGCAGTTAATTCCGGGGATGGCAGTGACAGCTGAGGTTAAAACAGGTACGAGAAGGTTAATTGAATACTTTTTGGCACCGTTGCTTAGGTATCGGCAGGAGAGTGTTAGGGAGAGATAAGGTTTAAGTTGTTCAAGGTCTGGTTATATGATTTTTAAAAAAATTTGCAACTGCCATAAGAATAAGAATGTTCAGATGGCTCTTTCATTGCTGATTGTGCTTTTAGTAATAGTTTTCAATGAAAGCAATAAGTATATGATGAAAGAAGCTGATTTCATTAGGGATAATGTTGATAGTAGTATTGGGTACTTCGACTCGATTTATAAAGAAAGACAGAAGTCAGGGAACATATTTATCAAAATAAAGGTGGGTAATAATGTTAAATCTTATGTGCCGCTAGGTAGTGAGGTTGAGGTCACCTTAAGAGATTCAATTAGCCCTGGTGATGAAGTAAGATTTAGCTATATAGTTCTTGATAAGTTCTTATCAAATGAAAAGTATCTTCTATTTATGGAGAGTTCGGATGGATCAGTTCTTGTTGATGAGAATTCATCAATAGATTATCTAGTAAATCTCTACTCTCCAAGATGGATTGTTTTTTTAAAGATTATTTCTGCTTTAATTGCATTGATTTACATACGTTTATTATTTAAGGGAATGAATAATGAGTAATATTTTTAAAACAGTAGAGCCTAAAGCTGCTGACTGGATTAATCATGTGGGTTCATATGATAGTTTATATAATGCTCTGAAAGACGCAAAGAATGAAAACCCTGATGAGTTTGCAGCACATCTGGTTAGTGCATTAAGCGACTTTACTTCAAAGCTGGGTGCAGTTGGTGCTGCTGCAAATATTTATACACTTTATGAAGATGCTTCAAGAGATATTGCCAAGAATAATAAGCTGTCCGATGCAACAGTTCAGTCAATAGGGTCTGTAATACTGGGTGTGGCAGCAGTGGTTGGTGCCACTGCTGCAAGCCCTGCTTTACTTGCTACAGCTGCTGCCGTATCGGTTGGGTTGGCTTTTTATCAGCTTGGTTCAGACGATAGCAATTCAACATATATCCATGATATGACTTTGGATTTAGTTGACTCTGTTGATAATAAAATTGATGCAATAACTCAATATGCGTCAGAAAAAATTTATGGGGTTGAAGAGTATATTGATTCTAAAATAGTTGAAGTATCTGATGCTTATAATACATCTGTTCAGCAAGCAACAGAGTCATATAATGATGCTGAGGCTTGGATAACAGAGAATTACGAAGCGGGTAGCGATTCTTTTAATCAGGCGCTTCAAGATGCGACTGAAGAGTTTGAATCGGCAAAAGAATCAGCTATTCAGGTTTACGATGAAGCAACCGCTGCACTGGATCGGCACCTCGAAGCAACAAAAGAAGCGGTAGCGGCTATTCCGTCAGAAGTATATCAGTACGGAGAAGAAGTATTTGATAGCGCTGTAGATTACCTATCAGGAAAAATCGAAGCAGCAGAGCAGGTTTATGATGAGCTATCTTCTACAGCGCAGCAGGCGTTTGATGAAGCAGTTAAAGATGCAGCTGGTATCTATAACGACGCGGTTGCGCTAGCAAACGATACACTTGAGGCGGGTTCGGAAGCTTTGGATCAAGCACTCCAAGATGCCACTGATGCATGGGAACAGGCCCAGCAATCAGCCCAGCAGCTATTTGATGACGCATTAAGCAACGCTGCCCAGTTGGCAAATAGTGCTAAGCAAGAAGCGCAGGGTGTCGTAGATCGTGGTTTATCTTTGCTTGAAGAGTTTGGTTCGGATTTAGGCTCTGCTTTAGGTCGAATACTTGGTGGTGCTAACGACCACGCCCCTGAAATATCAAGCGCAGAATCTAAAGGTTCGCCGATTGTTTTGGATCTTGATGGTAACAGCTTTGACTCGATATCAAAAAATGCTGATATCTACTTCGATCACGACAATAACGGTTTTGCTGAGCTAACCGGATGGATCAGTGGTAATGATGGCTTCCTGGTCCGTGATCTAGACGCAAATGGAACTATTGATTCAGGTGCTGAGCTATTTGGAAATAACACAGCCCTTGCATCGGGTCGTTTAGCTCTAAATGGCTATGAAGCCTTAGCTGAGTTTGACACTAACAATGACGGAAAGGTTGGCTCTGTGGAAGCAGAGGCTGCTGGTATTAAAGTTTGGATAGATAAAAATTCTGATGGTATATCTCAAGATAAAGAGTTAAAGGCACTAACTGAGGTTGGTGTAGAGTCATTAAATACAGGATATCAAAATACGTCAGTTGATGATGGTCAAGGTAATACCATAAAGCAAACCAGCACCGCTACACTATTAGATGGAAGTAGCATCAATACTGCAGATTTTTGGTTTGATGTTGATTTGTCAAATACAAAAGAAAATGACATTGTAGAAATTGATAGTACTGTTAACAGCCTTCCTAACGCTATTGGGTTTGGTAACGCAAGAAGCCTGCATCAAGCAATGATACGAGATGATGAGCTAAAAAATCTTGTTACTCAGTTTGTCAATGCAGAGGATATAACCAATAGAAAGGCTCTATTGGAACCTATGATTTACCGATGGCTAGGTGCAGTTGATGTTGATCCTCGTAGTCGCGATGAAAATGGTGTTACTTATATAGACCCTAGGAAGGTTGTTGCTTTAGAGACTTTGACAGGTAGAGGCTATGATAGCGGACAAGGTGGTAATCATGTACAAGGTGAGCACGCTGCCTATATTTTAGAAGATGAATTTTCTAAATTTTCTTCTTACTTATACAGCCAGCTAATGGCGCAAACAGAATACTTAGATATTATAAGCAAAATTAGTTGGGAGATTAACTTTGAAACAGGTCTAGCCTCACCTAGTTTCAGGCATCTTGAATCATCATTAAGCTATCTGGAAGACACTGACCTTTTAAACAAGTACGCTGATACTATATCAGTCTTGAAAGGATTGTTTAGTTATTCAAGTCCGCTTTCAAAAAATATAGATGAATTTCTATCTTCTTCGGGGTTGCATCATCGAGTTCCAATTACAATTGAAAACGAGATTGTTGGTACCGGAAATGATGATGAAATATATTCTAACTACGGATCGATTAGCTATATAAGAGGTCTGGATGGTGATGATATATTAATCGGCTCAAGCGCTTATGATTATATTCATGGAGGAGAAGGTGATGACACTCTACACGACTATTATGGGCGTGGAATCCTGAATGGTGGGGCTGGTAATGACACCCTAAGTACTCATTATGGAAATATTTCCCTGAAAGGAGGGGGGGGCGATGATACCTTGAGTGTTATTCTCGGTAGTAACCTACTGAAGGGCGGGACTGGCGATGACACCCTTCGGATCGAACAAAGCGGAAATTACGACCGTTCCCAGAGTAGATCCAGCAACACGCTGGAAGGTGGAGCGGGTAATGATCGTCTAGAGGGGTCAGTGAGTGCTGATACTTACGTTTTTAACCGGGGCGATGGCCAGGATGTCATCAATGACTATAACCATTCCCTAATATACAACATGGTAGATCGGGTATTGTTTGGTGACGGTATCACTCAGGATCAAGTTACGGTCACCCGCGAAGGTAACAATATCGTGCTATTGATTGCCGATCCTGCTGGTATTGCCGATGATCGCATTACCCTAGAGGACGCCTTTACTGCAGTCCAAAACAAGATTGAACTGGTGGAATTCGCTGATGGTAGTAGTCTGAGTAGCTCTGAACTGCAAGTCCTGGCGCAGAAGATCCGTGGTACCGATAGTGATGATGTGATTCTCGGTACCGTTGTTATGGATGAGTTGTTTGGTGAAGGGGGGGATGACAGGCTTTCTGGAGGTCTGGGAAATGACCAACTGTATGGCGGTGCTGGCCATGATCGTCTCTATGGTAGTGATGGTAATGATACGTTAGACGGCGGATCGGGGAATGATTACCTCGAAGGAGGAGCAGGTAACGATACGTTAGACGGCGGATCGGGGAATGATTACCTCGAAGGAGGTGCAGGTAACGATAGATACTTCTTTGGGCTAGGTTCAGGCAGTGACTCGATCTACGATTACGACAGCACACCGGGCAATCAGGATGTTGTTCTCTTTACCGAAGGCGTTACTCCGGATGATGTTTCAATCTCACGTGAGTCGGATCACCTTATTCTTAGTATCAATGGAACACAGGACCAACTGCGCCTAGAAAATTGGCTCTCTGATGATAATCATAAAGTTGAACGTGTCGAATTCACTAATGGCACGATCTGGGGCGTTAACGAGCTTTGGATGTTTGCCATGACTCCCTCGAAAGGTAGTGACGACATTGAGGGTACTGAAGTAGATGACATTATTGATGGTCGAGCTGGAAATGACAAGATTGATGGAAAAGGTGGCAATGATGAACTTCACGGAGGAACCGGTAACGACATTTTAGCTGGAGGAACAGGTAGTGATGAACTCTACGGTGAAGCGGGTAGTGACAGCCTAGACGGAGGTTCGGGAAGTGACATACTACAAGGGGGAGAAGGTAATGATACCTACCTCTTCGGGCTAGGTTCAGGTGTTGACTATATCTATGATTATGACGAAACGCCAGAAAATCAGGATGTCGTTCGTTTTAAGGAAGGTGTATCTGCAAATGATATTTGGGTATCTCGTAAGTCTGATCATCTGCTCCTTAGTATCAATGGTATAGAAGACCAACTACGCCTAGAGAATTGGTTTTCCAATGATGCTTCTAAAGTAGAGCGTGTTGAATTCGATGATGGCACGATTTGGGATGTTGATGCACTCATAGCGTTGTCTCTAGCACCTACTGGGGGTAATGATGAATTTAAAGGTTCCGATGCGAATGACGTTGTCGATGGTTTAGGCGGCGATGACTATATTTATGGTAATGATGGTAACGATATTCTCTATGGAGGTACCGGTAGAGATCACCTTTATGGCGGGGCTGGAAACGATAAACTAGAGGGAGGAGCTGGCAATGATGTGCTGGAAGGGGGCTGGGGCAATGATACTTACTTCTTTGGTCTCGGTTCCGGTAGTGATCATGTCTACGATTTCCATAGTACGCCAGATAACCAAGATGTGGTTCGCTTTACCGAAGGCGTAGCTGCTGATGATGTTTCGGTCTTTCGTCAGTTTTATAACCTCATTCTCTCTATCGATGGCACTGAAGATCAACTACGCCTTAGCAATTGGTTCTCGGCTGATAGCTATAAAATCGAACGTGTCGAATTTGCCGATGGTACAGTCTGGGGTGTTGATCACCTTACATCTTTCTCTTTAGCTCCCACAGAAGGTGATGACGAGATCGAGGGTACCGGAATTGATGACGTCATCAATGGTCTAGGTGGCCATGATGAGATATACGGTGATGACGGCAACGATACGCTGGATGGCGGTGCTGGAAACGATTTCATCAGCGGAGGTATGGGTGACGACATTCTAGACGGAGGATCGGGTAATGATGAACTCCAAGGTGCCGCAGGTAACGATACTTATCTCTTTGGTCATGGGTCAGGCGTTGACTCTATTTCAGAATACGATGGAACACCAGGTAATCAGGATGTTATCCGCTTCACTGAAGGTATAGCCCCAGATGACGTTTCGGTGATTCGTGATATCAATGATCTTGTGCTCGGAATCAAGGGCACAGAGGATCAATTACGTATTGGGTACTGGTTCGCCAGCGATGTGTGTAAAGTCGAACATGTCGAATTTGCTGATGGTACGGTCTGGGGAATTGATGAGATAACAGCGCTTTCTCTGGCTCCTACGGAAGGTGATGACGAAATTGAAGGTACCGAAGAGGACGACGTCATCAATGGCCTAGGCGGCCATGATGAGATTTACGGTGATGACGGCAACGATACGCTGGATGGCGGTGCTGGTGATGACTATCTCGACGGGGGTGCGGGTAACGATACCTATCTCTTTGGACGTGGCTCAGGCAGTGACTCGATCTACGATTACGACAGCACACCGGGCAATCAGGACGTTGTTCGCTTTACAGAAGGCATAGCTCCTGTAGACGTTTTGGTCAGCCGCAATGATGGCTCCCTTGTTCTGAGCATCAATGGCACCGAGGATCAGCTATCTCTGGATGATTGGTTCGATGATGATGCTTCTAAAGTTGAGCGTGTTGAGTTTGCCGATGGCACGGCCTGGGGCCTCGATGATCTCTGGGCGTTTGCCATGGCACCCACAGAAGGCGATGACGAGATTGAGGGTACCGAAGAGGATGACGTCATCAATGGTCTAGGTGGCCATGATGAGATTTACGGTAATGACGGCAGCGATACGCTCGATGGCGGTGCTGGTGATGACTATCTCGACGGGGGGGACGGTAATGATACCTATCTCTTTGGCCGTGGTTCCGGCAGTGACTCGATCTACGATTACGACAGCACACCGGGCAACCTGGACGTAGTTCGCTTTACCGAAGGCGTAGCTCCTGCAGATGTTTCGTTCAGCCGCGTCGATGACGACCTTGTTTTGAGTATCAATGGCACCGAGGACCAGCTATCTCTGGGTGATTGGTTCGACAGCGATGCTAATAAAATCGAGCGTGTTGAGTTCACCGATGGCACGGTCTGGGGTTTTGATGAACTCTGGGCGTTCGCCATGGCGCCCACCGAAGGCGACGACGAGATTGAGGGTACCGAAGAGGATGACGTTCTTAACGGCTTAGGCGGTGACGATGAGATTTCCGGCGATGACGGCAACGATACGCTGGATGGCGGTGCTGGCGATGACTACCTCGAAGGGGGGGCGGGTAACGACACCTACCTCTTTGGTCTTGGCTCAGGCAGTGACTCGATTTACGACTACGACAGTACGTCGGGCAATCAGGATGTTGTCCGCTTTACCGAAGGCGTAGCTCCTGCAGATGTTTCGTTCAGCCGCGTCGATGACGACCTTGTTCTGAGTATCAATGGCACCGAGGACCAGCTATCTCTGGGTGATTGGTTCGACAGCGATGCTAATAAAATCGAGCGTGTTGAGTTCACCGATGGCACGGTCTGGGGTTTTGATGAACTCTGGGCGTTCGCCATGGCGCCCACCGAAGGCGACGACGAGATTGAGGGTACCGAAGAGGATGACGTTCTTAATGGCTTAGGCGGTGACGATGAGATTTCCGGTGGTGACGGCAACGATACGCTGGATGGCTGTGCTGGCGATGACTACCTCGAAGGGGGGGCGGGTAACGACACCTACCTATTTGGTCTTGGCTCAGGCAGTGACTCGATTTACGACTACGACAGTACGTCGGGCAATCAGGATGTTGTCCGCTTTACCGAAGGCGTAGCTCCGGCCGACATTTCCTTCAGTCGTGATTTTGATTCTCTTGTTCTCAGCATTAATGGTACCGAGGATCAACTGACTCTGGGTAATTGGTTCGGTAGTGATACAACAAAAATCGAGCGTGTTGAGTTTGCTGATGGCACGGTCTGGGGTTTTGATGAACTCTGGGCGTTCGCCATGGCGCCCACCGAAGGCGACGACGAGATTGAGGGTACCGAAGAGGATGACGTTCTTAACGGCTTAGGCGGTGACGATGAGATTTCCGGCGATGACGGCAACGATACGCTGGATGGCGGTGCTGGCGATGACTACCTCGAAGGGGGGGCGGGTAACGACACCTACCTCTTTGGTCTTGGCTCAGGCAGTGACTCGATTTACGACTACGACAGTACGCCGGGTAATCAGGATGTTATTCGCTTCATCGAAGGTGTAGCTGCAGGCGATATCTCGGTTAGCCAAAATTTAGACGATCTCGTTCTCTCTATCAATGACACAGAAGATCAACTGGTCCTTCGGAACTGGTTTTCCAACGCTAGTGACAGCGCAGCTTTTAAAATTGAGCGTGTCGAATTTTCCGATGGTACAGTTTGGGGCATTGACCACCTTACGTCTTACTCTTTAGCTCCCACAGAAGGTGATGACGAGATCCAAGGTACTGAAATTGATGACGTTATCGATGGCTTAGGTGGCAATGACGAGATATATGGTGAAGGAGGTAACGATATCCTCTACGGCGGTGCCGGCAACGATATCCTTTATGGGGCACCTGAAGAGGTAGAAGGAGAGGATAACGATACGCTAGATGGTGGGGCTGGTAATGACAGTCTTTACGGCGGAGCAGGCAACGATACCTACATCTTTGGCCTTGGGGCAGGCAGTGACTTAATTTACGACTTCGATAGTACGCCCGGTAATCAGGATGTTGTCTGCTTTACTGATGGCATAGCTGCGGATGACGTTTCGGTTAGCCGTGAATCTGATCACCTTATTCTAAGTATCGATGGTACAGAGGATCAATTGGTTCTGCGTCACTGGTTCGGAAACATTGCTTATAAAGTAGAGCGTGTTGAATTCACCGATGGTACGGCTTGGGGTATTGATGAGGTACAAGCACTTGCTATAGCACCCACGGAAGGTGATGACGTAGTTGAGGGCACCGAAGGGGATGATGTCATTGATGGTTTAGGTGGCAATGACGAAATCCGGGGTAATGACGGCAATGACTCACTCTACGGTGGCGCTGGCAACGATATCCTTATTGGTGCAGCCGAAGAAGTATCCGGAGAGGATAACGATACGCTGGAAGGAGGGATAGGAAATGACTCTCTCCATGGAGGAGCAGGCGACGATACCTATGTGTTTAACCTAGGTGATGGTCAGGACAGCATAAGTGATTTTGAGGGAGGCCATAACGAAACAGATCGTATTCAGTTTGGCATGGGCTTGGAAAGATCTGATTTATGGTTCTCTCAAGATGGAGGTGACCTCTTGATTGATACTGTCGGTACTGATGACCAAATTCGGATTAAAAACTGGTATTCAAGTACTCAGACTCAAATCGAAGAGATTCACGCAGGGGGTTCAGTACTGACCAACAACCTTGTCGATCAACTGGTCAATGCCATGGCTGAGTTTGATGTCCCCGCCGGTGATGGTGCGGTGCTGCCTCAGGAGACGAAGGATCAGCTGGCTCCGGTGATTGCATCCAGTTGGCAGCCTTTGGCGTAGGCTAAAGGCACATGTAAAGCCGTCCAGAACTTATCCGGGCGGCTTTTCTGTTTGTAGAGTAAGGGGGATTTACAGGAGCTTGTTAAGCAGCGGCGCACCCTTATCGAGGATCAGTTTGATCATCGGCGGCAGGCTGTCCTGATCGACGCTATCCATCAGGTTCTTCACTTCCAGCCCGACTTCGGTATCGCCTTCAATCATCAGACGGCGCTGGAAGAACAGGCTGTCGGGGTCTTCGCTGCGGGTAGCCAGCAGTACGAACTC